>JACPCU010000018.1 GCA_016184315.1 Nitrososphaerota archaeon
TATGCCCAAGAATACCTATTCCAGCACATTAGATATCTGAAAGGCTCTGTCGCCGATGCGCGGAAAAACACCTAGCCCTCCAGCCACTTCTTCAGGGCGTTAATATTCCCGTTATGTTTGCTTCCACGCTTAGTGTCTACAAGCAGCCCTAATCTCCGAGCCCCAACCACGTCCAGACCTGCTCCAGCCACTTCCGCCACAGAGAACCCTCTGCCAGCCCTCGTCTTTCCCAGCCTTCGACTCATAATGACAGCGTGAGGAGGAGCAGTAACTGGTCGAGGTTTGGCAAATTTCTCCTCCTGTTTATCGATGGACTTTGCAACAGCTTTGGAGCTGGACTCAGATTTAGATGCCTTCTTGGCTTTAGTCTGCTTCTTAGGCGATTTCTCTTTAGACTTACTCATGGTTCTTACTCCTTCTCTCCACGGGTTTCCTTGGAAACAAGGCTTTAACTCTTACCACCGTCTACTTCCACCACTATTTTGGTATCTACCAACAAAGTTTAAAAACAGCCTCAAGTAAAAGCAGACCCATGGAGAAACCGAAAAGCGGATCCAACAGAACTGTGCAGATAGCCGGCGCAGCAGTCTTCGGCGCCTTGGCATGGCTCCTCGCGGTACCGCAGTTCCTCCGCATACCGTTCTTCCCTCTAACCTATCTGACCTTTGACTTCGCGGAGATACCGGTCATGTTCTCCTTTTTAGTCTTCGGCCCCATGGCAGGCATAATCTCATCTCTGGTCCTCTGGGCGACCCTAAGCTTCGTAGGTACAACCGGAACCTTCGGGGCCACCATGAAGTTCGTCGCCGTAGCATCCTCTGCGCTAGGCATGTGGCTCGGAATCTCCCTTTTCTCGAAAATCCTGGGCAAGATGGGGCTCAGAGCTGCTCTTTCATCAGGTCTCGTATTCGCCACCATTTCAAGAGTGATTCTTATGACAATTGCTAACTACGTGGCACTGGTAGTGATCTTCCCAGATTTTCTGGGATTCGCAGTGTCACTGGCTGAAAAAACAGGGCTGGTTGCTAGCTCTTCACCCTTCTCAGGAGTCGTGGCAGTCCTCCTCATAACTGGCATCTACAACGTAATCCACATCTTCATCTCGCTCCTGCCCTCTTTCTTCCTCTCCACTCTGCCTTCAGCAGGTGTTACGGCTAGAGGCATTGGTGAGCCTTGGATCTATAGGATTTCTCGTCGCTGAGAAACTTTACATCACAACTGAAAGGACAAGCCTCAAAAGGCAGACTCATCAGGGAGTGGAAAGAGCGGAGTAACAGCAGCAGAGCTTGACTCAGCCAAACCTCCCCTCCAGACAAATGTAGGCGACAGGATTGAAACCACTCATACAGGTCCAGAACTACTCTTTCACATACATGGGAACATCCAGACCAGCAGCTAGAAACGTCAACTTAGAGATAGGGGAAGGGGAGATAGTCATACTGGCCGGGCCCAGCGGCTGTGGCAAATCCACAGTTCTAAAATCCCTCAATGGCCTCATACCTCACCTGTATTCGGGTAGCAGAGAAGGCACAGTAATTGTTGACGGACACGACGTGGCCGAAACCCAAGTAAGTGAGGTTGCGAAGAAGGTGGGCTTTGTCTTCCAGAACCCGGAGAACCAGATCTTTATGTTTTCGGTGGAGAGGGACGTGGCTTTCGCCCTAGAAAACCTTGGGTTCCCTAGGGACGAGATTAGGAGAAGGGTGGATTGGGCGCTCGACCTGATGGGGATACAGCGTTTGGCTCGTCAGGCGCCCCATGAGCTTTCAGACGGGCAGAGGCAACGAGTCGCCATAGCGGGAGTCTTGGCCATGACTCCGAAAGTCTTGATTCTTGATGAACCGACTTCGCTGCTGGACCCGTTGACTGCAAGAGAGCTTGTTTTACTGGTTAAGCGGCTCCATGACGAGCTAGGGATCACGGTTTTGGTGGTTGAACACAGGCTCGACCTGCTTGCAGGCATAGCCAGCAGAATCATCGTGATGGACCGTGGCACAGTGGCTATGGATGGCTCGCCAAGGGAAGTCTTGGCACGGAAGGAGGCGTTGACCATTGGCGTAGGTGTGCCTACAGTAACTAGGCTATACGGCCTTCTGACGGACCACGGGTTGAATCTCGGCCAGGCACCTCTTCGCATGGAAGAGCTAGCGGAAGCAGTGAACAGGTTGGTTCCATGATCAAGATAGAGTCAGTCACCTTCAAGCATCAGAATGGCACTGTGGCGCTTCAGAACGTCAGTCTCGAGATACGGACGGGGGAAGCCACGGCCATCGTTGGGGAGAACGGGGCTGGCAAAACAACACTGGTTAAACATCTTAACGGTCTCATTAAGCCCACAGAGGGAAAAGTCACTGTCTTCGACTTGGATACAAAGCAGACCACCGTGGCTCAGCTGGCCCGTAAAGTAGGAGTGGTATTCCAGAATCCGGATCATCAGCTCTTCTCCGAGACGGTTTCAGATGAGATCGCTTTTGGCCTCAGGAACTTCGGGTTCCCTGAGAGCGTCATAAAGAAGAGGCTGGAGTGGGCCCTTGAGTTCTTCGGGTTGACAGAGTATAGGGATTCGTCGCCCATGATGCTTAGCGGGGGCGAGAAGAAGAGGCTCTGCCTAGCCATAGTTCTTGCATGGGATCCGGAGGTCATAGTTCTTGATGAACCCACTGTGGGGCAGGATCTGGTTCAGAAGGAGAAGCTTAGGGAAGTCATCAAGATGCTTCTCCTCAGGGGGAAGACTGTGATCTTGGTTTCCCATGACATGGAGTTTGTCTGGTCTCTTCAGCCCCGAGTGATCGTCATGGCGAAGGGGCGGGTAGTGGCTGATGGGGCTGCTGCTGAAGTCTTCTCAAGACCTGAGGTGGTTGGTGAAGCTAATCTTATGAAGCCTCAGCTCCTAGAATTATCTGTTCATCTCAAGAATCCGCCTCAGAAACCTTTCGCAGACATCTATGAGGCACGGCAATGGTTGGTCAGCAGTGTTTCGAGGTAGTTGCTGGGATGCAATGGGTTTCAAGCGGATTTATTTTTAGACACATGGAGTCTCCTGTGCATAGCCTTGACCCTAGGACTAGACTTCTCTTCGCAGTAGAATTATTTGTCTTGGCACTTGTCGCGGATTCTCCGCTGGAGGTCTCAATAGTTTCAATCGTCGTAGTTTCGCTGGCCATAGTCGCCAAGATTGCAAAGAGGCTTGTGAGAACCATGTCGTTTACCGCAGGCTTCGCGGTCATGATCCTCGTCATCAACATGCTGGTAGGTCAACCACTGGTCTACTCAATCGTCTTAGCAATCAGGTTCATCGCTATTGTAGGCGGCACATCGCTCTTCTTTCTCACAACGAGCCCCGATGAACTGGAGTATGTGATGAAGTGGTTCCGCCTGCCTCAAGACATGGTCTTCGCCTTTGTTACCGCAGTGAGATTCGTCCCAGTTCTGATGTTGGACGCTACTCAGATCATGGATGCTCAGAAGTCCCGTGGATTGGAGATGCAGAAAGGCAATTTCATAAAGAGGATCAGGAATTTCATCCCAGTTCTTGTTCCCCTAGTTGTCACGGCCGTGATTCGGAGTGGGGAGCTGGCGGAAGCTATGGAGTCCAGGGCCTATGGAGCAGTGAAGAAGCCCAGCAGCCTTTATGCTCTGCGTATGAGAAAACGTGACTGGGCTACAGGTGCAATTAGCGTCATGCTCTTAGTCGTCTCTCTATACTACTTCTTGGTGATCGCACCGATTGGTTGATCCGAAGCTGAGAATAGCTGTGGATGAAAGGGAGAAGCCTAGTGGTGTGCCTGACGCGTTATCCGACATGGGGATCAGAGTAGACTTCGGCCTGCTGGAGGTAGGCGACTATGTTCTGTCTAAAGATGTTGCTGTTGAGAGAAAATCGGTAGGTGACCTGTTGTCATCAATCTTTGACGGCAGACTATTCAAACAGTGCCGCGACTTGTCAGATCGCTTCTCCAAGCCGCTGCTAGTGGTTGAGGGAAACTTGCTGCAGCTCCGCGACATGACACGTAACCCCAGAGTAGTCTATGGGGCTCTTGCTTCCGTAACCGCCAACACCTCAGCGAGGCTTTTCATAAGCCACTCTTCTGAGGAGACAGCGACCTTCCTTTACTTTCTTGCCCGTCACGTGAGTTTGGAGCCCACTCATGGCCCGTTACTTGACAAGAAAAAGAAAGCAAATTCTACAAGAGAAATGCAGCTCAACATTGTAGCATCTCTTCCAGGAGTAGGTCATACTTTGGCCGAGCGCCTCCTAGCAGAGTTCAAAACGCCAAGAGAAGTCTTCTCTGCTTCAGTCTCAGACATGGCAAGGGTGAAAGGCATGGGCAACGCCAAAGCAGTCAAGATCCAAGAAGTCTTGAAACAAGCTTTCTCACAAGGGAAAGAAGAAAAATCTCAGGCTAAGCTCCCCGAGTAGATTCGGGGACACAAAGGTTTTTCAGCATAGAGAATTGAACACATCATGGGGACAAATGTCGAAGCATAGAGGCCTTGAGGTAAAGAGTAGCGTTTTCGGTCTTCTCACCCTCATAACTCAGAATGTTTCTCAAGTAGATGAAGGCCAAATCGACAAGTGCATAGACATGGTCATGGCTCACCGTGACTCCCAGATTCTAGTCATAGGAGCAGGAAGAAGTGGTCTCGTAGGACGAGCGTTCGCACTACGCCTTCTTCACTTGGGATACAAAGTCCATGTGCTGGGTGACACCATAGTTCCATCAATAATGGCAAATGATCTAGTCATAGCCATCTCCGGCTCAGGAACAACTAAACTGGTCACTGCAGCCGTCGAAGCCGCTAAGAAGATCGAAGCCAGAGTCATCGCATTAACTTCGTTCAAAGACTCGCCTCTCGCCCTACTTGCGGATCACGTTGTCCAAGTCAAAGGCAGAATCATCAGCAAAGAAGAAGGCAGACAGGACTACTTCGCAAGACAGATACTGGGACTCCACGAGCCGTTGGCTCCTCTCGGAACACTGTTCGAGGACTCATGCATGATACTTGTCGACGCTATGATCTCAGTCCTCATGGACGAAATGCAGCTAAGCGAAGAACACCTCGCCAAGCTCCACGCAAACATAGAGTAGAAGCAACTACACTGACAAATAGGCTTCGCGAATCAACGACAAGACAGCTGAAGCTTCAGCAACAGAAGATACGGAGACAGTTCTCCAAGAAACGGAAAGCGAACCCGGCGTAGCAGAGTCAACATTTGAAGAGTCTCTTCTAACCCTGTAACATACCTCAAGGCACAAACTGGTGGGCCGGAGCTCAGCAAAGCTACGCAGCCAAGCTCCCCTTCCATAAACCACCCTATGCATTCGAACATCCTCCACAACATCAGACCCCAAACCCAAGACGTTTCCTCTAATCAATTCAAACAGATCTCTCCTAGACGGACCCAGCTTGACCAGGAAATCCTCGATACTGAATCCTCGCCCCGGCCCAATAACGCTCATATCCTGATGCCTACCTAATGACTGCCTACACTTTTTCAGTGAGAAGCCTTCTTCACAGCTATAGCCTCTAGATTCAACTCTGGCTCCGCGACCACCTCGGGCCTCTTATGGACCTCCAGATGCGCATCGAACTCCTCATAGTGCACGAATAGACCGCAGACTGGGCATGTCTCAATCTCGAAGCACAACTATCTGAGACCCTCCCTTGTTTTATTAATCTAATTCCCATTATTTATGCGTAACAAGCCTATCTCAAAACATACCTGCCTTACATGGGTGGAGAGGGAGGCCCCAACCTACACCAGCGCAAACAATCCAGCAAACACCACCCCGCAACAACCAGAAAACACAGCCAAACAAACCAAAACAGCAAAAAACAGACCCCAACCCTACTTAAACCCCCCCTAGACCCCCACCACACACAGACACAAGAACCCAGCAAAAACAAAAGTCTTGAGATAGATTCAACCTACACAAACCTATATCCTATCACTGGAACCAAGTAATATCTTCGGACCCCGTCATCTCAGCCATCTCCATGTTGCCCTCTTGATCGTATTCTACAAGAGGGAGCGGGCCTAAGCAATCCGCCTATTTCACGGTGACTGACTTCGCAAGATTCCTAGGATAGTCAGGGTTCTGCTGCCTACTGACAGCAGCATAATACGCCAACATCTGAAGAGGAACAGCCTCCAAAACAGGGTAAATATTAGGCGCGGCAACAGGTATCTCGATATACTCGTCATATACCTTGGAAGGCTTGGTTGAAACACCGATGATCCGCCCGCCCCGAGCCTTCACCTCAGAAGCATTGCTCAACGTGTCACCATAAGTACCATCTTCAGGGTTCAACACCACAACAGGCACCCCCTCAGAAATAAGAGCTAGGCTCCCATGCTTCAACTCGCCTGCAGCCATGCCCTCCGCGTGAATATAGCTCAGCTCCTTCAGCTTCAAAGCCCCCTCCAAAGCAAGAGGATGATGCAAAGACCTGCCCACAAAGTAAAAGTCATTGGCCACATGCAGTCGATCAGCAATCTCTTGGATCTGAGCATCCAAGCCCAAGGTTTTTTCCACCAGGCGCCCCGTAGACCACAGATCAGACAACTCGGCTTCACGCTGACCAAGCCTCAAGGCTAACATATTGAAGATCATCAGCTGGGAAGTGAAACTCTTAGTTGCCGCAACACCGATCTCAGGACCGCAGTTATTCAGCAAAGTGCACTCACTCTCTCTAACAAGGGTCGAACCCATCGCGTTAACGATCGAACATACCTTTACACCCATCTTCCTAGCAGCCTTCACAGCCGACAAAACATCAGCAGTCTCACCACTCTGAGAAACAGCTATAAGGAGCGCCTTCTTGTCCAGCAGCTCCTCGTACTGATCGAATTCGCTGGACAACAAAACCTCCACAGGAATCTTAGCGTAAGTGGTGAAGAGAAGCTTAGCCAGGAGAGCGGCGTGGAAGCTTGTTCCACAACCAGTGATGTAGACCTTCCCAGCCCTTTCCAACGCATCCACGAAGACATCCACGCTACGCGGATCTTGGCGTAGAGCCTGAAGAACAGTCTCCTTCTGCTCATGAATCTCCTTCAGAGTATAATGCTCAAACTCTCTTCTGGAAACACTGCCCAGCTCCCATGCAATCTGAGTAGCCGGCTTCTGTTTCACGTTGCCTTCAAAATCGTAGATAGTAACATTCTTCTCTGTCAGAAGCACAAGCTCCCTATTATCTAGGAAGATAACCCGATCAGTGTGACCTATGAAGGCCAAAGCGTCACTAGCCAGAAAATTCTCTCCATTCCCTAAACCAACTACAAGAGGGGCGTCTTGCCGAGCACCAACCATGACATTAGGCGCGTCAGCGAGTATAGCCGCAAAGGCGTAGGCCCCCTTCAACTGCCGCACTACATCAGTCAAAGCTGGTAGAACATCCTTCTTATTCCTATACACCGCCTCCACCAGATGGGCTATCACCTCACTGTCCGTATCACTTACGAACAGGTGACCTTTAGCATCTAGATCTCTCCGTAGCTCCAAATAATTCTCGATGATCCCATTGTGAACAATAGTCACTTCCCGGTTACATGACAAGTGAGGATGGGCATTAAGCATAGTGACGCCCCCGTGGGTAGCCCACCGAGTATGAGCGAGACCGGCGATGCCTCTAAGACCACTGAGTTCAGCTTTTTGGGCTAGCTGCTCGACCTTGCCTACATCTTTGACCACATGAATCTTGCGGTTAGAGTCCAAGGTGCTTATGCCTGCTGAGTCATAGCCCCTATACTCTAGTCTGCGCAGCCCGTCGAGGAGGATTGATGTTGCTTCCCTGTCCCCAACGTAGCCCATTATTCCGCACATTTTCGCAGAGCCGCCTGAATGATGCTACCTTAAAAACTGCACAGCGTCAGTTTTGCATAACTCCACCTGTGGAGTTGCATTACCTGCTTCTTTGACGAACACACCGTTATGATTTTTTTAATACCGTTATGATAAAACATATAATGCTGATTTGATGCAGAAAGGTCTGTGCAAGACGAAAGACTATTACTAAGACTGGGCCCGTCCGGATACGTCGCGAAACCAGTAAAAGTCTTTGACAAACCCGCCCCTCTCAAAGCTCTTCTCAAGCCGGCAAGCTGGAAGATACTGAACCTACTCGCCAAGAATCCCATGTACCCCGTCGAGATCGCCAAATCATTAAACCTCTACCCGCAGACGGCATACTACTACATTAGACACCTCCTGAAAGCAGGCTTGATCAAAGTCGATCGAACAAAGATGATCAAAGGAGCAGTAGCAAGATACTACACGCCCACATACCCTGCCTTCAGCATAGAAATGCCTTCCGAGGAACAAGTCCTCCCGTTAAGCAGCCAAGTCAACATCAATCCCAAGCTGGAAACATTCCTAGGAGGATTCGTAAAAAACGGAGTCTTCGACGGTTTGATCGTCGTAGGATCCCCTGAGCCCCACGGACCCTTCAAAGCTACAGCTAGAGATGGACATTACGCTGTTCAAGTAGGCTTTTTCTTGGGTCGTTTCTGCAAGCTCCCCTCTGATTTTATCGTGAAGCTCGATGTTGACCTGAGAACAGAAAGGAGGGAAGGTGAAAACCTGATACTGATAGGCGGTCCAGGCACAAATCTGGTCACCGAGGGAGTAAACAGGTTCTTGCCGACAAGGTTTGTTGAAGAGAACTATTGGAAGGGCTTGATCAAAGCTACTGGAAGCCTCTACAGCAGCGAGCGGGACGGCTTGATAGCGAAGATTCGAAACCCGTTCCAAGAAGATAAGAGCATCATCATACTTGCCGGGAACAGGTACATAGGCACCAAGTCGTGTGTCATTGCGCTAACCTTGTTTGATCAACAGGTGCTCAGGAGCTATGACGGACAGGACACTTGGTCGGTAGTGGTGCGAGGTTACGATCTTGATGGTGATGGTAAGGTGGACTCGGTCGAAGTGTTAGATTAGAATCTTGTCATCGATGAATATCAGGACTGTTCTCCTCTACATCAAGAATCTTGTCATCAGGAGGTTCCCTAAAACATGGACAAGGCCAAGGTCAGTGTCAATCCCACTAGCAGAGGTATTGGCAGGGCAGGGATAACCTTACGGATTCGCAGGAGCAGAAGTGTGGTTGCGAAACCTCCTCCTACACCTATTGATGCGCCTATGGCAGACAGAAATCCAAAATGGGACAATGAGAACGTGATCAACATCGAGTAGAAGACGATATCACCCAAACCAAGGTCCATCCCTCTGAATGCTACTATCAAGCCCTTCAGGTTTATCCGAGATTCGTCGGCTAGCAGTCTCAAGTGACCACGGAAGACCGCGTAGATGTCAAAGGTTGACGCGGCTATGAGGAGGACAAGGGAAGTCCACAATGGGACTGTGGCACCCAGTAGGACGCCGCTTCCGACGCCAACATAGACTAATCCTATCAGTGCTGCTATTTCGCTTCGGCTTATGATGCAGTAGATCACTATGGAGGCAGCGATGATCCCTAGGATCAAGCCGTATTCTGAAGCCAGGTAGTAGGTGAGAGGATTGTCAGTAAGTATTGCAACAAGGAGAATCGATAAAGGTAGGAATAGTATAGAGACAGCGAAGGAAACTATGGCGACCATGGCCAGAAAAAAATAGCGAATTCTTAGACTCCGCCGAGCAACGTAGAGTAAGATGATACCGGATACTGCCATGGCGGCTACGAATATGGCAGTGTTTAGATAGGGTGCTGGATTAGTTAATGCTTCTTGAGGAGAGATTGTATCTGGAAGCTCTTCGAAAGGAGTTAGGACTGGTCTAGGAAGGCTCAGGTTAAACGCGTTCAGAACATAAGCCAGCATCCATGTTAACGCTATTGCGGCGAGCACTGGCGTCATGTGTATTGGGCCTATTGTTGCCTTGGTCTGCTGTTGAGTTCTTCTTTCCTTGTCTGCAGACGGATTTGTTGACGTCACGCGGATCATCAAACGTATGGTGTTACATTTGCATCGGACGACTGCTAGTTTTTGGAGAGGTGTAGGTTGTGAATAGGGAGGCAGAATGAATCCTTCGGGCCACTATTGTTTAGGCTCTTCTGCCTCTTCTACCGCCGGGTTTCCTAGTGGTGTCGTGAGGGATCGGGGTTACGTCTTCAATTCTGCCTAGTTGGAAGCCTGCTCGGGCCAATGCTCTGATGGCTGCTTGAGCCCCTGGACCGGGGGTCTTGGGGCCTGTTCCTCCGACTGCTCTGACTTTGATGTGTAGAGAGGTGATTCCTTTGGTTTTAGCTGAGTCTGCTACTGCTGTGGCTGACTTCATTGCTGCGTAGGGTGAGGATTCGAATCTGTCTGCTTTGACGTGTCTTCCCCCTGAGCTGAATCCGATGGTTTCTGCGCCGCTTAGGTCTGTTATGTGGACGATGGTGTTGTTGTAGCTGCTGAAGATGTGGGCGATGGCCCATTTGGATTTGGTTATGTCTGTTTCTTCATTCATTTCTTATCACGCTGCTGCAGGGGGCGTAATTGTCTTGGCGAGGGGGCTGTCGTCCCTGACGCGTAGGGAAGTGTCTTCAGTTGCCTTGACGATGTAGCTGGGTATGGTTATGATTCTGCCTGCGACTTCGATGTGACCGTGGGTTATCATCTGTCGGGCTTGGTAGGGTGATTTGGATATGCCTTTCTTCATGACTAGGGTTTGGAGTCTTCTTTCCAAGATGTTTTCAACTGTGAGTCCGAGCACATCGTCGAGGGTTGATTCGGTGCCTACGAGACCTGTCCTGCGGAGACTTTCAAGCAGCTTCTTCTCTTCTACGCTGCGGATTTCTGTGGGCGCGACGAGGAGGGCTCGGGCTTGAGTTCTGATCCTTGATAGCTCGGTTTGGGCTCTCCAGAGCTCTCGTTTGTTCCGGAGGCCGTAGGTTCCCAAGAGGTATAGTTCTTGTGAAAGCTGGTCTGATCTCCAAGGGTTTCTCGGTGAAGCATATTTTTTCTTGGGTTTCTTAGGGTCGCCCATGATTCTACTTCTCCTTCTTCTCTTCTGCAGGTTTGGCTGCTGCTGCAGCGGCGGCTGCTATCGCGACCTTCTTTACACCTATGGTTCGGCCTTTTCTGCCGGTGGTGCGAGTTCTTTGGCCTCTTACTTTGAGGCCGAATGAATGTCTGATGCCGCGCCAGCTTCCTGATTGTTTTTCGCGTTCAATGTCTTCTTTTATGATCATATTAAGATCTGAACCGATAAAGTGGACTGAGGATCCACGGTCTATGTCTTTTCTTCTGTTGAACATCCAGTCTGGGATGCCTACTTTGCTCAAGTCTTTCAAACCGTTTTCGATTTGGATTATTTGTTGTTCGCCGAGGGTTCCCAGCCTGAGTCTTCCATCTATTCTAAGTGATGTTAGTAGACTTTGGCCTAGGTTGTCGCCTACGCCCTTGATGTCTGATAGGGCTGCGGCGACCTTCTTTTTGCCGTCTAGGTCTCTTCCGGCGATTCTGACTATGTGCCTGAATTCTGACACTGTGTTTCAGCCTGTTACTGGAGTCCTTCTTTTGGGAGGCGTCTATAAAGTTTGCCCATGTTTCTCTGACGATGCTTGTTTGGTGCAGAGTGGGGGTGTCGTATCGTGGGGGGGAGAGAGGAGGGAGACAGAGAGAGACCTCTCCTTTTCTGGAGTTATTGATTCTTGTGGCTGTTATTGAGGGTGATTGGCTAATAGTTGCATTAATGCGTCTTTGAGTCGGGGTACTGTTTGATAGGTGGCTAGTTGGCTGGGTTGGACCCATCTGTACTCGTCGTGTTCCCAGTCTAGTTTTATTTTGTCTGGATGTCTGACTTTGAATAGGTAGGTGTGTACCATCCATGTTAGGTCGCTGCGGGTTATGTCTTGTGAGCGCATTATGTTTCCTCCTGTGATGAGTTCAATGTCTTCGGATTCTAGCCCTACTTCCTCTTTGATTTCCCGTAGGGCTCGCGCGTACGGCGTTTCGTTTCCTTCTAAGTAGCCGCTTACTCCTCCCCAGCGTCCCTTCATTGTCGCTACTCGGTTGCTTCTCTTCAAAATGAGAACCTTGTTGCTGTGCATCAAGAAAGAGGTGACTACTTTGCGTGTCTCCATGAAGTATGAGTGGAAATAGTGGCTATGCTCTTAAATGCTATGGGGATCGGCTTCTCAGACTGCAAACAGATAAAGCCAGATGCTGATCAGGCGCAGGTGTGGATTGCATTCTCTGCGGAAAAGAAATGTTCTTTGACAAGATCAACTTGACCTACGTCTGCCTAAACGAACAGCATGGGGTTCTAGCCTTCTTCACCATTGATCAGTGCTACTTCACTTCTCGGCAGGAAGTTGGAGAGGATCTCATTAAGAGGGGGCACAAGTATCACCTGATCCCTGAGGATGTCCTTGCGATGCTAGACGTGAAGAAATAGATGGTGCGTGGGGTGTTTTGTTGTTAGTGATGGTGGAGAGAGGCTTCTGTTCTTAGTAGCGAGAGTTTGACTTGCATCACGCCTTTAAGGTTCCGTAGACGTTTCTCCATGTTTCTAATTTCGCTTCCCTTTCCTCGCACCACGACCACTTTTAAGCAGTGAGCTGAGTCCAAGTGAATATGGGTTGCAGATGCGATTATGTTCAAGTTATGATGCTCTATGTCTGTCATGGTAGCCTCTATTCCTCTTGTTTCATGGTTGTAGAGGAGGGCGAGAGCTCCTGTGGTTGACACGTCTTCTCCTGATGTCTGTTCATGCTCAGTGATGAATGAACGGATAGCTGTTTGGAGGGCTTTAGAGCGGTCTTTGTAGCCAGCCTTTTCTGCAACTTCGTCGAATCTTTTCAGCAGTCCATGTGACATGGAGGTGCTTATCCGAGCTACTCCTTCGGTGGTTTCCATACGGGTCTAGCCGGTATTACTGGAGCGGACTTCTTTATTAATATAGTATTACTGTTGGAAAGGTTTTTATTACTAGTCGCTTCAGTCAAGTATGACTGTCACGATGAGCGCTAGCTTGCTTGTATTTCCCCTCCTAGCTTTTGCACTGGGCGTTAAGCATGCTTATGACGCAGACCACTTGGTGGCAGTTTCAAACTTCTTGACTAGGAGCAAGGGAATCCGTGATACTTCAAGGATGACTTTGAGCTGGGCTATAGGCCACATGTTCACTGCAGCAATAATCACAGTAATACTGTTCACAGTGGTCACCCAAGTTGAGGCGGTAACCACCATCCTGAACCAATTCGAGAACATGGTCGCATTCATGTTGATAGCCATAGGAGCGATAGGCATCATAATGGGATTCAGGGCTCCGACCGTCCATGAACATCCTCACACTCACCCTGGAGGGATTGTCCACAGTCATCCCCATAGTCACCGCTTCGGCAGGCTTGGCAGAATAGCATCTAAGACACATCTGCATCACCCGCTCCTAGGAGTGGGCATAATACACGGTTTAGCCAGTAATGATGAGCTGCTCTTCCTATTCGTAGCTGGTTTAGGCGTAGGGTCACTGGAACTTCTCCTCGGAGGAGTAGCAGTATTCACAATAGGAGTAGTGTTAGGCATGGTAATCTTCGGTGTCTTGGTGACATACCCCGTGCTGAAATATGGAATGGGGAGAGTCCAGCTTGTGCTCAACGTAGTTGTAGGTGCCCTGAGCATTGCATATGGATTGATGATCCTCTACGGCATAGGTGGTTTCAACCCCTTTGAACTCTTAGCTCCGCAGTGAAACTGACGCAGTGCAGACTGCCAACATAATTTGTTGCATCAATTCGGAACATCGTAAATAGTGTTGAGACTTCAGTCCGGCTTGTGCCGAACCTACGCGGAAAATCGTGTAGATAGTAAGACTAAAGAGCAGACTGATATGGAATCTGGATGTTTGCCATCTGTTGACTTGGTCATAAGAAACGCTAAGATTGTCACTCCTGCAGGTATCATTGAAGGGGAGCTCGGAATCTCTGACGGAGCAATAGCGTCGATCTCAAGGTCTGATCGCGTGTCTGGTGCCAAGACATATGACGCGAAGGGGTTTTACGTTATGCCAGGCGTCATTGACCCCCATGTTCACATCTGGACCGATGGGCAAGGAAAACCGTTCCCTGACAACTGCAGAAGTGAAACTCCTTCGATGATTACTGGAGGAGTTTCAAGCTTCATCGGCCATCTCCGAACTACTAAGCCGTATGACGATCTGTTACCAACCTTCATTGACGCCATACCGAGGAGCAGTTTGGTGGACATCGCGTTCCATGTGGTCGTAAACCATCAAGAGCATTCAGGCAGGATACCTCAATACGCCGAAGCGTTTGGAGTAACCTCCTTCAAATTCTACATGGGTCCAAAGGGCACTGTGGCCAACGTTGGAGGCCTTGGTGCTGACGATGGGCTCATTTACTCATCCTTCGCAAAGATCCGCGATCTAGGTTTTCCTGGCATAGGTCTTGTTCACGCAGAAAACATTGACATTATTGAGATAGAGAAGGCGCGTTTGATGGCTGAAGGACGGCAGGGAACCCTTGCATGGTCTGACTCTAGACCTAATATCAGTGAAGAAGAAGCTGTGCAGCGAGCAATTCTCCTCGCAGGGGCCCAGAGGTGTCCGCTCTATGTTGTTCACGTAACTGTTGGAACGGTCCCCAGCATGATAATGAATGCCCGGTTGAGAGGTCAAGAGGTATATGGAGAAACTTGCATACATCATCTGACCTTCACGAAATACGACAAGCTTGATCCTCCGGGGAAGCATATGCCACCCCTTCGCGGGCCTGAGGATGTGGAGAAGATCTGGGAAGGTCTTCAGAACGGCGGTCTATCATGCGTCGCCAGCGATCATCAGTCTGGGAGGATGAAGTCAGAGCTCGTCAAAGAAGAAGATATCTGGGGTGGAAGAGGCGCCGGGTTCGCAGGGGCAGGACATATTCTCCCGGTGATGTTAAGCGAGGGTGTGAACAAGTCGCGGCTCACCTTAGAGCGCTGTGTGGAAGTATGTTCAACCAATACTGCAAGGTGCTTTGGTCTCTACCCTAAGAAAGGTGTGCTCATGGCTGGCTCAGATGCTGATATTGTGGTGGTGGATTTGAAGAAGGAGCAGATCTGCAAACCTGAAGTACTCAACCTGTTCTCCGACTACTCAAGGTACGATGGTTGGAGGCTGAAGGGGTGGCCAGTCGCTACATTCGTAGGAGGAGAACTGGTCATGGAGGAAGGACGAGTGTTGTCAGAAACACGTGGAGGCGAATATCTTCCACGTAAGCCAAGGGTAACAGCCGCATTCAATCCCAGATGCGTTTAAGGACAAGCTCCCAATACCATCGGTTTCGATATGCGTACCTGATTGTCAGTTAGAAATCCATATCCAAATGAGTGAGGGCGAAGACGATCCGATTACGAGAGAACACTGTTACTCATAATCTACCCTGTATTGTTACACAAGAGTATGCATACGAATAAAACTACAAGGCGGTCTTCATCAGCATGGGCTGCGCCGTCAACCATAGGCTGAACACAGTGAACAAGAAGATCAGAAACACAATAGGCAGAAAAGCTCTGAAGCTATGACTCTGCGTAGCGAAGAGTCTCCGAGACGTTATCCACGCCACATACACCCCTGCCAGATGCCCCACAATAAGCAGAGCAATCTGCAAATACCAAACGTCATGCATTCCGAGCAGAGGACCCGCTCCTCGGCTTGCGTTCCCTAAGAAATTCCAGCCCCATCCGAAGGGATCAGATAGAACAGAGACAAGAAATCCAGCCTCGCTGGAGAAGTGACTAACATTATGGGCAAGATGATAAAGCAAGGCAACAGGGATCAGTGAGTAGGCATAGACGCTGAACATTCGCCTGATGCTTCCCTCTTTATCACGAGACAACAATTTAGTCAGACAGATGAACAGTGTAACAACTCCGAAAACTGTGGCGAAGAAAAGCAGCATCCACGCGGTGAAGGAGCCTAAGAGGCCCAGTTGCCCAGAAGTTGAGATCACTGTCTGATACCATAGAGGTATCATTGTGACGCCGTGAAACGAGTTCAGAGCCATCAGAGCAACGATAGAAACAGCCACGTAGAAACGAGGGTTGGAGCTATGGCTGAGGTCTGAGGCGAAGGGCCTCAGATTTATGGCCACGTTGTCTTTGGGGCATGATCTCACGCATTCGGTGCATAGGAGGCAGTCGGTTGACTCGCTCATTGCTCCTAGGTATTGATAGGTGGGGCAGGGCGGGCTGCTTGCGTTGCCCAGTAGACAGTCCTTTGTTTTGCACTCGTGACATATCTCCTTGTCCCTAGCCCTCAGCTCCAGCGGCGAGAAGAGAGAATACACGCCGTTCATGAGCCCGATTGGACACAAGTATCTGCAGAAGTAGTCTCTTCTGAAGAAGAGAGCAGCAGATACGGCTAGAGCCACCATTCCTAGGGCAAGATAGGAGGTGGCGATGGGGTTTCGGGTTACCCCGTAGCCTATTTCAAGCCACGTCAGAAACAGTAGAAGTCCCAGCGCGATAAGTGGGGTCTTCAGCCTCCGAGGCCAGTTTCTATTCAACAGCCTTAACCCTTGGGGAGACACGGCTAACGCAGCTCTCTGAGTCCATTCTCCAACTGCACGTATGGGGCAGATCAGGCAGAAGATCTTTCCAAGAAAGAGAGTCAAAGGTATGAGAAGTATCCACCATATCACCCAGGTCATCACCGTTGAGAAGTTGCGGTACCCTGTTTGAAGACCGAAGAGACCTGTCAGAATCACAACCATAAAGACCAGAACTGATGGAACTCTGAACAATGCGGGAAAGGACCTTTTCTTGACGAGCCATGCCAGAGAGCGAAATGAGAGGAGATCGAGAGATCGGTTACTGACCCCAGACCTCCTGCCTATGACAGCAATCATCACAACTGTTCCCACTACAGCGACACCAGCAGACGCAGGGATCAGCCAGCTGGGCATCCCGGGCATGGTGGTGGTTGACGTTCCTCCTTCGGTTGCCGGCAGGATGTGAACTTCGACTTCGAATTGAATGGATTTGCCTTCTATCTCCGCGGTTATCTTGATAGGGTTCCAGCCTTCTTTGGAGAATGTGGAGCTGAATCCATAGTATATTTTCATCCTTGGAGTTGCATCTATGTCCATCAGATGGGTCATGCCGTCCATCTCATGTTCTACTGATGCCTTGGCACTGAGGATGTCGACGGTCCTGCCTGTGGCCTTATTGCTGACATAGAACATGATGTCAGTCGGTTGACCTGCGACTGCTTCTGTAGGATCGGTGAATAGCATGAGATCGTATCCGTTGGCAGTAGCTGAGTAGTAACCGTGGCCAACAGCTTGCGGCACGGTGAACAACAATGTGGCGCCAGCGATCAATGAAAGGAGAACAGTATGCCTGTTCACGGTATTATCGAACCGGAAGCAGTACATACCATTCTGAGTTAAGGAAGTGGTGATATTTTACGTTTGCATTAGATGATGCTGCTCAGCCATCGGGGGTTGCTGGGTCCCATGCCCTCGCGCAGAACTGGTTTAGGGGGGTTATATAAAGCGGGTAAGGCGAACACGCCTCGAAGTCTGAACAGAAGTCGTTAGATCAAGAACCTATTCCGGTGGTCGCTGTTTGACCAAACCGGTTAGCTGTTCTCTCAGCTTCCCGAATGGCTAGCCATCTACAATGACATTAGCAGTCATCCATGGGTGCAGATCGCAGCGATATGGAAATACCCCGCGCTTCGTAAAAGTATGGGTGAAGCGCTTCCCCGCCGCATAGATTCCTGAGTCAAACTCCGGCAGATTGCTGTGGCTCGTGTGAGGAGCGGAATCAAGGTTAACCCAAGTCACAGTGTTATTTACTCCTATCACTACTCGGATCTTGCCGACTCAAAGGTTAAAGACTGATTGAAGGCAGAACCCTGTGGGTTAACTACGATTACCTCTTTCACCTTCGATGCAAACATGGAGGTCATCGCTATCTGATTACTAAGAATAAGCAAAGCTGGAATAGCCACAGCAACTATAAGCACAGTAACTAGACTCTTCTTCACAGAACCCACAAACCAGTATCAGTTAGTCCTTTATCACCTTGGAGTAGTGTATCCTGCTATATACCAACGCACCAACGGGATGATCTCCAAAGCAGTCAGCCTCTTTCCGTCCACAGTCACATGGCACCTGAAGAAGCTCCAGACCGTAGGGGTGATCATGCAACGCTCTTCAGGCGAAGGCAAAGGGTACACGGTCGCCGAGCCTGACAAAGTAGCGGAGATACTGGGAGAATACAGGGAAAGCTTCTCAAATACCATTGTCGACCGGTTCTACGAGATGTGGGGAACTTAGGGACTAACTTCTTTCTTCGGTGTCCACTTCCTTAACAGATTTCTCTAGGATGCTGAGACCTTCGTCAGCTATTTCCCTGTTGATCGTTAAAGGAGGTGCGAGTCTGATGCTTGAGCGACCCGCGGTTAACACGATTAGACCCGATTTCCAAGCCTTGGTTGCTATCTTCTTCGCTTCGACTGAGGCATACTCTTTGGATCCTTGATCCTTAACGAACTCCACCCCGATCATCAGCCCCAGACCTCTAACATCCCCTATGATCTGACACCTGTCTTTCAACTCTCTGAGGCGTTGAACCATGTATTCGCCCATGTTCCTCGCATTATCTAACAGCCTCTGCTCCTCTACAGCCTGAAGAACTGCGAGTCCAGCCGCCGCTGCAACAGGGTTACCTCCGAAGGTTGACGCATGCGAACCAGGCCCCCAGTCCATAATCTCTGAGCTTGCAATCATAGCCCCGATTGGCAGACCTCCGCCCAACCCCTTGGCGCAGCAGATCATGTCCGGAACAACCCCGAAGTGCTCCACGGCGAACCATCGTCCCGTTCTCCCTATGCCTGACTGAATCTCGTCGTCAACGAACAGTATTCCGTAAGGCTTCAAGATTCTTTCAAGCTTCGCGAAGTAGTCTGGAGGAGGAACAACATATCCTCCTTCGCCTTGAACAGGTTCGAAGAACATGGCTGCAACCTCGTCTGCTGGCACATACTTGTCCAAGTACTCTTCTTTGACGTAGTCGGCGCACGCGATGCCGCATCTCGGATACTCCAGTCCCAAGGGGCAACGATAGCAATATGGATACGGCACATGTTCAACTCCCGGGACCAGTGGAGAGAAGCCTTTGACCTGAACAGGCTTGCTGCCGGTGAGCGACAATGCACCCAGAGTTCTGCCGTGGAAGCTACCAGTGTAGGCGAAGAACCTTGGTCGCTTAGTGTGTATGCGTGAAAGCTTCATAGCTGCTTCCACTACTTCGGTTCCGCTGTTGCCGAAGAATACACGTTTATCGAAAGAGCCTGGAGTAATGGATGAGACCCTTTCCCCCAAACTGATTATGTTCTCATAATAGAAATCAGCGTAAGAATAATGAGTGAACTTCTTGAGCTGACCATAGGCAGCCTCTACGACCCTAGGGTGAGTGGAGCCAACGTTCAGCACAGCAACACCTGAGTTGAAGTCTATGTACTGGTTTCCGTCAACGTCCCTAACGATGCAGTCGGAAGCTGATTCGACGACCATGGGGAAAGGCTGACCCGTGGAGAGGGACATGGTTTTCTTCGCCCTCTCGATGACAGCGTTGGCCTTGGGGCCTGGCGGCTCAACGACGATATTAGCGTACTTCAAAGTTAAGCTCCTGAGTACCGAAGTATAATGAATGGCCAGACTATTAAACGGTGGCTAGAACCTACACTACTCCGACAAGAGCCTTAATCATAGACTTGTTGCCTATCCACCTTTCTTCTCCAATAGTGGTAGGAAGACCGTGCCCCGGGTAGACCTTCATGTCACGTGGCAGTGTTGAAAGCCGGCTAAGACTCTCCACCATCTTGGATGGATCTCCTCCTATGAAATCTGTCCGCCCACAAGTTCCTGCAAACAAAGTATCGCCTGTAAAGATAGTGTTGTCTGACTCTAAGTGGAAGCAGGAGGAGCCTTCAGTGTGACCGGGTGTGTGAAGAACTTTGATGGCAACTTCGCCAAGCTTGAGCTCATCTCCTTCTTGAAGCAGTATATCTGCCTTGGACTTGGGTGGAATGATAGGCATGTAGCTTAATGCTTCCCGGGAGTCTTGTTCAAGGCGGTAAGCGTCTTCTCTATGTATCGAGATCTTCGCGCCCGTTGCCTTTTGCAGAGGAGCGTTGTCTGCGGTATGGTCGAAGTGGCCATGGGTGTTTATGATGTATTGCAGTTGGATGTTTAGCTCTGAAAGCTTCGCGAGAACTGCATCGGATCCCATGGCTGGGTCTATGACTGCTGCTTCGCTGCTCTTCTCTTCCACTAGAAGATAGACATTGTTTTGAAGGGGTTCAGCTACGATGATCTCTAAGATCATTCAGCGGTCGTGATCAGAGACTGAATATTTAATGTAGGCGTATGCGCTCTTGATTTGCATTAAGCATGGTGTTGTATCTCAATTCTAGGCTGCTTTGGAACTGCTAACACACCTATGAGTGAGACTGCTGCCATGATAGTGAAAAGAGAGGCAATTCCGAAAGCATCTGAAGCTACGCCTGAAAGCAATGTCGATAGGCTAGCTCCGATCGTTGTGATTGTGTTGAATAATCCTAGGAAAGCTCCTCGACTATGTTGGCTTCCTATTTCGGTGACGTAGACTGTCAGGATCGTAAAAGGCGAGGTGGCTAAAGCGCCTATTAGAGCAACATCGATGAACAGGTAAGCTCCGAAGGGAAGAGTTGGAAGAATAAGCAGCAACGGTGTCATCGCGGCGAAGGCAGCCACTGAAGCTTTTCTTCTTCCAATTCTGTCTGAGAGAGCTGAGAAAGAAAAGTTTCCTATTATGGCCATGATGTTGTATAAAATGAGGAAACTTGCGCCCATAATCTTATCCTGTTTAAGCACGTCCACCAAGTAGAGAGGAAGATATGAAGCCACAGCAGAAGTGATGCCAATAGTCAGCCCGCTGGCCACACTTATCCTCAGGAGCCTCATGTTTGATAACATGTCTTTCAGTTCTTTAGTCAGTTTGACGCTGGGTTTTTTCGCTGATTCAGGTTCTCTAACGGTCTTCAGGAAGACAAACGTCATGACGGCTGCGGGCAGGCTTACAAAGTAGAATAGAGGTCTCCATCCCAGTGTGGCTAGGAAGAGCGTTGCGATTAACGGTGAGAAGAGCTTACCTGAGCTGTTCCCTATGCCGTGTATGCCAATGGCTCGACCTCTTTCGTGTGATGTGAAGTAAAGAGCGATAATGGACACTCCTGCAGCGAAGTAGAAGCCGTAGCTCAGTCCGGATAGTATTCTTGCGGAAAAGAGTTGATTGAAGCCCGTTGTAAATGGTGTTACCGTAGTAGCGACAGTGAATGCTGATATTGAAAGGGCTATGAAGAACGTCTTTCTGAATCTGTCTGAGAGTATGCCCGCGATCAATAGGGTTGTGCCAAAACCGAAGTCATAGGAGGACAGCAGCAGGCCGGCTTGAGTGTAATTCAGGGAAAGTTCTTGGGCGATGGAAGGAAGCGTTGGAGGCAACATCTGTCTTCCCGCGTGGAAGAGTCCGAAGATGATGCTGCAGTTTATCAGGGCGGTGTATTTCTGGTGCATCCTTGGGCCTTCTGAGTTTGGGCGTTACGAGTAGATGATAAGAACTTGATGATCATCTAACGGCTTTGGAATTTGGGGATTAACCCCGTTTTTGCGGGCCATATGCGAAAGAACTAAATAGAATCCTATTCCTAACTAAGTATGTTGCCTAAAGTCGAAGTAAGAGAGATCGACAGCCGCTTGGGAAGATTCTGCGTCATAACCATAGGCAACACCGTCCTGCTCACCCCATGTGACACCCGGATGAAGATCATAAAGATCCTAGCAGAAAAAGAGATGACCGCAGACGAAATGTCCAAGGCCACGGGCACCGCTTACTCCACAGTCATGGATCACATGGATGTCTTAGAAAAAGCAGGGATCGTGACCTCCTTTCTCAGAAAGGACGGAGGAAAGAGACGCATATGCTTCAAGCTAAATGTTTCCACAGACCAGAAACAGAATGAAAGGATTTTAGTGTAATGAACATATCCCCCTAAGCAGGGAAACAGATTTGCGAATTGCAATTATCGGCGGAACCGGTGACTTGGGAAAAGGATTAGCCCTAAGGTGGGCTAAGAACCATGAAATTATCCTCGGCTCAAGATCCGCGGAAAAAGGAGCAGCGGTAGCTCAGGAATACACCCAGATCGCTAAACAGACATTCGGAAACCAGTTCAGCGGCAGCATAGCAGGAACCGAGAACAGTCAGGCAGCCGGCAGAGGAGAACTGGTTGTGCTGGCAGTCCCCTTTGAGTCGGCCATGGAGAACGCGCGTCCCCTGAAAAACGTCTTGAATCAGGAACAGATTGTCCTCTCAACCATGGTGCCCATGAAGCGTATTGACAAAGTCTTCGAATACTCTCCTTTTATCGACATAGATCCATCAGGCAGTAAAGCGAGCATCCTGTCCGCAGCGGAGATGCTTGCCAAGGAGCTTCCCCCCGCCAGTAGAATCGTGTCAGGTCTCCACACCATGTCAGCAAAGAGACTTTCAGATCTCGGTAAACCTGTGGACTGCGACATAGTGCTCTGCGGAGACGACTCTGAAAAAGTCAACAGAATCTCTAGACTCGTAGAGGAGATCCCCGGGGTGAAGACCTATTACGCGGGTCCCCTCCGCACATCGTCACTTCTCGAAAGCGTCACCCCCTTCATAATCAACATAGCTAGTCACAGCAAGAAAAAGGAACCCTTGATCAAGATAGTCTAAGACAGTGGCATCCTAGCTGATGACCCAGAAGAATGCTCACCTCCACCATCAAACTACGCAGCAAAGACACCCTGTTAGTCAAAGGAGCAGCAGCAATCCAAGTCCTAGGAGGCTCAGCGTCATCACTAGGCGTAGCCATCAAACCAGGTTCACATCTCAAAGTGTGGAGAGGCAAGATCCAACCATTCGAAACGGTAGAAGGAGGCGTTGAAGTCAAGGTTTCCCTAGGTGCTGGTGGAGCATATGAGATTGTCAGTGGTTCAGTGGGAACCAAGATCTGGAGCAGCGTAGTGGACGAGATCCTACAGACGCACAAAGAAAAATGGAGAAGTGTGACGGTTGGATCAACAGATTCAGGCAAAACAACATTCACCACATTTCTAGCTAACGTGTGCATACAGCGAGGATTGAAAGTTGGGATAGTTGATGCTGATCTAGGTCAGAGCGACTTGGGTCCCCCAGGATCTGTGGCTGCAACAGTAGTTGCGAAGAGTTTCCTTGACCTGAGGAGTCTTTCCTCGGTCTACTTTAGTTTCATAGGGTTCACATCTCCAAGAGATGTGTGGAGGACGCTGCTCGGAGAGGTTGAGAAGGGAGGGGCGTATCTGGATTCTTACGGTGTTTCAGTCTGGATGGTGAATACCGATGGTCTTATGACAGCTGATGGTCTCGACTATAAGGCCGAGCTTGTCAGGCGCGTCAACCCTGATTTTGCTGTGTGTATGAAGGGTGATTCTGAAGCCAACATTTGTGATTCTTTCCGGGACAGAGTTGGTTGCAGATTGTTCGCTGCGGATAGTCCTGTGGGCGTTTCTAAGCTTCGAGGCGACAGAGCGCGTCGTAGACTGGCTCAGTATAGACGGTTTCTGCGAGGTTCGAGACAGGTTAAGACAGGGTTGAGTAAGGTGGCGGCGCAGTTCCTTTCAACCCGTTATGACAGAAACGTTGGGCAGCAGTTAGGCGATTTATCTAAGGAAGATGAGCGTGGCAATCGGCTTGCGTTCAGACATGGTTCAGATGTTATTTGCCGCAAATTGGAGGAAGAGCATTCTGACACTTTCTTCAGCTTTGGGTCACTTAGAGGAATGTTTGTAGGGCTTGCTCTGGAAGGCAGGACCCGGGGTTTCGGCGTCATCTCAGAAGCAGATCCCTATGGAAACGTTACTGTTCTGACGCGTTGGCGGGAAGGCTTCGACACGGTTCAACTCGGCTCCATACGGCTCTCCCGTGATCTAAGACGTGAGTTCACAATCCCCTATATTCGGCAGTAATGACTGGGTAAGAGCCACACATATTTACCACACCTAGCATTAAGGGTAGATGATTGGTTTGCCTCAATTTTCAGCGTCGAAAAAAGTGCAATCAGGAAACAGAACATTCAACATTTATGCTGCCAAGTTTTCTAACGGCTGTTTCCTAAGTCTCTCCGAAGGTGAAGCAGATCGAATAGGCGCCATCTTTCTATCGGTGAAAACCATAGATAAGATTGATTCTGTAACCGTAGTGCCGGGGAAGTTCGGGCAAGTCTTTTCAAACATGCTTTCGCAGCTCGTAGCCCGCATTACCAATGGGATCGCTGTTGCATCCCTCTACATAGCTTCAGAGCTTGATGAACACACCATGAAGATGTTAATCGGCGAAGTCAAGGAACTGCTGTCGGCTCAGCCTGCAATCATTAAAAAACCGTGAGCCAAGAGTCTAGCTTGAGTGCAGATGTTCCATACCGTATGGGCAGTCGTCCTTGAGGAGGCAGACGCTGCACTTCGGGTTGATAGGTCTGCATATCTCCTGTCCGAATCTGACGAAGAGATCGTTGATTTCCAGCCAATATTCTTTGTCAACTGTTCTTAAGAGAGCATCCTCGGTTTCGTCAGGGGTCTTTGTGGATGCAAATCCTAGACGGTTTGTTATCCTGTGCACATGTGTGTCCACAGGGATGGCTGGTTTCTTGAAGCCGTAGACCAGCACACAGTTAGCAGTCTTCCTGCCCACTGCTGGAAGAGAAAGGAGATCCTCAATGTTGTCAGGCACCTTACCTTTGAACCGTTTAACAATTAATTCCGCTACTTCCCTTATTCTCCTGCTCTTTACACGGTAGAAACCCGCGGGCTTTATCAGGGGCTCCAGTTCAGATGGGGTTGCCGCAGCCAGTTTTTCAGGCGTGTCATAGATGGAGAAGAGCTGGTTGCATGCTTTAGTGGTGTTGGCGTCCCTAGTTCTTTGTGAAAGTATTGTTCCGATGAGGATTCTGAAAGGATCCTCTGATTCTTCACTCAATTCGCCCAAGGCTGTCTCGGTTTCAGGCGCGTTTTGCTGTAGCATCTCCTTGATCTTAGTTAGGGCGTATGGGACGTCCACAGGAGTAAGGCAAACGCCTTGGGCAAATAAATGGTTCTTAATTTAGAAAACCCAGATACGAGGATCAGGCAAGGCTACTCGATTATAGTGCCTGCACTGCCTTTTAGCGCATCACCGATCTGTTCGACAGTGGTGATTATGACCTGTTTGCCGCCTTCCACTAAGAAGCTGATGCTTGCTTCTATCTTCGGTTTCATTGAGCCTTCTTTGAACTCGCCTGCATCTAAGAGAGCCTGGGCGTCTCTTCTATTAAGCCTGTAAAGTGGGTTCTGATTGCGTTTACCGTAGTTCCGGTACACAGTGGGCACATCAGTTAGGAAGACTAGGAGATCTGCCTTGAGCTGGGACGCGAGTTTGGCAGTAGAGTAGTCCTTGTCCACTACTGCTTCTATTCCGATGAAATCGTCTTTCTCCTTGGCGACTGGGATTCCTCCTCCGCCGCAGGCAATTACGACGAAGCCTCTTCCAACTAAGCTAGCGATCTCCTCTATGTCGATTATTTCAACCGGCTTCGGGGAGGGGACGACTCTCCTCCAACCCTCAGGTTCCTTAACCATGTTGCTGAACACCTTCTCCCGGTAATAGGGGCCTATGGGCTTCGTAGGCTTCTCGAAGGCAGGGTCTTTCTCGTCAACCAAGACACGCGTAATGATCGTAGCTGCGTTTTTCCGCAAGACGTTTTCTACGGCCTGCTGAATCCAGTAGCCCAGTTGGCCCTGCGTCATGGCGTCAAGGGTGTCTAAGGGCATAGGTGGCACGATGTCTTTGGCAGTTTCCTGTTGTAGGAGAAGGTTGCCTACTTGAGGCCCGTTTCCATGAGTGAGAACCAAGCTGAATCTTTCTGACAAAGGTTTCAGAAGCGCGATCGTGTTGTTGACTCGAGATATCTGTTTTTCTGCGGTTCCTCTTTCCTTTGGATGTATCAGGGCGTTCCCGCCTAATGCGACTGCAGCTATAGCCATGGCTTCAAAACCTTGTCTAGGGTTAGGTCTCCGACTTCCTGCAGCTCGTAGTTGACTTGCACGACTGGTTTGTTGATCCTGATGATGTCTGGAAGTGTGACTGGCGTTGCATCTATGACCGCTTCACACTCAGCTGCGTTGATGGTTTCTTCCAGTTCTCTCACCTGTTTCTCGCCATAGCCCATCGCGGGCAGCTCTCTCCTGAGATGCGGGTAGCGCTGGTAGGCCTGTCTAATGGACCCTACTGCATATCTGCGTGCGTCAACGATCTTGCAGTCATACTTGTTTGCAGCTACTGTTCCGGCGCCGTAAGGCATGCCTCCATGTGTAAGAGTGGGACCGTCTTCAACTATCAGAACAGCCTTGCCCCTGATCAAATCGGGTTTATCCACGGTTACGGTGGATTTGGCCCTGATGATCTTGGCGGTGGGGTTTGCAGCCTTAATGTTCTTGATTACTGTGTTTATGTCGGGTTTGCTGGCGGAGTCGATCTTGTTGACGATGGCGACGTCAGCCATCCTTAGGTTAGTCTCTCCAGGATGGTAGGTGAGCTCATGGCCAGCCCTATGTGGATCGAGAACAACGATAAGTAAGTCTGATCTGATGAAGGGAAAGTCGTTGTTGCCCCCATCCCAGACTATTACGTCTGCTTCCTTCTCTGCTTCTCTGAGGATCCTAGTGTAGTCTACTCCTGCGTAGACAATTATTCCGTTGCGGATATGAGGCTCGTATTCTTCTCTTTCTTCGATCGTTGTCTTTTGGGTATCTAGGTCTTCTGAGGTAGCAAATCTTTGGCAGACCTGTTTTCTAAGGTCCCCGTAAGGCATAGGGTGCCTGATTACAACAACTCTTTTACCATACTTTTGCAGAATGCAAGTGATCTTCCTTGACACTTGGCTTTTGCCTGAACCAGTTCTAACAGCGGTAACTGCGACAACTGGTTTGGAAGATCTTAGCATGGTTGAATTTGGTCCGAGTAGGAGGAAGTCGGCGCCGTTTGCTTGGGCGATGGATGCTTTATGCATCACGTATTCATGTGGCACATCTGAGTATGAGAAGACTGCTTGATCGACTTTCAGTTTCTTTATGAGTTCAGGTAGTTGTTCTTCTGGATAGATGGGTATGCCGTTTGGATACAGTTTCCCTGCCAGCTCTTTTGGATATTTTCTTTCCGCGATACCGGGGATTTGTGTTGCTGTGAAAGCTACTACTTTGTAGTTGGGGTTGTCTCGGTAAACAGTGTTGTAGTTGTGGAAGTCTCTTCCCGCGGCGCCCATGATGATGATTCTCTTAGCTTTCAGGTAAGCTCACCTAGGTCGTTGACCGATCTTAGGGCTCGTTTGAGGTTACATGGAGACCTTGCCTGCGTAGCCTTCCTTCCCGAAGAATTCTTCCACCGCGCATCCAACCTTCTCCCTGTGGCTCGCAGTAGTGTAGATTCGGAGAATATCCATGTATCCGGAAATAGCTCCTACTAGAGGCAGATCCTCCACCTTCACGGTTTCAGGCACAAGCCCTTCCTTTGTCCTCGATACCAGTATCAGGCTTCGCAGGGCCTGTCTTGTTGACGTTATGGGCACCGAGGGAGCAGTAGGAACATCGACGTAGATCAGGTCTGGGTCTGTGCCTGCTTTGCCAGCTATTTCATCAGCCAAGCTTTCTCGGACACCTTTCTGGGCGAAGATGCGTTCCATGAACCTGTCTTGGTCACGTCTGTGGAGCACTCTTTCGAAGACGCATTTGAATAGACGCCTATCCCTAACATCTTCGGCCAATTGCTTGGCGCGCTTGAGGTCTGAGGAGCCCGCTGCCTTTAGCTCTGCTAGCTGGTTGAGCAACACTTCGTCAGTCATGGAGAGGTACTTGCTCAGATCTGACACATCAGTCAACCCTAAATGTGAATCGGCAAGCGACAGTGCTTTGATGAGCATTACTTCTGCCGCTCTAACGGTGCGGTGGAAGTATACCGCTTTGAACATCTCGTATCTTGCTATCATCAAGGCTTCAAACGCGTAGAGGGCAGCATGGTTCAAGGCGAGCTTGTTTTCAACAACTTCCAGCGAGTTGAGGACTCTATGGACGTCCACCTTCCCATATTCTACTCCTGTGAAATAAGAATCTCTAAGCAGGTAATCCATGATGTCCACGCTGAGACCTCCTCCTATCATCTCGTTCATGAACTGGGGTTTCTTTGGGGAGAAGCCGATGGCGAAGCTGGACATAGTTTCCTTGTCGAAGCCGTGTTTCTGCAAGACTTCTCCTAGCTCGGACTCTTTGACTATGCGCGTGGTCATGTCTTCGTGGGTAAGCCCGTTCTTCTCGGTCATTACTTCTTCAAACAGGTGTGAGAAAGGCCCGTGGCCCACGTCGTGAAGCAGTGCTGCGAGCCTCGTCTGCTGGATGTCTTCATCTTTGAGTTCTCCTTTGGAGAAGAGTGATTGAGCTGTTAGACCTGCTAGATGCATGGTTCCCGTCATGTGTTCGAATCGGGTGTGCTGGGCTCCGGGGTAGGTTAGATGTGCACCTGAGAGCTGCCTTATTCTTCTCATTCTTTGGAATACGGGCGAGTCGATCAAGTCTTTCTCTACATCTGTAGCATAGATGTAGCCGTGGACAGGGTCGCGTATCTCAGCTGCGCGAGCTTCTAGAGGCACGTAACACTAGCTCTCTTACCTTTCTCTTAAGGCTGATGCTCTCTATGACAGTTCTGTCCTTTTAGCTTACAGCTATACTTCGACTTCTAAAGTCAGATTATGGATGCAAGACCGATCTGATAATCCACTCAAGATTAAATAGTTCGGCATCTGGATTGATAATCAGATGTCGACGATCTTACTCTATAAGGAGAAGAAAGAGAGCCTGCGTAAGGTCTCGGAGTTTAAGAAAAAGACGGGTAGTTTAGATGTCTCACGATCAATAGAGAAGATTCCATCCGATTACGATGGTAAGTTAGCATACGATCTTCTGAATAGGATTTTTGGAGGAGGAGGACCGATTGTATTTAGAGGATTGGCGGAAAACCAGCTGCAGGAAATGTTTGGGGGAGGAAGCAAAGCCATTCTGCATATGCTCAATGTCTATGCTAGTGTCAAAGCAGTTAGGCGTGTAGAAAAAGGTCTTCACGAAGCGTCAAAGAAAGCAAGAGCTAACGATGAGAGGTGGAATAGGGTAGCTCAGGCCCTCGAGGAACCTAGTTACCCTCTGGAGAAGCTGGATTTCTAAGTGTTCAAGCCATGTCTGAAAGGCAAATCAGCCTTGACAGCACCGTGTTTAGGAATAGACAGTTCATAGAATGGCTAAGTGCTAGACAGGATGTTGTGGTACGTCTTTCAGTTGTGGTTTATCTCGAGGCATTATACTGGTTCCTACGTAATGGATTAAGCGTCAAAGACTTTGAAGATGAAGTTAAGGCGTTGAGGGCCACCATTGACCGACTTGGAGTTGAAGTCTCTCGGCGCGTAGCAGTAGTCGCTTTAAGGAATAAGCAAAAATATGATTTCAAGGGCCATTTTAGAGATTATGTCGTCGGGATATCCGCCTTGAGAAGTCATTTCACACTGATCTCAAATGACAAGGGTGGCTTTGCCTTTGCTGTTAATGGGGTTTCACCAAATGTCCTGACCCCTCATGACTTTGTGGCTGAATTGACGTATGAAGAGAAGACCGGCTAATGAGAAAAGATGTTTGGAAATTAACTGGCACCCATAGTTTGACAAGTAACACTTGAACCCCAGCCTATATGTAGCAAAAACACTTCCAAAGAGTGCCATAGATTGACCAGTCAAGAAACAATAATGCTGTTAATTCTATTCATGTAGCTACTTCCAGCAAGTCTTTCCCCCAAGAACTTGAAGTTTACATTGTAAAAGGGCTTCTACTTCGCACAAAAGAGCTATGACATGGGAAAAGTTAACTGTTTTCTATCATCCTGTTAAGGCGTGTCTCTACGCTAAGCGCTATGTCTTCATGCACTTCACTAGGTATCCTCATACCGTTGACGACAGTCCACTTTAGGCTTCTGGCAAGTTTCAGGTACTGTCCTCTCACCTTTGACAGAAACTTGAGGTCTCGTTCATGAACATCTCTACCCTGCATCTTTCTCTTCAAAGAGGTCTCTGGAGTTATGTCAACCAGTACGGTCATGTCTGGAACTGGGAGACCCTTTTCAAGGCTCCTGAGCCATGTTAACGGCAACCCGTTTGCAGCGCCGTAAACGTAGTTTGACGCCGAAAACCTGTCCAAGACAACGACCTTATTTTCGCCGAGCCATTTATTCAACGTGGGATGCATCTCCCATCTGTTGGCTGCTAGAAGCATGTGTTTGACTTGGGGAGTGGTGTAGGTTTCTAGGCTAGCCTTGATCAGCTGACCTATGGCAGTGGAGTATGTCGGGAAGGCTAGGGTTTCTACCTGTAGTCTCTTCCGTCTGAGTCTTTGCGCCAGCATCTCCGTTTGAGTCTTTTTTCCGCTTTGATCTATACCTTCTATGACGCAGATGAACCCTTTGGTTGGCTGGCGCGTAGGTCTTCACCTTGTGCCCTGGGCTCACCGGAGATCGCTAAAAGAGTTTAACTGACTAGGCTGGTCTGAGCTAGACTCCTCTCATGTGGCAAGCAATCAGCTTAATAGCTATACGGAGAACATCTTGATAGGCTTGGCTTCCAGGTTTGACGATCATCCGTTGATTAGGCCTGGGAGACTAGAGTTTAGGAGTTATCAGGCTAGTATCGCTGAGCAGTGTCTAAGGGAGAATACTCTTGTCGTTTTACCTACGGGGTTGGGGAAGACCGTCGTCGCTTTACTGACTCTTGTGGAGTTTGCTAGGGACGGTGCGGGGAAGAAGTGTCTTTTCCTTGCTCCTACGCGAGTGTTGGTGCATCAGCACAGGGATTTCATTGTGTCAAATAGTTTTCTTAGCGAAGATGATGTGGAAATCCTGACTGGAGAGGAGCCTCCAGAGCTTAGAAGGATGCGGTGGGAGAAGAAGATCATCTGCGCTACTCCGCAGGTTGTGGTGAATGATGTTGACACCGGTCTTCTACGCTTAGAGGACTTGAGCTTGGTTATCTTCGACGAGGTTCACCGAGCTGTGGGTGACTACGCCTACAGTGTGCTGGGGGAACATTTGGGCACATCCAACCCTGCGTGCAGAGTTGTGGGGTTCACGGCATCCCTCCCCGGAGAGATGAAGCTCGTCCGCGGCATTCTGGGTAGGATGAGGTTCAGCAGAGTGGAGGCCAAGGATGAAGCCAGCGATGAGGTCAAACCGTATGCTCAAGACACTGAAGCGAAGTGGGTTGAGGTCACCCTGCCGCCGATAATGGAGTACATCAGAAGCCTCATGGCGGCTGCTATGGCGCCGTATACGAGGACCCTTGTGACCGCCGGTCTGCTTCCTAAGTTTGCGGAGAGTAAGCCGAGCTTTAGATTGATCTTGGCATGTAGGAAGAAGCTCGGTTCTCCTCGATTCACCCCTGAGGCTGCTGCTCTCTACTCTCTGATCAGGATTCACCATGCTCTCTCTATTCTGGAGACTCAGAGCCTAGAATCATTCAAAGACTTCATGGATCGGCTCGTCGACCGTAAGAGGGGAATCGGATTACCATCTCTTCTTGCACAGGAGAAAGTCGTGGAGGCATGCGAAGCCGCCAGGGGAGCATTGATGCTGGGCTTGGAACACCCCAAGATCTCGGCGTTGAAAGACGCATTAGGCTCGTTGAAGCAGGGAGAGAAGGCGATTGTTTTCGCAGGATACAGGCATTCGGTTGAGATGCTTTGCAAGCGGTTGAATGACTCAGGGATCAAAGCTGGTTTCCTGATCGGGAAGAGCGGCGGAGGTCTCACCCAAGAAGAACAGGTGGAGGCTCTTGAAGACCTTAGGAGCGGAAAACACAGCGTCATGGTGGCTACGCAGGTGGGTGAAGAGGGCCTAGACGTCTCCGAATGCAACCTTGTGGTCTTCTATGATAACGTTCCCAGTGGAATCAGATTCATTCAGAGACGTGGCCGAACAGGCAGGAGAGCACCGGGAAGAGTCATGATCTTCGTGACTAAGGGCACTAGAGACGAAGCGTATTACTGGACTGGGTTGAGGCGACTCCAACAGTCAAAGAGAATAGCACACATACTTTCCAACTCAAACAACGACAACATGGAACAGACGCAGCCCAAAGGACAGGCAACCCTATCCCCGTGAAAGACGATGCTAGAAAGCCACGACGATGTAGGAACCCAAGACCACAAGAATAGTGGCAATTATCACCAAGCCGTTTACTCTCTCAATCTTCTGAATCAACGCGTAAGAACCTATGGTTGCCACGACTGGGCTTAGGTTTGATAGAGGAGCTACCAGCACAACCGGTAGAAAGCCTAGCGAAGAGTAGTAGAGCATGTATCCTAAGGATGTAGTAAATCCAGATGCTAGAAGATATGAAAGGTCTCTCCTGCTGATCTTCGAGATCTCTGCGAACTTTCCCTTAACCACGACTAGAATACTCTGAAGTACTACCGAAAAGAGGTATCCGATCAATGCTGCAAGAAGAGCGCTGCCTATTCCAACAACCGCAGCTCGACTGGTAATCCAAGCCAAGGACCAAGCCACACTCCCCCCAAGACCTAGCCCTAAGCCTTTCAGAAAAGCCAGATCCCCAACATTCCTACGGGTCGTCCCTGAAGGTGCGCTGAAAGCTATCAGCAACACGCCTAAGAAGACTATGCCTGTGCCAGCCGCGACTATAACCGAGAGATCTTCGCTGAGCAAGAGCACTGCAAGGAGGCTGGAGAGCGGGACCTGTATTGTTGCGACTTGGCTGGTTCTTGCTGCCCCAATAGTCTTTATGGAGCCATAAATGAGTTGGCGGCCCAGATTATGGTTAAAGAAACCGCCTAGAAACCCCATTAGCAGCGTCCATGGAGTAAACGCCAACGGTCTGGAGAACTCTCCTGTGACTAGGGCGAAACCTAACAGTATGGGAACTGATGGAAGAATAGTTACGAATACGCCGGATGTTAGATTGGTAGTCAAAATGCCTTTTCTGGTGAGAATCTTGCTTAAGCCAAAGAAAATTGGCGAGACTCCCGCCAATATGAATCCAGTAAGTTCTTCAACCATGAAGCAAGCCACCAATGCAAAAGAAGGTAGACCTTCAGGACGACGCGCTCAATCCTGTCCCGCTCATGCAGTCTAGTAAAGGAATGTTCCAAGAGAGCCAGATTCTCCTGGGCGTTGGAGTCCAACATGAAATCGAATGTGACTGCCATTTATTCTTGTACAAGTCTAAAGAGTTGGCCACGCACTGGGTGCTGCTCCAAACTGTATATAGTATTTTCATGACGGAAAACATCGTGCTGCTATCTGCCCCAGAGTTGAGGGGAGGTGATGGCTTCCCTCCATCTGGTACGGCCACTGGGGAGATAAAAATAGCAGAGAAATGGACAAAACGCGTTAAATTTGCATCGAGTATGAGAAAGCTTTCCTCAACACCGCGATTCATTCGAGATGATCCGAAGGATTTATCAGCAAGGCGGGGTGCTGTCAATAGATATGGAGCTCGCCTCTAAGGCGAAAGAAGATGTATGGCTCCCCTCATCCTGCTACATGTGCTTCGGAGGGCAGTGCGGAATAAAGGTTCACAGGATCAACGGGGTCATCGTTGGGATTGAAGGCGACGAATCCAACCCGATGAATCGAGGGAGACTCTGCGCCAAAGGCAGCTCAGGTCTCGTGACATATTACAACCCTCACCGAGTAATGGCTCCCTTGAAAAGGAGGAACTCCGAGAAGGGCATCGGCATTGACCCCAAATGGGAGGCAATATCTTGGAACAAAGCTATGGATATCATAGTGGAAAGGCTGGGAGAAGTCAAAAGAAGCGATCCCAGAAAACTGATCATTTCCACCTTTGACACACAATCAACATGGCTCTTGAAGAACTGGGTCGCCGCCTTTGGGACTCCCAATATTTGGTTCGCGGGCGCAGGCTTCTACTGCGGAAATGGGGAACACCCCATGATGCTCATGAGCCATGGCACCTTCTTGGCAGGCGCGGATCTAAAGCACACCAAGTACTGTTTGGAAATAGGCACGGGCTTCGGCCATATGGTCCAACACCTAGCCGTCTTCGAAGCGCTTGAAATGGCCGAGGCAAGAAACAGAGGCATGAAGCTGGTAGTCGTCGATCCAGTCTGCAGCCACGCTGCCTCTAAAGCTGATGAATGGATCCCCATAAGGCCTGGAACTGATGCAGCTTTCGCTCTTGGCGTAGCCAATGTCCTCATCAACGAGCGAAACTGCTACGACGACGGTTTCTTGAAGAGGTACACCAATGCGCCCTACTTGGTGGGGCCTGACGGACACTACGTAAGAGACAGTGCCACTGGCAAGCCCTTAGTATGGGATTCTAAGAAAGGCGAAGCCCTCTCATTCGATTCCCCCGACTTAGAGGACGCTTCGTTGCTGGGTAACCACGTGGCCGAAGATGTTCAATGCAGCCCAGCCTTTCAGTTGCTAAAGGAACACCTGATGAAATACACGCTTGAACGCTGTTCCAGCATTACGACGGTTCCAGCCAAAACCATCAGACGCGTAGCACAAGAAATGGGCGAGGCGGCTTCCATAGGTAGCACAATAACCATCAACGGTAAGACCCTGCCACTCCGTCCAGTGGTGGTGGACTACTACCGTGGGCCCAGTCAACATAAGCACGGCTGGTGGGGAGGCTTCTCTGTTCACCTCCTCAACATCATATTAGGTGCCATGGATGTGCCAGGCGGTCATCTCGGCCTTGACGTGGTGGGTCCAGACTGGAGTCCCAAAGAAGGGCCTGACGGCTTCATCATTTCGGGCTGCGAAATGAGAAGTGGTCTACCTTATCCGCCAAGGTCGCCAAAGAGACCTGAGACGGCTGAGATCCTGGAGCTCTTCCCAGTAGCCGTCTATTCGAGGCCGATGTTCCTCCTTAACCTCCTAGAGCCTCGCTTCGGCCTACCTTATTCACCTGAAATCCTGGTTAACAAGCAAACCAATTTCCTAGCCAACACCGCTAATCCCGACCAAGTTGCAGCAGCCGTCAGGAAGATCCCCTTTATGGTGGCCTTCGCGCTGGACATGAGCGAAACTGCTGAGTTCGCCGACATCGTCCTACCAGACATGCATTACCTTGAGCGCCTAGACCCGATGATAAACGGCGAATACATTCATCCCCATGGCCTCGGGCCTTGGTATTGGGCCTATAGGCTCCCGGTGGTGAATCCGCCGCCCGGCGTCATGCACTGGCTCGCTGCACTCTTAGAGTGGGCGGATAGGTTGGGCTTTATCGGCGAAATCTACAAGATGCTGAATGTCAGGTATGGTCTTGATGGCAAATATAAGCTGGATCCATCAATTAAGTACAGTTACGAGGACATTGTCGATCTTATATCGCGGGGCAAGCTTGGCAAAGACCTTGACTGGATCAAACAGCATGGGTTCGTAGTCACCCGCGAAAAGACGGTTGAAGAAGCTTATTCTAGACCCTTCCACAAGGGGAGGATGCCTGTCTACTTGGAGCATCTTCCGGATGTTGGCCAGCAGCTGAACAAGTTTACCAAGGAAGAACTAAACCTGAAATGGGACACTTCAGACTACCAGGCACTGCCGGACTGGAAGCCATGTCCTGCGTATGAAGAGACTGATCCTGACTACGACCTATACATAGTGAACTATAAGGTGCCACGACACACTCACACCCAGACTGCAGATAACCCCCTGTTAAGGCAAGTGTCAGAGAAAGCCGGCCGAGACCTATCTGTGCAAATCAACCCTACAGCCGCAGCTAGGAAGAATCTCAAAGACGGTGACACGGTTTGGGTGGAGTCGAAGGATGGTGCTCGGGCAAAGGCAGTGGTGATGATTACAGATCTGGTCCATGAAGAGGTTCTCGGCGTGGCAGGCGGCTTCAGCAAATGGGCTGGCAAGACGCCACAGTCTGGCGGCAATGATTTCAGTGTTAACGCCTTCATACCTCTCCGACTGGAGAGGATCGACCATGTGTCGGCCGCCCTTGACGCATGCGTCAAAGTCAAGATCTACAAGACGAGGGAGACCTCGACCTTGGACCCAGCAATCAAGACCTAACGATTTAGGCAGGACTACCTTCACTCCGCTTACGATACCTGCATGCCGTCCTTACCTGCCCCACTCCGTAAACACCAGTCAGTCCTCTTCTTTCTGGGGGTTCAGATATGAGAAGTATGCCTGCAGCTCCAGCTTGTCTTGAACCTCAGGGTCACGTATCAGCCTAGCTTCAATCTCCTCTACAAATTCCCTGTTGAAACCAGTTGGAAGAGAAGCATCCTCGTCAGCAAGATCAATAGGCCAAGGCAGCCCCGTAGCAGGGTTATGGAAAGCCCTGAAGTAGCCTAACCATTGCTCAACATCAGCACCAGCCTTGGCTTCAAATTCAAATGGCGGTGCACCACAGCACCTCGCGTAGTAGCGTGCCGCCTTCAGAATAACGTCTCCAGTAACATCCAGAGCATCCTTAATGCTGTGCTCCACGTTCCTTTTTGCGGCATCCAAAACATGCTCCATGTCCAGCTGCTTCTTCTCCCTTAACACCAAGAAGCGGTAAGCATCTCTAAACCTAGTGAAGTGATTGAAAGCCCTAGGTGAATCGAAGAGCCACTCGTAGGCCAGCCAATGACCCACAGGAAGAATAGATGTCAATATGTGCTTATCATTGGTGTTGATACATTTGCTTTCGTCTCCATTCCTGTAGACTAGCCAGCCGTCCAAGGCGCTGGTCCGCGTCCGCTTGATTATTCCAACAGCCCTACCGCTCTCAAGAAGCCTTCTGCTCTTATCCCTTAACGCATACACCAGATCCCTACCTGATTCAAAGCCGCCGGTCCCAATCTCCAAGTCTCTCACAATATGGGCATCAGCCCTGAAACCGAAGAAACTACCGTCAATAAGCACCAAGTCAACATCCTTCTCCAAACAGTCCAACGCCGCATCCCTCTCCAACCCAACCCTGAGCAGCGTCAGAGCCTTCTGCGTAGCCTCAGGAACGCCCAGCTGCTCCTGAAAGATGTGCCCCGCGCTATACCCCTCGTCCACCACCTTCTTCCCCTCGAAGATCAGGTATGCAGCACAATAGGTTCCGAACCTGCCTCCAAGCCGCTCACTAGTCGAAGGAGAGTTGGAGCCATCCACCACGGCTACCCTCATCTTCTCCCAGCCAACGGTCTCAGGCAGCTCCTCAGTCCTCACAAACGCAGCCAGATCCTTCAGACGATCAGCCTTCTCCAGCAAGAGCTGCTTGCAGCGCCGAGCCTCTTCTTCAGCTCTGACGAAAAACAAATGTTGAAGCTCAGCAGGCATCCTCGTCCAATCAGCAACCCCTCTCTGCTCAGCCTCCATCCACATTTCACCCAGGTATGCTGAAGGTTATGAGCAGAGGGATAGGAGAAGGATTCAGATTACCCATAAAGTAGAAGTGTCCAGGGGGCAGAGACAGCAGAAACTTGGGGTCAATGTTGAATGGAGCAAACCAGTTGCTCGCCTCAGCCATGTCCAACGGGTGAATCTTGCCTACAAACTGAGTGTTCAAGTTGCGTCTAACAGCAGCATTGATCCCTATTTCGCCAGCCATACCTTGCGAAAGCAGTGTGACGCAGAGCTTGTGAGTTCTACCCAAAGCGCACATGTCTATGATAATGTCTGCAGTTGTTCTCTGGATCTCATCAGGGTTGAAAGGACAATACTGGGGTGCTTCATCTATCACGATGGCGAGGTCGATGTCTTCGTCGCCACGCATCAGATCCATAAGGTAGTTCGCAATGCTGAGGAACGCGGAGAGCTTCTCGTCTCTACCCGTCTTCTTCATGTCAATTATCCGGATATGCGACTGGCGCACAAGGTCCAAAACATCTTTAGGCGTCTTCGTCCCCAAAATGTTCTGAATGTCTGACTCTTTGAGTCTCCTGAGACCCCTTCTGAAACGCTGCTCATCCTCATAGGGCCTACCCGACTGGATGCGCTGAGGATTCAAAGCGTTGACAACAGACCTCTCCAAGGTGCTGCGAAAATCTTTCGCGTTCAAGCCTCGCCACCCCTCGTCGTAGATGAACTCCTCCAAAGCCTGCGACACAGTACCCCCGTAAGGAGAGTAGCCGAATCGGTCCGCCTTCTTAACCAGATATGAGGCGACAGTCTTAGAGTCTAGGGACAGATCAGCTATGCTTAGAACATCATCTTTACGGAAATGAGGAGCATAGTCCCGTCCCTTCCAGTCCAAGACCAAAACATCATAGCCTGATTTCTGCAGGAGAGGAATTACTTGGTGTCTAGCAAGATAGGATTTTCCTCCCCCCGTGGAGGCAAAGATACCAATGTGATAAGAGATGAAGGACGAGTCGACGGGCACCTTCCAGCTGGGATGCCCCTCATAGTGTCCTAAAGTAGAGGTATGCTTCTTTCCGGCCAACATGCGCATCGGATCATCGGACTCCTCGAAGACCTTGACTATTGAGCCGGGGGCGACGATCCTCTTATTCTGCTGAATCGATTCTCCTTCTTCCCCTATTACTGATAAACCGAAGTCATAGGTCTCCTTGGCTGTGGAGGGTTTGCCCCCTATTCTGGCGTATGCAACCCCAGGGTGGTAGCCTCCTGCCCTAAGATTTTCGTTGGAGCCCAAGCCTTTGCGGAGCACAGCCATGATGAGGCCTCCGTTCCGGTTCTCCACCATCACCAAGTCCTCAGCCTTTGACTTCTTCTCCTCGCCTTCGCTGAGAATCACACGTGCTTCTGTCTCAGAAGCCTCGCTGGCGATGACCCCGATCTCCCTCAAATCAACGACCCCTCAGAATCGTGAAGAGCAGTGACATGGGAGGGCACGTGCCCTATAAACACTTGAGATACTCAAGGAGAAGCCTCTGGCTCAACAACCGCAGCAGCCGCCCCTGATGAAAAGAGGTTGGCGAGCTGTTGATTTCTCGTAGCGACAACGATCTGCGTGGAGACCTTGAGCCTGTTTAACACATCCACCAAACCTTCCACACCCTTAGGGTCCAATCCTTCGTCAGGCTCATCTAGCAGCAAGATCGGTGCTTTCTCCAGCTTGTTAACCGCATAGAGAAGGGCAAAGCTGATAGCCACGTTTTCACCGGTACTCATCTGGTTGCTGTAGATCCATCCACCGTCCACCTTCGCCTTTATAGTCAAGACCTCTCTGCCTCTCATAGTTAGCCGCTCGAAATCGATGTCTGAGAAACGTGGGTAAGGGTATATTCTGCTGAACGCTTCTCTGAAATCAGTTTTAAGCCTGTCGAACTGCTCTGCCCTGACCTCGTTAACCGCCTCTGTCAGAGCAACCTTGATCTTCTCCAATTTTGCTTTGAGGTCGTTCAGCTTGGCTATGCTCTCTTCTATGTGTCCTGCTTTCTGCTGAGTAGACTGAGATGAAAGTCTGGCGTAGGACTGCAGCTTATCTTCTAGGGTGGAGAGCTTGATCTTGATGTCTCTGGAGTCCCGTTGAAGCGCATCTCTTCTAGCGTTGGTTTGCGTTGCCTTCTGAACATCTGGTTGAGAAACCGTTTCTACTGAGAGTTCTGCGACCTGTTTTTCTATGGATGATAATTGGCTCCGCAGCGCATTTGCTTCTTCTCTTTCTCGCTTCGCCTTCTCAAACTTAGCTTTCAATTCCCTCAGACTGTTATCAGCAGTCTCCGCTTCGGGAATTACCTGCTCATATTCCTCCCCGTAATGTCTCAACGTGGAAAGGGAGCCCGGTGATACCTGTGAACCACACAGGGGACACGTAGTTATCTCCTCAACCTTTTTTCCCGCCAAGTCAAGGGTCTGCATAGCAGACTCAAGGAAAGCTAGACGCCTCTGCATAGCTTCTTGCTTCGCTTGAGCCTCCTGCACTGCATCTTCAAGATCAATGGGAAAAGGGGGCAAAGAGGCAAGTTTAGCCCTTATCCGAGCAGACTCATTCAGCTTAGCGTCAAGTTCGATGCGCCTCCTCCTAGCATCCTCAGCCTTAGCGAGAACGCCTTCAGCCCAAGAGGAAAGGTCTCTGCTCTGCTCTACCTCAGAATCCAGTTCACGCATCTTGACAGTCAGATCGCTCTTCTCCTTCTCCGCCTTCACAACTTCATCTGCAAGCCCCAAGATCTGACCCTGAGCAGACTTAAGGTGCTCCAGATCTGCTTTCCTCCGCTCAACAGGAGCAGCAGTGATCGCCTTGGTGACTTCATCAAAGTGTGAGATGCCCAGCAGCGCATCTAGCTTAACAGCCTTCTCAGCCGGAGCCCCTGATAAGAGATCTGCGATCTGACGACCGTCTATGAAGATCTTTTGGTCTAAGACTGGAGACTTGGCCAGATCGGTCTTCACGGTGCTCTGGAGGCCCCGTCTCTTTCTTCGCTCAATGCTGAAAGGTGCCCCGTCGAAGTTCCCTGATATCTTGACCCACATGAAGTCAGAGTGGACATTGATCAATTCGTCTAGACTCAGTCCCTCTGGAGCTGAGCCTGTTACGCAGTAGAAGATAGCGAGGAGCTTGCTGGTCTTGCCGCTGCCCATCTCGCCGTAGAAGACTGAGAGATCGCTTACGGGAAACTTTTCGGATACGAGGCCCCTGAAACCCTGAGCCTCCACCGTTTCTATTTTCACTGCCTCAACGCCTCTTCGATCTTCTCCTCAATGAATCCCCTGATCCTTGAGGGAGGAAGAGCAATGATCTTCAACGCGAGCTGGAACTCTTCTTCGCTGAGCCTGCTCTTCAGCCTGGATTCAACGTCACTCAAAACAAGTATTCCCCCAACCACACACCGGCCAAAAACTCATCGAACAAATCCACAGATCACTTGTCTCCTCCGCTGTCTTCTCCCATTGATTGAGCCCGGTACCCGGGCGTCAGCGTCGTCAAGCGACCCGCCATCATCCCGATGTACTCCTCATAACTAGCCTTAAGACCGCAATGCTTGCATCTAACCGTCTGCGCAGCCACGTCGTACTGTGCGATCTTATCACATTGAGGACACTTGGCAGCAGCGAGTTCACGCAACTCTAACCTATCCTCCCAACGGATTCAGCAACGACACTTCCCAATAACAATGTCCCTCAAGCAGCTAAGCAGGGAAAAAGATAAGATGCACCCACAGCCAAATCAACCCAACTAACAAACCGGTGATTCAAATAGGAAGCGAGCCCCTACCCGAAGTGGCTGTAGCCACAACCGACGGCAAAGCATACTACTATCTCACACACCTCCTTAAAACAGCCCGAATAACCTTCACCAGCATCACCCCAGGACAGGCAGCACCCCTAGGAGTCAAACTCATCCTTACAACCCGAAAAGAAAAAACCTATTTCAGCGACATCAAAACCATCTGCCAAGAAGAAATAGGGCCAACACCCCTTGCAGCAAAAGAAAAAATCGTATCCAAGCTCTACGGCGACAAAGATCAAACCCTGTTCATCGGCGTGGACCCCGGAGAGAGGATAGGCTGGGCAGTCTACTATCATCAAGAACTCGCCGGTGGAGTAGTCAACTCTGTAGGCAAGCTCGTCGAAATCCTAGCACTATTCACAAAGGACTCGTCGGCAGGCAACAAGATCATAAGGATAGGCGACGGCAACCCTTCACTAGCCCTAGAAATAGCAACCAAACTCTTCTCCAAGCTGAAAGGACAGACCCAGATCGAGATCGTTGATGAAAGAGGAACTTCATCACACAAACACGCGCCCCGCCGCAGGGGACTACGAGACCAGCTTTCGGCTAAACTCATCTCCATGAGACCAGGCCAAATCTATACGCCTGTATCCAGAAACAAACCTAGACAGCGGCCTTAACCAGCCGAGTTTCAATATACTGCATGTGAGGCATGGCTACGCTTAAATACTCTCATCTCGAAGAATCCTAACGGCGACCAGTCTCATGGCCACTTATAGTAAAGGTCAGACATGGGGGGCACTAAAGAAGGCTTGGAAGGCCTACAAGATCGCAAAAGTGCAAAAGGACATAGCACGCCAGAAAGAATACGCCCAAAGAATCCGCACCTTGCAGAAGGAACTCAATTTACCCCAAGCCAAATTCCCAGATCTCGGAATAAGCTGAGCAGCAAGATCCGAACCCCCACTCTTTCTTTTTCTTAACCTAAGCCTAGGCAGCGGACGCCATACGTCCCATATCGCCTATTCTGCTCTAGCAGAACACCCTGTAAGTAACAAACATAATCAGAAAAACCGTTTACTGTAGGTTTTGCTGTTTAGGCTGGAGTGCTCTGAGCCTCTTCACGATATTCGGGTGAGTTGATAAGAGCTCGATGAACTTGTCTGCACCTTTTACCTCTCTTGACAGTATTTCGTTTACCAGCTTCGAGTCTGAGCTCCTGCCCCAAGTGCCCGAGATCGCTGCAACGTCTTGAACAGCATGATCAGGGTCGGAGATGAAGAGAGACTTGAAGGTACCCGCAGCCTTTGAGCGTCCTTCTGAGCCACGTCTCATTGAAGCCGCTGACGAGGTAGAGATCTTCGCCAAGCCCTCTGACAGTTTTCTCGCGCCGTCAGGCACATATTGCACAGCATGCTGATCAGCATAGTACTCTCTCAGCCTGCTCAAGTTCAAGACCAGCAAGGTAAGAATCCAGTAAATAGCGATAGACGCGAATGCTATGGCCAAAGCTGCCCCAGAGTTTCTCTCACGGTTTCCACCCAGAAATGATGACCACATCAGCGAGTTGCCTATGTAGTAGAAGATCGCTGGCAGAACAGAGGCGAACATCATTATCTGAACATCCCGGTGCTTGAGGTGCCCAATCTCATGTCCTAGGACCGCCTCCACTTCCTCTTCTTCCAAAGTGCCCATCAATCCTGACGTCACTGCAAGCCTCTTCCCCGCGATAGGGGAGCCGTAGGCGAAAGCATTTGGTATCGGTATGTTGGCCAGCATGAGTCTAGGCATTTCTAGTCCTGTTCGCTGGCAGATGTTTCTCACCATCCTGTATAGTGAAGGGTTCTCAGACTCCTTGACCTCCCTTGCATGGTATAGGGCGCCGATCATATAGGGAGCTATGAGCCATTGCAGTATGTTGAAGCCCACTACGAAGATGAGCATGGTATAGAGATTGAAGGCGCCCATCCATGTCAGCATCACCGTGAAGAATAGTGTTGACGCGCTGACTATGAGAGCTAGGGTGCCTAGCATGGACAGTCTGAGTTTAAGCAGATTCATCAGTGAACCTATTTTAATAACGGATATTTGGGTAAATTTAAACATTAGCTCAGCGGACATGAAATATTTGCAGTAGGCATACTTCAGAGACTGTCTGCAAACCCGCAGTACGCTTCAAACACGCGTTAACGATAAATATCGTCTTTCATTCGTCTTCAACTAAACCAAAGCAAGGAATTCAAAATTGAAGATCACTGTAAAGGCAGTAGCAGACGCTCCAAAGAAGACAGACCTCCTCGCTCTGAGTCTCTACGAAGGACAAACACGGCTCACAAGCATAGCTGCGAGCATAGATAAGAAACTGGGAGGGAACATATCCACAGTCATCAAGAGCAAAGACTTCACAGGAAAGAAGAACCAGACTGTCGTTCTATACACACACGGAGAACTTTGGGCAGACAGAGTTCTCCTAGTAGGCCTAGGCAAAAAAGAGGACTTCAGCCTAGAGGCAGTTAGACTTGCCTCAGGAAAAGCAGCCTTCATAGCCCGGGAACTAGGAGTCAGATCCTACGCGACAATTCTTCACGCCGAAGATTCAAAAGAAAATCCTCTACTTGTTGCCGAAGCCGCAGTTGAAGGCACTGAACTAGCACTATACTCCTACAGCAAATATCGAACCGATAAAGAACGAATCCCCAAACAGATTTCCGAGATGGACATCCTAGTCCCAAGAGCTTCCGATGTCAAAACTGTTCAGAAGGCAGTTGACAGAAGTACTCTGATTTGCGATGCAGTCAAACTCGCCAGAAACCTAGCAAACGGACCCAGCAACGAAGTCACACCCACAGTCATGGCTGACACCGCCCGCAAAATAGCTCAGAAACGTTCTCTTAAATGCACAATCTATGACAAAGAGGAATGCATGAAGATGGGAATGGGGGGATTCCTAGCCGTTGCGAGCGGAAGCCAGCAGCCACCCAAGTTCATCATCCTCGAATATTGGGGAGCAGGGAAAAGCAAGCTTCCAATCGTCTTGGTGGGGAAAAGTATCACCTTCGACAGTGGAGGAATATCCATCAAACCAGCTGAAAAGATGGATGAGATGAAATACGACAAATCAGGAGGATCAGCTGTAATCGCCTCTATGCAAGCCATAGCCGAGCTCAAACTTCCGGTTAACGTGATTGCGATAACGGCTGCAATAGAAAACCTGCCCGGAGGCGCAGCATACAAGCCCGGAGACATTCTAAGTCACTACGGAGGAAAGACATCTGAAGTATTGAACACTGATGCCGAGGGAAGACTAACCCTTGCCGACGTATTGGCCTACAGTATGAAATACAAACCCAGAGCCATAATCGACTTGGCTACTCTCACAGGAGCATGCGTAGTAGCCCTAGGAGCCAACATAAGCGGTCTCTTCACCAACAATCAGCATCTAGCAGACAAAGTCATCGAGTCATCCAAGAGATGCGGAGAAGAAGTCTGGCAGCTGCCCCTATCCAAAGAGTACTACGACCAGATCAGGAGCGAAATAGCAGACATCAAGAACACAGGTGGAAAAGCGGGAGGAGCCATAACCGCAGCAGCATTCCTAGGGAACTTCGTCGGTGACACACCTTGGGTGCATCTGGACATAGCTGGAACCGCCTGGACGCAAGACGGAACAGCTGAGAAGACCTACATACCGCGTGGAGCCACAGGAGTAGGCGTGCGCCTAATCATCGAACTGCTCCGAAACTTGTCCTGACAACCCCCACGAGGTGATGACTATTCCTCGCCTTGCAATATGTATACATCATGGGATCGAATCTGGCAAGCAGCTTGCAGAACACGGAAGATTAGCTGAGTCTCTTGGCTACGAGTCCATTTGGGTGACCGAGGATTATTACAGGGAAGAAGCCTTCTCCATGCTCGGCGCCCTCTCTGAGGCAACCAGCAGAATTAAGCTAGCCTTGGGCGTTACAAACCCGTATACCCGGAACCCCGCGCTGCTGGCCATGTCTGCTGCTACTACCGACATGCTGTCAGGTGGAAGATTCATACTGGGTCTGGGGAGAAGCGAGAGACACTCTATTGAGTCTGAAATGGGCATACCTTACGAGGCTCCGCTCAAGAGACTAGAGGAGACAGTCAAGGTTCTCAAGCGTCTATTCAAAGGAGAAACAGTGTACAATCCTTATCTCGGACTCGGTGCAGTTTCACTTAGGCTTAGACCCAGAAATGGACAGTTAGGCGTCTATCTTGCTGCGTCCGGGCCGAAGACCCTGCGCTTAGCTGGCAAGGTTGCTGATGGGGTTATTCTTAACGCGTATTCACCCATCGGCTACGTGAAGTATGCCATTGAAGAGGTTAAGATGGGCGCCGAAGAAGCGGGGAGAAAAGGCGCCGAGATCGACATTGCCTGTGTATTGATCGTAAGGAAGGTGGAAGACGTGTCGACGGTAATGGCAGCAATGAGGAAGAGAGTCGCATCAATGCTCTGCGAGCCCTTGATAGGGGAGCTTCTCCTTGAGAAAGGAGGCTTCGACTCTTCCTATTTAAGAGAAATAAGGGCGCTGATGAGCAGGGGAGAAGAGGATAAAGCAGCAAGATGGGTAACAGAAGAACTTGCCAAAGCGATGTACGTTGCGGGTTCACGCGACGAGTGCCTGCAGAGGATCAGAGAGTATCGAGGCGCTGGGGTTTCACTGCCGATTCTCCTTCCGCAGCTCAGCCAATTCGCGGATGTAGCTCAAAGCCTTTCCAACGCCTAGCTATCAGCGTCTATTCTTCCCAGTCTACGGCTCCGTTTTCTTGCAATTTGACTCAGTAGAGCGCCCTGACCGCTCCTCCATCTACCTGTATGCTGGCGCCTGTGATGAAAGAAGCCCTTCCAGAGGCAAGGAACGCAACTAGCGCTGCAAGCTCTTCTGGTCGCCCGAACCTGCCCAGGGGTACGGATTGAAGCATATTCTTCTCCACTTCTTCCCTTGGGAGACTCTGATTTTTCATTCTGCTGGCGATCAGTGATTCAAGCCTCTTTGTCAATATTGGCCCTGGTAGAACGGCGTTGACGAGTATCTTGTGCTTGGCGAGCTCAAGTGAGAGTGTTTTCACTAAGCCGATCACACCCGTCCTGACGGCGTTGGAGAGGACAAGGTTGTCTATGGGTTGCTTCACGCTGTACGATGATAATACGATGATTCTTCCTCCGCCACTCTTAATCATGTGGGGGACAGTTTCTCTGACCAATCTAACGACGCTGAAGAAGTTCAGGTCCAGAGCTTTACGCCAATCTTCATCAGATAACTCCAAGAAAGCTCCCGGAGGAGGCCCACCCGCGTTCGCAACCAAGATGTCTACTCCCCCAAACTCTTTGACTGCTGCTTGCACAAATCTTCTGGTATCCTCTTGCTTTGACACATCCGCAGTTACTGCAAGAATGCTGTTCTCCGAATATTCTTCGATCTCTTTTTTCGTTTCTGTCAAGACTGGCTGTGTCCTAGCGCATATAGCTACGTGAGCCCCTTCCGTTGCAAGCTCCTTCGCTACAGCCTTGCCGAGACCTTGACTGGCCGCTGAAACTAAGGCTGACTTACCTTTTAACCCCAAATCCAAGAACCCCTCAACTCCTCCAAGCAATACTGTAGCAGAACATGTTCTTTTCTTATTTTATGTCTGGTATCCTGCTTGCAGGCAGATAGTCTTTCCTGCACGGTATGAAGACATCCAGAACAATGCTTTCAGGGTCGCTTTGAGCCACTACGCCGTGCGGCTCATTGGACTTGATGAAATAAGAGTCGCCTGCCTTAAGCTGATGCGTTCCATTGGGTGACTCGAATCTTGCTGCGCCTTGGAAGATGTATCCGTACTGCTCCTCTGGATGGGTATGCTTGGGAACCATTGCTCCTTTTTTCAGTCTGAAGGCGACGAGCATCCCTGTTTCACTTGTAGCTAAGATTCTTCTGAAGACGCCTGGGGCGACTTCCAACCAGTCTTCTTTTCTCTCAACCCACACGTGCATGAAGCTTCAGGCGTAAATCCCTGTGGAAGGTGGCTAAAAACACTGCTATACGTATGCGCATGGAGGGTGGCGTTAGCCTAGTAGGGGGATCATCGTTGCGATGGCTTCCCCTAGAGCAATCAGTATTATGACTCTCAGCACTGCACCGAGTAGAGCTAGGATGATAAACCGTTGTACGGTGATGCCTGTGAATCCTGCAACGTAAGCTATTGCGTCACTTGATAGAAATGGGGCTGCTCTCCCGAAGACCAAGAAATAGTCGCCGTAGCGTTCAAACCATTTTTCTAGGCGCGCCATAGCTTTTCCGCCTCCTAGCTTGGAGGCTAGTTTTTTGCCGCCTTTCCTAGAGATGTAGAACGCCAGTACTCCTCCTACGGTGGAGCCTGCCGAAGCAGTGGCTACGACTGTGATAGGATCCATTCCTAGGGCTATTGATGAGACTATGAGAAGGTCTGAGGGGATTGGGGCGATTACTGCTTGTATTACCATGGCTGAGAAGAGGCCTGTGGGTCCCAGAGTGTTCACCATCAGTCTCATGAGTTCGACGGCTTGGGAGAAGATTGTTTCGATGCCGGTCATGTTTCTTCCTCGGGTAGTCCCTTGATGTTTCTGCGATAGAGGTTTGTTTTTGCATTGATATAAGCGCGTCAGTGTTTCTCGCTGTTTTTCTTGTGGGTGATTTTTCCTTTGGTGATGGTTCTTGCTGGTCTCCTTAAGACTGCTGAGAGGGTTGTGCATGGAGTGTTTTGCGTGCTTGTGTGGAGTGATGGACTAGGGGGGGTTTTAATAGGTTGGGGGTCTGTTTGTTGCTGTTTTGGTTTGGCTGGTCTGTTTTTCTGGTTGTTTGGTGGTGGTTTGCTTCAGGGAGATGCGTGGTGGAGTTGGTAAATCTTCTTCCAAGCTTTGAAATGTTATGGTTGGGGTTGTGCGTTGGTGTTAGAATAGTCGGGTGGGGAGGCTTCAGGAGTCCAGTAAACGGAATCTATCGCAATCGGGTTATCGGAGCCTTATGGGGGAGGTAGTGTGAAGCATGGTGTGGGGCTTGGGTTTGATTTGGATGGGTTGGTTGTATGTGGGCTTGGTGTGGCTGTGATTGGATGGTTTCTTGGGTGTGAGGATGCTTGTTCGTTTGCTTCCGTTTATGGTTGAGGGAGAGTCTTCTCTTGAGGATTTGGTGTTGAGGAGTGGTGTTGGGAGGGGGGTGTTGGAGGAGTTGGTTCAGGGGTTGGCTGAGCTTGGTGTTGTGGTTGTTAGTGGTGATAGGGTGGTGTTTGACTCTGGTTCTAGGTTGAGGGCTGGTGTTGTGGCTTTGGAGGCTGGTGCTGGTAGGGAGGAGGTTTCGAGGGGTCTTAGTTGGCAGGATTTTGAGAAATTAGCTGGTAGGGTTCTTGCTGGTAACGGGTTTGGTGTGCTGCGGGGTGTGCGTGTCGGTAGGAGGAGGCTTCAGATCGATGTTTTGGGTTACGGTGATGGTTTGGGTGTTGCTGTGGATTGTAAGAGGTGGAGCAGGGTTGGGGGTGTGGGGGTGTTTGCTGGGGTTGTGGAGAGGCAGGTGCATCGTTGCAGGGAGGTGTTTCGCGGGGGTTTGGCTGAGCGCTTAGGGTTGGAGGTGATTGTTCCTGTGGTTGTGACTCTTTACGCTGGTGGGGTTAGGTTTGTTCGGCGTGCTCCTATTGTGCCTATTGCTGGTTTCGATGATTTTGTTCGCGAATTACGTGGGAGGCTGGGGGAGGTTAGGGTTGTGAGGCGAAGATAGTGTTGAATGTTGTCTTCGTCTTTGCCTTAATGGTTATTAGTGGCTTCTCAAATTAGAGCCGTGACGACTGTGATGATTCAGAGTTAATCCTGAGTTCGTGACGGAGAAGTTACTTGGGAGTTGTCTAGCTCTTGAGGTAGCGGGCTCGCCGGTGCTGGCCACGTAGGAGGTAGTGAATCCCTCCCCCTTTTATACGGACAACTTTATTTTGGTTGCTCAATAGTCTTCTCTGGCTGTGAGAGCTTCTCCTGCGGAGGAGCTGCCGGCCTTGGGGCTTGCGCAATTACGATAGGCTGTATCGATTTTACATATGCACGACCTAGTTGATTCTCGATAATCTTTACAGCGTTGGTGCCATTGAACATATGAGCGGTTGCGTGAAACACCGATAGCACTAGGTCTTGGAACTCCTGGTCTTTCTCTAATGGATCGATAATAAGACCCATAGATTGCGCCTGGGTCCTATCAATGTGACGGCTATGGGTTTTGAAGGCAGGGTGGTTAGCCAGTTTCCCTGCTATTGTGCTCGATGTCGCCTGGGCATTGGTTGTGCCCTTGAACATGTATTGGAATAGCCACTTAGATACCAGCTCTTTTGAAAGATCCAAAGCTTCTTTGCACTGGACTAGCAAGGCTGGTCCGTATTGTGACAACATGGGTAACTATGCAGCCAGTAACTTTGGATCCTGGCACTCTGCTTTGGCTCTCTCGAACTGCTCAAGTATGGCTTGAGCCGGAACCGCTTGTCTGCCCACAGGGGTTGACAAGATCAATTGAGGGTCAATTGGCCCTATGAAGGAATGCTTTCCCATTACGATCCTATTTGCTGAACATGCGAGCATTGTTGCAGCTGACATCGCTGCGTGGGGGATTATGACTCGGACATCATCAAACTTCGATCTTATGTACGAAACCACTGCTTCGGTTGCTTCTGATGAGCCGCCAGGGGAATGCAGGATCAAATCTAGGCTAGTGGGTGAAAGCCCGTGGATTACTTCCATGAAACCTGGTACATCTTCCTCACTCAATGCCAGTGCTTCAGGAGGTATCTGTAGAGCCTGAATAGGTTGGGTCCAACGGCTAGCATAGAGGATCGTATTGCGACCCGTTCGTTGACTTAGCGCTGCTAAATACTTGCGACGTAGGTAATCGAATGCAGCCGGCTGCTTCGGGCTTTCAAGGTCCTTCAATTCTTGGAGCATTTCGCCCCAAGTGGGCATCTTGGATGCCTCCACCTGACTACGATGAAGAGTCTGTCGTTGAGAGCATTAATTGTGGGTCCATCGCAGAGAAGTAGTCACGAGTGGCTTGAAGAATCTGTTGATAATCACCATAAACTTTCATGACATCCGCTACACCAGCGTATTGCATCGCTTTATCTATCAGAATCTGGAGATCCTTATTGACATCCTTTGCTTTGGCCAACGCTCAGCAGGGAATCTATGCTCATCCTTCCATATAAGTTAACAGAGACTCGTTATTAGAAAATGCGTGGGGAAACCCAGAAAAGCATACCAAGAGGCTCATAACTTCGCAGGGTATGCACATATTCTGGCGCTAATGAGATACAGCAGTGTTTTGCATCATACCCCGAAGATTTATCGGAACCCTACGTGGAATAAGATATATGATACCCGTCAAGTGAAGTGTTTGTTGAATAAGCCTCTAAAGTCGATATGAATGGCTGACGCGATTGCTCCTAACCTGATGCTGAGAGGAGTTGCTGACGCCTTCCTCGATCGACTTGAGAAAACAGATTCAAAAGTCATAGTACTGGACTTTGACGGCGTTCAATCTATAAGCAGATCCTTCGCTCATCAATACACCGTCAGGAAGAAGAAGACTAGCAAGGAGATTAAGGAGACCAATCTTCCAGAGAACGTATCGAAGATGCTAGAGATAGTTGAGCGATCATTACCGTCGAGTAAGCCTAGGCCTCTATTGTCTTCTCTCAAAGACGCTAAGGTAATAACCGTTTAGAAGTGCCTCGCGACAATACACACCTTCCGCGCTAGAGATTGTAACTGAAGGACCGTCAGAAATTATTCCTAAGAACTAGCCCAAGCTCACAATGTTCGCATGAGGAGTATGGGGAGTTTTTCGGTTACTGACTAGCGGAGGACTAGGCTTTCGTCGAGGAGCTTCTTCAGCTTGGGGTTATCGGCAGCTGTCCAGATGATCGTTCTGCCGTCTTGCATGATCTTGTTTGTGCTTCACGAGTGCTAGTCGAAGGATAATCAATTTAAGCAGACACAGCAAACACTATGATGAGGACTATGGAGACGGAGCAGGCACATAGAGTGATCGAAGAACTTCGGAGTAGAGGTCTTTATGTGGCGAATAGGGAAGCTATCGGGAACTTGAAGGAGTTCGGAGCGCAGTATTCACGGGCAGCATCACTGGAAGAGGTTAGAGACATAACGTATAGAGTGTGGAAGAAGTATAAGGTTACGTTATCCGACGAAGTAAAGATTATGCGAAGAGGCTGAGGATGCGCATCTACATAGATACCTCTGCCTACGTCAAATACTACGGAGGAGACGAATTCGAGAAAGGTGTCTCTCAGGTCCAGAACATAATTGATGAAACGCAGGATAGGGAGCATGTTTTATTCAGCTCCCACTGGCTTGTGCCAGAGGCGGTAGCAACGATAGATTCCTGGGAGAGGAAGAGGTATATTACAAGAAGAGAGAAGCAGAGGATCTACGGTAGATTAGTGTCAGAGGCTGTTGGATGGCTGGTGAACGGTTCCCTGATCCTTATCGGTGTTCCTCATGAAAGTTATCTCAGAAGGGATTTTCTTGACGTGATAGCTGATAGACATCTTTCCCCGGGAGACGCTCTGCATCTTTATCGAAGCTGTTGAGTTAGAGTTCCCTTAGAATCCGATACCATTCAGGTAGCTTCTCCAGAAGGGCTGAAAGCGGCAATCTGAGCTTGAGGAGGCGAGTGAGGGGTGTGTGATGAAGCGTCTAGGGTTCCGGTATCTCCACTTTGACCTCTTTCTTCACTTTGAAGTATTTGCTGAAGTTTGTTATCGTGACTCCTCTTACCTCCCTCGTCTTAGGATCTCGCCTCACCAAAACGTAGTCATCTAGCTCCTCTGTTACGGAGGGTTTCGGTTCCCCAAAGCTTAGGTATGTGACGTCAGCGTCTCTGTCGTAGCTGACTATCAGCTTGCTCTTCTCCATACGAGGTTGCCTCTCTTCACTCTGTCTGTAAGGTGCGCGGTTACTATGAAGCCTTTTCCATTTAAGAGTTTTACGACGACGGCCATGTACTTGGCTGTGACAGAAGTTCTTGTGAAGAATCTATAGAGTATACTCTTGTGTCGTCGGTGGCGCCTTTTGTGACTATTTCGGGCTCGCTTAACGTAAGCTTGATCTTCTTCTCATCTACGAGTGTTTCTGGATGGAAATAAGTTATGTGAAGCCTTTGGGTGGTGGTTAGTCTGATCCTTCTTCCGTCATAAGCAATCAGATTCTCTACTATGTGGTTGCTAGGTTGGCAGCATCTTTCGCGCCTTAAAACTCAGCTGATGATAGGGTCGAATGCATAACAAGTATGGAATGTCAACGGGACTTGATGTTTTTCTGGTTTTCGAACTCGATTTCATGGACATGGATTCTATGATCTCAAGAACTTCGGGAAAGAGGAAGAGGAGGCTGGGTTCATCGTAATTCGGTAGAATAGCTCCTGTGTCGTTGATTTATGCTTTCTAGACTGGGGAGTTGATGTTGGAGAAGCTGGATGGATCGGTTTTCAATCCTCATTTTATGAGTCTAGCTTCTTCATCCATGTTATCCCAACTAGGTCAGCAGATCATAACAGTCTGACAAATTCTTCTACGGTAATCCCTGCTTGTCTTATTATGGCCCTTACCGTTCCTCTATCAATCTCCTTATGGTTTGGAACTACGATCCTACATGGCGGGTTTCCTCTGACCAGAACTATGTGGCTACCCTTTTGATGATCGACTATGAAGCCCGCCTTCTCTAGGGCTCGAAGAACTTCTCGTGCAGATAATACAGGTAGCTTAGTCAAACTTGGACAGCTACGGTTTCGACCTTTCTGTTGGACGGAACAGGTTCTCCATGCTTACGCATCGAGTCAACGTAGGCTTCAATAGCCTCCTGAATGTTTGCTAGAGCCTCGTTCTTGGTCTTGCCTTGTGATACGCAGCCGGGGAGGCTTGGGCATTCAACCACCCAGTAGCCATCTTCACCTCTGTACATGATTACATGTCTTTGCTCTGCCATTTGCTGTTCTCAGTTGAGAACAAGGGTACGTATTGTTTATGAAGTTTCTGGTCAAGACTTAACCTATCTCACGTTGACAAAACCTTTCCCACTTTCAATCATCATCTTATGGGTCTGGTTTCTGTGATCTCAAGAACTTCGGGAAAGAGGAAAGGGGGAGGCTGGGTTCATCGTAATACGGTAGAATAGCTCCGGTGCGCGATGGATCTACGGGGGAGTTTAAATAGAATGACAGGGTAACAGTGTCTCTGGATGATATTTTAAGGAATTTGTTGGGTGAGCATAGGCGTTTATCAACAGTAATTAGGTTTGCCGATCCCTACGACAATTCATTTGTCATGCTTTACGACGCTGGGCGGTATCCCTCAGTATTGTGATAAACTAGGGAGTAGCCTTAAGACGTTCTTGGAGCAAGTGGGGGTCTGGCCGGGTTCTGGACTTTGTCTGAGAGTTGGGCTCGGAGTGGTGAAATGGGAGGGTTTTGGAATCTTGTGGTTGAGTGTTCATTGACGTAAATGTTCATATATATGAACAAATGTTCATGTATGTGAATGTTAATGAGGGGTTTGAGCTATATCGACAGGTTTTCGATCGTGATACTTCAGTTTCTATCGATGGAGCCTCTGAAGAGCCATTACCAGAGGGAGATAGCTAGGGAATTGGGTGTGAGTGTCGGAAAGACCAATCAGGTGTTGCGGGTGTTGGAACAGGAGGAGATAGTCCTGAAGGAGCGTAGAGGAAGAGTCGATCTCTACAGGTACAACCTTCGCAATCCTGTGGCTCGCTATCTGAAGATCCTCTTCATTCTCTCGGAATTAAGTGATGTGATCAGAAGGCTTAGAAATAGCAGCGATAGGATCATTCTCTTCGGGAGTTGTGCAGACGGAACGGACTCTGTGGAGAGTGACATAGATCTTCTCATATTAACGAGTGATAAGAATGAGTTGGAGAAGATTATTCGTTCAGCTAGACGTTCAATCGATAGAAGGATATCGCCCATTATCTTGAACCACATCGAGTTCAGCGAGCTGAGGGATAGGGATCAAGCGTTCTATGAGCAGGTATCGAGAGGGATAACGCTATGGCAGGGGGAGGAGTAAGCACTACTATTAGGCGTCTCCTTGAGGAAAGGAGGCTCATAAGAGCCAGATTAGGCCACGAAGCTGTGAGGAAAGAGCTGAGTGGCGCGGAGTACGATCTTCGAAGGGCGGATGCCTCATTAAGTGAAGGCGACTTCAAGTGGGCTACGGTCAAGGCTTACTACTCTATGTTTCACGCAGCCAGAGCCTTGTTGTACACCGCCGGTTACCGCGAACGGAGTCATGCGGCTCTTGTCACAGCCTTAAGAGAGCTCTACGTCAAACCAGGAAAGCTAGCCGAGGATGCTCTGGGCAACTTTGAGAATGCGATGGACTTGAGGGAGGAGGCCGACTATGCCCTTACATTTTCTGAGCAGGGAGCCAGAAGGGTTGTCAAGGATGCGGAACGGTTCATTGTAACTGTGAGGACAGTATTGCAAATTTGAATGCGACTCGGTAATGAGGGATGATTTGTAGATTAGTGTGGAAATCGCAATAGCTCCGCCAAATGGCCTTTCAATTTTGATTTGTGTCTGGCCTCTGTAACCGTTAAAATCTTACAGTAGAGGAGGGAGGGGGTGGCTTTCAACTTCTTGTTTAAAGCCGAGATTTCTATGAGGAAACAGAGCGGTGTGAGCTGCTACTGTTCCTCGCTTTGAGCGATATCTTACTGGCAGCCTGATTTGCGTGCCCAGTCTTCTTTTGCGAACTCGCTTTCTGAGCAGAAGCGTGGATCGATGTGGGCATGCCCGGCGACTAGTAGCTCGGAGTTCAGGTTCTTGCCGTTGCAGTAGACTAGGCCGATCATTCTGCCGAAGCTTCCCTCGGTCTGTCCGTCGTCTTCATCGACTGTGGCGTTGGATCCTATGGTGCATAGTGATTCTGTGAATAGGCGTTGCAGAGTATCGTCTTGTCTTCTTCTTTTGGTGGAAATGGGTAGACTAGGAGTAGTGAAAGGGTCAGAGCAAAGAGTGCAGCGAAGTAGATAGGGTCTTTCTACGCATTCTTCCTAGGATCAGTTCATTGATCGGGTGGAAATAAGGATTTGAGTCAGGACCTACGAGATAGGTGTGCAAACAGGTTTTTCATAAATAGTTCTGGGTCATCTTGTGAAGAGGCTATCGGGGCGGGAAGGTCTATGTTGGAAGGTGTCGGAATTGCTGCCATGTATCCCAACGTATACTATTTCTAGGTGCCGGGCAGTGTTAATTGTTATTGACGTATCTCTCGCCGATGACGCCTATCATCATCTTTTTGTCGCTTGTCTTACCAGCCGTTGTTTTCGTATTAGTATTAGAAGTTAAGCTTGGAAAAGCAATCGGTTTCATCGATAACCAGCTTCAGACAACCGAGAGACAGGTTGGCGAATACCGCTCTTTCACCAAGTATCTGCGACGCAAAGACAGAGTCGTCTTTGACGAGAACCTCAGTTCAGTACTCAAATCGTTGAATTTCCTTCGAACCTACCGCGTGTTTCTTGAAAGGCGTCAAAGAGTCCTCATTGAGCAATATCACACAAGAACAAAGGAGCTGATGGCTTTCCTCGAAAAGTTCATTCCCGAGTATACCAAAAGGGAAGTCGAACGACACCAAGATTTCTTCGGTTCAAGATCGTTTGACGGACAACAGCTCGAGGCAATAGTCAAGTTGGATTCTCATAATCTGGTCATAGCTCCAGCTGGTTCTGGAAAGACGCGTACGCTAACCGCTCGGCTTGCATACCTAATTCGATGCGGGGTTAACCCTGACGAGATACTTGCGTTGGCCTACACGACTACGGCGCGGGATGAGATGCTGGCTCGGCTGCGGAACGAGTATGGGATTCCAAATGCCAATGTGAGAACGCTTCACTCTTTTGGACTCGAGCTAGCTAGACACCATTCTAAATTCAGACCCGGTGTGGCTGACAAGAAGAAGCAACGCAGCTTCATCAGGGCTTCCCTTAGACGTTTGCTTACCGAAAAGAGAACATTCGCGATGGATTTACTCAGATTTGCAATAGAGTCAAGAACTCGCAAATCTGAGCAGGCCAGCGATTCAGACCCTGAGAAGGAGTATGAATACCTGCGTAGCCAAAAGCACACTACACTGAATGGGAAGCAAGTAAAATCGATCGCGGAGCGGGACATTGCGAATTTTCTCTTTCTTAATCGAGTTAAATTCGAATACGAAACGCAAGCCAGCTGGGCTGACAAGAATAGGGAATATCGACAATATCAACCTGACTTCTACTTGCCAGAATACGGTCTCTGGATAGAGCATTGGGCAATAGATAGAAATGGTGATGTTCCGCGCCGCTTTCTTGCGGGTCAAACTGGTTATCCCACTGTAAGATATAGGCGAGGAATGGAATGGAAGAAGGGTCAGTTCAAGAAACATGGGCGAAAGCTAATCGAGACTTATCACTACCAATGGGCCGAAGGGATCCTCGAGGACGAATTGAAGGCTAGGCTCAAAGAGAATCGCGTCGAAATGCAAGAGTTAACTATGCACGAAGTTCTTAAGATAATCAGGGAGCAGATTCCGCACGAGGATCCTGTTCATGAGCTCATGTTTTCGTTCATCCGTAAGGCCAAGACAAATGGCTTGCAAATCAGCCACATTGATCATAGGTTGAAAACGGGCAATTGGGATCGCGAACAACGAGCCTTTGCTTCGTTAATGATAGAGATTTGGAAGGAGTATGAATCTCTGCTGAGTCAGAATGATATGATAGACTTCAGCGATATGATAAATTATGCACTCGAATTTGTAAAACAACAGAAAGGCGAGTTTCCTCGCAAGTATTTGCATATCCTTATCGACGAGTTCCAGGATATTACTGACCCCCAGCTTGAGCTTGTCAAATGTCTTCTGAGAGACGATGTGAATAACACTCTCTTCTGTGTAGGTGACGATGACCAGAACATTTTCTCTTTTGCAGGTTCTAATATACACAATATCCTGCATTTTGAGAAGAGCTTCCCTTATGCCGAGAAGACTATCCTTTCAACAAATTACAGGGGCCCCAAGAACATAGTAGAGGCCTCCAACCACATCGCTAGACTGAATAACTCTAGGATTGAAAAGAGCGTTGTCCCAGCATCCAAGATCGAGGAGCCACTGGCTTTGATAGAGATGCCTAACAACACTTCTCTCAAGAGCTACGATGAGTGGGAATTTCAGACGGCGAAAGACCTGCTTGAGCATTTACTCGAAGGTAAGAAGCGTGAAGAACAGATCATGGTATTGGCCCGATTCAATCAGCCTCTGAAACGACTAATGTTAGAATTCCCAAATCATGAGGCACTTAGATTGAGGTTTCTAACAATTCACAGAGCGAAGGGAACAGAGGCGGACCTTGTCTTGCTGCTCGGCTGTGTTAGTGGGATGTACGGATTCCCTTCAGAGGTCATGGATCAACGATTACTGGAAATTGTGAAAAAAGACCGAAGGGATGACCCCGACAAGCTGGAAGAGGAGAGGCGTCTGTTTTATGTAGCCCTAACTAGGTGCAAGAATAAGTTATTCTTGTTCACGTCAAGGATGAAAAGGTCGAAATTTGTTTCAGAGATTGAACACTACCTACCCACCCAATGACCTTGACATTTCTGAATATTCTGGATGAATTAACCTTATGTTCGGCAGCAACGATGCCCACGCCCACAAGCACACCGCCGCACGCATTTTGTCGATTGCATAGCCAACACTTCTCCCGGATGAAGAAGCGCTAGGGATCTACCTTCAAAGCCTTAGGGTTGGAAGTACAAGGACGAAATATCAGATATGCCGAGACATGATAAATTGATTTAACAGCCAATTTCCAGATATTTCAAAGGGGTTGTCTTCGACTTGTCCAGAGACAGCCCCACTCCCTATTTTTGTTGATCATCAGGAGGATGCCTTGGCGTATGTTCTTGTACGATCTATATGTTTCAAACCAAGCAACACTGGAAGATGTCTTAGATGGATACATCATAGCCTAGTGGGCATTAAGGTGCATAGCTCTTCAGTTAGGTCACAACAGGTCCGGTATTGAAAAGCATTAATTGTCAAGATGCGACTTGGTTAGGCAGTTTGTCCCACTTACACTTGTCAAAGAACGGACCTAAGGTATGGTGTATGCGAATGCGCCAGATTACCAACGGAAAAATGACAGACCTATCCCATCATGGAATAGAAGCGTCCCCCGGTTTTGTTGGCGTTGGCTGGTGGGGAGACAAGGATGGTGATCCTAACGCAAAGTCAGAACAGGAGCTAAGACAAATGGACAAACATTGGAAGGCAAAAAGTCAGATCTATCATTTCATTAAAGACATACGAAGAGGTGACATAATGCTCTTGGCTACCAAGCATTCAGGCATTCTTGCCCTTGGTGTTATTGACAGCGAAAAGCCATATGTTGATAATACTCCCCCTTATCCGCGTCTCATCCTGCGATGGAAAGTGAAATGGTTAGAGACGAAGTATCAAAGAGATAACTTACTCGGATTGGGCGATTGGGGCCAGAGCACTCTAGCTCGGAAGGAAGAACTAGATGAATTCATCGAAGATCTGAAACAAGGAAGGAAGATTAACCCCAGCGTAATATCCTACGATCCTCGTTTTGAGGAAGATGCCTTAAAGCAGATTGAAACCCGTCTCGGTATTCTTCCGCCCAGCTACTTCGAAGATCTAGTTAGATTCTTAGCGGAGAAAATGGGGATGCAGTTCGAGATCATATACAGAATAGGTACTAGCGACGGCGGGTGGGATGGCATAGGTTGGCGAGTAAGTCAGTTCTTTGCCAAGGATCCGAAAAGAAATATCCAAAGATTTTGCATTCAAGTAAAGCGTCGAAAAGTGCAAAAATCAGACATCGAAGATGTTCGAGAAAAACTGCTCGAAGATCAGATAGGCATCTTAGTATCAAGCGTTGCTGCAGAGCTCTTAGAGGAGGAACCCGATCTCTTCAAAGATGGTAGGGTGATACTGGTCGATGGTCAGACAATAGCTAGATACGTACTTAAGTTTCATAGCAGTCTTCCACCTCATTTGACTGGAATTCTCCGAATCTCTCAGAAATAGTTCAACGGCGTGCCCAATGATTCTTAGGCTCCTAATAGGTTGAAGCCCCAATAAAGGATGTCCTCAGCTTTCCAAAAGAACCCTCTTCGTCCTTTTTTACGCGAATCGAGGTAGAAGGCGTTATCCTATTACCGTGAGCGGACGTGAAGTGAACTCTAAGAGTAGGCTCAGACAATCGCAGAATACCTCTCATATTGTGGTAAGGGGCGTGAATCTTCCTTAATAAATTCGTGAGTTTCGACCGCAAAGTTTAGAATGTTGAGACTCGAAGACAGGGCTTAGCGGCGAGCATTGGCTATTACTCAACCATTCGGCACAGTTCCTGAATTCTTGTTCTTTGCGGACAAAAGGTTAGCATCGGGAGAAAAGCCGCCGGTCGTCGTCTTCCCGGTATTCTTGAACGCAGCACCTGAGGAGCTACCTAGCATTGCTTCCGGCAGAAATGTATCTGCCAAGGTAACGATGGTAACAGAAGATCTCTTCAGGCTCAGAATCGGGCTCAGGAAGAGGGTTTCTGATGGTTATCTTGTGAATCATGAACATCATTGGGTAGCGTATCTAGAACCTGAAGAACGTCGCACTGGCGTGTCTGAGGTGTCGGCCAGATGGATGAGGAACATGTTCCCAATAGTTACTCCAACATCCGTCACTAGCCAACAGTTAATAGAGCTGGTGGAGTCATTGAAAATCGTAGAACGTTCTAACATTACAGTTTTAGACTATGTAACTCGCTCTCGTAAAGGAGAGACAACGAAGCGTTGGCCAAAGAATCTTGATTTCTCGAAAGAGGCGATTCAAACCAAGGCAAGAAAAGACGATGCCCTCGTCGATGCGATCCGGATACTTTTCGTTTCACCTAACGTAAAATTCGTCGCCAAGCTAAGCAGACGAGGCCAAATCATCTTCTACAGTGGCACGTACAGCGAGTTTCAGAGACTTGTGATCACCCGTCTAGTCCAAATGGCAAGATCGAACCTAGAAACAATGAGGAACAGAGAACGTTCAATCTCTGACGGTGAAGTCAAGCTGGAACCATTATCCATCCGTCCAGAAAGAGATTTGGCCAAACGTGACCTTGTGCGTCTCAGAGAGTCACTCGAACGCCAGTATATGACGGTAGTCCTGTACGGAGGAAACCCATGGCTACTGATGAGCCTGCTGGATAAGTCAGACGGTTCGACATTCGATCTGCACATATATCATGATGAGATCATTATAGCTCCTGTAATCCGGGTTTCTGCAGCTTCTTTGATGAGATTGTTCGCAACCCTAGAGGAGGTGCTAACTACAAATATTCTTCAGTTGCCCTCATGAGGCGATATTTCACTGTCCGAGGTTCTTCTCGATGAGGATGAAGAAACGAAACGCATTCTTGAAGAAATCAAAGCCTACGAATCAAAGATAATCCTTTACGCATCTATTAAGATATTCTTGGAGAGCAAGAAGTTCAAGGTATTCGTTGAATACAAAGTGGCCCGAGAGAGTAAGGAGCCAGACATTCCTGATCTGTTTCTGATTACTCCAAATGCATTTTATTTTATCGAGGAAAAGGGTTCGCTTCCAAGAGACCATGCGAAGCTTGATTTGGAGATTACCAAGGTGCTTGGATATCGAAGTGACCACGCCTTTGAGGGGGCCAAATTCGTTCCTCAAATAATTCTTCTTTGCCCGTCACGCATTTACGAAGAGCGTGCCAGCCGACTAAGGTATTATGGGAAAGAGTTGCCAATTGTGACGTATGACGCTCCCCTTGAAGATCCTATAGTTCTAAAACAAGTCCAAGGGCAAGTATTGGACTCTAAGATCAAACCTTTCTTAACCGGGTCGTCGAGAATTCCTCATGCAAGGAGCGTTGTA
>JACPCU010000019.1 GCA_016184315.1 Nitrososphaerota archaeon
AAATGTCTGGATTCGCAACCCTCGCCGCAATGGTCATCACCACAAGCATACTCTTCTCAATAGTCAACTACACCTTCACCGGCAATCTGAACGCTGGAAAAAAATCCTCAGAGCTGATTGAAACACAGTCATCATCACTCGACAAAGAACTAAGAACAAAGCTCCGCATCGACAGTATCACTATCCTCTCAGGCGGACAACAAGTCAAAGCCAACATCACCAACACAGGGACACAGCCCATCAAAGTAGCCGAGTTAGAGTATGCCGATCTAGTACTTTCATACACCACTACAGGAGGCGCCACTGTTTCCCGGAGGCTTACCTACTCTTTCTCTGGCAGCGATAATACATGGAAGATAAACAACGTCTTCACAGATGGCCGTCAAGGCGAAGGCGTAAGCCCCATCGATCTTTCTCAAGGCTCAAGCGGACACTGGGATCCCAATGAACAGCTGGAGATTAAGGCAACACTGCCTTCGAGCGCTGCAGTCGACATTCTCAAACCTCTGACTATGGTTCTTTCGACCGATAACGGAGTAACTGCTAGGCTAACGGTGTAGGTGAAAGAAGATGGGTGGCTTCGCAAGTCTGGCGGCATTCATTTTTGCAAGTGTCGTCATAACGAACACAATAACCCATGTATCATCGCTGCTCAACGTTTTAGAACGACCCTCTGAAGACACCTACAGCCAGCTCAGCACCGTGCTTCAAACCTTTGACACAAGGATTGAAGTCACCGATTTCGCAGTAAACCTTGAAGCAGCTAACACAGTTTCAGAAATGCGTGTCCAAATCAAGAACAGCGGAGAGACATCTATCGCCTACGAAGATTTCCCCAAGATCGACTTGGTCCTAGTTTACGTTTCAAGAGGAGCCCTAGGACTCGGCGCTGCCACCGTCGTTTCAAAACGGGTCCCGTTCAGCTTCGACCAGCAAGAACTCCTCGGAGGATCCAGTGCAGTTGACTGGCACCTGCTCAACATATCCAACGACAAAGTCAACCCAATTAGCCTTCCCACAGAGTCAGGGGCGTGGGATAGAAATGAAACCATTACGGTCAAAATAGTCTTCCACACTTCTAGCATCAAAGCGTATAACGACCCAGGATCGGGAACCTTCTTCGCCTTCGTATTCGCTTTGCCGGGCGGCACGTCAACACTGTACAACGCTCTGGAGCCCAGGAGGTTCATCCTTTGAGCTATCTAACTGAGACTGGCAGCCCGTTCAGGGTTCCCACATCTCTCAAGTGGGGTAGCCCTGAGCTATTCAGGCAGCTTGGAGATGTGCCTCTCTCGTCACTTTGCCTGGTTGAAGGAGAGAATGCGACGGGCAAGAGTATTCTGCTTCAGCAATTGGCGTGGGCAGCCCTCAAAGAAGTGGGACTTAGGATCTCGTATTTTACTACCGAATGCGCCTCCAGAGTTCTGCTCAACCAGTTCCAGTCGCTCTCCTTTTTCGTTGCACCGTTCTTCGTATCCGGCCATCTTCGAATACACGAGCTTCATACAAGAAAGCTGAAGTGGCAGGCGGAAACAGCCGATCACCTGATCAGCATCCTCTCCAAATATATGAGTCACATGAACACAGATGTCATAATAATTGACTCTCTAACCCATCTAGTAGCTGAAGCCGGGGAGAAAAATGTCCTAGACTTCTTCACTATGTGCAGAAAATATACTGGCGGCTCCAACAAAACGATCTTCATTTCACTGCATCCTTTTGCAGTCAAAAATGAAATATTAAGCCGAATAAGATCGATTTGCGACGGTCACATTGTCCTTGCAATAAAAGAGCACAGGGGTAAGAGCCAAAGAACCATCTATATCTCCAAAATGAGAGGCGCTACAAAAAGCCAAGAAAAAATAGTTGCCTTCGACGTAGACGCTGCCTACGGTATTAAACCCATAGCCTTCTCGACGGCGAAAGCATGACAGCAACAATACAGCTGGAGAAGATCGTAGACAACTGTAATCCCCTAGCCATAAGAATCGAATCATGCCAGCTCTACACTTCCCTGTCGAAAGAATTTCAGGAAGCATCGGCGAAGAACATCCATCTACTCGCCTATCTGCACGGAGAGCTCTCTAAGGGAGAGAGCCTTCCCAACTACGTTGTTCAACTATCAAGAGACATGAAGAAGATCGAAAACTACAACTTCATCTATCCCGTCGGAGACCCGCTCTTCGTTAATCTCTGCTCCAACCCTGCAGGTGGAAGAGCGATATATAGCATAATCCAACCCGCAGTACCGCCAAAAACAGATGCTCTCTTTGACATGGTCGAAGAAGCACTGGCATACGTAATCGACGAGAAACATGACTTTGAAACTCCGAAGGAGCAAGAAAAAATACTTCTAGACCTTCTTCATTCCACAGTTCTAATAGACGACTCTCTTTCAGAAGTGGGGCAACATAAAGTTCAGAAACGCAAGAAAGGCTTCAACATAATCAATGTTAACAAGGAAACGATGTCAGTCCTGGAATACGCCTTAATCAACGAAAAGATAGGCATGGGCATCATCGAACCCTTGATGCGGGACCCCTACCTGGAAGACATATCATGCCGTGGTGTAGGGACGCTGTTCATTGAGCATAAGGTGTTCGGAAGCTGCGAGTCAACTATAGAGTTTGCCAAAGACGAACCTCTAGATCACTTTGTCATGAAAATGTCAGAGAGGATTGGCAGACCCGTCAACATCAGGAGACCCATCGTTGATGCAACTCTACCGGACGGATCAAGGATCAACATAGTTTACAGCAGAGACGTTAGCCGCAATGGCACAAATTTCACTATCAGAAAATTCTCCGATATTCCAATAAGCGCGACCCAGCTCATACAATGGGGCACTTTCGACTCAACGATGGCGGCATATCTTTGGATGATGCTGAACGAAGGAATGAGCATTTGGGTTTCAGGAGAAACAGCGTCTGGGAAAACCACGACTCTGAGGGCAGTAACTGAATTCATCAATCCTAATGCCAAGATAGTTTCGATCGAGGATACTCCAGAGGTCCAAGTTCCTCATGAAAACTGGATAAGAGAAGTAACCAGGGATTCAGAGGAGGCACATACATCTATAGATATATTTGATCTCATTAAGGCCGCGCTGAGACAGCGACCAAATTATATCATAGTAGGAGAGATACGAGGCAAAGAAGGAAACATTGCGTTTCAAGCTATGCAAACAGGTCATCCTGTAATGGCCACCTTCCATGCAAGCTCAATAGAAAAACTAATCCAGCGACTCACAGGATCACCCATCGAAGTACCTAAGGTATACGTCGATAATCTAAACCTAGCGCTAGTACAAGGCGCGGTCAGAATCCCCCAGACAGGCAGATTGGAAAGACGCGTTCTGAGCATAAATGAAATTGCCGGCTATGACCAGACAGAGAACCGCTTCGATTTCGTCGAGATGTTCTCTTGGGATCCTTCCAGTGACACCTTTACCTACAGAGGCGCAGGGAGCAGTTTCCTCATGGAAGAAAAAATTGGTCCCATGAGGGGCGTTGACAGCCGCGACATGAGTAAATTGTATGATGAGATGAAGAGTAGGGCTGAGATCTTGGAACGGCTCGCCAAGATGGGTGTCACAAACTACTGGGATTTGTGGCGCTCGATAAAAACCGTCTCAAAGCTTGGCGTAGACAGATCACTGAACTTACTAAAGGCAGGTCAGAAACTATGAGGTTGAGCACAATCCAGATTGGAAAGCAGTCACAGAAAGGCTCTTCAGGAGCAATCAGCCAAGCGTCCTCTAAAGCGAGAGGAAAGACATCAAAGAAACTGTTTCCCCTGTTCATGCTTTACCTGTCCTGCATATCAACCGCGGAACTATCTTCCAAAGACCTTATTGCTTCCTTAGGAAGGCTTCAACACATCTTCGGATACATCTCAGTCGCCTTCAGGAAAATCGACCTTCTCATCAACAAGTGGGGGTATGAACAGGTTAAGGCGTGCAGAATCACAGCGGAATTATGCAACGAGCCTCTCCTCAAAGGCTTCCTAGTCAGGTTTGCACAAGCGATCAGCGTCAACACCCCCATAACAGAATTTACAAGAATCGAATACGAAAAATACGAGATTACCCTAGAAGATGAGTACACGAGAACAATGGACAAGCTCAAGAGCCTCTCCGAAGCCTATTCCGCCATTCTTACTTCAAGCGCTTTTATCTCCGTATCCATGCTGCTATCAGCTATCACCTTTGCTTCAACCGCGGTAAATGCACTTCTCGGAGTAACCGTTTTAGCTGTTGCCATAACAATTATTGTCTTCATCTTCCTACTCCATTCAAACGCGCCGTCTGAAGAAGTAGCGAACAAGTTAGAGGGCAGACCTGCAAGGCTTCAGAAACTATCACGACTCGCTAATCCAGCAGTATTTGTCGGTCTGATGGTAATGGTTGTCCCACATCTATTGTACATTCTCGGCGTGATAAAATTCACAGCCATACTCGAATCGGATTCCCTTCTCAAATACATGTTCCCCACGCCTATCTTTCTGATTCCGCCTGGCGTAGTGCTCACTGTACTAGGTTGGAAAGGGAACAGGATGATCAAAGGGATCAAGGAGATTGATAATGAGTATCCGCTGTTCGTAAAGACTCTTGGGAAGGCTTGTTCGATCACAGGTTCTCTCTCCACTGGCGTCTCCAGAATACTTCACAGCGATTTTGGTCGATTGACACCAGTCGTCAGAAGGCAACATCATAAAATGAAGCTCGGAGTGCGCCGCGATTATTCACTGCGAGTCATGGAGGCGGAAACTGGAAGCGAGCTTATTCGCCAGATTACGGAAATTTTCTATGATTCCACTAATAAAGGAGGTAAATTCGCAGAAGTATCGTATCTTTGCTTCAGTTTCTCTAGCAGCTGGCTTGCGAAAAAGAAAAAGAGAGCACAAGTAGCTGGATACTTAAAGGGACTCATTATTCCTCTGCAAATAACTTTCGTCTCAATAATCACCATGACACAAGGATTGGCAACTCTTCTCATAGGCTTCGGGAAAAAACTTGGAACAGGCGCAATCCAGATAGGGGGAGTTGACCCTGAGGTCATGACGGCATTCTTCTTCGGGATCCTGCTTTCTCTAACCTTGGGGAACGCTTTGGCTATCTGGGTCATATACGGAGACTCAAGGTTCACTTTCACATACTACTTCGGATTCATCATGCTAGTCAGCGGATTACTCATCTTCTTAGTCGGAATAGCTACAGGCTCTCTACTAAGTGGTTTCACAAAACTCGGAGAGCTGGCAGGAGCAGGATAGGTGAGCTGCATATGTCTAGTGATATGTGGGAGGAGAAAGGTTGACATCTAATCAGACCGTCGAAGGGGCAGTTATTTCTCAGGAAAAGGCGAATGGCAATAGGGTGAGACGAATACGTAGACTCTTGACCAGAATTTACGTCCTAGGCCCTATCTTAGCATTAGCTGAACTTGCTGTGATCTTCAGAGTGGAATTGATTAGATTACTGGCGCCGTTGATCTCTGTCGTACAGAATCCTTTGAACTTCTCTTTTATTGCTGCAGTAGCAGTAGCAGCAGAGTTAGCAACATTGCTTAGATCCCGGGTCAAGAAAACCAATCTCAAAAACATCAAGAAACCAGCTATGCCATCATTGTTCCGCAGCCGTAAGAAAGGAGAGGTAAAAACGTCGAAGAGCACCCAGCAAAAGGAAAGCAACACGCCAGACACCGCGTTGATCACTGAGCTCTCGAAGCTCCATTCAACCCATCAAGCGGAAATTAAACTCATGGAAGAACTCCTGCAGGAATTCAAGCTCATTAAAGGAGAGTTCTCAAAGCTCAGTTCAACGCGTTTCACCCCTCAGCCTCCACCAGCACCCAGTAAAGCAGAAGAACCCAATCCGCCTCAGCCGCCAACTCCTCAGCCAACAAACCAAGCAAAAGCTGAAGAAACCACCAGACCCCAAGAAATTGTCGACAATGAACCCCAAATCTCAGCAGAACCGAAATTCAACAAAATAGTTACCCCACGTCCAAGCGACGTCAATCGAAACCTCCAAGGTGAAGGCGCGGCAGTCGTAAGCGTCGCAAATGACCTTAGGGGCGAGGTCAAGCGTCTAGCAAAAGTTCTCAAAGGAAAATAAGCTTCTCACAAGACTGCTTTCGCTTAAATACCCGTAACCATGGAGAAAACAAGGACGAGAACAATGCAAAACCGTGTTCCCACCGGCATCCAAGGGCTGGACGAGATCCTAGGCGGGGGACTGCTAAGACGTAGCTGCGTTATCATCTCGGGTGGACCAGGAAGCGGAAAAACAACCTTGGCCACGCAGTTCCTATATTCAGGGCTGACGGATTACAAGGAGCCGGCACTGTACCTCACTCTTACAGAGAGCCCTAACGAAATCAAAAATAACATGAAGGCATATGGCTGGGACCTTGAAACAGCAGAAAAAACTGGCGGCCTAAAAATAATCGACGCCAGGCCCATCCTTCTAACAAGCGAAGGCCTAATCACGCCTAACGAATCCCTTTTCAGAGGAGAAATGCTCCCATTCAGCCATATTGCACGACTCATACTGAAGGAAATAAGAGACATCAAGGCAAAAAGAGTGATCATAGACTCTATCACCGTCCTGGTTCTGCAATACGTGAACAAATTCTATATCAGGCAGGGGCTACTGGGCCTCGTTCAAGCGCTTTCCTCCCAAGACTGCACTTCCCTCCTGCTCCAAGAAACCGTAGGTGAGAGAAACACGATTCCTCTCGAGTGGGCACTGGCCCACGGCGTCATATCACTAAGCTGTGATCCGAAAGGAGGCGACACTGCTCGCGCCATCCAAATCGTGAAGATGAGAGGCATCAAACACGGCGAACGCGTCTATGCAATGGAGATAAGGGAGAAAGGGATAGTAGTCCATCCGAAGGTAACAGTCCTACCCTAATAGTACTTGGTTACTCTGAAATACACTTTCTTGCCTTTCCTGACCTTGCTCAGGTAACCTAGACGTGTCAGTTGATTAAGGTATATGTTTTCCACAGACCTCGTTCTACCAGTTCTCGTAGCTAAGGTTTGAGCATCCGCTTCGCCGATGGACTGCATCGACATGATTGTCTTCCTCAAGGCATCCGGAAGGTCTAGCAGGGGCGAAGAGCCTAAGGATGGTTTACCCGCACCGTAGACATAAGGGGGAGCCTGCTGTAAGGTTTGCTCTACGGCGGTTAGTCTTCTTTCGAGATCTTCGATCTTTCGAAGAAGCTCTTCAATGCTATGTGTCAAACGGTTACTCCTACCCATTCATACATATAAAACCCTTCAAACAATCGTATTCTGGTTTTGCCTTGATTCCTGATGTCAAGACATTTGCGGATAATGGAAAACCGTGTCCGGTGACCTAACTGCCTGGAATGACCTAGATACTCCGTGTGAAGGCTCAGGAGACGAGTTCTTGACAGAACCTCCCTTTACCCGCTTTACAAACCCCCCTAAACCATTTCTGCGCGAGGACTTGATATGGCAAGCCTTGATGGTTGAACAACACCTAAAAGATTAAAAGATAAGAGCAAACAAATTGATGCCTAATGGCCAGCGCGGGCAATGATGGTCGCCCCTCTTTTTTAGTCATGGGAACAGAAGTGCCATCAGGATACAGCGTGTTAGTAACAGGAGCCCCCGGCGCTGGAAAAACATCTATTGCGCGCTCTTCGTTCAGAGAAGCAATAGCTGCAACAAACAAAGGCATACTTGTAGCCCTTGAGCCGCAGCGAAGATGGGGTCCTGAAACCCCCCTCTCCAATGACTGCAAGGTTCTCCGGCTGGACGGATATTCTTGGAAGGCAGGAATGGCCAGTGGGAAATATTCAGTTAGAAACCTTTCGAATCTGAACGACTTGAGCATCAAGATGATGGAAGCTGCTGACGAAGTAGGGCAGGACTTCTTCTACACTGTGGACTCCCTGTCAGATCTGGCGGTCTATTGTAAGGAAGAAGACATATTGAGGTTTGTGGATGTAGTGCTAGCATATTATCGGGCACGATGCGGCACTGGGATATGGGTAGTTGAAGAGGGCATACATACAAACAGCTTCAACAACATGCTGAAGCACTTGACGGATGCAGTATTGGAACTGAAGCTTGATGAGCAAGAAGAGAATTTGGACAGGCGCATGAGATGGGCAATTCTCAGAGGACCTTCAGCACCTGCAAGGTGGGTGAGATTCTCGATTCTCGGAGATGGGCAAGTGGTGTCAGGTGGCCATGCGCTATCCTCGAATGTCGACGCACCTCCTCATCCTACTGCAGACAACACGTCTGATTGACTGAAAACATATTACACACGATGAATCCATCCCTTTGGAGTCCAATAGTGAAGTTGTCTCCCCAAAGCGAATACGACAAGTGTAGAACATGTAAACATTATATAGTTCAACTGTTTAAGTTTTAGTAGGATAAGCGGCGAGCATCTGATGGAGAGAATAAAGAGCGGTGTCCCCGGCCTAGACGGCCTAATGGAAGGAGGAGTCCCCAAGGGATCCATCACAATCCTAGCGGGAAACACGGGGAGCGGAAAAACCATCTTCGGAACACAATTCATACACAATGGTGCAGTCCAATACAACGAGAAAGGAGTATACGCCACCTTAGAAGAAGACGCAGCCACTTTCAAAGAAAACATGCGAAGATTCGGCTTCAACCTAGACCAACTCGAGAAATCAGGAAAAATAATGATCCTAGACCATGAGATGCTTAGAAGCGGTGGTCTGGATGTTAATCTCAGGTTCATCACAGAAAAGATGCGTGATCTTAAAGCCACTAGACTTGTAATCGACTCACTGACAGCATTCCTAGCAGCCTGCGAAGAGAAACTAGCATACAGATCAGCTCTCTACCTGATGCATGATCAGCTCAAAGGCAACGAATACACCACCCTCATGACTGTCAGCGTACCCTCAGGAAGCCAGACTCTCGGCATGGGCATCGAAGAGTTCATGGCAGACGGAGTGATACAGCTTGAAAACGTGGTGCAAGAACTCGAGATCCGCACCCGTTTTGTAATCAGAAAGATGCGAGGGACAGGCCATAGTCGTAAGTTCCACAGAGTAATGTTCCTTCCTTCTGGGCTAGAAATAGTGCCGTTCACATCATAAAGGAGGGCCGTTCAAGACCGAATGGCTGTTTCCAGCGCTCCGATGATTTTCAATGGCCTTACCCTTATCATAATTGCTGTATCAGTGGTTATGCTGTTTAGGCAAAAGGGCTCCTACTTCAAACCTGTCCGACTGTTCCTAATTTCTGCTTACCTCCTCTTTAGTATCACACTGATACTTGAATTCCTCAGAGACATTTTTGAGACCGACATAGTTGCCTTCTACTATACTCAGATAGGGCTGTCCGCGGTTATACTAGCAAACTTAGCACTCACAGTGTCAGCTGCCACACTGGCACAACAGCCCAGCATCGTATTGAGCCATTTTGGTTTCAAAAGCAAGAGATCGTTGAACTGGGCTCTTCTTTCCTACGCGTTGTTCGCTGCCTTCCTGCTTGCCTCACTTTGGGTCACGGAGCCGTTTACCATGAGCATTGCCGTCAGACCCTATGGAGACGAAGTTCTGACACCAATGTTCCACGACTGGTATTCGCTGGGACTTGTTGTCCTCTTGTTCGCCTTTGTAGCTTATCCGAGCAGAATGATGATCCTTCGCAGCAGGATGATTCGCTCTCCAATTGCGTCAAGGGCGCTAATGATCCTACCTGTTTCATGGAGCGGCGTGGGGGGAGTGCTGATTGTCTTCAATGGATATCTCAGGTTACTTGGCATTGAAGCAGTTGACATCGGTAATCTCATTTCCGCGGGTCTTTTTTCGGTTACAACGTATTTCTTCAGGAGAATCACTCTTCTCGAAAGCTTCTTCGAGGAGCCTGCAGTAGTTCTTCCTGTCAAGCCGGAGCAGGAAGGGTTGTTCTCCAGCCGCCTAGGAGTTTCCGGGTCTCAGATACTCGGAAAAAAGATGCTACTGGAGTTTGACCCCTCGAGCAGCTTTGAGAGGATCGTCAAAGACTTCGTCTACGAATCTTTGTCTGCATCACTGCTGGCGTTGGTGTTGACCCGTAGGGGCAGCCCAGTGCATCTTGCCTTGGAGGACCAACCTCAAGTAAGATTTCTATGTTTGACACCATCGGTATCATATCCTCAGCAGGGTGCTTCGGAAAGAGAACTTCTGCTTCCGTCGGAAGACCTTTCCATAGTCCTCGGAGCGATGGATAAGGCGCTTAGCGCTGAGCCAGATGCCAAGATAACCATCGTCGTTGACAGTCTTTCAGGCATAATAATATCTTCAGGGTTCGAGAAGACTTACAGTTTCTTGGTTTATTCACTGGAATTGTTGTCCAATCCTAGGGTCACGGCGCTTTACCTTTTGAACCCAAGTGCTAATGACCCTAAGAATGTATCAACGATACGAGCCTTGTTTGCGACCCAAATAGCCCAAAGAGACGGTGGGTTTAGAGTCGTAAAGGCCATTCAGTCTTAGATCCTCTGGGTCATGTTACTGATGGTGGAGTTACCAGTGAAAGATCAAAGCTTTTGATCAGATAGGATAACTCAAACAGCTTCTGTCTTGCCGGACTTGGTTTTAGTTTCATAAGTTCGGCTCTTCCCTTATTAGCGGCGCTGCTAGCTGCGCTCATGGCATAGTCGACGGACCCCAATTTGTGAAGAACTCTCTTGACGTGAATGAGCTCTGTTTCAGATAACTGTCTTCCCATCAAACTGGTCAAGTATCGTCTAACAGATGGATCGGCTTTACCAAGAGCATGCACAAGAACAAAGTTTCCCACACGGTTCTGAAAATCTATGAGAACAGGTTTACCCATGCTATCAGCTTGGCCGAAGACATCCAATAGATCATCTTGCAGCTGATATGCTAACCCAAGACCCATGCCGAAGTTTCTCAGCGCATCAACCTCGAAGTCGCTTCCCAGACCCACCACTGCTCCAGACGCAGCTGCAGAAGCGATAATGGCGCCTGTCTTTCCTTTCGCAATCTCCAAGTATTCCTGTTCGGTGATGTCGATGCGCCCTGAGAACTCTGCTTCAACTTGCTCTCCTATTGCAGCGGCCTTAGCTGCATCTCCAAGCAGATCCAACAGAGTGCTAAGACGTTTAGCATCAAGGTTCAGACGGCCGTATCCAGCCAGTTTCTTGAAAATCTCGAAAATAAGGATGTCCGATGTTAGTATCGCTCTGCTCAGACCGAATTCATTATGGACTGACGGGAGGCCCCTCCGAGAATCTGATTTGTCTATCATATCGTCTTGAACGAGAGAGGCGCAGTGGGCAAGCTCGTAGGCGACAGCTGCTGGGACGGCGCGTCTAAAGTCTCCGCCTACAGCTTCGCAGGCAAGAAGCGTTAGCACTGGTCGAATACGTTTACCTCCTGTGAGAAGGGCGCAGTCAACAGCTTTTTTCAGCGTAGGATTGTCGACTGAGATTTCTGTTAGGGCTGACTCTACAAGATGGATGTAGTCCCCGAATCTCGTCAATCTTCGTGACGAGGGACCGCCGCTAATCAATTGGAGAGTCACTTAGTTTCCACAAGAAGTCGAAGAGGAGCTTCATTGAGTTGGTTAGACTGGCATGAGTAGTGTATATCACCTGCAAAGCATGGCTGTATCCGTCGCCATTGCTGGGGAAAATTAGCAATTGCGATGAGTCCACTAATACGAAGTTTGGAAGATGGTGAGGCTTGATTTGGAGACGTTTGATTGTGAAAGCCTCCTTTATCTCATCTAAGATATGATTGCTTCTGTCGCTTATCTCTCCCACCAGCCTTAGATCAAGACATGTTGGAGATTTGCTCGATGCTTCAAAGAATCCGTGATGATACAGCTTTGCAGTAGTTTGATCGTTGCCAACCATCCATATGCTTGACTTTGCGGCCTCCAAGATGCGAACAGCGGTTGAGAAACTTTGCTTAGTGTTTGCCAGGACAATAAACCGTTCCGCGGTCTGTTCTTGCTGTTCCAAGGCGGGGAGTGAACCGAAGTTCGATACCATCTCCTCTTTCCTGCTTTCGATGTATTTGATCCTGTCCTTCTCGAGTGAGACGAGAAGATCCAAGGCTTTCTGTAATGGCGTGGCGACGAACATCAGAGGGTAGGTGAAGGTTCCAGAGACTAGGCCCTTATTCTGCAGGCCGGTGAGGATATGGTATGTCTCTGTGCGATGAATACCTGTAGACTTGGAGACATCGCTTGCCTTCTTTGGTCCGGTTCTCAAGAGGTAGGCGTATGCCCGGGCCTCGTTTTGAGTCAAACCCAGTTTGGCTAATTCTGCTTTGAGCTCCTCGACTAAACCGACTTCGTCTCGTAGGCGGGGGGTAGTGTATTCTTGCTGTGGGTGTGACTCTTCGGTTAACGTAGGTTGCTCCTGCCACATTTCTGTCTAACAGATAAACAGTTCAGAATTTAAGTTTATCGCTTTAACCTTCTAAGACTCTAATCCAAACCGCATTGATAGCCCAAGGCAGGAATCAACTAAGCTGTGGCAAAAGTGGCCAAGTCCTACGTGTACTAATCAATGGAGCCGGTGCCGTTCACAAAGATTACGCTGAGAAACCCGTTTCCAGGTATGTTGAAGAAGCCTATGAACACGCCAGTAGAGAGATCTCCGCGAAACTGACCGCTGAAGGCCTGGCCGTCTTCCGACACTCCGCGAAATGCCACCATTGCGGCGGTTCCCTGTACCATGAGTCTACCTTGAATAGAACCGTTTAGTGTTAATTGGTTTGTCGGGCCGAGTCCGGGTCCTGTAGCTGAGAGGGAAGCAGTCCCTGTGAATCCGCCTCCGGCGCCAGTAGCAAGTCCACTTATGGAGAAGGTTCCGACAACATCTCCCTCTTGACCTTGTGAAGGTGTAACTGTCCCAGAGATGCTGATGGTTGCGTTGGCGAATGCGATCCCTATTGCAGTTGAAAACAGTATGAAAGTAAATCCGCTTGCGCCTAGGAGCGAGTAGAACTTGTTCATTTGCCGGTAGAGATGTTGAACTTGCTTTAAACCTTTGTTGCTCTGGTCTGATACAGTTTTGTCCAGCTGCTTCTCCACCGTAATTCTGTGAACAAGTTCGTTATATGTTGAATTCTACTTATGTTTTTGACGTGCTTAAATATGACTCGGTGGAAGTGTCGTCTGAAATGAATTGCGTGTGGTGTGACAACGAATTGGAGGAATCAGACCCAGCTCAGGTCACCTACCTTTCATGCGGCAACTGTCTTTACCACCCTGACTCTAATCATGTTCCCGTCATTCTTTCCGCGTAGTCTTAGAACGGACTGTTAGTCAAGGGCTTAACCTGTCGCCGAACTACTTCTCAACCTGTTCCAAATCCAGTCGCGTAAGCATAGAACGCGATGTGCCCCAGTCATGTAAATGCTGACGTGTAGAGGGAGGCGATACGAAGGGCGATGGGTCAATTTGGTGGTTCGTATTGGAGAGGGGTGTTTATTCCCAGCTAGGCCTCATGTCTTGTCTCATGAATTTCAGATATGAAATGGTGAAGGTGATGATTAGGGCAGCGATGAGGCCGGTTACGTGGGGCCATATCAGGGTGAGGCTTTGGTCTAAGGCGATTGGGTTGGGTATTATGAGCTCGGGTCGGTCTACTATGACTAGGCCTAGGGTTCGGACGGTGGGGTTCATGAGTACGATGGTTGCTTCGTCGAATAGGGTGTTGGGTGAGAGGCGGGTCAAGCTTCTCCTGAGCGCATCGTTCGCTGTGACTATTTCAGGGTCGTTGTCTGTGATGGGGACCTTCATGGGGACAAGTAGGTTGGTTACGAGTCCCGCTATGAACAGGATGATGAAACTGAAGAATATCCATAGGGCTATGCCTGCTAGGGCTGAGGTGGCTGTTCTTCTCACAAGTATCGAGAGCAGTATGCCTATGCCGAGCCAGAGGGAAATGTAGACTATGCTGATGGCCGAGAAAGCGAGGATCCTTGATGCTTCTTCGAGGGACGGTACTATTCCCAGCCCGAGTATGCCCATCCCTGTGATTATGAGCACTATGCTCATGATCAGGAGAGCGATGGTGACCAGCCCTGCGAGGAATTTGCCGTTGATTATGTCGTCTCGGTGGATGGGTTGGGAGGCTAGTCTGCTCATTGTTCCGCTCGCTATTTCTCTGTTGATTGAGTCGAAGCCAAGTGCTAGACCAATTATGGGACCGAAGATACTGATGAATGAGATGAATGGCGGAGAGGCCCCGTCTATAGATGTCATAAGGCTCAGGAAGGGGAAGCTGAACCCGGTGCTGTTAGCGGGGTCGCTGATCAAGGCTTGCACACCGAAGTAGGCGCCTGCCAGCCCAGCCAGGTAGACCAATAGGAAGAGTATTGTGAATCGTTTGCTGCTAAGATGGTCTCCCAGCTCTTTCACAATTATCGCGAATATGCCTGACATTCTAAGTCTCCCTGAAGTATCTGGTGTAGATCTCCTCTAGAGAAGAGTCGCGCAGCTTCATCTCTAGGAGCTGAGCTCCTTGTTCCACGATCTTCTTCGCTATCAAAGGTCTTACGTCTTCGCCGCACCTAACGCTCAGTGCGCTCCCGGATCGATGCACGTCTTTGACACTGGGCAGTGAGCGTAGATCTTCCAGCAAGGCTCTACTCTCGCTTTTCTCAGCTAACTGAACCTCGATGGTCAAGTCTCCGCCTTTCAAAGCCTCTTTTCCAAGTCGCTCTATGCTTCCGTAGGCAACCAGCCGCCCTTTGGCGATGATTCCTACTCTATGGCAAATCCTCTGAACCTGGTATAGTAGATGGGATGAAAGCATGACGGTTGTCTTCTTTTCTTCGCTCAGGTTTCTTATCAAGCCGAGGATCAGTTTGACGCCTTCAGGGTCAACGCCCGCAGTAGGCTCGTCAAGGAAAGCAACGCTCGGCTCTTTGATTAACACATCTGCAATGCCGAGGCGCTGCTTCATGCCTTTGGAGAACTTGCCCACCTTCTTGTCTGAGACGTCTTTGAGGCCCACAGCGGCTAGGACGTCGGTGACCTTATTCTCTGATTCGCCCCGGGGGATACTGTTCAGCCTGGCGGTATAGAGAAGATTCTGGTAGGCAGTCATATCATCGTAGAAGCCAACGTTCTCCGGCAAGTATCCTGCCAAACGCCTGATCTTTATCCCTTGTCGAGGTAGTTGATAGCCAGCGACTTTGGCTATTCCTGAAGAGGGTTCGGTTAAACCCATCAGCATCAGTATGGTGGTGGTCTTTCCTGCGCCGTTGGGGCCGAGGAAGCCGAAGATTTCTCCCTGCTCGATCTGCATGCTCAGCTCGTTGACAGCTATCGTTTCCCCGTAGGCCTTGGTGAGCTTGTCAAGTTCGATGACCGTGTCCGGCATCCCTAACGCCTTCCGAGGCGGATGAAGGCAAGGACCATAGCTAGGATCGCTATGGCGACTACTGCTACTCCAACGAGCCCGAAGGTTGTTGGAGTTGAGACAGTGGCTCTGAGTCTCATGGTTTCAGAGGACTCTGATGTGCTAGCGGTAAGACCGACTCCGTAGTCGCCTGCAATTGCGTTTCCAGGAGGCTTAATCTTCACTTCCACTTGTCTGGTGCCTTTTGGCTCAAGCCGATCGAGCTGCTCTGGTTCAAACTTGAGGCTCCATTCACTAGGCTTGTCACTTGAGAGGCGCACGTTCTCCAAGATTGCTGTCCCACCGTTCTCTACGATCAATGTGACTATCTGCTCCTGTCCTGCGGTGACTCCTACGTTAAGGCGCTCGTCACTGGTCTTGAGCGACACCTTGAAGATGCCGGTCACCTCAGCTTGAAGATCAATAGTGCTGCGTACGCCTCCCGCTGCAGCCCTCATGGTGAAGTTATATGTTCCCGGTGGCACCTGTTCCGGAGGTATCAGCTGGACATCAAGGCCTTTTGACTCGCCGCCCTTGAGTCTTAGGGTAGAGATCTGTTTGTCTTCGAAGGCGGGTTTGAAGGCTACTCTCCAGCCACCGGGGCCAGTTGCTGACAAGTCGAATGACAGTTCGTCAGGGGACTTGTTGGCCATGTCGATGGAGTATACGAATACTGTGCCGGACGGAGCTTTCAAAACGGGGTAGGTAGTTCTTAGATCAACCGCTGATGAGCCTTGCCTTGCTTTGACATAATTGACGTTAATGGATAGCCGCCCTAGATCTAATCCTTGGGGAGACGAAGCTCTTATTGTAACCGTGTATGAGCCGGCAGCCAGCTCTTCTGATGGACTCATCTCCAAGCTTAACTCGAGTTTTTCACCTGGGTCTACGGCTACACTGGTTAGACCATAGCTTCTGTCCTGAAGCTTTGTGGACAATCCGTTGGGGGCTTCGACGCGAAGTCGGACTTCCTGCACTTCATTTCCTTGATTCCGTATTTCCAGGGGGACAAAGATACGGTCAGCACCCTCTATTTCTACGCCCAAGAAATTGGTTTTCATAGTTATGACGGGTTGAGCGTGGACAGGACTTACAATTAGGACCGGTGTTATCAGGGAGGCTATAACGACCATTGCTAGCGTTATTCTATAGACTTTCATGCGCTACACCTCTAACCTATTTGGCGTCATCCCGCCTATCCCCCGTTTTATAAGACTTCTTTTCCATAGGCTTCTCAGTCCTATGGGCAGTCCGAAGGATGATTGGTTTGTTGTCTTGCTGGCCGAGGTTTGATGGGAGGGGCCGTCGGTGGGATTTTCGGATTACTCTCGAACCCACGACCTAGAGGTCCACAGCCTCCTATGCTCCCAATCTACACCACGACGGCCGCAGTCCAGAAGAGCATTCTGAACTCTGATTTTAACTGTGCGCAAACCCTAGCAGATTAGCTCAGTGGATGAGCACTGCGTCAACCATCATTCCGATGAAGAGCAATGCTAGATACGGGCTTGAAAACTTGAACACGACCCATGCCCGTTCACGAGTGGGCCTAGCTACTAGCCAGAAGTTCAAGGCGAACATCAAGGCGCCTAGAATAGCGGCCGACACCAAGTATACGGTTCCGAACCCTGGTCCAAGGTTGAACACAAAGGGAAGCACAGAGAAGATGACCATCAGTATCGTTGTTGATGCTATGCATCTTACGGCGACTGGTTCGCGTACCACGGCTGGGAGCATGGGGATGTTGGCGCGCATATAGTCGTCCTTTGAGTGCAGAGCGAGGCTCCATATGTGAGTGGGGATCCAAAGCACTACGAGGGCAGCCATGATGACAGATGCGAGGTCAACTGTCCCTGTAACAGCGGCGTATCCTATCATGACAGGCATTCCTCCTGAGAATCCTCCTAGAATGATGTTTGTGGGACTCCTTCTCTTGAGAAGCTTGCTGTAAACCACGACGTTATCCAGTATGCCTGCCAGCATCAAGACACCTGCCAGAACATTCAACGCCAGAGCAGAAGCGACGGATAGAATTGCTAAGCCAAGTCCGTAGTACAATGCTTTCTCTGGCGGGTTTATGCGTTGGGAGGGTATTGGTCTCTGCTTTGTCCTGTTCATGATGGCGTCTATGTCTCTGTCGTTGTAGTTGGTCAACGTGTTTGCTGCTGCTGAGCCCAGTGTGACGGAGGCTAGTCCGAGGAGCAAGGTCAAGGGGTTAGGGAGTCCTCGGGCGGCGACTATGAGCCCGCCTAGGGCGGTGAAGACTAAGAGTGACCAGATCTTCGGTTTTGTGACTTCCATGTAGACCTTCGCGGTGTCGGTTAGCGTCAAACAGTTTTTCCTTCACAGGACATCGGATTTACGACCCTATTTATCTTTCCCGCATTACTGAACAAATTATATAGCTGGTCGTTTCGGTTGCTCATCAAGGCTCCGCCAGATGAAGACCGAAATAGCCTACACCGATGTTGACGAAGCCCTTTCAAGACTCTTCGCGGAGGTGAAACTGGCGCCATCAGCTGAAACTGTGCCAGTGGAGCGAGCGTATGGTAGAATCATCCTTGAGGATCTAGTGTCTGACATGGATATCCCCGTGAGGAACACTTCCCATGTAGATGGCTTCGCTGTTAGAGCAGATGATACTGTCGGAGCCTCGGAGACCACTGCTGTGAGCCTCAGGTTGGTTGGGTCAGTAGACCTTGTGGAGGTGCCTGCGAAGGCTCTTGGGAAAGGAGAAGCTATCAAAGTCCGTACAGGGAGCTATCTTCCTGAGGGCTGTGACGATGTGGTTCCAAAGGAGTATGCTACCGTAGAAGGCGCCACGGTGGCGATCACTAGACCTGCTAGTAAGGGCAGAGAAGTGGTGCGGGGAGGCTCCGACATAAAGAGGGGCGACGTGATCCTCCGCAGAGGGCATCGGATTAGGGCTCAAGACGCTGAGCTTGCGAAGATACTGGGGCATGACAGAATGGTTGTCAGCAAGCCGCCTCTGGCGGCGATCATCTCTGTTGGCAGTGAGCTGACCGACGATCCCAAGGAGCTGAGCAAAGGCAAGATCTTGGCAACCCATGACATAGTGGTGAAGCATATGGTTGAGGCTGCTGGAGGAGCAACGAAAGACTTGGGCATCATCCCTGATGATCTGGATGCAATCTCTAGGGCTATTTCCAGTGGGCTGGAAGAGACTCAGATGGCTCTTACCATTGGTGGTTCATCAGTAGGTGAGGCTGACCTAGTGTCTGGGGCGATTAACAAGATTGGCAGACCGGGGGTAGTGGTTCACGGTTTGAAGCTCCAGCCTGGCAGAGTGGCAGGGTTCGGCGTTATTGGCGGGAAACCTGTATTCATCTTGCCTGGATTGATCCAGTCAACGGTTAATGCCTTCGTGTTCCTTGCGTATCCGTTCATGAGGCATCTTCTAGGCCTGCGGCCAGCTAGGAGGGAAGGGGTAGTTTACGCTAGAATGACTGAATCTATTGAGTTCAAACGTTGGCAGGATTTCAGGAAAGTGACATGGGTCAAAGTCTATGAGGAGGAGCATGGGTTGATGGCTCAACCCGTAAGAGGAGAGTCGCCGATGTTCAATGTTCTTGTTCATAGCACAGGCTACATTCTTACTCCAGAGCATCGTCAGCGAATAGAAAAAGGAGACACCGTGGCGGTGAACCTTGCCCCAGGGATTTCTTCCCTCGGCGCCTTCGCTCCCTAGGGAAACCGTGGCTTAACCTTGATAGGGGTCGTGATTCTGGCAGCTGGCCTCTCAACTCGCTTCGGCCGCAACAAGCTTCTGGAGAAGGTGAAGGGCATACCTATGATAAGGAAAGTAGTCTCCGAAGCGCTGGATTCTAAGGCTGATGAAGTAGTAGTGGTTCTTGGGCATCAGGCGGTGGAGGTCCGAAAGGCTTTGGAAGGCTTATCGTGCAAGTTCACTGATAACAGGAGCTACTTAGAGGGGCAGAGCTCTTCAGTCAAAGCAGGCGTTAGAGAACTAGCAGACAGGGTTGAAGCAGCAATGATTCTCCCAGGCGACGCAGCTTTAGTCAACCGTGGAGCCATAAACAAAGTCATCGACAGCTACTTGAAGAATAAGGGGCACATTGTCACTGCAAGCCACAGCGGTAAGGCTGGGCACCCCATACTGTTCGATAAAGCGTTGTTCCCGGAAATAATGCAGATCAACGAGAAGACTCAAGGTTTGAAGGCAGTGATAACCAGCCATAAGGAGAATGTAAGGAAGGTGGAAGCAGACTCGGAGGGAGTGCTACATGATATTGATACTTGGGAGGACTTCCAGAAGCATGTGCTATCTGGTAACAGTTAACGGCTTCAGTGTAAACTTCTCTGCTACTTGGGTTTCCCGCCCAAGGCTTTCTGCATTTCTTCCCTGATCTGCTCGTCGGTCTTCCCTTCTACATCGATTCCCAGTGCCTTGGCAGCTTCCTCAAGCTTCTCCCTCTCAGGAGATACATGCTCTTTCTTGAGCGCTTCAATCTCTCGCTTAGCCTCCTCCTGCCCCTTCCTGAACTCACCTGCAGATTTACCCATCGAACGGGCAAGCTCTGGAAGCTTCTTGGCTCCGAAGATCAGAATAACCACTATTACGATGAGAATTATCCATTCCCGCCCCGCGATTTGCAGAACCATTGCTTCCAGTTGAGCGCAAAGACTGTGTTGCCCTTAAGCGTTTCCCAAGCAAACCTGATATCAGGAAAAGATATAGGTATTCAAAAGCCCTGATCGCAGCGAGTAGAGTTGCCTACAGAGATTATGGTAGTAACGACCCCGCAAGCGCCCGGCTACAGAGTAACCAAGGTACTAGGCATAGTCCACGGCATGACCGCAAGGACAAGAGGAATAGGCGGAAAGATCCTTGGAGGACTCCAAAGCCTGGTCGGAGGAGAAGTCAAAGCATTCACCGAGGAACTCGAAAAAGCAAAAGACGAAGCCCTTGAGAGATTGAAGGCCAACGCTCAGCAACTAGGCGCCAACGGCGTCATCGGAGCTGAGTTCGAAACCACCGAAGTGTTCGACACGGTAGTCCTGTTATCAGCCCACGGAACAGCAGTAATACTGGAAAAAGAATGAGCTAACCCGCTTAGAACGGATAGTCCTGCACCACTCTTTTCTTAATGCTTAGGGCTAATACTAAGCTTCACTCATTTCCGTTTGTCCACCATCCGGAAAGTTCAGGCATAATGCCCTAGTGAAACGTCGTAATAGGACCATTGAAACCCGATACCATGATCTTGGCCTTTGAACGGCTGATTAATGCACAGGGCTGACGCTTTTCCTGGAAAGCACTGAAGCAATGGCAACCAGTGATACCAATCCTATCAGGAAGTAGGGCGCTGTTGGAGCGATTGTCTCCGCTAACAAGCCTGCTATGAACGGAGTGATGGCGCTTGTTGCGCCGTAAACCGTTTCGAAGGCACCCATTGCTGCCCCTAGCCTGCCGTCTGGGAAGGCTTTGGTGGTGGCATGCATGGCGATGGGTATGGAGGCGCCTAAGCCTAGTCCCAGCAGAGCCATAAGTGGGGTCATGAGGAGTGTTTCTTGGGATGACGCGATCCCTAGGAATGCGACGGTCATCAGGGTTGATGCAGCTAAGAGGGTTTTACGTTCCCCTAATCGGGATAGGCGTGATGATGACAGTGAGCCTAGTAGACGGGCGGCGAAGAAGATGGCATACATGGTGCCTATCTGGGCTGAGCTAGTTCCGAAGCTCCGTAGGTAGCCGGGGAGGATCGACAAGGCGACCGAGAGCACCATGTATGGTGAGACTATCATGATTAGAGCTGGTAGGAAGGTCCGTCCGGACACTTTAGGTTCTGTTTTGGGCACTTTCGGTTCTAGTTTTGGTGTTTGAGACATGCGTGTAGCATGGAGTATCAGGAGTATTCCGCCAGTCAGGAAAGCGCTTGCAGCCATGATGAAAAGTGCTCCGAAACCTAAGAACTCTGTAGCGAAGCCTCCTGCAGCTGGTCCCAGAAAGAAACCTAGGCTGGTTAAGAACACGAATCGCGATGCTGACGTTAATCGGTTTTCAGGTGATCTTGAAAGGATGAAGGTTTCTGATGAAGCCCAGTATAATCCTTGAGCCATCCCTTGGAAGGCAACTGTAGCAACTAATGACGTAACTGAGTTGACTGTGGATAAAGAAGTCAGCGTGATGGTGTTGCAGATCATTGCCGCTATGAACATTCTTAGTCGGCTGAGTCGGTCAGCGATACGGGTATAGATCAGAGTGGCGAGGATGTAGGGGATGTATGTTGCTGTGCCGATATAGCCGAGTTCGGCGTAAGATGCTCCTAAGTTTCGTCCTAGGACAGGTATCATTGGGAGGGTAGCGCCTAGGCCGATGGAGGCGAAGACTACAGCTGAATAAGCATAGACGGCACCAATTTTCACGTGGAGGACCGCCTAGCGGTGTTGTGTATTCAAACCTTAAGAGTTGACCCTACCGGTCAGACGCACGCTACAGTGGATATGTGGATTACTTTTCTAGTTCCTTTTTGATGCTGGCGAATAGCTCAGCGATAATTTTGCCAGCGGCGCTATCCATAAGTCTTGAGCCTACTCCAGCTATTAGACCTGAAACCTTAGCTTCGGCAACCCACTTCATCTCTGTTCCCCCGTCGCTGCTGGGCTTCAAGTCGAAAATCGTTTCAAGATCTACGGCACTACCCGTGCCCGTTCCATGAGCGACCAGTTTAGCATGGGTGGGAGGAGTCTTCTCGGCGACGGTGAACTGGAAGTCGAAGGTTCCTCTGATGAATGAGACTCCAGCCTTGACCTTCGCTCGGAACTTATCTGATCCCTGTACTTCCATGCTCTGAACGTCAGGTAGACATTTGGCTAAGGCGTTAGGATCCATTAGGAAGTTGAAAACCGTATCAGGAGAGGCTTTCACGTTGAAGGTTCCTTCATATTTCATAGATTTCCGCCACAAGAGTATTTGATTTAAGGCTTTCTCCGAAACGCTTCTCCTAAGGTTTTCTTCGGGGCCTGTTGCGCAACGGGCTCTTAGCCTGGCTTGATGGCCATCTACCGAGCTGTGCACGACAGAATCCACATTTGGGGCAATCCTAGAACTGTGCTAAGAACATTGCAGGAGCAAAAAGAAATGCTAGGCTTCGGAGTGTTCCAATGGCTCGTCCAGTTCGGCAGCCGACCGCATGAATTTACGGCGAAAAACATGGAGCTCTTCAGCAGAGAAGTGATCTCCATCCTGAAGCGAATGTGACTCTTATGAGTAATATCGAAGGCATCTTGTTTTCTATGATTTTGCTTCCATGTGTAAAATAGCCAGACGTTTTAGGGATCATGTTAATAAGATCTGCAGAACTGCTAATCGCGCATGCAAGACAAGGTATCATTGTCATTGGCGGTGATGGCCATACTTATCAGCGCGGGAAGTTTAGCTTACACGAGCAGCGTGGTCGGAGGAGTCTCCACCCAAATAGATCAAACCAAGAAGGATCTGATCGGTCAAGTAGGCAGTCAAGCAAGCCAAGTCACATCCAAGATCTCCCCCCTAGAAAGCTCGGTCAACTCCGTCAGACAGGAGCAGACAGCAATCCGAACACTAGTAGAGCAAAGAATAGGAGGACTAGAAAAATCCCTCCAAGAAGCCCAACAACGACTATCTCAGGCTGAAAATGTGGCACAACAATCTAAGAAGGAGCTAGAAACGTTAAAAGCAGAACAAGCTCTCGAGGAGGCAGCGAAAAAGGAACATCCACCGCTGATCTATGGCAACGTTGATTCGCCACACTTCGTAGGTACCATTTGGCCTAGGTTCAGAGAGAGCTACCCTTGGGCGCCAGCTGAAGGCAAATATATCGAAGGCTTTACGGCCCTCAGAAACCGATTCATATCAGAGTTCAAGGCAGGAGCACCCTCAGCTGACATATTGTTCTACTCGGCCATAAACATCGTGGGAGAACTCTCACCTTATCTAACAACTTATTCCAGCATGAAGTACGTAGGTATCTATCCAGATGAGATGGCATATCCTAACAAAAATGAGCCCATTGCTTTCACAACGAACCTGTTGCCTGCGGTAATCATCTACAATATCAATTTAGTCAATGAAAAAGACGCTCCGAAAGGCTGGATCGAACTTGCCGATCCGAAGTGGAAGAACAAGCTCGTAACAGAGGATCCTAAGAGGCTCACTACTCTTACAAAGATCATGGCTGACCTTCAGCTCCAACTTGGCAAGGACGAGTGGGACAAGTTCATGAGAGGGCTGGCAGCCAACTCGCCTACCTATGTCGGAAGCAACAGCGAAGCATATGCCAAGGTATTAGCAGGCGAATTCCCAGTCTCAATAGGTCTTCTCAACGATATTACAAATCAGAAACCAGGAACACCAGTAAAAGTGGCGTGGCCTACAAAGGAGCCCATTGGTGTACCCTTGGGGGTTAGCACTATGGTAGGCATCAGCCAGAAGGCGGCCAATCCAAACTTCGCCAAGCTGTTTATTCAATGGTTATTGAGCCCCACGGGCCAGAGGGCTATTGGCGAAACAGGCAGGTCACCCGCCCTCCTCACTCTCGATCATCCCAATTCCTTAGCCAAAGTTCTTCCTCAAGGAGTAAAACTGATGCCGAACAACGTGGAACTATGGAAGGATCCCAAGAAGTGGCAGGACATAGTCAAATCCTACTTCCCGTGACTCGCCTAAACTCCCCAATCTTCGGCGCTCTCCAGATGCTGTAGACCGAGACCCGAGAACAATCTATTGTTCAACTATGTTTGGAAATCGTTTAGATATGTAGCGACTTCTGCAGCAGTAACAACGCCTACACCCCTGATATCTAGGTCGCAAAGATTCGCCTTGTGAGGCTTCAATCCCTTCGAGTCTCCTACGCATTCCTCTGGGATTACTGCGCGGAAACCATAGCTCAATGCATCCATGGCGGTTGCCCTGATGCATCCGCTGGTGTGAATGCCGGTTATGATTATTGAGTCGATACGAAGATGAGTTAAGTGGTATAGGATGTGAGTCGATACGAAGGGCGAATTTGTAGTTTTTTGTAGCACGATGTCATGAGTGGTGGGCGCTACCTCTTTTACCACCTCAACCGACTGGGTTCCCACTGTATATGCGCGAGGTGCCGTAAGCTTCGAGGGCGGCCTGTCCCTAAGATCTGCTCTGTAAGCCGCGATGGTGTAGATTATTGGAATGTTCTTCGACCTAGCCACTTCCAGAATCTGGCTTGTGTTATGAATTGCTCTTGATACTAGATAGGGAAATTTGGACATTGCATCTCCTTTCTGCATATCTATGAGGAGCATTAGTGGAGCACTTCCTAGGTCGAGGTTTGATTGATGAACTTCTGTATCTTCAAAATATTCGCTTATCCATTGCCGCATGAAATCCCTTTGACGGGGCTCTCTTATCTCCACACATGTCTCCCTATATCAGGTTCCTAATAGGCGCTCTAGATCAGAATGTTAGCCTTGATGAGGTACGCACCGTAAGGTTCGTAGGTAGTCTGGACAATGCATCTGCGTGGTGGTCATTATGTACGTTGATCTTACGCTCAAGTTTATTAGTTCTTGCCAGAACGGGCTGAACGTGTCTTGGGATAAGATTGCGGACATCGTGGTAATAGGTTTTGGCGCGGCAGGAGCTACAGCTGCCATCACGGCACACGATCTAGGTTCAGAGGTTGTTATTCTAGAGAAGACTGACACAGGAGGTGGTAATACTGCAGCGTCAGGCGGCGCGTTTCTTTGCCCCTCTGAACCTGACAATGCTGCAGATTACATCCTTGCGCTGTCGTCTGGCAGCATGGATGAAGATATTGTCAAGACCTTCGTTCATGAAGCATCCAAGAATGTGGAATGGATCGTAAAGTTGGGTGCTAAAATCGAGCCGCGAGGGGGCGCTTCTTATCCATCGGTCAAGGGGGCATCATCAATGAGAGCATATCGCCTTCAAGGAGTTGGTCCTGGAGGTGATAGGCTTTGGAGTTTCTTGAAGGGTAAGGTGGAGGAACGTGGGATAAAGGTGTACTTCAAGACGGCCGCAACAGAATTGATCCAAGATGTGACCCGTGAAGTCATCGGTGTAGAAGCTCGGAACCCTGACGGCGAAACCAGAATAGAGGCCAAGCGAGCAGTAATACTTTCTTGCGGTGGATTCGAATATGATGATAATATGAAAAAGGAGTTCCTCCACGGCCCATCTTTCTTTTCTATGGGCAGCCCTGCCAATACTGGAGACGGAATCCGCATGGCCCAGAAGGCAGGTGCAGATCTCTGGCATATGGGCGCCGTGGCAGCACCACTCGGACACAAGTTCCCAGAATTTGATGCTGCTTTTCCGACCCGCCTAGCTCACCAAAATATCGGTGATCCACTTTCCTTTGCTTTCATTTATGTGGATAGGCATGGTCAGAGGTTCATGAACGAACTTGGTGTCGACAACCACCTGCTTTGGCTTCCCTTTGCTTACTTTGACCTTGAACGCTTAGAATACACTAGGATACCGGCTTACATTATTTTTGATGAGGCTACTAGGCTGCGTGGGCCCATCGTTCGAAATCAGAATGGCTACAACCGCAATTTGTACACTTGGAGCGAAGACAATAGCGACGAAATAGCAAGAGGCTGGATTGCCAGTGGCGCGACGATCGATGAGCTAGCTCAGAGAATAGGGGTAAGTCAACGACTCTTATCTACCTCAATAGAGGCATACAATAATGGCTGCAAGCAGAGGCTAGACCCATTTGGTAGACCTACTAAGACATTGCAGCCAATCGATAGCCCTCCATACTACGCGATCAAGATTCACTCATGCCTCCTCAACACCCAAGGAGGCCCTAAAAGGAATTCGAAAGCTCAGGTCATGGACCCCTACGGGAAACCTATTGGTAAGCTTTACAGCGCTGGAGAACTTGGTTCACTCTGGGGCTTTCTTTACCAAGAGACTGGCAATCTCGGTGAATGCTTGGCGTTCGGCAGGATCGCGGGTATGAACGCTGCAACCGAACATATTCGGGAAAACGACTTTGCCTTTTGATGATTGGCCACGTTCAACAATGACAATGCGCAGGTACTGATGGAGAGCATCTGTATGCCAGCGCGCGATGCAAGCTGGGTCTTTCTGGGCTCGTCGAGATTGTTGTTAAGCGTTAAGAGGTTTGACATCCTCAGTATTAGGAGAATAGAGCGCAATCCTAGACAGCGATGTTTGCATCGTATGCAAATCGTTCTGCAATTCTGCGTCACGTATGGGGCATCTACTTCCAGCCAAAGTTCGCTGGATCCTTCTTAGAAACAGTTTCAATCAGCCTTTTGGGACGATCCATCCATTATTCTACAATTTGCTGAGTGAAAATATGTCGCCACCCCATGTGGAAAAAATCTCCGATGCGACCAGATTATTCGAATTGTCGTATACCTGTATTCTTGCAGTCAAAGGAAAATGAGCCTGCGCGATGTTAATGGAAGTTGTCTTGTCTTTGACAAGCACGCCGGTGGCAAGAACTTTCCCCGTGTTGGGGTCGACTATCCTTGCAGATCCACTCAGCGGCGATCTTGTTACCTTTATGCTTTCATCAAGAGAAACATAATAGTCCCTGAAGACTCCGTATAGTAGATTACTCGTGGAAGATGTCTGGGTTTCCAGAAAAATTACGAACGGAGATCTCATATCTAATTTGAGTGCCTTGCTTGAGAAGACAAGTTGGCCGTCCATGTATACGGTCATGTAGTTTCTGCCATTTGTGATAAGCGTACATTCCCGAGTGCTGGGTTGATTCGGACTGGTATCACTCCAAAGATTTTGCCACCAAGTTGCAGTAGTGGAGTTTCCCTTTGCTTGTCCAACGGCCCAATGGATACTGCCTGACGGGCCCACCGTGGCGTAGCATGAGACATAGGTTAGCCTGTTTATGCTATCTTGGACATAGAGCCCTACATTATACCAGCCATCATCCGTATTTGAATAAGGTGTTGTGATAGTCGCGTGGAAAAGGAACGCGGTGGTATCTCTGGTGACGGCGTACAGACCCGCCCATTTGCCACCAATTGACTGCACTCCTATGTGAAGACCGTTTGAATCTTCAAAATAATCGTTTGGAGCGTTTGGGCTTTGCGAAAACGCTGATCCACCAAAAGTCCAGTAACTGCTCTGCGAAAGCTGTTCGCGAGTAAGTGAACTGGTCAACGGATCTGCTGCTACGAATCCTGAATATGTTTTTTCGAGTGCGTAGGATATGGAGACGTCTGATGATCTGTAGTAAGCGGTATGAGTAGTGTCACTTGATAGGGTAATAGTTATGGAGCTTCCCGTGGCGCCAGTGTCCCAGTGGTCGAAAACATTGTTCTCTGTATCAAAAGCTGTCAGAGCATAGGTCCTTCCTGCTGTCACTGTGTATTCTATCGGTGTCGGTCCTGAACTCACCAAGTTGTTGCTGCTGTCTCTAAGCTCCGTGTTCACGCCGGTTAATGAATTCTCGCTTGTGAACTTGGAGATAACAGTCAGTCTTACAAATGCTAGTCGATAGTAAGCTGTAAGAGAGGTAGCTTCGGTGATGCTGAATGTGTGAAACCGGTTTGTAGAACCGTCGTCCCAATGATCAAATATGTATTGGTTGTAGTCAGCAGCCACTATGTGATAGGTTTGGCCTGAGATGACCGAGTAGGTAATAATTGTCCAGCCCGTTCCTACCAACGTACCATTGCTGTCACGGAGCTCCGTCCACATACCTGTGAACAGCGAGTTGTCACTTAGTTTGGATGTCACCGTTAAGCTCACGGTTGCTTGAGCCGTTGCGAGATACGGAAATGAGGACGCAAATAGAAGTATGATAATCGTTCCGGCTAACTCCTCTCGTAATTCAACAAGAAGTCGACTGACCGTTCTCATTAGTTGTCTAGATCTACATGAACGCTAGCAACCTTATTTGAGTGCGGATATTTTCTTCTATATGCGGGTTATTCTTGTTAGGTGCAACGGCGGCTACTAGAGACGAGATCTGTATGATTATGAAGACGCTCAGTCAAGCATGAAGGGGCATATATCTGTAAGAACTGATTCTGAGATGCTGAGCCTTAGGAAATCAATATTCATTTGAGGACGTAAACCCCCTGTTTCTGTAAATGGACGATCGAACTACTAACTGAGTCACCATGAATTCGGATAAGAAGATCATCGCGACAGAATAGCGATGCTGACCACTGGCGCCGTACGTGGAGATTGTAGACCCGATGTTGTATGTAACGTTCTTGGCACCATCATGAAGATGACTGCTCCGACTGATCGATTTCAGAAAAAAGTTAGAGAATATATGCAAACCAACCCTCAATTACTTGGTATGCACTACACCTTATATCAAACAGAATATCAGAAGTGAATTGCATGCGAACAGTGGGATCTAGTAGCCTGAAATTTCGTATCGGAATGATGGACGATGAAATATTTGAAATCGATCCATATCCGTTTACGAAACACGCGCTAATTTTGGGAGCAACAGGATCTGGAAAGACGGTTTTGGCGAAAGTGATAGTTGAGGAAGCAGTGCTTCATGGCATCCCTGTGCTTGCAATCGATCCTAAAGGCGACATTGGGAACCTCGCATTTGCATCCAAGACGTTCGCCTTCTCAAAATGGTGCAGAAAGGAAGCCGATGCTTTAGGGAAAAAGAGAGAAGAATATTCCCGTGAGCTGCAGCGCCTGTACAAAGAAAAAACGCTGGAATTTAATGACGACTTGACCGTTGTCGAAAATCTCGTGGATAGGGTCAAGGTTCGTGTTTACACGCCTAAATCCTCGTATGGCTTATCCATGGGGATCTCTCCCGATCTCTCTGCACCAAAGAGCTTTGATTCTCTGTTGCAACAGGACTTTGCTACAGCATCCGCACTCCTTGATCTGACAGCATACAGTCTACTGAGGCTAGCTGGATTTGAAGAAAAGGATAGGGAACCGATAACTTTCGTATCAGCCATTCTAGAAGAATTGTGGAAGAAGGGAGAGAGCACCACCATTCAAGACCTGATCAAACTGATCCAAGAACCCCCGTTCAATCACGTGGGATCCCTACCCCTTTCCAAGGTGATCTCTGACAAAGAGAGGAACTTCTTGGCTATGAGAACCAACTTGCTGATAGCGGATCCAAAGCTACGCCCATGGTTGTCCACTGATCCAGTAGATTTCGATGCATTGTTTAGCACAGAGGATGGAAAGACCCCAGTAAACGTAGTCGATCTGAGGAGCATCCAATCAGAGAATGAGAAACATCTATTCTTGGAGTTGTTGCTGCAACGTTTATTCCAGTGGATTCTGAAGCAGGGAAGCACTCAAACACTGAGATACTTACTCTATTTCGATGAAATAGCAGGATACTGTCCCCCCGTAAAGGAACCACCATCTAAGAAACTGTTGTTACTGTTAGTAAAGCAGGCGAGGGCTTTCGGCCTTGGGTTACTCCTTGCAAGTCAAAATGCCATCGATCTAGACTACAAAATCATTTCAAACGCAAATATTCGCATGATAGGTAGATTAGGGGCACGCCGCGATATTGACCGCATAAAAGTAGGATTGGAACTAGAAAGTAGTGCTGAAAAAGCTATCTCCAGTTTGAAGGTTGGCGAATTCTATTGCAACATATTCGAACCCAGAGTGAGATCCGTCATCAATGTGCGATGGCCGCTTGCATACCATAGAGGACCTCTGGAAGACGCAGAGATTGCGGAACTGATGGCGAGTCTCAAGGAAGGCAGCAGAAACCCAGTAATACGAACACTGAGAAAAGACTTGACCCACCCAGAACTGACTCACCCATTGGCAGAGACTCTGCCAGAAGGAGCTTACGGCGACAAGATCTTTCTCGAGTTGCATAGAAAGTTCACTCCAGATAATTTGCAGACGTTTATGCCGTCGAAGAATCTCAAGAGCCTCAAAATATTGTCTTGTGAGCACAAAGAAGAACCTCACCCAATCTTCAAACTCGAACTGTCTGTGTCTGACAACGTGCTGTCGAAAGAGAAATTCACCAAGAGCATAGAAGTAGCTGAATACAACAATCAGTTAGTCTCCGTTCCTCCTGAGCACAAGCCAACTAGGTCACGCGAGATCCCCACTGACAAGTACGCACATGAATTACAGTTCTGGAAGCCCAATTTGCAAACACTACTCGACAACGCTCAAGACGACTTGGATGGTAAGATCTTACTTGCAATACGAGCCAGAAAGGAAGAGCGCATAGACGGGAAGTGCGCACCTTTCTTCACGAGAATCACTAATCTTGATCGTAAGCGTGTTGCACTAGAGGACAACTTCAACGCGTATGCTGATACGATAAACCTGTATGAGAAAAAGTATCAGAGGGCCAGCAAAATCCTGAGGAATGAGAAGAAGAGCGCGAAGGCAAAAGCTCACCTGCTGTCGATGCAGAACAGGATCGATAACAAGAAAGCTATGTTACTGGATGCCAGACGAAAACTTGAACAACTCCAAGTGGACAAGAAGGACATTGAAGACAAGATTCAGTTAATTCACGATGCTGAACGAAGAAGAGCTGACGAGACATTCGCCAATAGAAAACTCAAGCAACATATGGAGATTTCCGGGTGGTTAATCGAAATTGCATACGACGCGAAAATTATGGTCAATAACAACACGGAGCGCCCTGTGAATGTAGAATGGAACTCGTTCAGGGGGACGGGCAAATGGGGTAATTGTGTTACATGCTCAGCGGAACTGCAGGAGAGCTTCTGCTGCAACTGCGGAAATCTTATGTGCAAAGACCACATGGCGTATTGCAAAATCTGTTCCGAACCCATATGCGATGAACATAAAGCCCTATGCAACAAATGTGAATCTGTTTTCTGTCCAGCCCATTCTTCAACATGCGAAATCTGTAAATCAGATAGTTGTCTGCAACATATTGCCATGTGCAGTATCTGTAGCAGGAAGATCTGCAGCAACTGTCATGAAAGAAAATGGACTGGGTTCATGAAACGGGAACCAGTGTGCATAAGATGCAAAACAAAAAAACAGGTGTAAAGTCCCAGAGATCTCATGCGTGTCCTCGATTAAGCGTAAGCGATACATTCAATCTGTGAACTCCTGCAAGCATCTCTTATCACAGTGAGATTCGGTCACAAGGCGGAGAGTGTCTTGAGCAGTCATCCCCTGTTTCATGCTTTGAGACACTAATCTGACCCAGGATATCCTTCTTGCATTGCTCTTCTAACAAGGCGCAGCTATCAGGTGGTTGGTGATGCCTAAACGGAGGGGTCTGTCCTGAGGTATTCGCAAATCCTTTCTTTGAGATCAAAGATGAGTAGTGCACCCGTAATTTGCTAAACCAAAACGGAACGATTTACTAGTAGAATTACTGTCAATGAAGATATAGTTCAAACGGTTAGGACACTTAAGGTAGTTCAAATGAAGTCAGCTCACTCTAATGTGGCATTATCGGCGGTACTGCTTCTGGCGCTCTTGATTGAAGCGATGGCCCCAACAATAGGTTCCGCCAGCGCCGCGACGGCTCCCATCACAAGAGTGCAATCCGGTCTGGTCGCTTTTGACTCGTTAACCACTGGCAATATGGATTACTGGACCTTTTGGGGTAGCGCAGTCAATACTCCTTTGCTACGTGATTACTACGAAGATTCTCAAGGACTTCACATCGGTGTACAGTCGCCGTATAGCGGTAAATGGGTCAACTATGCCGCCGTCTCGCCAGACACTAATGCGTATCTTTTCCACAGTGTCGTGACCAACCCCTACTCATCCATCTCGGATGGGGTGGTAGATGTAGGTCTGTACGTCGTGGCCTCAACCAGCAACTACGTCGGATGCATAGCTGTTGCTGACTTTAGCGGACATTATTGGGCAGTCGTTCAAGCCTACGGAACCACTTTGGGAGACGCTACCATGACAACTCTGTACCAATCGCCTTTGAACACTATGCCTCTCACACAGGATTGCACAATCATAACTAATGGTGACAACTATCTGAAGGTGTACCTTGGAGGTAATGTTGTCTTCTCTGGAAGCAACATGGTGATGAACATGCCCACCCCGTTCAACGCGTTCCTGCAGATCGACGCGTCAGCTCCCGGCTCTATTCACTACGGAACCTATCTCAACTATTACGCAACGTCGAGCGAAAGGGTGACTGTGACTAACGCGCCTCTTGATGGGACTGTGCAGGTAGTTGACTCTTTCAACAACGTGCTTGCAAGTGTTCCGGTAGATCCCGATGGCACAGCCACTATGTTTGTGGGTATGTACAGCTCACCATTGAACGCATTCATCAAAGTCTACGACTCCACCAATACACTTGTCGCATCCACCACGAGCACGATCCCCATATGGGGAGGAGATACGTATACAATCTCCTGACTTTCTCTTAATGAGATATCAAATAGGGCTAAACTCGTCTAGTCGCTCGATAATCTTCCCAATCAACGTCCATTTGGTATCCTCTATCATGCAACGCCCACGTTGGTTTGACTCTGCGGGATAATTGACATACATCCGATCCTAATAGTTGCTTAGGTCTGCTCTTCAGCGCGAACCGGGAGCTCATACTTGAAGAACCCTCCTCTTTAGAGACCCCCAAGATCACAACCAACCTTGCCTTCGGCCAATTCGAAGAGGGGTCCATCAAGACAAAAGAGAGAGGGATTAGTTGTAGATGCATGTGGAATGCCTATGTCAGGCATTTTCGGCAATAGACATCGATAGCGGGCCCGGTGGGATTTGAACCCACGACCACCGGCTTAGAGGGCCGGTGCTTTAGACCCAGAACAGGTCTGTCCATACTGAGCTACGAGCCCGCCTAACCCGCTTAAAGAAACCATGATTTGACGGTTACGCCCACATCAACCCCGTGCAAAAAGACAGGCCGAAAACAAGTTCATCTTGACGGATTATATACAAAGAGGGTCTCCGTCCCAAGACTAAGACATCTATCCACTAAGGCCGCATCGTTGCGCCATTACAAATCAGGGTGCAAGCTTTTTACTGCCAGCCAAGATAGGCTTCACGGGAAAAGAAGCTAATTGACTGACAAACCCAAGCTCTTCGGCACCAACGGCATCAGAGGCATACCCGGCAAAGACTACACACTAGAATTCATAATCGAAATATCACAGGCCATAGGAACCTTCTTCAAGAAAGGCCCAATCCTAGTAGGATACGACGGGAGAAACTCCAGTCCAACATTAGCCAAGGCAGTAGTATCCGGCCTCCTAAGCGTAGGCCTAGATGTTTACGAAGCAGGGCTAGTACCTACCCCCGCACTACAGTTCGCTGTTAGAACCCTAAACTATAACGGCGGAGTCATGGTCACCGCGTCCCACAACCCTCCCCAATACAACGGAGTCAAAGTCATGGGCGCCGACGGAGTAGAAGTCTCCAGACAACAAGAAACCCAAATAGAAAACATCTACTACACACGCCGATTCAAAGAAGCAGACTGGAAAACAGTCGGAGAAGCATACAGCGAAACCAAAGCCATCCAAACCTACATCCAAGGCATCTCAAAGCAAATAGACGCCGACGCCATCAAACGAAGAAGCTTCAAAATCGTCGTTGACACAGGTAACGGAGCCCAAGGTGTCGCCGCACCATACCTTCTTGAAGAACTAGGCTGCAAAGTCATATCACTGAACGGCCAAGTAGACGGAGACTTCCCCGGCCGCGGCGCCGAACCCACTCCCGAAACCTTGAAGGACCTCGGCGAAGCAGTGAAGGCTACAGGAGCAGACCTAGGCGTAGGCTACGACGGAGACGGCGACAGAAGCGTCTTCTGCGACGAAAAAGGAGTAGTCCACTGGGGCGACCGGACAGGAGCATTACTCACCGACCACATTCTCTCAAAAAACCCGGGAGGAAAAGTGGTCACCACAGTAAGCACATCCAGCGTCATAGACTATGTTGCCGAGAAACACGGATCAAAGGTTCTCCGCACAAAAGTGGGGAGCGTCGACGTGTCCAGAGCAATGATCGAGAAAAAAGCCGTGTTCGGCCTAGAGGAAAATGGCGGATGCTGCTACGCTCCCCACATATCCACCCGCGACGGCGCTATGACCACTGCTCTGATGTTGTCCTTCCTAGCTAAGCAGCGAAGACCGTTGTCCAAACTCCTGACCTCGCTACCAAGCTACTACCAGAGGAAAGAGAAGGTAGAATGTCCCCCTGACAAGGTGCGAACCGCAATGAAGACCTTGGAAAGCAAGGCAACAGGGAGAGTGGAGCGCACAGACGGATTGAAGATATGGTCAGGGAAGAAATCGTGGATTCTGATAAGGCCCAGCGGCACCGAGCCTGTAATACGAGTCTTCGGAGAAGCGGAAAGCAAAGCCGAGCTCGCCAAGCTCTTCGACAAATATCTCCCTGTTCTGAAGAAGGTCTGCTAGCAGCTAAGCAAGATGTATCCAGCCCTTCCTCTCTATCCTAGACTTCTCTCCATCCTCATTCAAGGTGACCCCAGGTTCTCCTTCAACCACTCTGCCCACGATTGCAAGACTAACCCCCAGTCCACCGGCAACTTTCTGAGCCTCCCTGAAGTTCTCTTCAGCCATGGTACCAACAATCTCATACTCCTCACCACCGTAGAACAGAAGGTCTCGAATCGGCAAACCATGGGTCTCAGCGAATTCCCTCACCCCCGGAGCGTAAGGAACTCTTTGAACCTCGATGCTGACCATGCTCTTCTCCGCGATCTCGTGAAGGGAAATAGCCAAGCCGTCACTGGAATCTATTGAAGAATTCAGAAGCCCAGCTTCAGCCAGAGCTAACCCCAGTCCCAGTCTAGCATTAGGCTCAAACACCGATCTAACGGCCCTCTTCCTGAAGGCAGGCTGAGCCCACGCGTTTTCCGTCAGAATCCTGACCCCCGACGGCTGGAGCCCAAACAATCCTGAGGAGACCACAACATCACCGATCTTCGCGCCACTCCTAGGCACCACTTTCTCAGCGAACCCCAACATGCAACAGTCAATCACGAGATCATCACACTCGTTCGTGTCCCCTCCCGCAATCTCCACCGAATACTTTCTCTTCGCATCCCTGAAGCCCTTCGCAAGATCCAGCACACCCCTACGATCCATAGATCTCGGAATACCGAGGGAAAGCAACGTGTAACGAGGCTTGACGCCCTTAGCAGCAAAGTCGCTGACACACATCACGACGCTCTTCCGAGCAGCCTGCCGCAGACTCATTCCCCTAGGAACGTCGGTCTTCGCCACCAGCATATCCGTCTTAGCAACAAGGAAGCCTCGGCCGACAGGAAGAACAGCAACATCGTCTCCAATAGGGGAAGCCGGCGGAGAAGGCTGCCCCAACTGTTCGACGAAAAGCTCGATGATGCCCAGCTCGTCAAGCCTCTTAACCAAGAACCAGATCTACTCCTCAGCCAGCCTCCTGATTCGCGCCAGATACTTTTCCGCCAGCTCCTCGGCGCTACCCCTGCTCGGCGCCTCAACAGACACTCGGACCACATCCTCAGTATTAGAAGGACGAATCAAAACCCACGAATCCCTCGCCACCCAGATCTTCACGCCGTCCGTCCGTTCAGTCCTACCTGTCCCTTCAGCTATCCGCTCCACAACTGCCGAGGCTTTACTCCTAGGACAAGCAGTCTTCCTACGTATCTGACTCATCGCAGGAAGGTCACCTAACGCTTCCCTCAAGGAGCCGTGGCGAGCAACAAGCCCAGCCACCAACGCCGAAGCCAGAACACCGTCTCTGCAAAGGTTGAAACTGCCATCTATCAGTCCTCCGCTACTTCCCTCGCCGCCAACACTGCAATTCTCAGCCAACATGGCTCTAACCACATTTGCTTCACCCACCTTTGTACGTAGAACCATCCCACCAGCATCAGACACCAACCGCTCCACCAACTGAGTAGTATCCACGCTGACAGCAACCCTCCGACTTTCCTTATCCAAGAGGCTCCTCAAAATCAGTAGAAACACATGGTCAGGAGGCAGCTTCTCGCCCCCATCACCCATGATCACCAACCTGTCACCGTCACAATCATAGGCGAAGCCAGCGTCGCACCCAGACTTCACCACCGTCTCCCTCAAGAGGATCAGAGGATCCTCAGTAGGATCAATAAGTCTCTGGAAGACCCCTTGGCTGCCGTTAACTACATGCACTTCGCAGCCTATGCTTCGAAGCACCTGGGACACAATGTTACAAGCTGTCCCACCGTTAGGGTCAACGGCTAGCCTCACCCTCTTCAACCTAGGATGACCAAGGTGGCGCATCAAGCTCTCAACATAAGTGGGTTCATCAACACTGTAAGAACCAATTCTCACGAGCGCGCTTCCAAGAACCCTCAACGCACCCACTTCTTCCTCAAAGAGACCTCTACCACCCTTCATCACAAACTTCAACCCGTTCCACTCAGGAGGATTATGCGAAGACGTAACCACAACCCCCCCATCAGCACCACGGACCGCAACTTCCTTGAAGAGAACTGGAGTAGGCTGGACACCCAGATCAATAATCCTGCAACCAGAATACATCAGGCCTGAGGCTACTGCCCTAGATGCCAAGCTCCCCGTTGTCCTAGTATCCCTCGCCAAGATACATGAGCCTCCTTGAACATGTGCCCCGAAGGCTCGTCCCATTTGAGCCAGTCCAACAGGGGTAAGGTCGCTGGGCACGACTCCCCTTAGCCCTGACACGGAGAAGATAGGCATGACGCCTCTAGGTATGGGTCAAGGGTAATTGAATTAAGAGCTACGTCTACCTGCAAGGAAGAACAGGCATGTGCGGTTCCGTGCTGAAAACATTTAAAGGCGTCTACGGGGCTCGTCTTTCTGCCCTAGAGGCGCCGAGGTAGCTCAGCCTGGGAGAGCACCCGTCACACTTCCTGTGGGTGAAGCTGAAGACCGGGCTGTCGCAGGTTCAAGTCCTGCCCTCGGCATACATATACCAATACAGCTCAGTTCGTGTTGCCAAGCTACGTTACGCATCTACCCCAGTTGCTGGTTGGCGGGCTTCAGGGGTGTAATAGAACTTCACTAAACCAAATAGCCTGTTGACTCTGACGATAGACTCACAGCTAAGCCTACACCAACTTCATGATAGGTTCCAAGGCTGCAGGCATTCTTCTCTCTATGACCAGAACCGAGCCGACACCTGGCTTCAACTCGATCCGGAATTTTTGCAGCGTAGTGAGTGACACTGTGGCGCCGTAGATACCTGCGTCGTCAAGCTTCACAGTGATGGCCCATTTCTCACCCGGCTCCAGCAGCGCATCACTGTCACCGAGGACCTTTGTGATGGTTGCAGAAGAAAAGACATTGGCCAAATTCTTGTTGGGATCGACATAGCTCAACGCGGTAGTTGAACTGCTTATTTCAAGAGGCTCCTGTCCTGTCGCCAGCTTAACGGCGAAGGTGATGTTGTTGGGTTGACTGGTGGTTCCCATGGCCATAACGCTGCCGTCAACCTCTATTGCTGAGGAAGATTCTTTGAGACCTTTGCCAATTACCTCAGTGGTCTTCTGTGTCGATGTGAATCCCAGGTTTAGGACTCCGAACGCGAATGCGGATGCGGTGATGACGAACGCGATCAGTATGATCGCTGTTTCAAGACCCGTCAGCCCTGATCTGGACCCATGAACCCGTTTACTGTCTTTTCTAAGTGGCTTGCTGTAAGGCATTGTGGCTAACGTTTCAAGATAAGTAGAAATGCAGATGGGTGTTGGTAGATGATACGACACATGGTGATAGCAGATCAACTAGGGGCATTCTGCTACCTTTTGAAGGACAACATCCTTGGTGCATGGAGCTAGGCTTATAACTGATAACTCTTTACCTGAACATTAATTGGGCTTGCTTTCAAACTGCTCTCTTTGGTTAAGGATAGCATCACCAACAGACTGCAGTTCTACGGCTGCAACCATTAGAATACATAACTGAAGATGGAACGAATGACCACAAGCATCCTCGAGGCTGATTGGAGTGGTGTACATTGTGGAAGCCATTTGCTGGGCGCAGTGAAACCTGATACAGTCAGCAGAAATAGGATCGCCTTCGACTTTCTTAAAGCGGGAATAGACAGGGGAGAGACGGTCATCTATGTGACCAGTAGGAACACCAGCACTGTAAGGAACGATATGGACAATGCGTGGGGAGGCGCGGCTACGCAGCTTGAGCTAATAGGTCAGCTTCGGATCCTGTCGTCAAAACGACTATTCCCATTAGAGTTCCAGGTTGAAAACCCTCTTTCAATCTTCAAAGAAGCATATTCGCGTGCATTAGTGTCTGGTCGAACGGGGCTTAGAATAGCTTGTGATCCCATGGTTGACCGGAAAGAGGAATACCTTGAGCGAGTTCTAAGGTTTGAGGAAGCCTACGACACTTTGAAACTGGGGGCCACAACCCTCTGCATGTATGAGCACCTAGATAGATACGAGTTTGGATTATTCTGCAAGCTGCTCCTTCGCCATGAAGGCGTCATAGGAGATAATCTGAGACTACTGGGTCGACCTAGGCGGTTTCTTCACCCTGCCATAGAATCAGCACTCGGAGATCTACTTGGAGAAACCGGCATGAAATCCACGTTATTTCATCTGGCCAAGGTGACTGGAAGCACCTCGACAGACGAATTCATGGCCAGCATCAATGAAGACCCTTCACTCCTCTGCAGCGCGTTGATACGGCTATTCGGAGATCCAGCTCATGGGATATGCGAAATGATACGGAGAAAACTGGCTGAGTTGACTATCGACACGCTCTGACTTACCCGCATCGCCGTCAATCACCAACTTCAGGAGACGCCGTCTTCCTTACGGATCTGCAGAAACGTTCATCCTACTCTCTTGCTGAGCCGGGTTTTCCGCCCACGCCAATCGTGATGAGCGTCACCCCGTCAAACCTGTCAGGATCAAGGATGCCTCGCCCATCAAGAATCACCGCTCCCTTACCTGCAAGACCTGTTACAAGAGTCCCTGACAACTTTCTGTAAGGCGAGTGATCGGTGCAGACCACTACAACTGAAGAATTCTCGACCGCCTCCCTCAGATTATCTGTAAGAGTCACCTGCGTCGGCAAATCGCTATCTTTCTTGATCAAAGGGTCGTGTACCCAAACACTCATTCCTCGTCGCAGCAACTCTCTAACCACCTCATAGGTTGGAGAAAGCCTCTTGTCCGGGACATTGCCCCTGAAAGCAAGGCCAAGCACCGCAGCTTTCTCCCCTGTCTTTGCAACCGAGCCCAACGCAAGTCCCAAAGAGTACGCTGGCATCTCCGTGTTGATCTTCCTAGCCAGCTTAGTCAAGGCAGCAGTCTCCCCGACACGATCAGCCACTTCAATCAGAAAATGAGGGTAGACAGGTATGCAGGCTCCGCCCACACCTATCCCAGGCTTATGAAGATGAGAAAAGGGCTGAGAGTTAGCAGCCTCACGGGCCTCCCAGAAATTAACCCCGGCAGCCATGCACACCTTGGCCAACTCGTTGGCAAGAGCAATATTCACATCACGGTAAACGCCTTCAAACACCTTCTCAGCCTCAGCCGCCTCCATGGAGCTCATCTTCAACACCTCTTTCTTGGCGATCAAGCCGTAGAGCATGCGACCAGCGTCAAGGCTCATTGGGCCTACGCCGGAAACCACCGCAGGGTAATGATCTTCAATGTCGGCTATGGCCTGCCCAGAAGAAATTCTTTCAGGGCTATACACATAGTAGAAGTCTTTCTCCGCCTTGAGGCCGGACGTTCTCTCAAGCCTCGGGATCAGGAGGTTTCTACTTGTCCCAATCGGGACAGTAGGCTTCACAACGACGATGTCACTCGCCTTTAAGTGTCTTGCAACGCTGTCTACGGCGGAATACAAGATTGTAAGGTCAGCCTTGTCTTTGCGTAAGCCGACAGGCACGGTGAGGATCTTGACGCGGCGTCCAGTATACGCCTCCTCGGGGCTGGTTGTTGCCCAGAACCGTTTGCTCTTCAGCCCAGCTTTGAAGGCTTCTGCTACGCCGGGTTCGCCTGTGTGGGTTGTACCCTTCTTGGCGAGGGTTACTACATGGTGGTCTTTGTCGAATCCGATTACGTTGGCTCCTGCTCTTAGCCAGACAGCGGCCACTGAAGAGCCGACGAATCCTAGGCCGCATACTGTAATCTTTAGTTTATCGGCAGAGATAGAAGCATCCGATTTGTCTGTCAATGTTGCTCCCACCTTTTGGGAGGCAACTGTGGATATGTGAAGCTTAGCTTGCGGATCTTGTTCCTTTTCCGTGTGGTGTGCTTGTTTTGTTGTGGGGAGGTGGGGGGGTTTATGTAGGTTCGGGGTTTGTTTTTTGCTGTTTGGGTTTGTTTGAGGTGTTTTTCAGGCTGTTGGAGGATGGTTTGCGGTGCTCGTTGGGTTCTGTTGATTTTTGGGGGGCGTGGTGAGTGAGTTGACTCTTCCTCTGAATCCGTATCGCTGCGGATGCGGCGAAGTTTAAAAAGGAGCACTTAGCAAACTGACGGTGCTTGAAAGCCATTATTCTTGCCGGAGGCAAAGGACTCAGGCTGCGCCCATTAACCGATGATAAGCCTAAGCCTATGGTTCCAGTCAACGGAAAGCCTATTGCTCAGCTGCAGATGGAATGGCTGAGGAAGTATGGGTCTGTTGACCAGGTGGTGTTTGCCTGTGGGTACAAGTGGGAGCGGTTGAAGGAGCGTTTCGGCTCCAGTTTTGAGGGATTGGCCATAGATTACTCTGTTGAGGAGTCTCCTCTGGGGACTGGCGGGGCTATCAAGGGCGTGATTGAGAAGCATGGCTTCAAGGACGATGTGCTGGTCATGAACGGTGATGTTTTGACTGATCTGTCTCTTGCAAGGATGGTTGACACGTATCGGACGTCGCAGGCTATGGCTACGATGATGCTGGTTCCTTATCGTTCACCTTACGGTGTGGTTCACATAGATAAGTTGAAGATGGTTAGGAAGTTTGACGAGAAGCCTGAGTTTCCTGATCTGTGGATAAACGGTGGCATCTATCTTTTAGATGCTAAACAAATTCTTGGGAGATTGCCGGATAGGGGAGATGTTGAGAGAGAGACGTTTCCGAAGCTGGTGACTTACGGAGAGATTTCGGCTCATCCGCATTACGGGCTCTGGAGGGTTGTGGATTCAATGAAGGATCTTAGGGCGGCTGAAGAAGAGTTCGCCACGCTTGAAGCCAAGGCGCCGTAGGAACTATTCCGTTGTTCTAACGCATGGCTGGCTAGAGGATGCTTGACCAAGCAAGACTTGTATCTGTGATTGCTAGTTAAGATGGACTGGGTTTGCTTGGTGTGTTATTTCCCTGGGCAGCTTGTGTTGCCATTTCCTGAGGAATGATAGGTCTTCTTCTTGATTCCTCAGTTCGTCTGGAAGCATTATAGGTATTTCCTCTACGATGGGGTAGAATCTGCCGCACTTGGTGCAGGTTAAGACGCCTTCTGATATGATGTCGTCTTTCACTTCAATTTCGTGGAGACTGAGGGGGTAGTGTTTGTCGATGGGGCAGGCCAAGATTTCCAGTAGTTTTCTTCTCAAGACGAATGTTCACGGGTACTCAATTGTTCTTAATGGTCGTCATATAAGTGTTAGCGCAACTGGGTTCTGTTAACTTTTCGTCCGGCAGAAGCATAAGTCTAAGGAATATCAGCCGACAGAACAGAACCCGCGGTCCAGTGTTAGCTTAAGACAGCTTTCAGATTATCTGTGGGATACGTGTGTTCGCCCGTTGCGAAAAATTTTAATTGTCTACGGAGTGTCTAACTGTGGATAGTGCCGTATGCCCCAAGAAGGTCCCGATGAGAATGGCGCCTGTACTCCTCAGTGCATCTGGTTCCGATGCGGCAAACAGGTGCTTCAGCGTCGAGGCAACATGCATTGGTGTTCCTGGCTTGAGGATAAGTGTGTCGGCCCTTCTTGTGCCTACGCTGTGTGCGCAAGGAGAAAGCTTATGCCAGAAAACAGGTGCGGGCTTGTGTTGAAACGGGTTACAACCGATATTTACAGGCCGGACGACTTTGGGGTTCACATCAAGCTTCGCGGGAAGATATCTAGGCGCGTAGGCGACGAGGACATAGTCTAGCAGTCTGACAAGAAACTTGTGACTGCAGGCCTAATGATATAGCGTTCAACCTAATCGTTTTCTTTGAATGAAAACATCGGTGCTGAGTATTTGCGGCTACTCGAAATCTGGGTTCGACGTTATTCTACGACTATCATGGTTAAGGTCGAGCGGACGTTCTTCAGGCTTCTGATCTTTCTTGAGGCGGTTTCCTTCAGTTTGTCCATGGTGTCCGCTGTGATCTTGACAACTATGTCGTAAACGCCATATACTTCGTAGACCTCGCTCACGTTTTCGATGGCTCTGAGGTCGTGGATCAGGCTCTTCTCCGCGCCCAGTTCAGCATTTATCAACATAATTGCTGTAGGCATGCCTCCTGTTATCTACGTCCCTATATATAACGTTACATTAATCTAGGTGAGAGGGTTCAATGGATAAATACTAAGTCGGTGTTCTAGTGGTTCGTCGATTTGAGTCAGAAGCCTTGGTTTAAGGCTTGGCCGAAGAGCTTGGAGAAGAACTTAGACTATCCGAAGACTGCTCTCCATCAAGTACTCCGCTCTTCCGCTGATAGGTATCCTCAGAAGGTTGCTGTCAAGTATTTTCTGAGGCCGCGGATAGGTGCAGCTCTGACCTACCAGCAGATAGCTGAACATGCCGGAAGATTTGCAGCAGCCTTACAGGCGAGGGGCATCAAGAAAGGTGACCGAGTCGCCCTGTTTCTTCCTAATACGCCTCAGTTCATGATAGCTTTCTACGGTGGCTTGATGGCGGGGGCGATAGTTGTTCCCTGTAACCCTCTTTACAGGGAAAGAGAATTGGAGTATCAGCTTAACGACTCCGAGGCCAGGGTGCTTGTGTCGGTATGCGACATGTTGAATGGAGAGGAGCTCTTCAAATCAGTCGCTGCAGCTAGGAAAAAGACCCATCTTGAGCTCGTCGTGACCACAAGTGTAGCAGATTTTCTTTCCCCGTTCAAGAGATTTCTTACGAGGCTTGGCGGACTAAGGAAATTGAAGTATCCTGATACCGTTGATTTTTCCGAGTTTATCGGAACCGGTGGAGAACCTTCGCCTATCAACGTTGACCCTGTAGAGGATGTTGCCGTGCTTCAGTATACCGGTGGAACTACGGGCACATCAAAAGGAGCCATGCTCACTCACCACAACCTTGTTTCCAACGCAGTCATGACGAGCAGGTGGCTCCCTATGGAGCCTAGCGATGTGAATATGGCAGTGTTGCCTTATTTCCATATCTATGGGCTTACAGTGGCCATGAATGCGCCTGTCTGGACTGGTGCAAGCGTGGTGATGGTTCCCAAGTTTGACGTGAGTATTCTTCTTCAGCTTCTTGAGAAGGAGCGTGTCACGGTGTTCTGCGGTGTCCCAGCCATGTATGTTGCTGCTATTAACAGTCCTGAAGCTAAGAAGCATGACTTGAAGAGCGTAAGGGCTTGTATCTCTGGGGCAGCGGCTCTTCCCTTGACGGTGATGAGGAGATTCGATGATCTTACTGGTGGGAGCTTGGTGGAAGGGTATGGCCTCACTGAGGCAAGTCCAGTTACTCACTGCAATCCCTTAGACGCTAAGGATAAGGTGAAGGTTGGTTCTATTGGGATACCTTTTCCGGATACAGATGCAAGGATCGTTTCTTTAGATGAACCCGGCAAGATTCTGTCTGCTGGTGAGATAGGCCAGCTGGCGGTCAAAGGGCCGCAGGTGATGAAAGGCTACTGGAAGAAGGCTGAGGAGACGGGTAAGATTCTGCAGGATGGATGGCTTCTCACTGGGGACATAGCTAAGGTGGATGATGACGGGTATTTCTTCATTGTTGACCGGTTGAAGGATATGATTGATGTGGGTGGGTTGAAGGTGTATCCGAGGGAGGTTGAGGAGGTTCTGTTTGAGCATTCCGCGGTGAAGGAGGCTGCAGTGATAGGTGTGTCTGATCCGAAGATGGGTGAGGTGCCTAAGGCGTATGTTGTGTTGAAAGAAGAGTTTGAGAAGAGGGTGCAGGTTGAAGAGCTGGTGAAGCATTGTGAGGAGAAGCTTGCACCCCACAAGGTGCCTAGGCTGATGGAGGTTAGGAAGGAGTTGCCTAAGACCTTGATCGGTAAGGTACTGAGGCGTCAGCTTAAGGAAGAAGATGCTCAGACACCTAAAGCTAGTTAGCTGCCGCTGTTTTCTAATCTGGGCTTACCCCGATCGAATCTACGGTCATTTCAGGTAATAGAGATCCTGTTACTGGTGGCATCAACTTGACTGTTTCTGGTCTTGGGGACGTTAATTATCTAGGACTGCGAATGCCTGTACTTCGACCATGGATTCTCTTGATGCGAATCGTTTGACCTCTACTAGAGTGCTTGTAGGGTATGGCGGTTTGAAGAATTCTTTCCTGACTTGCGATGCTCCTTTGGAGTAGAATTTCGCGATGCTCGTTGTGAACCATATGGTGCAGGTTACGTCGTCTATGCTGCCTCCGGCGCTTTCCAAGACTTTTTTGAGGTTGCTTAGAGCCTGTCGGGTTTGTTTGGCAATGTCTCCTTCATAGACAATGTTACCTTTGGGGCCTCCTCTGGGTGATTGACCTGCGATGAATAGTAGTTGGCCTTTTGCGGTGATGGCGTGACTCCAAGGTAGGCCTGTTTTGTCGGAGGTCCTGTTTTTTGAGGGGTCGAATACTCCTTTGATTCTTACGGCTTTCTTTACCATGGGTCTTGTGTACTAGGCAATCGGATTCAAGACCTCTTAGTGAGGTGTTTGCCGAGCTTCATGTTTAAACCTAAGTTATGGTGACTTTGTTGCAATGAGCATTCTGATCGATGAGCAGAAGCGTATCTTAGAGATGCTTTACCCCTCTTCACATCAAGAGTATGAGACGGTTCTTGAGGTGATCGCGGCGTTCATAGAGAAGGAGGTTCACCCAAGAGCAGACGAGACTGATCGTTCCGCTGTTTTTCCTAGGAGGAGTGTTGAAGGCTTGTTTGAGCTGGGTTTCACGAGGATTTCTTTTCCTAAGAAGTATGGTGGACTGGAGCTTCCTTCAGTAGTGTGTGTTGCTGCTATGGAGTTGGTGGCTAAGGGTTGTGCAAGTACTGCTTTGTCGACTTCTATTCATGGGACTGTTTGTGAAGGGTTACTCATCTTTGGAAGCCATGAGCAGAGAGAAGAGCATCTAGGCAAGCTGATTGCTGGTGAAGAGCTGGCTTCTTTTGCGTTGACTGAGGCTCACTCGGGCTCTGATGCAAAGTCCATGCGGACCAAAGCTGAGCCTAAAGGTGATTCATTTGTGTTGAACGGGTCGAAGATGTTTATTACGAATGCGGGTGAAGCAGATCTATACTTTGTCTTTGCTAGGACTGATAAGGGGCCTTCAGCTTTTCTGGTGCCTAAGGATGTCGATGGGCTGAAGTTTGGGAAAGAATTGTCAAAGATAGGTATGCGAGGTTCGCCTCTGAGGGAAGTGATCTTCGAGGACTGCATTGTTCCCGCGGGTAACCTTGTGGGTGAGGAGGGGAAGGGGTTTGACTACGCTAAGAGAATGCTTCACGGCGGAAGGATCACGGTGGCAGCTATTGCCTTGGGAATTGCTCAAGGTGCGTTTGAACAGTCTTTAAAGTATAGCAAGGAGAGAGAAGCGTTTGGGCAGCCTATAGCTGGGTTTCAAATGACTCAGATGAAGATGGCTGATACGGCTACTTCCATCAATGCTGGCAGGCTCCTTACTTCCTATGCTGCCTACTTGAAGGACAGTGGCGTGGATTTTGAGTCTGCCGCAGCTCAGGCTAAGCTCTTCTCTTCTGAGACTGCTCTCAAGGCATGTGATGAGGCGATTCAGATCCATGGTGGTTACGGGTATACGGATGGTCTTGGGGTGCATAGGCATTGGAGAGATGCCAAGCTGACCACCATAGGTGAGGGAACATCTGAGATCCTGAGAGTCATCATAGCAAAGAACCTTCTAGAAAGTTCAAGCAGTTGATGCCTAGTGCGTCGAGTCCACTCTTGATTAGATGAGTCTTTTTGACAAGCGACTAGCCCTCATCTAGTAATGTCGGTGGTCGCTAGCAATATTGAGCACAAATTTTCTGTCGATCACCCTGAGATTGAACAGTGTCGAACCGCTTTTGCGAACGTTTAATTTCGAGAAGACCAGTGTTCCACGAGTCGGAAAATGGATGAGTCACCCAGCCCCGTTGTGAAAAAAGCCATCGCCCAAATCGAGGTAAAACTGGCATCCATAAAGAAAATCAAAGAGTTCGTGTTCGAGGACTTGGATAAGACCATTGCATTATCGAGGATAACTAAGAGCGGAAGCTCTGAAGCCTACGGAGCACCCAATTTCATGATTGCGCTAGCATTATGTTGCTACACTGAATCATGGGGGAAATTGATGATAGGGGTTCCCGAAGGCCCTTCGCTCGACGGATTCAATACTCTCCTTGAAAGAATGGGGGCGGATTACGGGAAGTTGATCAAGGACAATAGAAAGAGGATTTATGACGAACTCAGAGGTAGCCTTGTTCATAGCTATATCGGTTCAAGATCAAAGAAATCCCCCACCATACCAAACATCAATGTTTGCCTAGAAGGGGGAACATGTGGTATCGAATATGATGGGTGCAAATACACTGTTTTTGT
>JACPCU010000005.1 GCA_016184315.1 Nitrososphaerota archaeon
CCACGCCAGGCAGACCTTCCATCTCCAAGACTCGGCTGTTGTAAGCCTCTTCCTAGGCCTAGGAGTGGTCACATTCCTGTCTCGGCGACTCATCGGAAAAAGCCTGTCTCGGAAGAAACTGATGATCTTGATGGCCTTGGGAATGGGCTCAGCCACCACCGGACTTCTAGCCCTGGCATATAGTCAAAGCATCTTGATGTTCACCTTCGGATTCCTCCTCTTGGGACTGCAACAGGGCCTAATCCTCCCACTGGGATTCATCGTCGTCGCCGGAAACACCTCCTCCAGTCAGAGAGTCTTGGGCAACGCGATCGGCTACAGTGGTCAAGATGCAGGCAGAATGCTGGGCCCCCTCGCCGCAGCCCCACTGGTTGGATTATATGGGATCCCCCTGACCATGGAAGCCTTCTCCGTGCTATCGATGCTTGTCCTTGCCATGGCTGTACTTGTAAAACTGAAGAGCTAGACACGCACTACTGTTCCCGAGGAATCTTGTCTCCGACAAACAGAATCACGCATCACTTGACAGAAAATTTAATAGCGCCATGGAAACCGAAGAGAAACCATGGACGAGTTTGAAGCAGACCTAAGCGTAGACTTCGCAGGCATCAAACTGAAGAACCCCCTTATCGCCGAAGCAGCAGGCTACACCGTTCACGACTGGGGCATGAAGAGACTCATCAAAGGCGGATGCGGAGCCATCATCACAAAATCAACCACCTGGGACCCCTTAGGCGGATACCCGCGGCAATGGGAAGCCACTCCGCAGCCCAGATGCTACTGGGTCTACAACGACGGGAAAGTCACCTACGACGGAACAGAGGCCCTCCAGAACCCCGGCCACAAGAAGATGAGCGAATTCATCAGAAACGTGAAACCCCTCGCAGACCAACATAACTGCCACATCATAGGAAGCCTCTCAGGAAGATCCCCGCAGGAAGCCGCCTACATCGCACAGGAATTTGAGAAAGCAGGCGCATCAGCCATACACATGGACCTGGTCTGCACAAGCGCAGGCCCCTTCCGCTCAATACAGTACCCCGGCCGAGGATACGAAAGGCTGGGCCAATACTGGTCCATGGACTTGGAAAGGCTGCGGGAAGTCATCAGAGCCACCGCTGAAGCAGTCGACATCCCCGTTATCCCCAAGACAGTCGTAGCAAAATGGCTCCCAACACCTGAAGCCATAACCGACTACTCCACACCAGCAAAAGGAATAGCCTACGTCGGCGGAGCACCCACACTGGACATAGACCCCTTCACCGCAAAACAGGTGTACAGCAAAATCAGCGGCAGCTCACTGAAGTACCTGACAAACCGGGTCACAGTAGACTTGGTTCGCTTGAAGACAGGAAAAGCCCTGCTCCCCTCAGGCGGAATCGACAGCGCTCTAGACGTAGTGAAACTCATCATGCTAGGAGCAGACGCAGCAGGAATCTGCACAGTACTCTACAAAGACGCCAACGCACCCCTACAGATATGCAGAGACCTAGAATACTTCATGATCGACCAAGCATTAGACAGCCTCTCCGCGATCAAAGGCGTAGCCCTGAAGAACCTCCCTGAAAAAGGATGGCCACCCATCAGAGCAGCCGTCACAGAACAAGCCAAAGCCCTCGCAGAGAAATACCAAGGCTTCATGGTAGGCGAAAACCCACCCTTCGAAGAAGCCTTGAAGAGCAAAGGCCCCGAATACTGAACCAGACTCAGCAACCACACTCGAACCGCTCCAGCCGCATGAAAGGCTGGAGACCCACTATTTTCCTACTCTTAACACACGGCCATAGCCAGTCAAGACTCAGCTCGTCTCGCAGCCAGAGCCTTTGGTATCGTCAGGCTCAGGGCTCTCGGGAGCTTGGCTTCTTGGCCGGTTTGGCGTAGTCTTTGGCGCTCAGGACCTCAAGAAAGACGAAAGGCTCCTTCCCTACCACCCAAGCATCATGACCCGGAGGAATATGCACCGCTTCGCCTTGCCCCACTTCGCCTTCTGAACCGTCATCCATGTGAACCTTTAGCTTTCCTGAAACAACGTATCCCACGTGATTACCCTGGCAGCTGTCAGTCTTCACTATCGGCTTAACAGACTTAGACCACTTCCACCCAGGTTGAAAGGTCCCCCTCCCCACAGTGACTCCGCCTATAGTAACAACCTCAAATTTACCCTTACTGAGCTTGCGTGTCTCATCCGGAGAATCTAGGTTTTTCTTCCTCATCTTAGCCATTACTGCTCATCTTTTACCATTAGGCGCAGTATTTAAGGCTAAGGCATGATCTTCCGAAAATTCTTGCAACAGACAGTCTATCTCCGGGGCTGAACGCCAGAACCGTTTTCCCCAGTCTTCCTCCCATCGCCAGACTTGAAATTCATATTGTAAGGGGGGTCTAACAACACACAGCAAAGCTTTAGGAAAAAAACTCGCTCCAAACTTGAATCCATATTTGAAGGGGAGACTGCCTAGTTCAAGGCTAAAACCTCACAGACAAGCAGCAGCCACATCATCTTCACTCCACCGATCATAGCCTAAATATGATCCTAAACAAGAACTCATTACACAATCACCCATACCGCAACCCTAACCCACCCACTAAACAAGCCCCCCCAAAACAACCAGAAAACACAGTCAACCAAACCAAAACAGCAAGAAACAGACCCCAACCCTACTTAAACCCCCCCTAGACCCAACCCCACACACAGACACACCACACCAAAAACCGCGTCCACAAAAGACCTTTCTACAAGACCCCCACAACACAACAAAACGGTGAAACCCCCCACGGAACCACTATTCTCCAAATCCATAGAAGACCTGAAACACTACGCCGAATTCCCCGACAGCAGCATCACACTCCTAGAGAAAGTAGACGCAGCCTGCGAAGAACTATACCTGCCTGAAGTCGAACACTACCTAGCCAGAAAATACAACGAGCAAATACCACTCATACTCAAGAAACACAACCTACTCGGAATCCCAATCAAAGAGGAATACGGCGGCCTGGGAACAGACGCCGTCACATACACCCTCGCCCTGGAACGCATGGGGCAAGTAGGAATGGGCCTAGTCACATTCGTCGATGTCCACATCTCCCTTGCAGGACTAACCCTGCAGCAATGGGGGAACCAAAGCCAAAAAGACACCTACCTCAAACCAGCAGTCAAAGGAGAAAAAATACTCGCATACGCTCTAACAGAACCTGAAGCTGGAAGCGACCCCGCCTCCCTGAAAACAACCTTCAGAGAAGAAAACGGCCAATACGTCCTAAACGGATCAAAATACATGATCTCCAACGGAAGCATCGCAGACGCACTAATCGTATTCGCAAACCCCAAAGACCTATCAGGAGGAATGTCCGCATTCATAGTAGACTCAAAGACAGAAGGATTCGAAGTAGCCATGAAACTAGACGAAAAAGCAGGCCTATTCACATCCGACACAGCACTACTCGCCTTCAACGACTGCAGAGTCCCCAAAGAAAACCTCCTAGGCGAAAAAGGAAAAGGAATACGCGTAGCCTACTCAGCCCTAGTAAACGGCAGAATAGGCGTCGCATCAGGATGCATAGGCGTACTGGAAAACTGTCTGAATGAATGCATAGAGAGAGCCAAGCACCGCACACAACACGGCAAAGAAATAGCCAGACACCAACTCGTCCAAAGACACATAGCCGCAATAGCCCTCAACCTCGAAATGGCCAGATGGCCCACCTACTACGCAGCAATCAAAAAAGCTGAGCACGACGCAGACCCCGGCAACACCACCCTAAGAAACGACTTAGACCAGCAGTCAGCACTAGCCAAACGAATAGCATCCAAACTAGCCTTCGAAGGAGCAGACCACGCCATGCAGGTCTTCGGAGGATACGGCTACTCCATACTCGCAGCAGCCGCAAGACACTTCATAGACACACGGGTCACCAGAATCTACGAGGGCACCGACGAAATCATGGATCTGAAGATCGCCTCAGGAGTATTAGGCAAAGAATACGAAGCCTACAAGTAAACAAGAAGAAACTTCTAATCGTCAATCATTAGGGAAACTATCTTCCCGTGACGTAACCACCGTCAACAACAATAATCTGGTTATTCACCGCACTAGCATCAGAAGACAGAAGAAAAGCCACCACACTGGCAGCCTCCTCTGGCTTAATCCATCTTCCAAGCGGAGTCTCCTCAGCAGCAGACCTCTTTTCTTTCTCCGAAAGATCCAAAGCCCAACCAGTCTCAACATTCCCCGGAGCAACAATATTCACTCGAACATGCGGCTTGTAGTCGACTACTGCATGCCTCATAACACTAATGATTGCTGTCTTGGCCGCTGAGAAAGCCTCACCAATGGATCTGCCATCCCGATCCTCAGGTATAGAACCTAAGGCTGGCGTCGAACTGATCAACACAACAGAACCTGCAACAGGAACACCCTGCGAACGAACTCCTTGCACCGTCTTAATGATTAGCGGTGCGAATTCAAAAATACAGTACTTGCTTCCCATCACATCCGTCCTCCAAATCGATTCCTCTTCAGCCTCAGTATAGTCTCCTGAATGCTTCTTCCACAAGCCTGCAGAAGAATATCCGTGAAGAAGAGCTAACCCATCAACCGATCCAAACTCGTCGAAAACCTGCTCCGCAAAGGAAGAAACCTGCTTCCTACTAGTCAAATCACATGGAAACGCAGCAACCTTGGAGTTGCTACCCTTTGCCATAGCAATAGACCTAACCTTCTTCAACAAAGCGTCTGCTCTCCGCTTAGAATCGACGTTACGCCCAGAGTAATGAATAACCATGTTCACCCCATCTTCAGCGCATCTTAGGGCCAGGGCGCGGCCTATTCCGCCGCTGGCACCGGTAATAACAACAGTTCTATGCTTAAGATTCAACTAAGGAGACCCGACCTGACTTCCCTTCTAATAAGCTCTGGGCACAAACAATCTTCGCCGCAGGAAAAAAGAAGAGCCCCGCCCGACAACTCCTCTTGAACAAGGGGCCACAGGCAGGAGCCTTTTCAAAAAAAAGACGCGATCTCGACTCAGTGGTTCTGTCAGCTATGGCTGTTACTTCATGCCCATTGCTTTAGCCTGGGCTTCCTTCCACCACTTATCGAAGTCACCAGTGTGAGCCCTCTCATCCCAAGGTTTTCTTCCCTCGTTGCCGTGGTGCTCCAGATCGTATATTCCAAGGTACTTCAGCACTGTACTTGTGATGCCTAGGAATATGGCGGGCTTCTCCTTATCATCATTGAAGAAGACGTGCCAAGTGTTGGGAGGCACTAGCACTATGTCGCCAGCTTCCCAGTCGAATCTTTCGCCTACAGTAGTAGCCCTCTCGTCATCCTTCCACCCACCGATCATAGAGTGACCATGACCGAACAAGATGAAGACCGCAGCCTCGTCAAGATGCTTATGCTCTATGTTTGAGCCTCCTGGCGGGAGAAGTTCCTTGAAGATGTGAAGCTGTCTTGTAGCTGGATATTTGCCGTCTGGGTAAGGTCTCTCTGGGTCGACAAGGTAAGCGGTGTAGCCGTGGCCGTTCCACATGGGCTGGAAGTCCTTGCCCTTCACCAGTTTGGCTGCTTTAGCCCTCCATTCGCGAGCCTTCGACTTATAGTCGAGATTGCTCTGATAGACGTCATACGAACGGTTTCTTTCACGTTCTCTTTCAGCCATATTGATCACGTTGAAGCTCCTTAAGCCGCTTTATAATTTTATCTTATTAACCAGAATTTGCTCGCCTATCCTTTTGCCGAAACCAAAAAACACATAGACCACAGCCTGAAGCCATGATTTTTGGAAAAGACACCTCTCCTAGCCAAGTCTGAACGAAGAACAAGGACACGCCACTTAACATTGATTCAAAAACCAATATATCCATCAGAACTATTGCACCCTCGGAAAACTCTTGGGGAAACCAAAGGACATTCAGATAGGATACGAGCTGAATCCACCGAAGGTCCTGCCAACAGATCCAGATAATGGCGACACTTTTGATAGAGAACTTGACATCTTTCTCTCCAGAGCTGAGCGCATTAGCCACGTAGCAGACTGCCTGCACCTTACCGATTCCGTTCTAGGCGTACCCCGAATGTCGAGCATAATGGCTGCGTCTTTGATTAGAAGCAAAACACGCGGAGGACTGCGAATAATCTGCAACATACGGACATGCGATCATAACCTTAACGGCATACTCCAGATGGTGGGCGAAGCGAAGGCAATAGGAGTCGAAGGCATCACACTCATCAAAGGAGACACACCTAAACACGGCGAATCCACTTCCAACAATCCCCTGAACGTGCTTTCCTACATCAGGAAACTAGGATTCAGAGAAAAGGCCGTAAAAATCTATCTGACTCTACCTGTGACCATCTCTGCCAAATCTCTGAATGAAAAGCTTTCAGTGGAGCCTGACGGCTTTGTCACACAACCCATTACAGACTTACACGTCTTTGAACGCCTAGCTGACAACCTTATTAGCCAACGCGTAGAGGTCGTTGCCTCTATAATGATCCCCAGCGAAAAGAATAGGCGCTCAGCAAACCTAATCGGAGTAGACTGGGCGAGCTACGAGAACGACGTGGCTACATTTGTCAGAAAGGTGGCAGCAAAGGCAACCGAGGTCCTTCTCTCATCACCGAACAATTTTGAAGCCGGCTTAACGCTGGCTAAGACGATTGGAGGAAGAAAGTAATGTACGGTGCCTATATCGGCGGAATATTTCCGAGGTCAGAGAGACTTATCGAAGCAACGCGAGTCAAAGCCACAAACCTTCTCTCGCTCTACAAAGAGGAGAAGAGAAGGGTCGTCGAACTTCAGGCGCAGCAGGGATTCACATACATCGCAGATCCAATGGAAGACTGGGACGATATGCTTAGACCCTTCTTGAAGCTGGAAGGCATTCAGGAAGGCCCACTGGACAGATTCTACGAGAACAACACTTTCTACCGCAAGCCCATCATCATAAACAAAGTGAAGGGACCCGGGAACATAGCGTCCACGGCCCTTGCATTAAACCTGCTGCCCAAGAAGGGCAATTGGAAGGCGTCTCTCCCAGATCCCTACACATTCGCAGACCTCTCGGAAAACCGTCATTACGCCGACAAAATAGAGCTGATGTTCGAGCTGGCCAAAATATTATCCCAAGAAGTAGCCAGTCTCGCGTCAGCAGGAGTCAAGATGATACAGCTCAACGGACCTTCTATCGTGGCTCAAAAGAACACTGAAGATCTCAGAAGAATAGGGGAAGCGATACAGAAGACTGTTAAAGGAAGAGGCGTCGAAACATATCTGCACCTCTATTTCAAGAACGCCTCCAAGATTATCCCTAAGATCCTTGATTTCAACGTAGACGGATTGGGCATAGACTTCGTCAATACGCCGTTGAAGGAGTTGGAAAACCTTGATTTCAAGGGCTTGGCGTGCGGCATAGTAGACTCGACGAACACCAAAATGGAGACTCCCAAAGAGATCGCCTCATTCGTTGAGAATGTTCTTGAAACTCTTGAGCCTAAGCAGATCTACTTGACGCCAAACTGCGATCTAGAGCATATTCCCTACACCTTTGCTAAACAGAAGGTTAGGAACATGGGCAGAGCCCTTGAACTTCTCAGAGGAGAGTAGACCAACTTGACCGAAACATTAGTCTCTCATGAGATCGGCAGCCTGAAAAAACCCATCTGGCTGGTCAACACTGTCCGCAACAAGTCTCTCCCCAAAGAAACTAAAGACACTGCGAGAGACGACTCAGCCTACCTCAACCTGAAGATCCTAGAGGAAATAGGCTTAGACCTGGTTTACGACGGCGAGGCTAGAAGAGTAGAGATGTATGAATACCCGATCAGGCACATAGAAGGCTTCGAGTTCGCAGGCAGAGTACGCTCTTGGGACAACAAGTATTTCCGCAAGGCAAGATGTGTAGGTGAAGTCAAGCTCAGAGACGATTACCACAACGGAGAGTTTCTCTTCCTCAAGAACTATGCGACAAAACCCCTCAAGATTCCCGTCACTGGTCCCTATACGCTGGCAGACTGGTCGTACAATGAGTATTACCCCAGTAGAGAAGAGTTTGTGATTGCGTTAGCGCGGAAAGTTATCCGACCTCTGTTGAGAGGGTTGGTGGAGATCGGAGCGGAGTATATCCAAGTAGATGAGCCTGCAGCTACGACTCATCCCGATGAGATGAAAATGTTCGTGGAGGCTTACAATGAAGCCGTGAAATCGGTGCCTGGAAGCATAAGTGTCCACATCTGTTACAGCGGCGACAACTACCGTTCCCTCTTTCCTCACGTGTTGGAGATGAAGACGTCCCACTTCGCATTGGAGTTCGCGAATAGAGACACTTGGGATGCAGGAGGCTCAAAAGAAGCCAGAGAAGGATACTCGGCGCTGGAATACTTCAAGGGTAACCGCGACCTTAAGGTAGGCCTCGGGGTCTTAGATGTTCACAGAGATGCTGTCGAGCCGCCGAAACTAGTGAAAGACAGGATTCTTTACGCAGCAAAGGTTTTGGGTGACGCTTCAAGGGTACTGGTGAATCCTGACTGCGGTCTGAGGACACGTTCAAGGGAAGTGGCGTTTGCTAAGCTTCGCTCCATGGTTGAGGGAGTCAAGCTGGCGCGCAAAGAGCTGGAATAATCCAAACTGAGTTGCGCGTCTAGTGTAGCTACTTAACTAGGTTGAGCTTGGACTACTGTTGCTTGCATTTCTTTTGGCAGCTGGATGCCGTATCTGTACAGGTGGATTATGACGGAGAACGACATGAGTATTGCGCCCGCATGGAAGAGCGAGAGGTTCTTGAAGCCTGCAGTATATGCGTGGGCAGCCATTACGTTCAGCACCACTTGGAATGCGACGAGAGCGAGAATAACGATGTTGACCCATTTTCTTGTTAAGACAAGGTGGAAGGCTGCTTTAGGCCTGATGCCTTTGCGGTGGGCTATTTCCTCTTGAACCTTGATGTATCTTAAGAAGGCGTAAGTTAGGCCGAAGCAGACCAGTGTGATCATGATCATGGTGCCGTAGAAGGCGTTGGGTTCGATGGCGAGTCGTTCGATTAGTGGCAGCGATATGTCTGGCGTGATGTAGAAGCCCCAAGTTGTTGTGACCGCGATCTGTGCTATGCTGGCAATCCCGATGGCTGTGAAGAAAGGCCTATCTGCCCAAGAGAATTTTCTTGCCTTATCGATAAAGGGCACCACCAAGAACATCAGTATGAATAAAGCTGGCAAGAGTCCTCCCGTCGTGAATTTCTCATATCCCGTTCGGATGAAGGCGTAAGGAGCACTGACATACCATTCAGGGACAGTGATTCCCGGAGGTACATCAGGGTCAAACTTGACTCCGATGTCCACTGGAAAGAGTCCTCCAAGCATCAGTATTGAGCCCGAGATAGCCAGACTCATGGGAATGTCGAATACAAGGTTTCTGGGGAAATGGAAGAGCATGATAACCATCATCGCGACGGGGAGTATGAACACGTGGAGAGCGTAGAACCTGATGATGATCTCGCTGAAACCTGTTCCCAGTATCGATGCTTGTATCAAGGGTCCTATTACGGGGGAAGCGTTGGTTAGAGATGACCCGATGTTGATGGCCAGTATGGCTCTGTCGTTGAATAATAGGTCGTAGCCAGTATATGCTTCAACGACTGTCACTGTTCCCAGTATTATCCCTGTTACCCAAAGCATTTCGTTGCGTATCTTGTATCTGCCTGAGAAATACTGGTAGTAGAGGTGAAGAACGGCCATGAAGACCATGGCGTTGGAAGCATGGTAGTGTATGTTTCTGAACATGAAGCCGTAGGGCACTGCTTCTTCGATGCGTTTGACGCTGTCAAATGCGCCTGAGAGGGTGGGGACATAGTAGTATAGGAGGAACCCTCCTGTGACTCCTAGGATTATGAATGTTACTGTGGTCAGCATTCCTAGGAAACCCAAGGGGCTTAGGAACCTCTTCGGAACTTGTATCCTTATTCCGAAGAAGATGGTTCGCTCTAAGCGGTTTATGGCCCAAGAAATCAGCTTGGTTAACGGGTCTTTGTTACTTGACTTTTCGGCCATAACCAACTATCCCGTTCCCTTCTACACTCCAGTTCGGAGGAAGCACCCAGATGTCTCCTTTGTCGTCAACCTCAAGATCAAGTCTTGGCAACGCATTGTTAGGGGGGGTCTGTTTTGATGCTGGTCCCTCTATGGCTAAGCCGTCGGATGTTCGGTAGATGCTTCCGTGGCAGGGGCATTGCATCTGTGAGAAGTCCGATCTATAGGTCCAGAGGCACCATAGATGTACGCAAATCATGCTGTAGGCTCTGAAGGAGGAAGCGTTATTGGCGTTTCCCTCTGGAGCCGGTAGCCTAATTAGCTGGAAGCGTTTGAATGGTTCAGCATCCTTCACAGGATCTCCGGTTCGCGGATAGACAATAATCTGGCTTGAGTTGACAGAAAACCTGTTGACGCTGGCCACAGTTCCGTCAGCCAAGATAACTCTTTCCTTCTCTACTTTGCCTCCTCCGCTTCCTTGGCTGAGGAATGAACCGTAGGGGACGTAGGGGGTGACTGCTGTTACGACGCCGCCGAGGGCTGCGATCTTCAGGAAGTCTCTTCTCTTCATTCTTCTGGAAGGCGGTGATTTGGTCTTCTGTGAGGGAGAGGAGCCGGAGCTCTCCTTCTTGTCTTGAGATGCCATTGGTCACACCTATATTCGGAGGCTGATTCATCACGGGGCTTCGGTCGATATTTAAATCTTGATCGGATGATGCATAGTAGTTAAGAAAATCTTATATCAGGTCTCTAGGGTCGGGAGTTCTACGGAAGGCGTCTTCATTGGCGGAAAAGGCTGCAAAACACACAGTGACAATCGGTGTCGCGCTTCTAGCGGTAATCGGGTCTTCTGTTATTGGGCTCGGATACTATCAGTATGTCTTTCTGCCTTCTGCGGGTGGAGGAGAGGGCGGGATTCCTGAGAATGTTCTTAATCCGTCTCAGAACGCGACTATCAGGCTTATTGCGGGATCATATTTTCCCTCGCAGGCTGATAATTATACTCCTAAGAATCTAACAGTCACGTTGGGGGTGAACAATAAGGTCGTGTGGGCTATGGAGGATACGGTGCCTCATACTGTGACAAGTGTTGGTAAGACCGCTGATTCGAAGTTTGATGAGGCTGCGAATTCTGGGAACTATTTGCGGCAGCTGGGTGACCGATTTGTGTTCACGTTTACGAAGCAAGGGGTCTACAATTATTACTGTGTTCCTCATGCTGCTTGGATGAGGGGTGTTGTGACTGTGTTGCCTGGTTCTGAGCAGTCTGGTCAGCAGTCAAGTGAACATAAGTAGGTTTTGGGTTGTTCAGGAAGTTCCGTCTAGGTGGGCTTTTGCTAGTAGTTTGGCTAGTCTGATGGGTTCTGGTATTGCGCCTTGGAGGGTGAACTTGTCTAACAGTTTTTTGGCTGTTTCAGGGTCTATTCCGGCGCTTCTTGCGTAGAGGTGGTAGCCGGTTTTTAGCGTTATTTTTTCTCTGTTTCCTAGGTTTTGGTATGCTTTTAGTTTTTGTTGCCATGTGTCTGGGAAATGGTGTTTGATGCGGTCTTCTAGTCCTTGGGTTTCTTTGTGGGTGATGCTGATGGTTTGTACGCCGGTTTCTTTGTGGATTTGGTCTATGTCTATGATGTTGTAGAGGCTTAGTACTGCTCCTCCTATGAGGATGATGTTGATGTCGTTTCTGTTTAGGTGTTTATGCATGTTTGTTATGGTTTGGGTGGCGTCGTCTCCTGTTATGGTGGTTTCTCCGAAGGTGAATCCGTCTATGATTAGGTCGCTTCTGATGACTATTCCTGCTAGGGTTGATTTTGCTGTTCCTGGTCTGAAGCATTCGGCTATTCCTAGTGCTCTTATTCCTTTTTTTTCGGGTTTGACGCCCATTTTGGGGTGTTGGTGTGTGTTGGTGGTTGTGGATAAGGGTTTGATGGGTTGTGTGTTTGTGTGAAGGGGGGGTCTAGGGGGGGTTTAAGTAGGGTTGGGGTTTGTTTCTTGTTGTTTTGGTTTGTTTGGCTGTGTTTTCTGGTTGTTCTGCGGGTGGTTTATTTTGGTGTTGGAGGGTTTGAGGGGGTTGGTTTGTGTGGTAGCGGGGGGTGGATTTGAACATTCGGCTGAGCTGTTTTTGGG
>JACPCU010000020.1 GCA_016184315.1 Nitrososphaerota archaeon
TTCAGCGTTAAATACGGTTTCAGGGAAATCTCTCAGCGATGACCATCTTCGGTCTGTCGATTCAAGAGCTCGTGGGAATATGGGGAGGCATCCTCTCAACATTATTGGCAGTGAGTAAGTTGCTGAGCTACTTTTTCCGACAACCGAGGTTAACCATAAAGCACGCTGTTAACACAGCTCCGAAAGAGAACCCTAGGTATGGATTCCTTGATCTTATCGTTCAAAACACTGGTTGGCAAACCGCCAGATGCCATATTGTAGCAACAGTGAAGGGTTCTGATTTCACAGAACAAGAATTATGGTGGTATGACCCTAAACACAAGGAGACGAAGAAAGAACCATACGTAACTCTCTATGGCAAGAAAGCAACACCTCGGGTGATCAACATCTTCGAGATTAACTCTACCTCAAATGAAGTTACGATTACGTCTAAGCAAGAACATTCAATCACGCTCAGCACAGGTAAACCCTATGACTTTGACTTCAGCGTGTATTCTGATCCGCCAGCCAAAGCTCGGCTTTGCTTGCACGTTGAAATCAAAAAATGGGATAATATCGTTGTAGTCAAGCTGGATTGCTAGCTATGTAGTTGCTCAATATCACCCTGATCGTCTCAGGAATTGAGTCCAGTTTCCTTCTCTGCCTGTCCTTTTCAAGAGCCGTTATCATAGCCTCGGTCATGGATACCATTACTTTCTTCATTGCCATACCATAGGGGTATGATAGATACCCTTTTATAGTTTACTTGGCTACCTATAGGATACCAATAGGTGAACAAGATGGCTGTAACCCTCGAAAACCCCCGTGAACTAAGAGGCTTAGAGATACTGGGAAAAGGCAACGAAATAAGGAGAATCAACCCTTACACTTACCGAGTATCTTCTCAATCTGGTAACGGCTCATATCTCGTGGTCGGAAACGGAAAGGAGTTTAGCTGCGAGTGCGCCGATTATAAGTTCAGAGGGGTCGCGTGTAAACATATTTTCGGAGTATTTTTCTCATTAAACCTCAGGCAGAAGGTTACCGTTCAAAATCTAGGGCTTCAAGATGTTGTTAGGGAAGGTTGCAAGGTTTGCGGTTCAAGCAACGTGATTAAGCTCGGGTTGAGGCATAATGAGCATAGGGATGTCCAGAAATTCAAGTGCAAGGAGTGCGGTCATTACTATTCGGATAACCGTGGGTTTGAAGGCGTTAAGGCTACGCCGAAGGCGATTACCGTGGCTCTGGATTTGTTCTTCAAGGGCGTCTCTCACAGAAAGATAGTTGATCACCTCAAGCAGTTTGAAGGCATCAAGGTCTCCCATGTGGCGGTAATCAAGTGGATAAGGAAATACACCAAGCTAATGGCGAGCTATGTAGATCAATTCACACCCCAGTTGGGAGGCATGTGGCACTCTGACGAAATGATGATCAATGTCAGGAGAACCGAGAAGATTGACGGCGAAAACTATTCTTGGCTCTGGAACCTGATGGATCACGAAACACGGTTCTTACTCGCAAGCCAAATCAGCAAACACAGGGAGATCAGAGACGCACGCAACGTCTTAAGACAAGCCAAATCTGTGGCTAACAGTCAAACCCCCGACTTCATAGTAACCGACAAGCTACCCGCATACAAACAAGCCATAACAAAAGAGTTCTACACGATGAGGAAGCCTAGAACCGAGCATGTCAAACTCAAGAACATCCGTGAAGGCACCAATAACAACATAGTTGAAAGACTGAACGGAACCGTAAGAGAACGCCTAAAGGTTATGAGGGGATTAGACCACGACGAATCCGCTCAAAAAATCATTGACGGAAAGAAGCTATACTACAATTATCTGAGACCACACCAAGCGTTGAACGGATTAACCCCAGCAGAGAAAGCGGGAATAGACCTGAAGCTTGGGGAGAACCGTTGGGATACCCTAATAAGACGGAGCGCCCAGTCAAACAGGTGTAACTGAGACATGGCTTCTAGGAACGGGAAGCTCCCCGAGGAGATGCTGGCTGAAGCTAGACGGCAGCTCCAGCTCTACGAGAAGAACGGAAAAGAGATTCACTTGAGACAAGCATGTGAAAAGGGTTGGGGAGCATCCGTGCAAGCCGTGTTCAGAGAGCTGGGGAGAAAACCGAGAAGACACAGAGAGACTCTGCAAGCCTTTGAGACAGTCTCATTGCAGAGGAAAGACGATTTCATAGCTCGGATGGGGGCTACGGCAGACGGGTTGCACAACTGCTTCTACCATGCAGACACGCCTCCTAGAATAGTGGAGGCTTCTCTCAAAGATGTGGAGCGCCTCATATCGACCCTGAAAGATAAACGGAAGGCGAAGTAAATGGAAGGCTTCCTAGTAAGGAGAATAGAACGGGATGATCATTACGACGCCTATCTCTGTCAGTTTAACCATGGTGGTGAACAGTTCGCCGTATCTCAACCCCATGAAAAGGGAGATATGGTCTTGTTAACCGCGACAATAGAGCTTCCAGAGTCAGCTTTGGAGAGAGTCAGGCAGATGCCGCACCAAGATTTCCAGAAGCAACTATACTACATGTTGAAATCCCTATTGTCGTCAGGCTGTAACTATTCTTTGGCGAATACGCAATCAGAGTTCAGAAGTATATCCGTCTTTCAACCTATTTACTACGATGGGCTTACAAAAGACAGGTTGATCAATTCATGCTACAAGCTCAGAAGAGCCTTTAGGAGAATCGTTCTAATCTTGGAGCACGCGTTTCAGATACGTTTGCCAGCAGACATCTACCGTTAGATGACGACGGTTACCAGCGTTAGAAACATGACGAAGAATTACCAGAACCCACAAAAGAAACGGTTAAGACACCGAAAGCCATCCATACTCGAAAATTGCCTGCCCCTAGGAGAATTCTGTGGCTGTCATCCAGAGACGTGGAAACCCTTCTAACCTACGAGCAAGTCAACCAAAGAGTGGAGGAAGCCCTCCAAGCTCAAGGAATAGGCCTCACCACCCTCCCTGAAGAATCCAGACTAAGATGGGAAGAAGACGCCTATATCATCGCTAAACCCGGCGCCGTCAAGCCCATAAACGCCCTAGGAATCAAATGGCTCAGCAACTTCCGGAGAAACCCGTCAATCGGCCTCTCTCCGAACTTCGCCCTCATAATCCTTAACGACCATAATACGGGGGCACCCACTGCCGTAATGGACGGAGACATAATCTCTAAAATGAGAACCGCGTCAATATCCGCGGTAGCAGCAAGATACTTGGCAAAGAAGGGCTCCGCAACCATGGGTATCGTAGGCGCGGGAACTCAAGGGCAAAGCCACCTATGGGCCGTAACCAGCCTGCTGGGCGTCAGAGACGTGAAAGTCTGCGACATTGACGAAGATAGGCTGAGGAGTTTCTGCGCTGAGGCTAAGCGAAGATTGCCAAATGTCTCTACTAGCTGGTTGAAGGATCCCAGCCAAGTAGCAAGGGATGTCGATATTCTTGTCGTAGCTTCCACTTCCAGCGCACCGGTGGTCTTCGACTGGATGGTGGAAGAAGGCTGCTTTGTAGTGGGGTTGACAGGTTTCAGGGATCTAGACTACAGGATGAAGAGCACTGTGTCGAAATACATCGTTGACGACAGGCGTAACGCACCAGCTTTATTCAGAACGTTCATGGGGGGAGTAGAGGTTGCAAGCGAAGAGATCTATGGGGAAATAGGGGAGATCGTAGCTGGCAGGCTGAGTGGAAGAGAATCTGACTCTGAAAGGATTCTGTTCACACCTACTGGCTTAGGAACAGTAGATGTTGCCGTAGCGCAACTGGTCTACGAAAAAGCTTTGACTAGAGGCGTCGGCTTGGCTCTTGAAGCCTAGCGGAGTCATCACTTTGACGCGAAGGTATCTATGAGTTTGCCCGGTGAGGTAACCACGGGCCTCAGAACCATCACGTTCACCCCCGCCTGCCTATACTCTTCAAACCGTTTGGCGCACTGTTGAGGCGTGCCTGAAATCGTGATGGAGTTCAAAACGTCGTCGGTAATCAAAGATATTGCTTCATCGGTCTTGCCTCGCTTCATAGCATCCATGATACCGGCTACCTTCGGGTTCTTGCTGGCCTCCTCGCCGAACAAGATCTCTCTTCCCGGGACAGCTAGTAGGGCGGCGATCTGTTTCTTTACCTGGGGCATTGCTTTAGGAGCATCGTCGCTGAGCCAGGTCATCGCGTAGCAGACCACTTCGATTTGATCAAGTCTTCTATTTGTTTTGGCTGCGCCTTCACGAATCTGCTTCATGGCGAAGTTGACGTGGTCGATTGTTGACAGGTTTGATAGTATGGCGCCTTCTCCGATTTCTCCTGCCATCTGCAGCATCTTTTTTTGGACGCCCCCCACGTAGACTGGGATTGTCTTCCGATTAGGCTGGAAGCCTAGCCGTATTTGGCTTAGATTCTCTCTCCTGCCACTTATGTTCACGGTTTCCCCGGCTAGCATTCTTCTTACGACCTCTATGTGTTGGCGTAGGGTTGCAATGGGTTTATCATCAACAACACCCAGGTTGCCCCAGAAACGAGTCGTGCTTCCTATTCCGAGGATGACTCTCCCCCGGGAAAGCTCGTCGATACATGCTATGCTCATGGCTGTCAGCACGGAGCTTCTGGTGTAAGGGTTGACTACGCCTGAGCCTATTCTGATTTTTTCTGTTACTGCGGCTGCGGCGGCCATGGATGTGAAGGCGTCTCTTAGACAGTAGTGTTCAGCCATCCACACGGAGTCGAAGCCTTTGGCATCGGCCTGCTTGGAATACTCCACGATCTGGGGGAGAGACACTTCTCCGCCGAAGGTTATCCCCATTTTGTCAATCATGTCTAATCTTCACCTTACTTAGGGGGCTGTGTAAACCCTTCTTTTACATACCTGTTTATCCCGTTTACATCCATGCTGTCTACAGCCATTTTCTTCAACGTCAACCCTTCTTTCCAGTGGTCAACGCCATTTAGTCTTCCCGATAAGTGGATCAAGGAATCGATTATCGGGGTTTCAACCTGTGCTATTCTAGCAAGATAAGCCATAGGCACCAGCCCGTAGGCCACGTCTTCAATCAGGTATCTGTGGTTAAGGGACTTGGGAGACTTGATGTATCGGTCTGGCACGCTGGACACTATTGCGTCTCTTACAGGGATGTCTGGGCGAGCGGTGTAGCCTGCCATGGAGAAGTATTCGACGAAGGTGCGGGGTTTCAGGCCGAATGTCTTTGCGGCGGATATTCTTTCTTGGTCTACTGCTTCGATTAGGGTGCCTACTGCAGGGGTGGTTCCCTCGTAGTAGAAGTAGAAGTCGCCTCCTGTTCGCTCAACTAGGCTCGCATTAAGGATCATGGCAGCGGGGTGCATTATGGCGTTTATGTTGGCGAAGCTGGTTTCCAGCACGTTTTCTGCGGCTACTGTAGAGGGGAATGCTTGCTTGACTGTTTGAAGTACTTGATCTTGGTTCTTGGAGGGCAGGTTGGCGCAGAATACTTGTGGGCCGTTGACGCTGTAGATCGTGATGTGGCTCAGGTCTTGAAGTCTGCAGGCGTAGGTCAGGGTGTTGGTTTCGCATATTCCTCTGGGCTGAGTGCTTTTCTCTTCTCTGAGTATTCGTGCTACGTTGAGGGCGCCTCCTGTGCTACCTGGGTTGAGCATGATCACCGTTTCTTGCTTCAGTTTCTTGGACATTTGGCGTGTGTAGAATTCGTGGGCCGTGGCAGGAGTAGCTACAACTATGAGCTGAGCTTGGGATGCTGCTTCACCGATGTTTGTGGAGGTTTTGAAGGATGCGAATCCTTCTCCTAGTACGCCTGAGTATTGCATGCCGCCTTTTTCGCTGATCTCTTTGATGTGTTCAGGGCTGCGGCCTGAGCATAGGGTAATGTCGAAGCCTTTGAGAGTAAGGTCTACGGCGGCTGAGCATCCTCCGTTCCCCGCGCCTAGAATTGCGACCTTCAAGACCTGTAACAGGCCTCTTCGACATCTTATAAAGTGTCCCAGATACTCCGGAAAACATTAAGAACACTCTGCTTGCCACAGTTAGCTATGCCTTCTTCAGCGGAGAAAGTTCTTTCCAACATCAGGGAGGATGAAGTCGTAAGGATTCTTCAAGAGTTGATTCGCACGAAATGTGAGCCTGATGCAGGTATCTATGAGCGGGATATTGCTGAGTATGCGTCCAAGCGTCTACGGGATATGGGTATTGGTGTTGAGCTGGTGGAGAAGGAGGCTGGCAGACCTTCGGTTCTTGCCCGTATGAAGGGTTCTGGTGGGGGTCACAGTATTATGTTCAATGGTCATCAACATGCTGCTGTAACACGGCTGGAGGATTGGACTGTCAGCCCGTATGAAGGGGTGGTGAAGGATGGTAAGGTGTATGGTGTTGCTGCGGCTGACATGAAGGCTTCCAATGCTGCTAAGATAGCTGCTTTGGGAGCTATCAAGGAGGCTGGTGTCAGGCATAAGGGTGACATCATCTTGTTTTTTGGTTCTGGTGGGGAGAAGGCGGGTAGGATTGGGACTAAGTATGTGGTTGAGGAGCGTGGTGTGAGGGCGGATTTCGGTGTGGTTGGTGAGCCTTCTGATCTGCAGGTTGTTGTGGCTGAGCGTGGCGCCATCTGGTTTGAGGTTGTTACGAAGGGTGTGGAGGGTCTTAGCGGTGTGAGTGGTGTTAACGCTATTGAGAAGATGTCCAACGTTATTCAAGGACTAAAGGCGTATGGCAGCGAATTAGCTAAGCATGTGGATCCGTTGCTGGGTTCGGCTACTGTAAGTGTGAATATGGTTGAAGCGGGTTCTGCGCCTTACACTGTTCCGGCTAGGTGCAGGGCTGTTGTAGACAGGAGGCTTGTTTTGAGCGAAACGGTGGATCAGGGGTTAAGAGAGATGCAGCAAATTCTAGGCGATCTTAGGAGGGCTGATCCTCAGCTGGATGTTGAGGCTAAGCCTTTGTTCACGATTGATCCTGTGTCTGTAGGGCAGGATGAGCCTATAGTGAAGACTGCTTTGGATGCTTTCCGGCAGATAGGCAGGTCGACTAAGATCGGTGGCTTCAAGGGGTGGACTGAGGCTTACCATATGATTAGGGCGGGTATTCCTACTGTGATCTGTGGGCCGGGTAAGGTGGAGGTTGTTCATGCTCCTGATGAGCATGTGTCTGTGAAGGATTTGGTTGATACGGCTAGGGTGTATGCGTTAATGGCTCTTTCGACTGCTGGGGTAGCCTAAATGGTTCTATGATTTGTAGAGTTTGACTTTTTCTGCGTCGAGTTCGACGCCTAGGCCTGGTTTGTCGGGGACTATGAGTGCTCCGTCTTCATACTTGAAGGGTTCTTTCACTATGTCGTCGGTGTAGTATATTCCTGCTAGCTTGGTTTGTTCTCTGCCTTTTAGGGTTGTGACGGGGACTACGCAGGGTAGTTTGACTATGCTGGTGGAGGCTGCGAGGTGTAGGTTGCCTGCGTTGCCTACTCCTGTTTCGATGGAGCCGTTTACGTTGCAGGGTAGTCCTGCTGCTTCCGCGGCTGCGGCTACTTTTTTGGCTCTGTGTAGTCCTCCGGGTTTTGTTGTGTAGATGGATATTACGTCTGCTGCCTTCTTTTCTACTATTCTGAAGATGTCTTGGGGTGTCCATGCTGATTCGTCGGCCATTATGGGTGTGTCTACTGCTTGTGCGATTCTTGCCATGGCGTCTAGCCCTTCTACTGGTTGTTCCATTAGTAGGAGGTCGTGTTGCTCCATTTTTCTGATGGTTTTGATGGCTTCTTTGGCTGAGGGGTAGCCTTGGTTGGCGTCGACCATTATCTTGATTTTGTTTCCGACTGTTTCTCTGACTGTTCTGACGGTTTCTACGTCTCTTTCCCAGTCTGCTCCTGCTTTGAGTTTGATGGTTTTGATTCCTTCTGATACTGCTTGTTTGGCTTCTTTTGCTGCGTCTTCTACGGGCATTATGCCTATGCTGTGGGCTAGGGGGATTTCTCTGCGGTATCTTCCTCCTAGGAGGTTGTAGGCTGGTGTGTCTAGGGTTTTGCCTTGGATGTCGTGTAGGGCCATGTCTACTGCTGCTTTGGCGTAGGGGTATCCGATTATGTTGGCGTCCATTTTTTCTAGGAGATGTTCTAGGTTGAAGGGGTCGTGGCCTAGTATTGCTGGTGACAGGAAGTCTTTGATGATGTGTATGGTTGTTTCGACTGTTTCTCCGAAGTAGGTGGCGTGGTCTCCTCCCCATGTGGGCATTATGGTTGCTTCTCCTAGGCCTGTTATGCCGTTGCTGGTTTCTATTTTGATGATGACGTAGTTTCCGATGCTTTTGGGTCCCATGGCTCCTATGAATCTGTGGGGTCTTCTGGTGGGTAGGTTTACTGTGAAGGCGTCTACGCTCTGTATCTTCATGGTTGGAGTGTTGTTTCCGTGGGATGTATATCAAGTAACCTTTGGGGCTTAGGGGGTGATGGGCTGGTGGGTCGTAGAGAGGGGGGAGGGAGACAGAGATCTCCTAGTCTGAGTGGGGAGAGGGTTGATTCTGTTGAAGGAGGATTGTCCTGCAGCGTCGGGTTGTGTAGGCAAAGATTTTTAGTTTGCTTTTTGGAGGCGTGTTCACGGCCTCGGATCTGCCTCGGTTCCTCCTGTGTGTGGGGGGCGGGATAGCTCAGCCTGGTGGAGCACAACTCGTAGAGGGGTGCTCAGTGCCTTGGTAAGGCAGGGGTCGCGGGTTCAAACCCCGCCCGAGGCTCCATCATAATCCTTTGAGACGCTTCGCGTTGCAAAGCGTTAAAGGAAAGGTCACTGGCGTGGGTTCATTAAGCGAACATCCTAAGTTCACATGCAAAATAGGGGACTTGAACTTTTCCTAAATTGCAAGGATTGCGAGAAGTAAGGCTTACACAAGCTGAGCTTTACTTAATACTTCCGAACCAAGAGCTGTAATAACATATCAATACAGATAATTATATAATACACTATGATTATATTAACAGGTGGCCATATGCGCCTAGTAGGTGCTGTTATCATGCGACTCTTAAGATTCATCAAGCCGGCACGCAGGGAGCATGTTAGCGATGCTGAAGGATACGCTAAGAGGATCCTAGAGAAATATAAGGGCGTATTCGATAGGCTTGCTGAGATGTAGCACCGTGTGAAAAAAAGGACGACGTTTTTTCCCAATCCTAGTGACCTTGAGACTTTCCATGAGACAATCATACGTCAACGTGGAGAAAGAGGGTATGCTGCGAAAGGCATGATCGCCGGATCAGTAGAATGGGCTAGGACTTTCGTATATGGCTATCAACCTTTTCCCTCACTTTTAGATAAAGCCGCCGCGTTAATGTATGCCATTACGACATTTCATCCTTTCGCAGATGGGAACAAGAGAACAGCATTAATGACTACATCCTATTTTATTCATTTGAATGGGTACATGCTTGATATTCCTGATGATGCTCCTGAGTTCGCAAGACAGTTAGCTCAACATACTATAGACGATCTTGGTCACGACACTAGCATTGAAGTTTCAAACATCAAGGTATGGCTCTGGCAGAATATTTCTTCTTCTTTCGGGAGTAGGTTTAGGTACGGTATTCAAGCAAAGGAGGCTCTGAAACTAGGCTACTCAGGGGATGTATTGATGGATCAGAAGATTACTGATCTATTCAAGAGTGTGCACAAAGAATGGTTAACAAAAAACATCGAAGTGTTGGAAAAGCTACTTAAGAAATGAAGCTGTCCGGTCGAAGTTTTGCGAGTAACTTGCACGGTAATAGCCTTGTGCAGTAGCTGGCCACAAATCCGTTGGAGTATGCGGTGCAGCAGAACCTAATCAAATATTGGTGCCCATGGGCCCACCCCTCGGAATATCCCTATGTTTCACCTCGCGAAAGACTAGATTCGCCGGACAACAGAGAATTAGGGAGCCTCGGAGTCTAACAGATCTAGATTTGGGAAAATAATAAGGCGATAAGTACCTTATGCTTCGCCCAATCAAGTCGTTGTTATTAGGTAATCAACTATTTTGTGTGTAACATATTGTACTATGTGTTTCGACTCAAACTAGACTCCGTACTGAAGTTGAGGTTCAACTCGGTATTGAATTAAGGCTTCTCGACGACTTCAACTAGTTTGGTTCTTGACTTTTGGCCTGCAATGATTCTGATATTTGATGTGGGCACCTTGAAGTGTTTCGCCAGCTTACTCAGGAGTTCTCTGTTGGCCTTGCCCTTCTCAGGTTTGGAGGTCAAGCCTACGTGGATAGTGTCTCCCTCAACATTGAAGTAGTCCTTGTGGAAATCCACGTGAACTGTGTATCTCAAGTTTTAGGTTAGCCCCGAATTGACGGCAATGTGTTGAGTTTTGTCAACAAAAACCTTTGGCTGATACCAATGATTGCTATTGGCAGTGGGAACAGTAACCCAACCATGGAGACATGTTTTGTTGGACAAGAGATATGTTCCTTTAGCTCCTTCGTTGTGGTCCGCACAGTTGCCTCAGTTTGTCGAATTGGATTGGAGATACTCAGTAGGCTTAAGTATCAATCTAATAATTATTTCAGTATGGGTTCGAGTAGTAAGGAGCCTGAGCTCCCGAGAACCTTGAAGCGAATAACGTGGCAATACGAGAACTGTTTGTCCTGCGTCTGGTTCCTACCGAACGACCCCGTCAACGCTGACCTCCTGTCGAGAGGCAAATGCGTTCACCCTAAGCTGAAGGCGTACAGCTTGATCGTCTCAGGCAGAGACTGGTGCAACCTCTTCGTAGAAATCAAACAGAAGCAGATCGACCTCCTCCAAGAAAAGGCGATGGAGAAGGAAGACTCAGAGAAGAAGTAGTATAAATCAAAGCCAGCCATCGTTTAACCGTGTCCGCGTCTGACCTAGAGCTCCTGCAGCTGGTGGTCAAACCTTGGTATGACTCCCTATCTGACCCAGCTGAAGCTCAGAAAGAAGCCTTGAAGAAACTTCTCGAAACCTACAGCAAAACAGACTACGGCAAGACACGCGGCGCCACAACCAGTCTAACCACAGAGGAGTATAGACAAAGGTTTCCACCCGTAAACTACAGTGCTATGAAGCCTCTTATCCAGAGAGTCTCCAAAGGAGAATACGCAGCTCTGCTACCTGAACCACCAGCCGCATGGGTCTCGACAAGAGGCACCACCGGCGAATCCAAAATAATCCCAGTAACCAACGAACATCTGAGCCAAATACTGTTCTGCGGAGCCAGAGCCATAGTCAACCACGTCCTCAAGAAAGGTGATCTCTCGTCCCTTCAAGCCAAGGTTCTCAACCTCAACTTCCCCTCAACAGTAGGCACCATACAAAACGGAGACAAATCCTCCACCTACGGCTACAGCTCAGGAACCTACGCCAAACTACTGCAAAGCTTCGCAGGAGCAACCTTGGTTCCCAAGCAGGAAGACATCGACGCCCTAGGATCAGGAATAACAAAGGCAGACTGGGAAGCGAGGTTCGACCTGACCTATCGCCTCACGAAAGACGAGGATGTGCGGGTATGCATGGGCGTAGCACCCGTCCTGCTAGCCTTCGCCAGATACGTGGCACATCGCTACGGGAAACCTCCGAAACAGTTCTGGAGGATAGAATCTATCTTCTGCACCAGCGTCCCCAAGATCCAGTGGAAGTATGCACCAATCCTAAGACAATTCTTCGGAGCGGCTGATGTAAGAGAGATGTATTCCGCCACGGAAGGAGTCTTCGCCCAGCAGATAGACGACCTGCCCTACGTGTCCCCTAACTACGACACCTATGTCTTCGAGGCTGTTACCCGCAACGGAACAAAGATGCTACATGAGTTGAAGAGAGGTGAATGGGGCCGCCTACTAGTCTCCTCATGCCTCTTCCCCAGATACAACATCGGCGACCTGATAGAATGCATGGGCAGACAATACTTCAGAGTATTCGGACGCGCCCGTCTCCGAACACTAGTGGAACATCACCTGCATCGAGCGTTAACAAGATGGTTTGTCTAAGGCTTCGGGGAACGTGCCCTAGCCCTTAAACCTGACACTATCACAATGACGCCTATGGCGATGAGGATCATGGGCCACCAATCCCTCATACCCATTATACCCGCCAGGCCGATGGCGCATAGCACCAGTCCACCGGTGAAAGCACCTATAGCTGGACCCTTGTACTTGAGGTTGACAAGTCTGACGGCCGCTTGAACTATTAGTATGATGCCGATGCCGAATATGAAGTATCCCCACCAGTTCATCCAAGACGTGTAACCTATCTGGACAAGGTAGAAGGTGACTCCCAGCCAGATCAGAATCAATCCACCGACAAGAGGACCCGTCCAGTCCCGTGGACCCGACTTCTCCTGTTTCTCATGCTTCTCAGCCTTCTCTGCTTTCTCCCCCTTCTCATGCCTCCTTGGGCCCATGGGTCCCCAAGTCGGTTGTGAAGAGGCTGCGGTCGGATTGCCGCACTTAGGGCAATACGCTGCGTCGGCAAGCACTTCGGCTCCGCACTTTGAGCAGTAGGTCATAACTACTCAAACGCGTCAGAAGGCTGTATTACAATATAAACCCGCTGCAGTTTAGGTGGAGCTAATTATTAGCTCCCTATGACTATGGTCACAGGGTTGCTCTGCTTTCCTCCGATGGTCACCACAACTTGCACTGAGCTTCCAGGTGCTAATCCAGCGGGGATCTGGATGTTGATCTGGTAGAGACCTACGAATTCCCGGGGTCAAGCCTGAGTAGATGATTGTGGTGGAGGCTACTCTTGAGGCAACAATGCGGGAAGAACGTGAATCGAAGAAACCACGGAGAGAATAGCGAGTGAAACGGCAAGAATAATAGACATTTTGACTACGGTCTGCACACACACAATCCTCCGTATCTCTGCGTAGACATCATGGACGCGAGCTCTTAAGCCTAACGGCTATTGGTTATTGGCCTCCGAGGCTCTTTTCGAAGCAGAACAGAGCTATTCTCTATTTTTTCTTTGGTATCTCAACAGGGAGCTCCAAATTGTTGCTCCACTCAGCCCAAGAACCAACGTAGCTCCGCACCTTCGTGTAACCTGCTAACTGCAACGCGAGGTAGGCGTGAGCAGCCCGATAGCCTCCCTGACAATAAGTCACAATCTCCTCGTTCTTCGATAAACCAGCTTCGCGGAAAAGAGCCTCCAGTCTGCTCGGATCTTTGAAGGTTCCGTCTCGCCTAAGGTTTCTCTCCCAATCGACATTCACTGCTCCCGGTATGCATCCTCCTCGAGCAGCCCTCACCTTAACCCCAGAATATTCATCTGCAGCACGGGCATCTAACAGTCTACTGCCATGTTTACCAATAATGGAGGCAACATACTGTGCGCTGGCAACAAGGTTTCTCCGCGGGGCAGCCTTGAACTCGGAGGGAGAGGGGGCTACCGACTTAGCATCTATGGGCAATCCCAGCTTCTTCCACCTGCGGAGACCACCATCCATAAGCACAGCGTCGCCATGTCCTAGCCAGTGCAGGAGCCAAACACCTCTAGTAGCACTGCTTCCCGACACATTCTCGTAGAAGACGGTTTTCTTGTCCATCTTCACACCGGCAGATGCGGAGACCTTCTCTGTATGTCTGGTGAACGCCTTCAAACCTGAAGGCGAAGTATCCACCCAGTGATATGAGAACAGGTCGACATTGACTGCGCCGGGGACATGGCCTTTTTCATATTTGCTGTAGGGTCGAGCGTCGATGAACAGCGCCTTCTCGTCGCGAAGAAGCTTGGAGGCTTCTTCACAGGAAATGATGACTTCCAACTTGCCCATGAACAATCCCAACTCCTGTATTTGTTCTGCTCACGTTTAAGACTGTCTCCAACCATCATGCTTAACGAGGAGCCGACAAAACCGTTATGTGTAGGTCATGAGAGCAAAGATCCACAAGTTTGCTTCTGCACCAGCATGCATGGCGGCGAAGATTCATGCTTCTTAGCAGCTACGGGATTAGACTTCTTGCTACATGCTTGATACTATTGACGTTCTTATCCATAATGCCAGTCTACGGTTTGGAGAACACTGAGAGCCTGATTAGAGAAAACTCAGTAAACCTGAGCTCGCCGCCTCTGCCACAGATGGGAGTAGCTGCTGATTTCCCAACAGCTTCCAGTCTGTACGACGGTAAAATTCAAGTCGTCTTAGAGTTGACGGAGGCAAGACCAGAATATCTGGAAGCCTTGGAAGCTGAAGGGATCACTATTCAGACCACGCACGGAGAACTCGTGCAGGCGTTGGCTGACTACCAGCAAATCCTCAGCTTACAGAAACAGAGCTTCGTGAAGAGCATCGACTCGCCTCAACGCCCCGTCCACACAGTTATCAGCGAAGGAGTCAACGTGATACAATCCAATCTGGCAGCCCAGAATGGGTTGAATGGCAAAGGGGTGAAAGTAGCAGTCATAGACACAGGCTTCGACACTAAGAACCCCGAGATCGCGGCGAACATTAAGGAAGCCAGATCCTTCAGGGCAGACAGAAGCATCATAGGCGACGATCCGCGGCACGGCACCGCCGTAGCAGAAATAATCGCAGACGTTGCACCTCAAGCCGAACTCTACCTGTACAGCTTCGACACGCTGGTAGAGTTCCTGAATGTCATCGACTACGCCGCGGCCAGAGGCGTAAAAGTGATTTCAACTTCCATAGGCTGGGCCAGTGTCGGCCCCTATGACGGGACAAGTAGAGTATCAAAAGCCATGGACGCGGTCAGACAGAAAGGAGTGTTACCCGTCGTGGCCGCAGGCAACGAGGCTAGACGACACTGGGCTGGCACCTTCACCGACACGGATGGAGACGGATGGCATGAGTTCAGCGGCCAAGACGAAACCAACGACATACTTCTCAACGCAGGCGACCAGGTATCCATCTCTCTGAGCTGGAATGACTGGCCCACCTCCTGTCAGGACTACAATCTCTTCCTCTATGAAGCCAGTAGCCTAAGCCAGCCTGTTGCTTCAGCGACGAGGCGGCAGAGCTGTACGCGTACACCTGTAGAGGAGATCGACTTCACCGCCAGCATCAGAAGCACGTACCGTATTGCGATCAGCAACTTCAGTGCAACCAAACCGGTGAAGTTTGAGCTGTATGTCTATAATGTGAACCAGATTCAGTACTTTGTTGAATCAGGCAGCATCCTGAATCTTGCTGACGCCATGGGAGCCTTAACGGTCGGCGCGACCAACTGGAGGAACGATGTGTTGGAAAGTTACAGTTCACGGGGTCCAACTGCAGACGGAAGAGTGAAGCCCGATGTCGTAGCACCTACGTGCGTATCCACATCGACCTATGGTTCAAGAGGATTCTGCGGCACCTCCGCATCAGCCCCGCACGTGGCTGGAGCAGCGACTATTCTGTTCGGCGCTAATCCAAGTCTCTCTGCTGATGATGTTGCTACGCTTCTGGAAAACGGCTCTGTCGATCTGGGTGTTGGAGGCAAGGATAACCTCTACGGTGCGGGGAGGATTCGAGTGAGCTTTGCGTCGTTCAACGCGACTGGGAAAGTATCAGGCATGGTCATAGACAACACAACTTACGAGTCCAGCAAGATCCCTATGATCTTCGTATGGCCACCGGGGACAACCCACTCCTTTAAGATAATCCACGCAAACCTGTCCACCGCGGACACAAGGTACATCTTCTCTCAGTGGACCGACAACGGCAACCCTCTGTCGGAAACGCAGACCACCACACTAACCTACAACGGGGGACCCCGGCTCATAGTCGCAGAATATACGACCCAATACCTCCTAACCGTATCATCATCATACGGATCTACAACTGGAGGAGGATGGCATAACGCAGGAAGCCAAGCACCACTATCAGTGACTTCACCCCAAGACCATGGCAACCAGACAAGACACGTCTTCACCTCTTGGACAGGGGATCTGGCTTCCCTTGAAGTAAACACAACAATAGTAATGGATTCACCCAAGAAAGCCACTGCGAACTGGAAGACCCAGTACCGACTGTCAGTCATCTCCGCCTACGGTCGAGTCAACGGAGACGGTTGGTATGACTCCGGTGTAAGAGCAGAATTCTCAGCCCCATCCATGGTAGATCAGGGGAACCGTACTCGAAGAGTGTTCCTGTCGTGGAGAGGAGACTCGGCGTCCAACAGCACGGCGAGCTCCATCACCGTGTCTTCTCCTAAGCGTGTAGTGGCGGACTGGAAGAAGCAGTACTTACTCGAAGTAGAATCCCTGTACGGTTCTCCTCAAGGAGCAGGGTGGAAGGACTCTGGGACGGTAGCCGCATTCTCCGTGGCTACGATTGTTGATCACGGTAATAAGACTAGGAGAGCTTTCACTGGTTGGACGGGTGACTCATCGTCGACTGAACCTACTGGCCAGATCCTGATGAATCTGCCTAAGCATGTTAAGAGTGGATGGAAGACCCAGTTCTTCCTGTCGGTGGATCCGAGTGGAGGCGAGGTTTCAGGAGAGGGTTGGTACGACAACGGTTCTTCCGCAGTGGTTTCAGCGAAGTCTCCGTCTAAGACTGTTGAAGAGAAGTCTAGGCTCGTGTTCACAGGCTGGGCTGGTGACGCGACGTCAGGATCTGCATCGTTGACTGTGGGAATGAGTCAGCCGCGGTCCTTGGCTGCGAGCTGGAAGACGCAGTTCTTCCTGAAGATCAATTCCGGTGCAGGTGATGTGGATGCTCAGTCACAGTGGTTGGACAGAGGAGCATCAATAACTGTGGCTGCTATGTCTCCGTCGAAGCAGGTGGAGAACAGGTCGCGTGAGGTTTTCACCGGGTGGAGCGGCTCAGCAACGAGATCAGACGAGGCTGTTGTCTTGACAATGAATGAGTCGAAGACTCTGAACTCGAATTGGAAGACACAGTTTTATCTGCGGGTGGTTTCGCCTCTTGGTGGACCTGAGGGTGAAGGCTGGTATGACGGGGGTTCCACTGCTGTTGCGTCGGTGTATTCTCCTATGGGCTTCATAGTTCAAGATAGGTTCAGCCGCTGGACGGGCGACGCAGTCTCCACCTCTACCGCGGTGAGCGTTTTGATGGACTCTCCTAAGACATTGGTTGCAGAATGGGTGGTTGACTATACGCAGCTGATTGCACTTGTCGCTGGTGCTGGCGGCTTGGCGGCATTTGCAGTTCTGCGTGCGCGGAGAAGAGGAATCGTTTCAGGGTGATTGGGGCTTGCTGGAGGTCGCTCAAGCTTCATTTGGCGTCACAACCTCTGTCACCGTAGGATACATCGCTGTCACGCTGTGGCTGATCGGCTTGCTGCGCGGCATAGCCTACGGGAAGCGCAGAGAGGTCTTCGACAGGTATATGGCGCGCATCAAGATGTTGACTGTTTTTCTCGCCGCATCCATGTTGCTCTTACTGTCATTCCTAGTGTTATCTGTAACACTTCCCAGCTCTGACACTCTTCTCCTATTCTTCGTGAACTCGATTCTCACTCCGTTAGGCGTGATATGGACCACAGCTTTGATCCGGAGAGCTAGGAAACGTCTGTCCGTCTCCAGTCTATGATCACTGCTTCGACTTTCTGGCCTTGCATTCTTCGCATTGGCAGATTTCTCTGAGATAGTTGAAGGTGTATATGCCTGCTTTGTGTCCGTCGCTCCACTCTATTCTAAGAGCGTATCTTCCGACCTGCCCTATTCCAACCGGCTTAATGTCCTCCGAGACTTGCGGTCGACTGGGGAAGTAGCCTTTCCCGAATAACAGAGGTTCCCCTTGACACAGTGCGCAGGTGCAGCTCTCCCTCAGAAACTTGTGTCCGTAGACGCTTCTATGTCCGTCGCTCCAAGCCAGCTCCAACACCTTCTCCTGCACCGCGATGTTTGTAGGCTGAAGACTCATGACTAAGCATCAATTCAAACTACGAGTTTATAAGTCGAAGCAGATATTGCACGTAGCCGAGTTTGATATGCCTAAAAGATCTTCTGGAAAAAACAAGTACGGGAAGAAGAGTTCCGACAAAAAGACGAGCCTAGGCTCCTACGTATCTTCCTACGAAGACTGGCTCGGTAAACAGGTTCAGCAATACTTGGAGAAGGAGAAGCGAGGGAAAAAGAAAGCCTGACCCTCGGCCAACCCCATAATCTTAGTCGACGAGCTTTATACCCTTCTCCAATCAAGATCAGCACAGTTGCAGCCAAAGGACATTGTGCTTAAACGCATAGAGCTTAAGCTAGGAGCCAAGGCTACGCAGGGCGTTCTGTCGAAGGGCCACGAGCTGATCAGAAGCGCATGCATGATCCTGTCCATCATGAACGAAAAGAATTCTGGTGGTGCACGCTGGGAGTGGAATGAAGATTATCCTGAATCTGTTGCGCTTAAGGTGGCTGACATTGTCGCGTCAGCATTAGCTGATGATCCTGAGCTGAGATTCTATCAAGTTTGGCCTGAGGTTCAGCGTAGTCTTTGCGATGGAAATGATCGTATCAAACCTGAGTTCTTGAAGTGACTACCTACTGCTTTTTAATATCCTGTTTGATTTGCTTCGGCAACGGGTTGGGGCTGTCGTCTAGTTTGGTCCAGGATTCCAGCCTCGGGAGCTGGCTTCTTAGTTATTCTATGTCTTAATACTCTTTCATAATTTTTTGATACTGTGATCTCTTGCTTCAGATACTTTACTTCGGTTGGTGATAGCATGCCACTGTATCGCCAGCTTCCATACTTAAGCTCTTCAATAACCATGAGTAAAAATGATGAGTCAAAGCTAAGGCAGATTGGTTTTCTAAAACGGGTCTAACTATATCTTCATTATCAGACTACGAGCAATCTTGACCTAGTTAACCCTTAGATTCGATAGGGAATTTCTTTGGATCCACTTTCAGATCAAAGTTGCCAATTAGTATTACAGAGATTCCGACTAAGTTGTTAGCTATCTTCTTGGCTTCCTTAGTAAAAGAAGAAGTGCTAACAAATATTCCTTTATTGAATCCGTTAGATGCTAATGCTTGTATGAACTCTGTTACCTCATTTTTATCAATCATCCTGTATTTATTCACGTTACATCTAAACCCTATTTTGTCTTGACCCTGTTTTATAGCCAAGTCTATGCCTTTTATTTCTAATCCGTCTATGATCGTCCCACCCTCTTTAGTCACTATCTGAGCCATCACTTTTACATAGTCTCCATGTGATTCAACTAATCTTAGGTTACTCGATACAGATGGATCGTCTATAAGATACAATAGGTTGCAGGAAACGAAAAGCCGTCCAATCGCTAAGATAATCAGTGTAATTATGAGTAATATTGGAACAACAAAGCTTACAAAAATGTTAATGCGACCGATAGGTATCGTTATTAGAGACATTAATAGCCATACAAACCCTAGAGAGTAAAGAAACGCTTTCTCGACATCAGGATCAGTTACTCTTCTCACCTTTATTGGGCATATTCCTACATCAACAACAGGTATCATTTGTCTCTTACATGATAGGCATTGATACCACACTTGGCTTTCCTGTGTCTCAGGATTCAAGAACCACTGGGGTATATTACTATGCACTGGATACTGTTCATGTAAACGTCCCATTCCCTTTGACATGATAGGCCCACCACACCAAGGACAAGCCATACCTTTGTTTATGCTAATCTTCCGATACATAAGAGTGCATCTAACCAAATCTAATCTGCTGAAGGTCCAAGCTGGAGTCGATAGAGTAAAAACGACAGAATGCTCAACAAGCTAAGTCAATATCAATTCTGGCTCCGACTATATGCAATAATCTATACAAATTAACGGAATGTTAGATTCGTAATAGAATTAGCCAGTTAAGCTAGTTCGATAAATCCTGAACGGTATACGAAATCAGTCTAACCACTAATCTAACATAATGTTTAAGCTTTTAAGCCAGATTAACAAAAAACAAAATAAGAGAAAATGATAGTTAGTAAATTACATAAATGGGGTAATTCCTACGTGGTTATCGTTCCTTCTTTCTTCGTCAAATTTCACAATCTTGGAGATGGCACTCCATTGCAGCTAGACATTCAAGGAGACAGCATCACTCTCAAGCCAATAAGTGAGGAGATACAAATTGACCAAGTTTGAGAAGTGGTTTCTAGGCCAGAGAGTCGTAGTAGATACTATTGGCAGCTGTGTTAGCCTAAAAATCCTGAAACCGCTCCATCGAAGAGACAGAGGTCTTTGGGTTGGAGTGAATAAGCAGATATTAGACTATGCACAAGCATCTGGTTACTACATAGTAGCCGAAGTGCTTCTTACAAGAAAATTCTATTCATACAAAGCTCCACCAACCAGATTTCTTGAAAAAGGTGAACTGACTGTCAAGAATGGCATCCCGACGATATACATGTTACCCATTTCGTTAATGGAGCCAATCATAGATCATAGCACTGAGAAACAAGTCTTAGGGATGATTTATACATGATGAAATTTTCTCCTATCCGATGGTGCATTGATGAAATCATTGCTAGAGGAACACCAAATCAGATCGTAATCGATGATCTAGCTCGTCTGGCTACAGTATATTTGGCAGAAAATCACCCTGAACATGTGTCTCTTGACCTATTTTATGAAAACCAATATGAGTTCAATAGACAAAACGTACTGAGAGCAAAAGGATTCTACCTAGAAGACTCCTTTGATATCTATCTTAATGAACATGGATGGTCTAAACTCAGCAGATTAGAAGACCTGCATTTATTCAAAAAAGGATACGTCAGGTTACGGTATGATGACCATTCGATCCCAGACTTCGTAATCAAACATAATAAGACAATCTCCATCATTGAAGTTAAGAACGAAGACCCTAATCCAGTAAGACAGAAAAACGAAGAAGAAATAGACAATATAATAAGGAAATTTCAACCAATAGAAAGAAAATTCACTGGTCATACCATAGCCAAATTCCTCATCATCCCGAAACTCAAGACAAGCACCAAACTAAAAGAGAAACTAAGAAGTAACGGTATCCAAGTCATTGAGACAGGAAAACAACTACTCTGGGCAAGCAAAACACAATTCAAGAAACTCAGAATATACTTCGATCAAATAATGACTAAGCTAAGGGGTCATGTAGTAAGTAGTAATAAGAAGATAATAGAAACAACCAATTCCCTAGTCATGAAAGAAAGTTATGCTGCTTTTGATACTGGTAATGGAGTTAGCAATACGTTTGATTGTAGGGCTTTACCTAAAATCCGTACTGAAGAACTGGGACGAATTAGTAACGAAGCTGAATGTGCTTTCTCTCTATGTTCAGGGTTAGATTTCTGTCGGAGAACTGCTAATTCTGATACACCTAAACCCTCAAATCAATCAACGGTAAAAGGCTTGACCGAAGAGAGCCATCTCAGGAGCTGGGAAACCAATCTTAATATGACGACAGAGCTTTTGCATCAATGCCTCAATCACAATTATGAACCTAAAACGACATGAAGCTTTGAAAGGTTCCCGCAGATAACCAATATATCACCAAGCTGGCTTATTATCGCAATACTTGTCATCTTCTATTATTTCTTCGTTCAATATATACAGAAAATCAAAGCTGAAAGAAAACTAAATCAATAGGTATGAGCTTCAACTTCTAAGATAGTGCTTCATGAGTGTAAATCTTGAAAAACTTGACGGACATGGGTTTGAGGACCTAATTGAGAAACTCCTGATTAGGATGGGGTTCAAAACTGAGGGTAGGAAACCCACAGCAGACGGAGGGATAGACATTGTTGCTATATCTGAAGAACCAATATTGAAGGGACGATACATTATCCAGTGCAAGAAGTGGCAGAGCCCAGTTTCTGTTCCAGTCATCAGAGATCTCTACGGGGTGGTCAATGCTGAGAATGCTAACAAAGGAGTGTTGATAACAACCTCTAACTTTACTGCTGACGCTATCGAGTTTGCACGTGACAAGCCCATAGAGCTGATCGACGGTGCAAGATTAGACGAGCTCATTAGACAACACAGCTTATCCGAAACCACTCTAGGAGACAAGGCCATATCATCGAGACAGGCAGCTGCGGAATCATTGAGAGTAGAACTTTCAGGTCTTTCAGACCGATATAGAAGAAGAATCAATGAGGTAGAAAACAGCCTCAACGTCTTGCATTCAAAGGGGTTCGGCAGTGAATCGGAAAAGAGAACATACACAGCATACCGAAAGTTTACGCTTGAAGTAATGGAACGGATAGAAAATCGCTTCGTAGCCGTCTGTAAAAGTACAATAGACAATATGAAAAGTTCGTTAGAAGCTTCTGGGACGGCTAGACAATTAGGAAAACATCTGCAAGAATTAGCCGAATATGCTTTTGAAACATGGGAAAATATCAGACGTACTAATCCTCCCTCAGAATTTGCTAGATCACACAAAATATTGGAAGGCATTGCAGCACAAATACTGGAGAGTTTTCTAGATTTCCTGCACCAAGTCGAAGAATCTCTCAGCGACTACCTAACAGAAAAAGGAAAGATTGACCACTCAGTTACACTCAAACTCCACATTCCACAATCCGAATGGGACGAGCTTGTGAGTAGTTGGAAAGATGCATACAGTCTAGTTTACAAAAGATTACGAATCACTTTTTAATAGTTACCTAAGCCAAGCCTACTCAAGTTATGATCAGAGACTTGACATCTAGCTCCTCAAGAACCTTCAGGTTAGCTTGATCGTAGATTTTCTTCAGTCTCTCAGGAGAATAATCAGAATAATGACTAGCCAAGATCGATCTAGGGACTCTGCCACAGAAAAAATCAATCCACCTATCAGCCACACCTAGATCACTCATTTCATTACAGAACCATTCTCTAAGCATCTGAGCATTGATCTTTACACCAGACTTCTTACTGACACGGCTGAAAGCTCTCTGAGCTCCTCTTATCGAATAGCCAAATAATGTCTTATAGACTCCTAACACATTAGTTATTTCTACACGAGCCTCTCGGTTGAAGAAAGCAATAGAAGAATTTCTCTTAGTCTCTCCCCTATGAATATCATTAGACAGCCTAACCATATTTCTACTCGGATCAAGTTGATCCGAAGTTATTGAAAGGGCTTCACCTAATCTAAGTCCAGAGGAACTTAAGAATAGGAAAAGTGCCTTGAAATGCACTGTATCAACATGCTCGTAAAATCGTTTCAATTCCTGCTTTGACGGGACAATAATCATCTTAGGAGCTGGTCTCACAAGCTTAAAGGACGATACTAGGTGAGGTGATCTAAGATAGTCTCTGAAAAAGACTCTAAACGACTTAATGTAATTACTCTTAGAAGCTGGTCTATCTTTGTATCCACTAAGAAATGCTCTTAGATCTTCATTGTTAATCTTTAAGAGAGGTTTATTTATGATCTTGATGAACCTGTTTATCCTCCATAAATGGTGCTCTTTAATGGTGCTCGGTGCTAGTCCTAAATCAACTTCTAGGTATCGTCTGAAGCCTTCTAGAACATCATCAACATTACTACTTTCCGTAATAGCATTACCAGAAACCGTAACCAGATATGTTAAAGTCCTAGCATCATAGGGCACACTCTCAAGTAAAAGGGGCTGTCGTCTAGTTTGGTCCAGGATTCCAGCCTCGGGAGCTGGCGACCGTGGGTTCAAATCCCACCAGCCCCACTCCGAATCTCTTGTTCCTGCCTGACGCGACCTAACAACTTATTTGATCATGACCAGTACTGAAGCCAAGTTACGCAGGATCGAAGAAAAATTGGAAGGGCTGGAGGAAACTATCGAAGTCTTGGCAGAACCTAAGTTACTCCGCGGAATAAAGCGGGCGTTAGACGACATTGCTGAGGGTAGATACCGAGACTACGATGACGTCGAGCAATTTAGAGCTACGTTCGAATCCAAGGTATGAAGTATCGTCTCAGAGTTCCGAACACCTTTGAGCGCGAGTTAAGAAGACTCGGTCAGCAAGATAAGGATAGAGTCTGGAAGACTATAGGAGAGATTCAAGAATCTCCGTATTCGTACAAGTTCCTAACAGGACAGCTCACCGGCACTAAATCTGCCAGAGTTGGAAATATCAGGATAATATTTGCAATCGACGAGCATGCGAAACGAATATTACTGCTTCACATAGGTTATAGAGGAAAAGTATACGAACATTGAAGGCTGATATCTGACTTGAGACAATTCTTTGGGCTAGAGTTTTCAAATCTTACCACACCCATTCCTTAAGATAGGTTGCTAGGTGTATAGAATGATCGACCTATGGACAGTTGACTTACCATTCTGTAGGCATCATAAGCCAACGCAAAGACAATGAATACAAAAGTCCAAGACCACGTAAAAAGAACACAAGAGGATGTCGAAGAGATGAACGCCTTGAGTGACAAGTGATCAACGAACTGTCCACGGCTTGAGTAATATGCATCTTGCGGGTGTCATTCCTCTGCCTTCGACGACTATCTCTGTTGCCCTGTGACCATCTGTGTAGGAAACAACTCTTTCAGAAACTTTCTTCCTACAGTAGCACACTATCTTTTCACCAATGATCTCCTGACGCTCAGTCAATGTTTACTTCCTCCCATTAATGGGACTTCGTATGTTGCTTCCGCTGCTTTACCCTTCTTGCGAAGCCGCTCCAAAGCTTCCAGCACCTCTAATACTGATATCCAGTACCCATCTGCGCCGTTGCTCACATTAGGTAGGCATCGCTACCACTCTGCCCGTGTAAGACTGCTCAGTAGACTGCGGCGTTATCGATCAATTTATAGAAGACCAAGAAACAAGGAAAACCATGCCAGTAGTTCAAGTTGAAATGTGGACGGGGAGAACCGACGGAGAGAAGGAGAAATTGATGAAGGGCATATCAAAAGCCTTCGAAGAAATCGGAGTGAAGCCGGAAAGACTGACGATAATCATCCATGAAAACCCGAAGAGCAACTGGGGCACGGGAGGACAGCCAGCGTCGAAGACGAGTCACTAACAACCTCGTCCCATCGCAAAACAAAAATGTATTCTGCCACTTCGGCAGGAAAACAGACTTAACGTGGGAACTCGAAAGCTACGGCTTTTCTACGTCTTCATGGTAATGCTTCTCGCCGTTTTCCCAAATGGAACATATTGCCCTTATGGGCAAAAGCATCTATTGACAATACGCGGTCAAGTGAGGCAGATAGAATTAAGCCGACATAGGTTCAAATCCCAACGGGCCCACTTGCGCACATGGACCCAATAGCTTAGGTCTTGCATTTTTATTCGCAAGGCTTATAAGTCGTCCACACACATACACACACAGAATGGGAACGAAGAACATAGCTATCTCCGAAGAGGCCTACCAAAGACTCAAAGCTATAAGGAAGCCTAGGGAAAGCTTCACCGAGGTCATCGAGAGAATCACCCGCAGCAGAAGCATCCTAGAGTTGGCGGGTGTGTTGTCGAAGACCGAAGGGGCTGAACTGAAGAGCATGATCAAAAAAATTCGCGCGGAACGCTCTAAACGGATACATGAGACAATCCAAAGGTTGCACTGAGCTTGCTTGTCGATACCACCTTCATAATCGACATTATGCTTAACGATAAAGCTGCAATTAGAAAAGCGCAAGAGCTGGCTGACACATCCACCCCTCTAATTGTTGGAGCCCCAACCATATTCGAACTGTATGTCGGAGTCGGATTAAGCGTGAAGTCCCAAGAGGAGAAAGTAAAGATTCTTGATGTACTAAAATCGCTTACTCACCTGCCTCTAGACAACCAGTCAGCGTCAAGAGCCGGACTTATCTACGCTGAAAGAACCAGACAAGCTAGAAAGATCGATACCGAAGACGCAATGCTGGCAGGCATTGCCATTGAAAATCACCAGCCATTGCTCACTAGAAACATAAAGGATTTCGCCGGAATATCCGAGCTAAGAGTCGAAAGCTACTAGTGGGACAGCTAGGAAATCCTGATATTGAGCACATTCACTCCCTAATACCGTTTGTCCAGCCAAATTCAAATTCTAACCTGCCGCACCCAGATTGGTGCGTTTTGACTTATACATATGGAAGCATAGGCATCTGCTTAATCTTTTAGCCGGACCCCACCGGCCCCACCACTTGGAAAAGCTGTGAAAGAAATATTTGCGAGATCACAAAGACGAATAAGAGTTGAAAGAAGAATCTTTACCGCTTTGTTGAGGCTTTCCTTAGAAGCCCAGAACTTGGCTGTTTTAAGACGGCTAAGAAAGCTGGCACACTGTTTGTCGGATTTGCGGACGTGATTGGTGTCAGAGAAGTAGGAGGAGATGTCAGAGGCGTCGTGATTGACAGAACAAACCCACGGAACATGCTATCAAATCCCAACTGGAGGCAAAAATTGGACCTAATTACTTCTAGATTTGAGGAGCACCGTACTCGCGTCGAAATTGCAGTTCGAAGCAAGGAGATTTATCTACGCTCGGATGGATTCTATGCTTTTCGAAACACTGAATTTCCTGAGGAGATCGATGCTATGAGAATGTCAATAGTCCTATTATTCAATGAATTGTTAAAAGAGGCAGGGATTCGAACCTATTAGAGGAATTAGGACTTTCGGAAATGGCAGTCTCTTGTGGATGCCCCCCGTAAAAACCTCAATCACGCATTTCTCGACGGCGTTTCTTCTCTTTGCAAAAGACGCAAAATGACCTGAGTCTTTCCGATCACAATAGAGAGATAAGCAGATATCATACAGCTCAATGCGCAGAATTACCCGTTGTTATAAGTAAATGCAAACAGCCCTTGTTTTAAGTTTGTAGCATGACTTAGCTTAAATAGTTTAGACAATATTTCACCGGCGTCATGCAGCCCTCCTCCAAACGCGTCAAGGGCATCTTCTCCGTCATCGCGTCTCCCAACCGCCTTGAGATACTCCGAATCCTGAACACCCGCGGACCCCTAAGCTACTCAGACCTGAAAATGATGGCAGGATTCAAATCAAAAAAAGAGTCAGGAAAATTTGCCTACCATCTACGCAAACTCGTCAGAGTAGCACTCGTCTCACTCAACAGATCTGAAAGAAAATACATAGTCACCAACCTAGGAAGATTGGTGCTCAACCAAGCTAGGCAGCTCGAAGAGCAATCGATGCTGGAGAGCGGACGCCTCTACGTGCGCACATCCAGACAAATGATGGAGGAGTTCAACGCAGACCGCATCCTCCAATCCCTTGTAAGAGAATCAGGCATGCCCATGGACCTAGCTCAAAGAATAACCAGCGAAGCAGAGCAACGCCTACACAAATTCCAAACAAACTATCTGACAGGCCCACTAATACGCGAACTAGTCAACGCCCTCCTAATAGAACAGGGCCTTGAAGAATACCGCCACAAACTCACCAGACTAGGTCTGCCCGTCTACGATGTAACCCAACTGGTAGACAAAGCCGGGGAATCAGGACAAGGAGTAGGCGCGTTGATCGAGACCACTGCAAGAGCAGTACTATCAGAATACTTGCTTCTTGCTCGCCTACCGAAAGACGTCGCGGACGCCCATCTGAACGGCGATATTCACATAGCCAGAGCAGGAGTTTGGGGACTCAAGCCTGACAACATCTTCGTAGACGCTGCAACTTTGGCTGACTTCTCTTTGAAGGGCAGGGTTCTGCAGGCTCCCCGATTGAAGCCGGCTGAAGACTTGGATGGCGCGTTGAGCCATTTCGCAAACGCGTCACTTCTGATTTCAAGGGAGGCTGCCGTTGAAGCATGCTTCGAAGGACTAGCGCCCTACTTGGCCAAGTACTCGAACGGATCCGGAGAAGACCTGCGTAGAAGTCTCAGGCGGACCCTGTTTGAAATGGGTGTGGCTGCCAGCAGGCATGGTGACGACGGCTTCATCACCCTTGTAGCCAAAAACAGCGGCGAAGAAGATGAACGTAGAATAGTCGATGTTCTCATAGGTGCATACGGAGACTACGTTGAAGCCACTCCAAACCCAATGATCAAACTGGTCTACCACGACGTAGACGGAGGAAGCAAACAACAGCTACCCGAGGGCCTTGTAAACCTGGTAGCTCAGGGAGTGGACATAGCTGTCTGCAGAGGCCCCCGAGCCCGATCATACATCGGCCTAGCCAAGAACATTCTGCCAGCAGAGATCTCCTCAGGCTTCTCCTCTGTGCACTCATTGTCCGTTAATCTACCGAGACTCTCCTACGAATCCAGCAAAGATGACACCTACTTCAAAGCCAAGTTGGCGATGCAGCTCAACATAGCCGTCCAAGCATTAGACAACAGGAGAAGGATGATGAACGAGTCAACCAAAAAAGGACTCCTCCCAACACTATCATCCAACCCCAGCATCGTCACCATGGAAACAATGCCTCTGTTCGTCAACCTGATCGGCCTGGACGACGCCTTGGCTCAGCTAGCCGGAGACAAAGCAACAGGCTCCACAAGAAACAAGATGGTTGAAGGAATAGTTCAAACAGCCCTGAAAGTCTCGGCTGACAGAGGCCTAAAGATAGGCGAAACCATCGGCGTATCTATTCTCGAAGACGACTCCGCGTCAAGGTTCGCAGCAATAGACGCTGACCGCTACGGCAAACTAGGAAGCGGCCCCACAGGAGGAAAACACTACAGCCACGGCGCCGTACTCTCTTCAGAAGATCTGGATGACGCGGAAACAGTGGAACGAGTCAGCATGCTTTCAACCAAGCTGAACGGAGGCTTCCACGCCTCCTTCACACCTGACAAAGGCGAAGCCCTTGCTGAACTGATGGCCAAGGCGAACAAACATCTGTCCTATTACCGCGTTCAGCCCAAACAATCTATCTGCAAGAACTGCGGCGCAAAGATGATCGGATATGTCGGCAGATGCAGAAATTGCAGATCAATGAGCCTAATCCATGCCCCAATGCCCGAAAATTGACAAGAAGATTGAACTAGAAAAGTCAGTCATGAGACGATCAGTTCTTGTCAATAACGTTTCGTCTCAACGTATGATCACTGTAGCGAAGAACAGGTAAACTTTTTTTCAACCGAACCATAGATATATCTGCTCATCGTCGGGGGTTTGCTTTGTCCACTGAGGGCTATCGATCAGAAACCAAAAGTGAACTGTTAGGTGACCAAGGACTAAAGATCCAAAGACAGTTCACCAAACAGGGAGAAAACATCTACGACATGTTTGACTGGGAAAAACGTCCTTCGGTCATAAGGAACCCTGATGGCAGCATAGTGTTTGAAATGCCTGACGTGGAGGTTCCTAGATTCTGGAATCAGACTGCCACTGACGTCCTTGCACAGAAGTATTTACGTAAACGAGGCGTACCGCAGCTAGACAAAGACGGCAAACCTGTCCTTGACGCCAACGGTAACCCCGTCCTAGGATCAGAAACATCCCTCAAACAAATCGTGCATAGACTTGCCGGCTGCTGGACTCACTGGGGGAAGAAGTACGGCTACTTCGCCTCCGACGCCGATGCTCAAGCCTTCTACGATGAAATTGCCTACATGCTGACCAACCAGATGGCTGCCCCCAACTCTCCTCAATGGTTCAACACAGGTCTAAACTGGGCCTACGATATTACCGGACCAGCCCAAGGCCACTACTTTGTTGACCCAGACGCAAAGCAGCTCACCGCCTCCAAAGACGCTTACTCGCATCCCCAAGTGCACGCATGCTTCATCCAACCAATAAAAGACGACTTGGTGAACGAAGGAGGAATAATGGATCTATGGGTCAGAGAAGCCAGGATCTTCAAGTACGGCAGCGGTAGCGGCACCAACTTCTCCACCCTCCGAGCAAAAGGAGAAACCCTGTCAGGAGGAGGAATCTCCTCCGGAGTCATGACCTTCCTGAAGATCGGCGACCAAACCGGAGGCGCCATAAAGTCAGGAGGAACCACTAGAAGAGCAGCTAAGATGGTCATACTCAACATCGATCACCCGGAGATAGAAGACTTCATCACATGGAAGGTAAACGAAGAGAAAAAGTTCGCAGCACTGGTGCACGCAGGACTCGCTCCAAGCACCATGGAGGCTGCAGGTGACCACGTCTTCGGACAACACTCCAACAACTCTGTCAGAGTTACTGACGAGTTCATGAAAGCTGTTCTAACTGATGGCCAGTGGAACCTGACATGGAGAAGCGGCGGAGTCGCCAAGACCGTCAAAGCAGCTGACCTGTGGAATAAGATCGCGGAGTCCGCGTGGGCCTGCGCTGACCCTGGGCTTCAATACGACACCACGATAAACGACTGGCATACATGCCCATCGTCAGGCAGAATCAACGCGAGCAACCCTTGCTCAGAATACATGTTCCTTGACAACACTGCGTGCAACCTTGCATCCATCAATCTAACCAAATTCTTTGACCCTGCAACCAAGATGTTCGACGTGCAGGCCTTCACCCACGCCGTCCGGCTTTGGACTATCGTCTTGGAGCTGTCAGTGCTGCTGGCCCAGTATCCCAGCAAAGAAATCGCTCAGAGAAGCTATGAAACCCGAACCCTAGGCTTAGGATTCACCAACCTAGGTTCAATGCTAATGATTGCAGGAATACCCTACGACTCAGACAGAGCCAGAGCCATATGCGGCGCATTATCAGCCATAATGACCGGAGAAGCCTACGCGACGTCAGCAGAAATAGCCAGTTTCCTCGGCCCCTTCCCCGACTATCAGAAGAACCGTGAACACATGCTTGAAGCCATCAGGAATCACCGTCGCGCAGCCTACAACGCTAGGCCCGAGGAGTACGATGGTCTCCACACAATTCCCGTAGGCCTCGACCAGAAGAACTGCCCCCAGTACATTGTGATCTCAGCCATGGATGCTTGGGACAGGGCTCTAGCTCTAGGCGAAAAATACGGGTACAGGAACGCTCAGGCAACCCTGATCGCTCCTACCGGAACCATAAGCTTCGTCATGGGCGCTGACACTACCGGCATCGAGCCTGACTACGCCTTGGTCAAGGTGAAGAAGCTCTTCGGAGGCGGCTACTTCAAAATCATCAACAAATCCGTCATGGCTGCACTGAAGAACCTTGGCTACAGCGAGGAGCAGATCGATGACATCATCAAACACGTGATAGGGGCCAACTCTCTGAAAGATGCGCCTCACATAAACGACGTTACTCTGAAGGTGAAAGGCTTCAGCGAAGAAGACATCCGCAAAATGGAGGACGCCCTGCCCACAGTATTCGATGTTCAGCAGGCTTTCACAGTGCACGTCCTAGGCAAGGAGACCTTGGAGAGACTGGGCTTCACGTCACCCCAGTATAACTCGCCTTCCTTCAACCTGCTAAAGTCCATGGGTTTCCCAGAGACTGAAATAGAGAAGGCCAACGAATATGTCTGCGGCACCCAGACAGTTGAAGGAGCACCGCACCTCAAAAAGGAGCACTACCCCGTCTTCGACTGCGCCAACAAGTGCGGCCCCAAAGGCAGAAGGTTCATCGACTACATGGCTCATGTCAGGATGATGGCTGCTGCCCAACCCTTCCTATCAGGATCCATCAGCAAGACCATCAACATGCCCAACGAGGCCACCGTCACAGACGTGCAGAGAGTCTACTTGGAGGGGTGGAGGCTGGGACTCAAGTCGCTGGCCGTCTACCGGGATGGAAGCAAGATGGTTCAACCTCTCACCACGGGAGTAGAAGAAAAGGAAGAATCAAAAGTCGTCTACAAGGCTGTGAGAAGACGCCTCCCCGACGAGCGAACCTCGATAACACACAAATTCAAGATCGGGAACCAAGAGGGTTATCTCACAGTGGGCCTCTACGAAGACGGCAAGCCCGGCGAACTGTTCATCACCATGTCCAAGCAGGGCAGCACCCTGTCAGGGCTCATGGACGCCTTCGCCACATCCGTCTCAATAGCTCTGCAGTACGGAGTACCCCTAGAAGTCTTGGTGAACAAATTCATTCACACAAGGTTTGAGCCATCAGGCTGGACTAATAACCCCCAGATCAGATCAGCGAAGTCGATAACGGACTACATCTTCAGGTGGATGGCCATGAAGTTCCTCCCGAAGGAATCTCTGGTTGAAGTCGGGCTCAACGCCAACGAATCCCATAACGGCAACGGGGAGGAGCTGGCTAAGCCCGAGGCAGCTGGATCGGAGAGGTCTTTGGATTCTAGGAGATTCGACGTCAGGTCTGATGCTCCTGCATGCAAGGACTGCGGCTCACTGATGATGCGGAGCGGAGCCTGCTACCTGTGCACCGTGTGCGGAAGCACCAGCGGATGCTCCTAAGACAACCATTTAACCACTAGGATCGGAAGTCAATATCTTCGTTGAGGATCAGGGCTATCAACGCAGCTCTCAGAGTCTTCCCGTAGTGGGCTTGCTGGAAGTATCTTGCCTGTGGAGCCGAGTCTACTTCAGCCTTGATTTCCCCTGCTCTTGGCAAGGGGTGCATGACGATCAGACTGTCCTTAGCTTTGTCGAGGGTTGACCGGTCAACCACGTAGATTCCCCTGACCTTCTCGTATTCCTGGGGGTCGGGGAAGCGTTCCCTCTGAATCCGGGTCATATACAGTACATCTGCGGCGCTGATAACCTCCTCCATGGAGCGGTGCTGGCTGATCTTCATCCTGTTCTCCAAGTCGTAGAGGGCCTCCTCTCTGATCCTTAGTTGCGGAGGTGAAACTAGGAAGACCTGGGGCTCAAACCTAGCCAATGCGTACAGGAGGGAGTAGACTGTGCGTCCGTACTTCAGGTCTCCTACTATCGCTATGTTGAGGCCGTCTATCTTGCCCTTCTCCTTCATGACGGTGTAGAGGTCTAGCATGGCTTGGGTGGGATGCTCCTCGGTTCCGCTTCCAGCGTTGATCACGGGCTTGGAGGCTACTTCGGCTGCGAAGCGGGCTGCGCCATCGCTGGGGTGTCGTAGGATGATTATGTCTGAGTATCCTTCAAGTATCTTCACTGTGTCGGCTAGGCTTTCGCCTTTCTCGACGGAGACTGAGTGGGGATCCGCGAAGCCTATGGATGATCCTCCTATGGAGAGCATCGCAGCCTCGAAGCTGAAGATGGTTCGGGTGCTGGGCTCGTAGAAGAGCATAGAGAGGACTCTGCCTTCACCGATCTTCTGTTTTTTGGAAAGGGGTAGGCTGCTGATACGGTCTGTGGCTTCGAAGAGGCCTTCGAAGTCGTATCTGTCGAGGTCCTTTATGGATACTATGTCTCTGTTGTAGAAACGGTTTTTCAAGAGTCTGCATGACTGTGCCGCGGGTCGGCTTAAAAGCTTGGCGACTAGGAGCTCAAACAACGTATGCTGGCCGGATCGGCGAAGGCTTATAGCGCCATATTATTTGATCATATGTCGATGTCGCAAGAGGAGCTTCTCGTCAGAAGAATCAAAGAGGGCACCGTCCTAGACCACGTTGAGGCAGGCAGAGCCCTTAGAGTCTTGACTGCTTTGGGCATCAAAGGAGAGGACGGCAACATAGTAACAGTAGCTATGAATGTTTTGAGCAGTAAGATGGGCAAGAAGGATATTGTTAAGATCGCTGACAGGTTTCTGAGCCAAGAAGAGTCAGATCGGATTGCTCTGATCGCTCCTAGGGCTACTGTCAACCTAATACGGGACTACCGGGTCGTCGAGAAGCGCGTCGTCCACCTGCCAAAAACGTTCGTCAACATTTTCCGCTGCCCTAATCCCACCTGTATCTCTAATTCACCTGAACCTATTGTTCCTGAGCTCCAAGTTCTAAGGGCGGATCCGCCTACGTTAAAATGCAAGTACTGCGCAAGGCTGCTGTACCCCGTCGATGTCCTCTCAAACCAGTGAAACGCCGCCTGAGGATAAGCGAAGAAACATCAAGAAAAGGGTCAACCTTCTCATAGCTGGTCTACCGTTCCTAATAGCTTCCCTTACTCTAGGCGGCACTCTTGCAGGACTCTATTTGCAGAACATCTTGAAGCGGGCGGACTTTATCATACCGATAGTAACTTCACTACTAGGATTAGGCGTCTCCATATACCTGTCCTGCATAGTGGCGAATAGAGTAACCTCTAAACCAGTAAAAGAATCAAGAAAACGGTAAGAAAATAGAAAGGGGGGAGGCGCCCACTTTTACGCGGCGCTACCCAAGATCAGGATTGCGATGACAATACCGTAGATCGCGAGTGCTTCACCGAGGGCGGTGATGATGATCGCAGTAGTCCTGATTTCAGGGCGTTCTGCTGTTCCTGCTAGGCCCGCAGAACCTGCTCTTCCAATGGCTAATCCTGCTGCAATCGCAGATAGACCGAAGGCTATGGCTGCGCCGATGAACTTGTTGGATGCTGGATCTGCTGGAAAGAACCCAGCATAAGACTGGGGTGTTTGCGCCAGAGCTGGGAGAAACGGCAGAGATGATACGAGCAACGATAGTCCGTAGAGAATGTACCTTACAAGAGTTCTCATGAGGCATCCTCAAAGTTTAAGGATATTTGAGTTTTTCGGAGTGTGGAACCAAGTTTCCGATCTTACGAAAGGCTCCGCACTTCCTCAGACCTAGTCTTACGCGGAAACTACAGCTGCTGATGTCTTGACATAGAGCCATGATACTATTGCGTCATAGCATGAACACCAGTGATTCGATCCCAGTTGAACAAACCCTTTAGACCATCAACAACACACATGGGGGACAAAGAAGATTAGGCATTTTCCGAAAAAGGGGGACGAGGCTCAGTTCAGCTACCACCGGGAGACAAGTTGCAGCCCTAAAAGGGGCCATGGCATGGATTCAGTTCTCCAAAGGAACAAACGCTTGCTAGCTGCCAGCAACGTTAGACTCTGAATAGTTCTCTTGTCCGACGATTGACCTCCCCTTTAAGGATCGGTCCGAGTTCACCGATCTCCCCTAGAATGAGGCTCTTCAGCACAGTTGCAACCTTGTCCAGCTTTACTACAGAAGGCACCTTAAGTCCAGTCAGCCCGTACTCAGGGTGACTCTGTTCTATGATAACATCATGACGGGCAGGTTTCTCGGGCATCTTGGAAGAAATGAACGCAACGATAACATCTGCTCTTCCCTCGTATATCACAAGGGCAGGCCGAAGCTTCGTTGAAGTCAGATCTGTGAAGGGAAACGGTATGAGAACAAGTTTTCCCTTCATCGGTACTTAACCTTCAAATCCTTCTCCGAATACAAGACAGGCTCGTCCGTGAAGAACCTCTTGAGGGAGGGTTCACTAGCTTTCATTGTCAGGAATGGCTCCAGCTCATCCACCATCAGATCAACCTTCTTCTTTAGGTCGTTAAGCTCTCGCTTCATCTTCTTTATCTCCACCTCTACTGTGCCCATCTCTACAGATGAGGTAGTCTTTCGTTAATATAAGTTATCTTCTTGAGACCAACGGGTTGCGATGCTGACAACGATCCAAAAGACATTACGCAAGTTGAGTTTTTCGGAGTGCGGAACCAAGTTTCCGATCTTACGAAAAGCTTCGCACTGCCTCAGACTTACCTTTTTCCAGCCGTTCGCTTACCATCTTCTCGTACTCCGCGTACTTGGCCTTAAGACTGCTCTTGGCCTGCTCAAACTTCTTGTTTACAACATCTTCAGCTTTGCTCATCTAACACCACTCTTGCTTTCCAACACAGCTTTGACATGTTTAAGCCTAGCGAAATCCTCTCTCTCCCTCTCCTCAAGGGTTGCTCGGATATACTTAGCTGAATCCTCGTAGGTCGGAATAACAACATACTCCAAGGCGTTGATAAGCCTCTGAGTCTTCTCCAATTCCTTAGCCAAACTGAAGATGGCGTTCTCCACCTCAGCAGCCTTACATATGCTCGGCAGCACCCTCCTCATCATCCTAGTAGCATCGTCGAGAGTCGCATTGGTGCCTCCGAACCCGTAGGTTAACCCCATCTCTTTCGTCTTAACTGTCAAAGTAGGCACCTTCACATCAATCATGTTCTTAACATCCACTGCCACATCAACCTGGCTGGGAGTCGTGAAAGCCACTGATTCAAGAGTCATGGGCCCAAGAGTCAAGTAGGCATCAAGAAGAGACCTGTAAGCATCGGAGAGCGGTTGCCACATGGAGTCCCTAGACTCAGAGGCCTCCTGAATCAGTTCTTCTAGCCGCTTAAGCAGCACTTGACGCTTGTCCTCAAGTATTTTGTGGACCATCACTGCTACTTGGAGGCTACGCTTGATCCGGATCAGCTCTATCTTTGTGGGTAGGGGTCTCTTGCTTGACGCTACTGACACGGCTACGATGACCCTCCGCTGCCCCCTGAACTAGGCTTACTGTACTTGTGGATGTATTCTTCCCTGATTTTGGTCAACTCGTTTTCAGGCAGAACTGAAAGGATGTCCCACGCAATGCTCAAAGTGTCCTCGAGGGTGCGGTTCTCCTCATAACCTTGGTTCAGGAATTGCCGCTCAAACCTTTCGCCGAAGTCAAGGTATTTCAGGTCTGTTCCTGTCAAACCGCTTTTGCCCACAATTTCTGCAAGTGCTCTAAGCTCCTGAGACCTAGCGAAACCGGCGTAAAGCTGGTTGCTGACCTCCATGTGGTCGTCCCTCGTCTTGCCTTTGCCGACTCCGTCCTTCATCAGCCTGCTCAGGCTGGAAAGCACGTTTACTGGCGGATAGACCTCTTTTCGGAACAGGTCCCGTCCAAGAACGATCTGCCCCTCGGTGATGTAACCTGTCAAGTCGGGGATGGGGTGAGTGATGTCGTCGCTGGGCATGGATAGAATGGGCATCTGGGTGATGCTTCCCTTCTCTCCTTTGATCCTGCCTGCTCTCTCGTAGATGCTAGCAAGATCTGTATAGAGGTATCCTGGGTAACCTTTTCTTCCAGGCACCTCTTCGCGAGCAGCGCTGATCTCTCTGAGGGCCTCCGCGTAGTTGGTCAGATCAGTGATTATGACGAGAACATGCATGCCCAGCTCGAAGGCCAAGTATTCTGCCGCTGTGAGAGCAACCCTAGGAGTGGTGATTCTCTCGATGGCAGGGTCGTCTGCAAGGTTGAGGAAGAGGGCGCTTCTCTTTATGGCACCGGTCTCTTCAAGGGCTCTGCGGAAGAACCTAGACTCCGTGTGCTGGACACCCACCGCGGCGAAGACCACGGCGAACTCCGCCTGCTCTCCTAGCACAGTTGCCTGTCTCGCAACTTGGGCTGCCAGCAGGTTATGTGGCATGCCTGCACCTGAGAAGATGGGTAGCTTCTGGCCTCTGACCAGAGTGTTCATTCCGTCGATGACGGATACTCCAGTCTGAATGAAGTCAGTAGGATAGTCCCTTCTCTCCGGGTTAATTGGAAGACCGTTAACGTCACGGAAGTCCTCGCCCACAGGCTCAGGGAGATTGTCCAGGGGCCTGCCTAGGCCGTCGAAGACCCTTCCGAGCAGCTCAGAGGAGACAGCTATCTCCATGGGTTTACCTAGGAACCTTGCCTTGGTTCCTATTGTGGAGAGCCCTGTGGTTCCCTCGAAGACCTGTACTACTGCTCTTCCTCCACCTATTTCGAGGACTTTGCCAAGTCTCTGCTCTCCCCCGGGGGACTCTATCTCTACTAGCTCGTCGTATGCTGCTTGGGTCACCCCATCTAAGATCAGCAGGGGGCCTTTAATCTCAGCGACCTTCGTGTACTCTATTCCGCCGACCTGTTTAGCTGGCAACCACTTTCACCTCTTGTGCAGACATCTTCCTAAACCCTTCAACCATATCTTTGCCCAGTTCTTCAAGAAGCTCTAGCTTCTCGTTAGGCACCGCGAACTTGCTTCTAATCAGCTTCGCGATTATGGGCATCGCCCTGATTTGGGACAATGCGACGCCGCTCTTCAGAGCGTTCATCGCCTCGCGATGGAAGTCTGCGTAGAGTGACAGGAGTTTGTACTGCTTCTGGGGACTGCAGTAACTGTCAACCTCGTCGTAGGCGCTCTGCTGAAGGAAGCCTTCTTTGATCATTCTTGCAACATCAAGGATCAGCTTCTCCTCATCAGGAAGAGCCTCGGGTCCGAGGAGCCTGACGATCTCCTTCAACACGTCTTCTCGCTGAAGGATGGTGTAGACGTAGCCTCTTTCGCGGTCCCAGTTCTTGCCCACTGTGTCGCCCCACCATTTCTTCACGCTGTCAGCGTAGCCTGAGTAGCTTGTGATCCAGTTGATAGCCGGATAATGCCTAGAATAAGCGAGCCTTGTTTCTAGACCCCAGAAGGTCTTGATGAATCGTGAGGTATGAGTTGTGACGGGCTCGGTGAAGTCTGCGCCTGACGGTGAAACCGCTCCGATGAGGGTTACGGAGCCTATGCGCTCCGGCGTGCCTAGTGTTCTGACTCTTCCTGCCCGTTCATAAAACTCGGCGAGACGTGAAGCTAAGTAAGATGGGTATCCTTCCTCCGCTGGCATCTCTTCTAATCGTCCACTGATCTCTCTGAGAGCCTCAGCCCATCTGCTCGTCGAATCAGCTACGAGCACAACGTCATAACCCATGTCTCTGTAATATTCAGCCATGGTTACCCCGGTGTAAATGCTGGCTTCCCTTGCTGCTACAGGCATGTTGCTTGTGTTAGCCACGAGGATGGTTCGGTCCATCAGGGGTAGTCCGGAAGCAGGGTCTTTCAACTCGGGGAACTTGATTAGCACTTCGGTCATTTCGTTGCCGCGTTCACCGCAGCCCACGTGCAATACGACTTTCGCATCAGCCCAAGCCGCGATTTGGTGGAGGGTAACTGTCTTTCCGGTGCCGAAGCCTCCTGGAATAGCTGCTGTTCCTCCCTTAACAATGGGGAACAGAGTATCTATAACCCTCTGTCCTGTGACTAGAGGAAGCTCAGGGTCAAACCGCTCAGCGTAAGGACGAGCCTTCCTGACGGGCCAGCGGTGATACATCTTTAGGTCCTGTTTCTTGCTGTCCTTCTTGACTGTGGCAATCACTTCTTCAACGGTGTAGTCTCCCTCATCCCTGATCTCTACAACTTCTCCTCCAGGTGAATCTGGAGGCACCATAATCCTATGCTCGATCAGGGGTGTCTCGTTCACGGTTCCAAGAATGCTGCCTGCCTGAACAACATCCTTCTTTTTGACTGTGGGTTTGAAGTGCCACTTAGCGTCATAGGAGATAGAGGGCATTGAGATGCCTCTGGTGATGAAGGCTCCTGACTTCTTCGCAATCTCGTCTAGGGGCCTCTGCATCCCGTCGTAGATCTTGCCGATCATGCCGGGTCCTAGGGACACAGATAATGGTAGACCAGTACCATAGACGGGTTCACCAGGCTTCAATCCGCTGGTGGACTCGTAGACTTGGACGAACGCCACGTCGCCAGTCAGACGGATAATTTCGCCCACAAGGCGCTCCTCGCCTACCTCAACAGTCTCATACATCTTGGCCTCCCCCATACCCGAAGCCTTGACGGCAGGGCCACTGATCCAAACTATCTTGCCTTTAGCTGGCATAAACCTAACTTCCTCCGCTCAGCAGGTCGTATACCTGCCTCCTTAAAAGCGGCTTGATTCTTGCAAGCCTAGCCTCAACAGTGTTGTCATACACGATGCTACCATCAGTTGACCTGACTTTCACGCCGCCTGCGCAGTTCAGCGGCTGGGGATCCATCTCTATCTTCACTCCCTTACGCTTGCCCACTTCCGATGCGAGCTTAGAGACGGTTTTCAGGTCCCTCTTGCTACAGGAGCACACCACTTCCTTGACATCGAGTGAGATGATGCTTTCCTCAAGGATACGCTTCAAGGCGTCATCATAAGAACCCTCGAATTCTAGGCGAGCTATCTTATCCAGAGACTGATGGAAGACCTTGTTGACTGTTTCCTCGGTGAGCTGAAGGCTCTTGTTTCTTGCCACCAGCTCCGCGTTACCGATGAGTCTGCGTTTAACAGCGTCAGCCTGCCTGTCCTTCGACTCCAAGATCTTAGTGACCGCTTCAACAGCCTCGCGCCTAGCTGCTTCAAGGATGCTCTCTGCCTCCTTGACGCCTTCGCCTAGAATAGCGATCATCTCCTGCCGTGCTTCGTCGGAGACCTTGTTGACAACGTTTCTCACAGATGAGCTTGCAGCCATAATTCTAAACACCCAATATTTGTCTCAGCATCGTCCTGTATTCTATCTTGACAGCCTTAGTCCCAGGCGCAGGAACCTCGTAGATGAGGGGAACCGGCTTCTTAGATCTCAGCTCTGTCAAACGGGGTCTAAGAGGCTCCGCGACATCACTGCTCACCATGATCAAACCAGTATTCTTGTCAGCCATCAGGCCTTCAACCGTCTTCAAAGCTTCATCAGGAGTCGTAGCTTCGACACCGTCAACTCCGGCAAGACGGAAACCAGAAACGAAGCTCCTAGTACCGACTGCGATGACTCGCATCGACAATCGAGGCTCCGCGTTTTTACCAGAATTTATAAGGCTATCTACAGAAAACCTATAAAAATAGCCTTAACAACGCCCATATCCACCTCCAAGTGATGAACCTCCGTGGGCGTAGTCGAGCTCTCCAAAGTCACTCTGATCCTCCCAAGATCCGAACTTCCTGAGGCAACCAAAACCCTCTGCCAGTTTGAATGGTTCCACCCCACAGGACCTGAGGCCAAGACCATAGACACACAGGTAGATGCCTTAACATCTAGGACATTCAAAGTCTTCATCGACCTAGACGAGTTATCCAGGAACCTTGGACTCAAAGTTGAACCCGGCGTCATGGATGTCCTCTCCAAAGGTGTCAAGACAGAGAAGGAGAAGTTCACCGCCACCGACTGGATGAGTCTAGTAACCAAACTTGAGGCTGAAGCCAAGCCTCTGATAGAAGACTTAGGAACAAGAATGCAGGCGATCTCCAAAATGAAGAAGAATCTTTCAGACTTGGATGCTCTTGAAGCAGCCCTCTCACTAGTCTCGAGCTTCAACGTGGACTTGAAGAGCTTAGAGAAGCTGAAGAGGCTTTACACAGTCTTCACCATAATCTCCACGAAAGACCTGAAAGAAGTAAGGAACAGTCTTCCCGAGGCCGCCATCATCGACAAGTCTCTAACACGCGACCGAAACGCCGTGCTAGTCATCGCGTTGCGTCAAGACGCAGATAGAGTCGACAGAGCACTAAGAAGCTTCGAGGTCAAGCCCTTCGAGATTCCCCATGATCTTCCGCAAAGCCCCTCCGAGGCCTATGACGCCGTCAAAAGCCGACTTGAAGATACAAGGAAGAAACTTCAACAACTAGAGCAGGAAACCGATGATCTGTCATCTAAGAACGCTGGCAGGATTCTTACTCTCAGGGAAACGGGTCAAGTAGCTTACACCGTCCTATCGCAGGTCCGGAAGCCCGGAGAGCTGAAGCGCTTCGCAGTCGTGGAGGGATATATACCGAATGTGCAGCAGGAAGACTTCCACAAAAGATTCAGCAGGTGGATAAGCGTCTTCGAGGAGGCTGGCCATAAGGAGCATGGAGAACACGGTGAAGCAACTCCTTCGGTGCCCACTCTGGCTAGGCACTCAAAGATGGTAAAGCCGTTTGCGAATATTACTCTAACCCAGGGGCCGCCCGGCTACGGTGAATTCGACCCGACTGCCATTATCGCTCTGATCTTCCCCGTCTTCTATGGACTCATGTTCGGCGATCTTGGCCACGGCTTGGTTCTCACAGCTTTCGGCGCCTATCTATTCATGCGGGCCAAAGGAGGTCACCCCATTCGCAGCTGGGGTCAGATGTTCATTGCGGCAGGAGTAGCTGCAATGGTGGTCGGTATAGGCATCGGAGAAGTATTTGGATTAGAGTTAGGTAAATTCATCCCCCTTCCGTTTCACCCGCTTGAGTTGGTGGAGAGAGGACACGAAGCGATACCCAGCATAGCTCTTCAGGTGCTATACGTGTTCCTGAAAATCGCTATTGCCTTGGGTACTCTACACATTTTCATAGGATTATTGGTCAATGTTGTAAACGGAATCAAGAGTCGTGAGACGCTTGAAGTCTATCTGCACCGGGTGCCCTTGCTAATCCTCTATGTTTTCTTCGTCAGCTTCCTATTCGCCTTCTGGGCTGGAGGCAAACAGATCTCTACGCTTTTCACCAGCACCAACTCCCTGTTTCTACTGAGAGACATTGGAATCCACATCCCGGTCAAACTGGCTAGCTCAATCGCCATCCCCGGAATGATTGCCCTTCTTCTCCTAATGGTTGCTGGCAGAGTAGTGTTGACCAAAAAGGGGATGGGACACGGCGACGAGGGAGCAGGCATGGCTGCGCTCATAGAGTTCGTCGAGCTAGCCTTCGAACGCATCCCAGGTTTCCTTGCAAACACCGTGAGCTATCTTCGAATAGCAGTGTTACTCACAGTCCACGCATCACTCTTGATCGCCCTGAACTTGGCGTGGTCCATGGGACTCGCCGCAATACCACTAATAGTCGTAGGCAACCTAGGCATAATAGCTCTTGAAGCTCTGATCGTGTTCATCCAAGACCTGAGGCTCCACCTATACGAATGGTTCACCAAGTTCTACGAGGGAACCGGCATCATCTATCGGAAAATAATTCCCTCAACCAACTACGTAGAGCTAGAATGGGAAGAGAAGCCCTAGGGGCTGTCTAGTCAACCTCTCAGAAATATTCCCTCTGATCTTGAAATTTATATTGCTAGGGGGGAGGCTGCGTTCCACAACCAAGACATCTAGGCTCCGAATTTGAGTCATATTTGAAGGGCGGGTTCTACAATCCGACAGCGAGGACTTGCCTTATTCGGCGAGCAACATAACGCTTAGCTGCGCCGCTCCTTAGCGCAGACAACTTTCTCCATCATCCTCTGGACATCCAAACGCTGCTCGACACCGAAAGCTATGGCTGAAAGATTCCTAGCCTCCAGCTCCAACATCTTCACCAAAGCCAGAGCCAGACTTACCCCAAACTCATCCCACAAGAAGGCGTGCTGCGCCCGCTCATACGTGAGACCGGCAAACCCGTCTTCAAGCTTAGACAAAGCCTCTACCCCAGAAACCTCCCTAGGCAGGATGCCTCTATACTCAGTCCTCTCCACTATGTGTAACGCCTCGTTTACCGACTCAGCTGCAACCATATCCTCCAACAAGCCTATCGGCACACCGATCCCAGATTCAATCAGCAGGCCACGGGCCTCAGGCTTAGGAAGATCCCACAGCTTAGCCCTCAGAGAAGCCAAAATGTTGAAAGAATCCAAGTCAAGAGTGATGAGCCTCCTGATCTTGGCTTCTCCATCACCATTCTTCTTTCCTGAAGCAGACCCATAGGCCCGAACAAGACTTGAATAAAACTCTCTGTCAATGTAAACATCAAAGAGCTGAGGTTCATTCTTCTCCTTGAAGCTCTTCGCAGCAGCCTCAGCTTCATCTCCGAACTCGCTGCCAGCCAACTGCCTAACTGCATCATCAAGCCCCTGAGCACTTAGAGCCCTAACCACAACGTCCCTCCTACCCACTAGCTCCTCAGCGTAAAGGTTGACACGCCTACTGATCTCCTCGTAAGGCAGTCCGAACGCCTTACCCTTCAAAACAGTCTTCAGATTCGAAGCGATATGCCTCAGATAATAAGCTGAAAGCAGCTCGCTCTGAGGCGAAACCCTCAGCACAGAGAAATGCGTGAACGCAAACTGCTCCCTGAAAGCCATCTCCAGCTTATCAGCCTTATACGGCCTCTGCACCTTCGAAACAGTTTGGCTGTAGGCCGTGCCCCTCAGCTTAGTCGCCAAGTCTTCAAGGTCACGGGATTCGGCGAGGTTCTCATAGTTCTGGTAGGAGAGAAGCCTACCCTTTGCCGCAACCGTCTTGACAGCGGTGTAAACCTCGTCTGAGATAAGGGTCTTGACCATCTCTACGCGCCCAACACACCTTTGACAACCTTCTTCACAGCTTCATCGAACACCTTGTCTATCCTCGCTTTCAGCTTCTCAACGTCCTTCTCAGCATTGGCAATGATCCTCTTAGCCTCCTCCTCAGCCTCCCTCTGAACATGGTCTATCTCCATCTGAGTCTCCTCAGCCGCCTCCTTTACAGACTCTTCCTTAAGCTTCTCAGCCTCCTGCCTAGCATAGCTGATCAGATTCCTCTTCAACTCCTCAACGTTACCGCGAATAGAATCCAGTTCACTCTCAAACTGGGTCAGAGCAGATATGACTTCCTGTATCTGGGAGCCTTCATGAAGAGACAATTCTGTTCGCCCCTCCCTTCACGTCACTGTAATTAAGCTCTTCGCGTACATCCTTGTTCAAGCAGCCGTTAAGCTAAGGATTGCCTTAGCCAAATCCCCATCAGCGTCCTCCAACGCTGACTGAGCCCTCTCCTTCGAAACACCTGTCTGCTGAACCACCAGGAGAACATCCTCCTCTGTGAACTTGGGAGTCTCGCGGGCCTTCTCTTCAACCTCCTCTCCTGACACCTGAAACATTCTCATCCCTTTCACAGTCACTTCAGCTACACTTGCATCCTTTACAATGATATCCTTCGTCCTAGTGCGGATCACAACCTCCTCAACGCCTTCAACCTCCTTCATGTCTACTCCCATACGTTCCAAGAGACGCCTTGTCTGTCTACGATCAAACGCCAACCACGACACCTCTTACCAAACAGTCAAACCAAGACCCGGCATCTATCCCTTAAGCCTTTTCAAATCCTGCCACACTACTCAGCATCATCTAGACTTGGCTTACCAGCTGCACCCTGACGAACCTTGACAGCCATGCCTTTCCTGAAACTCATCATGTTCTTGGATGAGAGGACAGCCTTCCCTACTGCAATGACTTTTCCTTGCGGACTGAGAACAGCAACCTCAGACTTGGGATAAACGTTTCGCCCACAGTGAACAACGTGTTTGGCGAAGACAGAAAGACCGGTGGAAACAGATTCAACCGCGTCTTCGTTTACCGTGACACAATTTTCTACGAAGGACTTTGAAGTACTAAGAACTTCGGCGCCGAACACCGTCAGGGCAACGCCACCTTCAGATCTCACCGTGGCTAGAAGTCTACCATTCCATGAAACACTTCTCAGCCTACCCGTTCTCCTAGAAGTCACATACGTAAAAGAGTCAAAGGGAACCCCGTCGCTAACACCCTTCCCAAAAAGATAGTCCAACGTCATCGCGAATTTTCTCCCCCAATCCAACTCTGAATCCTTCCCCGTAGGGCCAAGTGTTCGGGGAATTAAGCTTCTCGCGCAAAACCTAAGTAGCCTCAAACGCCCTGCAACATCTAGGCAAGAGAAAATTGAGGGTTTGTGAAGTCTGCGGCGAGCCTATACGCGGAGTTCCTCAGACCGTTATGATTGACGGAGGGAAACTCACTGTATGCGGCCACTGCTCTAGACTAGGCACACCAGTAGCTGCGCCAGTAGCACTACCGAAATCGTTTCCCAAATCTTTGGCCACTAATAGACCAAGGCCTGCACCTAGGCTTAGGAATCCCACTCCGCTGCTCAAAGAACCGGAGTTGGATCTGAGGCCTGACTACAACTTGGTTATCAGGCAAGCCAGAGAGAAGCTGAATCTCTCACAAGAAGAGCTCGGCCGAAAGATAAATGAAAAGCCCTCAGTCATAAGACTTATCGAAACCGCTAGGCTCAAGCCTGATAATGTCCTAGCGAGCAAGATCAAACACTTCCTCAAAGTAGATCTACTGATACCTGCTGAAGAGTTAGCGTAGCAGAAATGTTCCTTGAACGGTGAAGAGTAAGACTGTCTTCAGCTAACAAAGCCATCCTCGTAACATACCCCGACAGATTTAGACGAAGCGAAGCCGTCAGCCTAGCTGAAGCAGCAGGCTACAACATAATCCAAACCTTTACGCAAAGATTCCTCTTTAAAGCCGAGTACGGCGTAGGCGCAGGAAAAGCCATCGAAATAGCCCTATCTGCGAAGGACATTGCTGCCGACGTAATACTGTTCGACGAGAAGCTGAAACCCGTGCAGCTCTACAATCTAGGCAAGCTCATCGGAGTCGAAGTAGTGGACAGAGAGAAGCTCATACTTCAGATCTTCGCGAAAAGAGCCTCTACAGCAGAGGCCAAGCTGCAGGTTCGCCTAGCCCACTTGAGATACGAAATGGCAGGAGCAAGACAGAAGGTTCGCTTGGCCAAAGCGGGTGAGCAACCGGGCTTCTTCGGCCTCGGAAGATACGAAGTCGAAGTCTATAACCGGGACCTCAAAACAAGAATATCAGCACTGCAAAGGAAACTGGAAAAGATAGCTAAGAGGAGAAGCCTCTACCAGCGTCAAAGAAGCAGAATGAACATCGCCACTGTTTCTCTTGCAGGCTACACTGCAGCGGGAAAGACTAGTCTCTTCAACGCCCTAACCGGAGAAAGAAAAGAGGTGGGAGCAGGCTCCTTCACAACTCTAGCAACAACCAGTAGGAGCATAATGTTGGACAACTCCAAAACGCTTCTGTCTGATACCGTAGGCTTCATCAGCGGCCTACCTCTATACATGATTGAAGCCTTCAAGTCAACCTTGGAGGAGCTGACTCATGCAGCCTTGGTGCTTTTGGTGGTGGATGTCAGCGAGCCGCCTGGAGACGTTCTCCTCCGCTTCCAAGACTCCATTGCTGTTCTTACTCAGTTGGAGGTTTCACCCTCCAAGACCCTTGTGGTTCTGAATAAAGCTGATTTGACTGCTAAGGAGCACTTGGAGGATGTCCGGAAAGCTATCTGCGTGGTTCCAGAGGGATCCATCGTGGTCTCAGCGAGGACAGGCTTTGGACTAGAGGACTTGAAAAAGCGGATCCATGAATCTATCTTCGAATACGACGAGTCCAGAACGGTGATTCCTCCAGAGGAGATTGCAGGGGCATCAGATGAAATCGAATGGTTGAGGAGCAATGCAACAGTAGATCTAAGTAGAAGACAGGACGGCGCATTAGAAGCCTATGTTAAAGGACCTACATGGATTGTCCAACACTTCAAAGCGTTGTTCGGAGAACGTCGTGAAGTAAATGCCTAGGGTTGCTGTCCTCAGAATCGGTTACAGGCTGGTCAGAGATGACCGAATCACCACTCACATTGCTTTGGTTGCACGGGCCTTTGGAGCTGACTGCATATACACCGTGGGAGGGGAGGAAGATCTTGCGGAGACGATTAGGAATGTCAACAAGCGGTGGGGTGGAGACTTCCAAGTCGAGTTTGTTGACGATTGGAAGAAAGTCGTAAGACAGTGGAAGAATAGTGGAGGACTAGTAGTCCATCTTACGATGTATGGGTTAGGTATGGAAACAGTTGAGGAGGTTCAAAGAGGAGAGAGAAACATTTTGGTCGTTGTGGGGGCAGAGAAGGTTCCTCGGGAACTCTACAGCATGGCTGACTATAATGTTGCTGTAAGTCATCAGCCTCACTCCGAGGTTTCAGCCCTAGCAGTGTTCTTGGATAGATACTTCAAAGGAGAAGAGTTGAAGAAGAATTTCCGGGATGCGAAGATGAAGATTACCCCCTCAGCCAAAGGCAAGAATGTAGTAGAACTCTAACCATATGATCCGACTACGAGAAAACCTTTAATCTTTCTCAAACGAATAATAACCATTCTATGTCAGAACCTCGCACAACGCCTCCACGCCTTAGAATAGAGTATGAAGACTCCTTCGTAAAGATCGCAGGGCTCCTAGGAGGAGAAGAATACGTCCGGGTTGCCCGAGCCCTTTTGAACAACGAGAACGCTACCGATGAAGAGATCGCAAGTGCCACCGGCCTCAAGATCAACACTGTGAGGAAGGCTCTCTACGACCTCTTCGGAAGATCCCTGATCTCAGGCATAAGGGTAAGAGACCTGAAGAGAGGATGGTTCGTATACAGATGGAAGGCCCAGCGAGATCAGGTGGACGGCTTCATAGAGACACAGAAACGCAAAGTGTTGGAGCGATTAAAGATCAGGCTTGAAAACGAAGATACCCACGAATTCTACCACTGCGGAGTAGATACATGTCAGAGGCTGACCTTTGAACAGGCCATAGAAGTCTTCTTCAAATGCCCCTCATGCGGGCACCCCTTCTCACTCATAGAGAACGGCAGGCTCAAAGAATCTTTGGCTTGGAAGATCAAAGACATCGAATCAGAGATACAGAAATAATCTTCACGCCCGAAACATACCGAAACTATAGCGGAAATGGTAGCCCGTAATAGGTTGTCACTGTCTATCGTTAACGTAGCCTTAGAGTAGCAAATTCTTGCCCGAAATATAGCGATGGTGGACGGAAGTAGGTTTACAATAAGCCATCGCTTCTCATGCTATGTTGGGTTAGGAGAATCACGGCACGTGCCGTTGAGTTTTATGGTGGGAAACGGGCAGACTCGTAACTAAACCTGTTCAGTTTTCCCGACTCGGCTTACCCATCTACTCTGCTTTGTGCATTACCCATTCTGCCAGGCCATAATCTACACATAGCTTGGCTACCTCTCTGGGACCGAGATATCTGATTTCTTCGGTCTCAGCTCCACTCTCCATTGAATAATTTTCTAGGCTATCCTCGGGTGTATGAACCGCGAAGAAGAAGCGAGCATAACCTGCCATTTCAGCAAAGCGATCCTTGTAATCTAAATAGTCTTGCCGTCCTGCCTTCGATTTAACCTGAACGGAGATCTTTTCATTTGTCACAGGCGAGAGCAGCTCGAGGTCTATCGTTTTCTGTGGCCCGCCCAGCTTGCCGATGCGTTTCCAACCAGCACCCCTGAAGATGAGATCAACAAGGAGCTCGAAATCCTTCCAATGAAGGCCTCGAATCAAACTTTCAATATTATCGACTAGAGTTTTGTATGCTGCCTGAGCCTCTTCGATGCGAGGTGGTGTCTTCCCGTTGATTTTATTGACCAGGTACTCAAATTCCTTGACTTTACAAATAGTGCCCCTGTAGCCCTGCATGCTTAACAGGCTCCCTCGCAATCTGTCCGTCGACAGTTTGTTATCTTTGACATCGGTGCTTCGCCATTGGTCGATGACTTTCCTGAACCTACTACCGTCGCCAAGCTTAGTTACCTCGGGGTTCGAGAAGCACCACCGAAGAGAATTCCCGTGGAAGGTTACCCACAGCACGTCAGTGCCCGCCTCGTAAAATTCTTTGATCTGATTCAGATCTCGCCTGATAGCCCCTTTGTCGTTTCTTATCTTTTGAAGTTGCTTTTCTACATGATTCCAGCGGCGGGCTACACAGTCTTCGTGTGAGATTTCATTATAGCCAAACCGTATGGTCTGATTTTCTAAGCACTCTTTTTCCCATCCACCTTCCGATCCAAGCTTTATGTAGCATGCACGATTTGGTTTTATCTCCTGCATACGTGATTCAGCAGGCTCTACTACTCCTTAGCTCGGATTTAAGGCATGCTGGGGTGTGGTATACAGGTCTTTGCTATACTCTTCTATCCTTTTTCCCTAAAGACGGCTTGAAATTGAAGTAAAGGTAGCCCGTGACAGGTTCGGTTCCATGTTCGCAAGATCTTATAACGTCAGATAGGTGTTTTATGCCCTTTTTCTGCCTGAAATATAGCCGAAACATAGCGGAAATGGTAGCCCGGGGCAGATTCGAACTGCCGTCACCGGCTCCAAAGGCCAGTATGCTTGACCGCTACACCACCGGGCTGAAACAGCAGACGCTGAGCCTGTCAACGAACCGACATGATGGGCTCATTAAGCTTTCCCAACCCCAGCTTGTTCAACCACATCCAACACCTTTTCAACCGGATCCTCCATCCAGTTAAGTAAGCGCTGTGCCTTCTTCTTGATGTCAGTCCTCAGAGATTCCTCCTCCAGATATTTAGCCACAGATCTGATTATTCCACGGATGTCCTTGGCTGGCTGAACAAGGCCTCTGCGGGCCAAGAAGCCTAGAACCAGCACCTTGGATCCTCCCATGAAGGCTGAGACTGTGGGAACCCCTAGGAGAGCTGCTTCCGCAGTCATTGTGCCCCCTAAGCCAACAAATACATCTGTTGACCTCAGAAGGCCGACGCCGTCAACAGGCTCAGCAGGAACGTAAACATTAGCTGGAAGACCTTGGGAGAACTCTTCGACCTGCTCCTTGTATCGGCACAGGGCGATGATATTGCAGTCAGGGTGTTCCTGAGCAAGTGAATTGACAAGCATTTTCGCAGAGATTCTAGTATTGCTAAGCATGTAGGCAGCGGAGCTCTCTTCAAGCCTAACTGTGACAGTTCTTTTGCTCCAGTCTAGGGCGAGAGGAGGCCGTGAAGCAGCGTTTCGCGGCAGCCGTTTCAGCCATGCCGCAGGATCCAGAGCTCTATATCTCGTAATCCTGTTTCTGGTAATGCCGAAGCGTGTCCATAGGTGAAGAGGGATTATCCAAGGCGTGACCAGCATTGACGAGAGAGGTATCGTGAGCCTCCCTACGCTCTCCGCGTGGGGCGAGTCGTTTATGCAGATATGTTTGACTCCAAGTCCAAAAGCGACTCTTGCACACTCAGGGGAACTGAAAGATACTGCACAATCAACATTCTCTCCGGCAATTCTCTTTGCGAGCAGAGCTGAGCGTTCAACACTTGCCTCCAACTTCTCTCTAAGAGCTGCTCCGCCATGTCTACCGATCAACTCAAGGCTTAGACCTGCAATCGGTGCAAGGCCTTCAACCTCACGGTAATGCCTGGATGTGGCTATTACATGATGCCCTCTCTCCTGGAGCTGAGCAATCAGAGGCTTGAAGAACAGGAGCTGCTTAGGTGTTAAAACGTCTATCCAGATCTTCAAGACCTCGTCAACAGACAGGGAAGAGACGTTAGTTATAACCACTTTCCGAACGATTTGTCAGAAACAGGCTCATAGCAAGAATAGAACAAAGGATGGAGGTGGGAGATGGCTTCTCCCACATCGGGTTTTGCTGTTAGACGATGGCTGATATTTTTTCCTGAGAGATCTTCTCGAATACTCCCTGCTGCTTTCTGACAACTCCGAATTCGAGTCTTCCCTTGTCTCCAGACGGCTCGGTGATGGCTTTCACGGCTAATTGCATTCCCTGCTCGAAGGACAGGTCTTCTCGGTAGCCTTGAAGCAGAATCTCCATGGCTTTGTCGGAGTCTTGTCCTACTGATGCAGCCTTGCCGTTAGAGTATGTTCCTCCAGGCTCTATCTGGTAGAGTTGGAGCCCCAGCTGATCTGCTCCTCCGAGGATCATCGATGCTCCAGGAGGTCTCACCGTGTACAGGGTGAAGGAGTGGAAGTAGGCGCCCAGATGCTTAGCTAAGGAGAGAACATCTAAGGGCGTATCATACACGAGTCTGTGGCGCTGAGCCTGAACTCTGGCTTCATCCACCAGCTGCACCAAGTCTCCTACGTACCCGGATCCGGTTGCTCCCACATGGTCGTCGACTACGAAGATTTTCTCCGGGGCTTCCATGAGAGGCTTCGGTTGTCTAACCAGGCTTGCTAGGAGCACGTACTCCTTGGTCTTGAAGCCTATGGTCGTGGAGCCTCTTCGCACTGCTTCGAGAGCCGCGTCAACCTGGATTAGTCTGCCTTCAGGCCCGTAGAAGAAGGGATATCTGTATGGAGGGGCTTCGCTCATTTAGTTCGCCTCCTTCGAGACCGTTGCTGAGCCGTTCAGCGAAATGGTTACCGTGACCACACCGTTCCCAGAGCCGGGGTCACGCTCCATGGCTGCTCTAACAGCTTTTTCAGCGAGCTGCTTGGCCTCATCTAAGCTGATACCCTCTTTGTAGCCTCCTTCTAAAACACCGTAGGCCAATGGGGAACCTGACCCTGAGGAAGCGAAGTTCTCCGTTGTAAGTGAACCGCTTATGTCCGCTGCGTAGATATGAGCACCCTGGGGGTCTACTCCTGCAACCAGCAGGTCTGCGAAGAAGGGTTGATACGACCTCATACCCGAGTAAGCTATGTTTGAGATCAGCTTTGCAGTCTCCTTAACACTCAAAGGGAAGTTTCTTCGGAGACCTATCAGCTTCCTCTCTGCTTTGGCAAGTTTGATCACGTACTCCGCATCCGACATGAGGCCAGACATGGCCACGGAAATAGAGTCGTCTAGAGGATAGATCTTCTGGACGTCTTTGGAGCCTACGAAGAAGCCTTTGCTCGCACGTCTATCAGATGCGAGCGCTACACCTTCGCCGCTCTTGACCGCCACTATTGTCGTCATGTCTTGTCACCAGTAATATGGAAAAGAAGGTTAGATGACGACTAGTAAACGGGAAACCTGGTCACAAACAGCGTCTATGATGCTCTAGGTTCACTAGACTCTGAGCTTAGTAGCATTACTCCGCTTCCAAGCTGCTTCGTGTAGAAGCTGGCGAGATGCCTATACAATTCATGAGCCGCTATAAGAGCCCTCCTCATGTCCACTGATTCTCCTACTCTTGCCTGTATGGTCATGGATCCATCTCTGACTCGGAGATCTACTTGCACATCTCCTTTCTCGGTGATCCATGTTAGGACTGCTTCACCTTCAGTCTCAGCGTATCTAAGCCAGCGTAGGCTCCCGAACCATGAGCCACGCAGAGCTGTGAACAGGGTCTTAGTGTCCACGAAGGGTGGAACGTAAGCTCGAATAACTGGGAGTGTTCGCTCGGATCCGCCTTCTGACAGGGGTAGGCGGGGTGCTGCTTTCCTGTTTAGCCGGTAGCCGTCAGGGGTCCTTTCTACGAACCCGTCGCGGTGGAGCCTTGCTAATGCCCGTGAGAGGGTTTCTTGATGCATGCCGAGCTTTCTCTTCAGCCCTTGGAAGGATACTGTTGATTCGCCTTCGGTGCCAAGAGCCTTCAAGATCTCAATCTCTCGGCTGCTCAGCTCATAGTCCTCCTCGAAGGCTTCTACGCTGGCACCCATCTCTAAGGGTTTCAAGGCTGCATCATGCTCCTCCATCGGTAGTTTACTCTGGTCTCCAACATGTAATCCAAAGAGCAGTATTTAATGACTAAGTTTGAACAACCAGCTCTGTCTTATTGTTGCAGTAAACCCGTCTAAGATAAATCAGCATCCTTTTCCATAGCTTGACCTATGTAGCTGTAGACGCCTACTTTCAAGACTTTGAGCGCTAGAAGGGCGCATTTGATCCTCGCCGGTCCGAGATCGGGGTTTCCCAGATTATCCAAGACATCCTTTTTGCCTATTGCTCTTACTTCGTCCAAGGTTTTGCCTTGAACCAGCTCTGTTAGCATAGACGCTGAAGCGCGGCTGATGGCGCATCCCTGACCGTTGAATCTAACGTCTTTCACGATACCCTTAGCGTCGACCTTCATCTGGATCTCTATCACATCCCCACAAAGAGGATTCGAATCCTTCGCCTTAATGTCAGGGTTCTCCAACTCACCGAAGTTCCTAGGATTCTTGTAATGGTCGAGTATGATCTCTCTGTATATATCGTAGGTCATGCGAACACCTGGCGGACCTTTTCCAGGCCACCAGCTAATAAGTCGACCTCCTCCTCCTTGTTATACAGATAGAAACTGGCCCTCGCCGTCGCGGGCACATTAAGCCTCTCCATGAGAGGCATTGCGCAGTGATGCCCGGCCCTGATAGCGATCCCTTCTCCGTCTAGGATGGACGCTATGTCATGGGGATGAGCAGAATCCATAGTGAATGCGACTACTCCACCGCGACTATCAACATCAGGGGGACCGTAGATCCTTACCCCCTTAACCTCTGATAGTTTCTCAAGGGCGTACCCAGTGATCTTCTCCTCATGGGCCCTCACATTAGACATACCTAGGTTCTGCAGGAAGTCTACTGCTACACCCAAACCTATGGCGCCCTCAATATGCATGGTGCCCGCCTCAAACTTCCATGGGACATCATTCCACTTGGCATCCCTCAAGTGAACCTCTCTAATCATGTCGCCTCCACCTAGGAAGGGAGGCATCTCCTCCAACAGCTCTTTGCGAGCATACAGAAAGCCGCTTCCAGTCGGGGCCAGCATCTTGTGGCCAGAAGCGGTCAGAAAATCGCATCCAATATCCTGAATGTCCACTAGCATATGAGGAACAGACTGAGCACCGTCAAGAAGCACCGTTATTCCGTTACTATGGGCTTTCCTGACGATCTCTTTCACAGGGTTGACTGTTCCCAGCACGTTGGAAACATGGGTTAGAGCGAGCAGTTTGGCTCCACGTTCAATCAGTTCGTCGAGTTCATCGGTTTTGAGCTTGCCTTCCTCATCGATATCCACGTATTCAAGCTCCGCCTTCTTCTCTTTGGCCAGCAGCTGCCAGGGAATAATATTGCTGTGATGCTCCATCACTGTGAGAATGATCTTGTCGCCCTGAGCGATATTCTTCCTACCCCAGCTATATGCCACGAGGTTAATAGCTTCTGTGGTTCCTCTTGTAAACACGATTTCAGCAGGCTCTTTAGCGTTGATGAAGGATGCTGTCTTCTTCCTAGCTCCCTCGTACTCCGCTGTTGCTTCCTCGCTTATCTGATAGACTCCTCGATGCACGTTAGCGTTATACTCAGAGTAATACCTGCAAATAGCGTCAATAACAGCTTGAGGCTTCTGGGATGTTGCGCCGCTGTCGAGATAAATCAAAGGTTTCCCGTGGACCGTTCTCCTCAATATGGGGAACTGCCTGCGGATCTCCTCGACATTCAAAACCTTTGAAGTTAACACAAGTTACTCCCCCATATTAACACATACCGATAGTGGTTCCTAAGGTATCTGAACATATATCCTTGAACCCTGTATTTTAACGTTAAACATCTTCAACGGAATCGTGGCAGGAGGATTCAACGCTTCACCTGTAGTCACGTCGAACTGGGATAAGTGGAGGGGACAGGTAATGCGGTTCTCCATCAGAAACCCAATGGAGAGATCAGCTTCCTCATGGGTGCATGTGCCGTCCATAGCATGTATCTGACCGTTATGGTTGACCACCAAGATCCTCTTTCCCTCATACTCCAAGCCCTTCATGGAGCCTGATGGGAGATCGTTAACATCGCAGACCTCTACCATCTCCGCCATACCGCTGCGCCTTGAATAACCATTCCGCGGGATGTTATCTGCCTCTTTCCCACTTTTCATCGAGGAAGCCTGCTACCCTTTCTTTCAAGTCAGGAAGCTGCACTTTGCGCAGCGCTGACTCAAAGAACCCTTTCACAATGACTGAGCGAGCTGTCTGCTCGTCAAGCCCCCTAGTCATAAGGTAGAAGATCTGTTCCTCGTCGATCTGGGCTACAGAAGCAGAATGTGAGCACTTCACGTCGTTGGTCTCTATTTCCAGAGCCGGGATGGCGTCAGCCCTAGCCTGAGGGTTAAGCAAAAGAGAGTGCTCAGATAGGAACGAGTTTGAGCCTATGCCTGTTTTACCTATCTTGATCATGCCTTTGAACATACCCTTAGATTTGTCTTTGAAGACACCCGTCGAATAGATGTCGCCTGTAGTATGCTGACCAATATGGCTCAAAGTGGATGCTAAGTCGAATTGCTGCTCGCCGGATCCGAATACGACTTCAACCTGCTGAGCATTTGCACCCGGGCCGTCTAGAATCGCACTGGTGTTGGCCCTCGTGAATTGTCCTCCGAGGGGGCACGCAACCCAGTTCAGATTGCTATCTCGTCCGCTGAGAGCTCTTCTGTTTGTGAAGATCACCACATTGTTGCTGAAACTCTGTATGTCAGCTGTGTTCAGCTCAGCCCCCTCTCCCAAGTGAATCTCTAAGACGTTGCTCTGAAGGGACTGAATCTTGTTGGTCTGATGGTCTCCTGAGTAGCCTTCCTCAACAAAAGTGGCCTTGCTACCATTACCCATCACAATTATCGACAGGTTGAACATTCCTACGCCGAGTTTGTTGAGTACCTTGACGCTGCGGGTAGGTGCCTCTAGATGCACGTCGTTGGGAACGTAAAGAAAGACTCCGTTGGCGAAGAGGGCTGTGTTCAGGGCTACCAGCTTATCCTCCTCAGCTTTGATCGCCCTGTTCCTGAAGTAAGGCTCTATCAGGTCGCGGTGCTGTTTGATGGCTGTGGAGATATCTGTGAAGATAACTTTCTTCCTAGCTAATTCTGCTGCGGGTGAAACCTTTGCAAGTGAAGAGTCCACTTGAAGATGGAGACTACTTTCACTTGACTCTTTGATGTAGGTCTCCAACTCGGCGGGAAGATTAGATGATCTGGGTGAGGGGAGAGCTTCCAGCGTTTTCAGGTCGACGCTTCTGAGATCTGTGTGGCGCACATACATGCTGGACTGTTCTAATGGAGTCTTCTCGAAGGTTTCCCATGCCTTCAAACGGATCTCTGCTAGCCAGTCAGGTTCCGATCTGAGCTTGATCAGTTCCTTTACTGTTTCGCGTGAGACTCCCGCCAACGCTAGTTCGGACACTGGTCTTCACTTGTCCATGGAATGATTCTAAGGGGTTTCTTAAGGGATGCTCCTTTAGCCGACTCCGCCTGACATCTCTAGGGCCATCAGTCGGTTCATCTCCACTGCGTAGGTCATAGGCAGCTCTTTGGTGAATGGTTCGATGAAGCCCATGACGATCATGTTGTATGCTTCGACTTCGCTGAGGCCTCTGGACATCAGGTAGAAGATCTGGTCTTCGCCGATTTTGCCTACGGTAGCCTCATGGGAGATGGTGGCTGTGTCGTCGTTGATCTCAACGTAGGGATATGTGTCTGTCCGGGACTCTTCGTCGAGGAGCAGAGCGTCGCACCTGACATGGGATGTTACGTGGTGAGCACCCTTCGCTACGTGGAGTAGGCCTCGGTAGCTGGTTCTACCGCCGTCCTTGGAGACGGATTTGGAGGTTATTCGTGAATAGGTGTGGGGAGCCATGTGGACGGCTTTGGCGCCCGCGTCCTGATGTCTTCCTCTACCGGCGTATGCTACGGAGATGACCTCCGCTCTTGATCTGGGACCGAGTAGATAGACTGAAGGATACTTCATGGTAAGTTTGCTACCTATGTTGGCGTCGATCCACTCTACGGCTGCATCTTCGTAGGCGTAGGCTCTCTTGGTGACGAGGTTGTAAACGTCTTTGGACCAATTCTGGATAGTTGTGTACCGTACCTTAGCACTCTTCTTGGCTATTATTTCGACTACGGCTGAGTGTATGGACTGCTTAGAGTAAACTGGTGCAGTGCATCCTTCGATATAGTGGACTGAGGCTCCTTCGTCAACAATGATAAGAGTACGTTCGAACTGACCCATGTTTGCAGCGTTGATCCTGAAATAGGCTTGGAGAGGCATTTCAACGTGGACGCCCGGAGGGACGTAGACGAAGCTTCCTCCGCTCCAAACCGCGCTGTTCAGGGCCGCGAACTTGTTGTCATTAGGAGGGATGACTGTGCCGAAATACTTCTTGAAGATGTCAGGATACTTTCTGAGACCTGAATCTGTGTCGAGGAAGACTACTCCTTTATCCTCCAGATCTTTGAGGAGGCTGTGGTAAACAACCTCAGACTCGTATTGGGCTCCTACACCGGAGAGAAACTTCTGTTCAGCTTCAGGTATGCCCAAGCGGTCAAAGGTCTTCCGGATGCTTTCAGGAACATCCTCCCAGGACTGGCTATTCCTGTCAGTGGGCTTCATGTAATAATAGATGTTGTTGAAATCTATCTCTGACAGGTCTCCGCCCCAATTGGGCATTGGTCTTGAATCAAAGTGTTCGAGGGCTTTCAGTCTGAACCTTGTCATCCATTCAGGCTCATTCTTCATGCGGGAGATGTCTTGGACTACTTGTGAGGAGAGGCCTTTCTCGCTCTTGTAGGTGTAGTTGTCGGTGCTGTCCTTGAAGTCGTATTTGCTATAATCGAAGTTTAGAAGTTCTTTGGTTTCCGTGGTCATTTACATCAACTCTTTACATAAATTTGCATGCATTTAACTCTTCAAGCTCCACCTTTGATCCAGCCGTAACCCTTCTCCTCCAATTGATCAGCCAGCTCCTTCCCTCCTGAATGAACGATCTTCCCTTCGAACATCACGTGCACGAATTGGGGTGAAATGTAACGAAGGATTCTCTGGTAGTGAGTGATGATAGCTACACCCAGATCCGGGCCTGCCAGCTTGTTCACGCCTTCAGCAACAACTTTCAGAGCGTCGATGTCTAGACCAGTATCCGTCTCATCGAGCACTGCTATTCGGGGCTCCAGCATAGCCATCTGCAGTATCTCGCACTTCTTCTTCTCTCCGCCGGAGAATCCTTCGTTCAAATACCTGCTTGTGAAAGAAGGGTCGATCTGAAGCAGATTGAGCTTCTGATCTAGTGTTCTTTTGAACTGGATGAAGGGAACACCGCCCTTCCCAGGTGTGCCATTGGGGCTATGAATAGAGTCGTAAGATGAGCGTAAGAAGCTTGTCAAGTTTACACCTGAGACTGTAACGGGGTATTGGAATGCTAAGAAGAGGCCTTTGCGAGCCCTCTTGTCGGCTGTTAGTCCCCCTATGCTCTCGCCGTTCAAAATTATTTCCCCGTTGTTTATTTTGTATCGGGGGTGGCCCATTATTGTGTATGCTAGGGTGCTCTTCCCCGAGCCGTTTGGGCCCATTATCGCGTGGATTTCTCCCTGCTTTACTTTGAAGTTGACGCCCTTCAGTATTTGTTTCCCGTCTACGCTGACGTGTAGATCTTTGACTTCGAGTTCATACACCATGTTCTCAACGCATCTATAACGGCGTTATAGAAGATATTTAAGTGTTTAAAGACATTGTGCATCAACTGTGCTGTAAAGATAAAAGCCGGAAGTAGCAACAAGGAGGGTTGGAATGACGGACGACGATATTAGAATCATAGATGTCAGGAAGCCCTCATCTGATCGACCGATAGTGGTAGAAGGCTTACCGGATGTAGGGTTAGTAGGCGCCTTAGCTGCTTCACATCTCGTAGATGAGCTGGGCCTTGAAGAAGTTGCTCATGTGGAGAGTAGCTTGCTGCCCCCAGTCATGGTTCTCCATAAGGGAGTATTATCGGATCCGATTCGTATTTTAGGTAACGGGAAGGCTCCAATCCTTGTTCTCATGTCTGAGGTTGCTATCCCACCGTATTTCGTTCACGGTCTGGCTGAAACCGTGGTTGGATGGCTTGTGGGCAAGAAAGTTAGCACTTTGATCTCTTTAGGGGGGATACCTGCGCAGAACAGGGTGGACATCGAGACTCCATCTGTCTTCGGCGTTGCCAACGGGGATCAGGCTCGGGACTCTCTTACGAAGGCGAATGTGGAGGTTATGCAGGAAGGTTTCATCGCTGGAGCATACGCTCTTCTCTTGAAGAACTGCAGGAGAAATAATATCCCAGCTATGGCTCTCCTAGCTCAGGCTCATCTGAACTATCCTGACCCCGGTGCTGCCGCGTCGGTACTACAGGTCTTGAACAACATTCTAGACCTAAAGGTCAATGTGGGGGTACTTCTACAGAAGGCTGACGAACTCAGGTTGAGGACGAGGGACTTGATGAGACAGGCTCAGAAAACCATACAAGGCATGGGTAAGATGAGCGAGCAGGAAATACCTCTGATGTACAGTTAACGGAGGCGAACACGGGGGGACATGTCAGAAGGTTATTCCGACTGGTTTGATGAATTGTATGAGAGGGTTAGACGTGAGGCGCTGCGACCTCTCTGGGATATTGCTGAAGGATGCCTAGAGCCACTTGTAGATGTCCATGAGTTGGAGAAAGAGATAGTCATAACAGCAGATCTTCCATGTGTGCAGAGTAAAGACGACATTTCGATCAAGGCATATGAAGACAGCGTCGAACTTGAAGCCAGTATGGATAGAGGAATCATATGGGAGAACTGGGGGACTGTACAGCGGCATCTACACTTCAGAACCTTCAAGAAGCGCATCCGACTCAGATCTAAAACAGATCCTAAGAAGGCGAAGGCATCCTTCAAACAAGGGATTCTCACACTGAGACTGCCGAAGGTTTCTAGGGGTGTTCCCGTCGAAGTACGCTAAGGCAGCCCTCCCATGACAATACCCAAGGAACTTGGAACCGGTTTCCACTGGTAAAGGTTAATTGAACCCCATTTACCGAAGCTTTTCTAGAACACGCTGAGTCTTAATGATACAAATAGACGCGGAAAGAATCTTCAAAGAGATCGAAGAAAAGAAACCCAAAAGAGTCACTCTGAATGCCCCTGACGGCATCCTAAAGGAAACTCTCTCCATCGCCTCCCAAATAGGCGCCAAATACGGCATCGAAGCCATCCTGATGGGTGACTCCTGCTACGGCACCTGCGACACCACTGACGACGATGTGGCGAGGCTCGGCGCAGATATTGCGTTCAACATAGGTCACACGATCTCGCTTCAGAAACTAGGCAAGCACACAGTTCTCATAGATGCTTTCGATGACATGCCGTTTGACAAAGTATTAGGGAAGGCTCTGCCTACACTGAAGAGTTTCCAGAAGATCGGGGTGGTTACCTCAAGCCAGCACCTGCCTCAAGTAAGCAAGGCCAAAGCCTTCCTTGAGGAAAACGGGTTGACCCCTGTAATCGGAAAAGGCAAAGGCCAACTCCTAGATGGACAAGTGTTCGGATGCGAGTTTTACCCCGCTTTCAACATAAGAGAACAGGCTGATGCTTTCATATTTCTAGGTCAGAGCAGGTTCCACGCTCTAGGCGTAGCCCTGTCCACAGGTAAACCGACCTTCATGCTTGACCCCTACATGGAGGAAATAGTAGACATGGAGTCATCAGCAAGCGAACGGCAAAAGAAAGCAATCCTCAGAGTATACAAGGCTCTCGACGCGGAGAGAATAGGCATAATCATCGGTCTCAAAGAAGGGCAAATCATGGTGAGACGCTCCTTGGATCTCAAAAAGAAACTGGAATCCTTGGGGAAGAAAGTCGATCTAATAGCAATGAGGGAAGTTACAGACATGCGTCTAGCAGCCTTCAGAAACATAGACGCCTTCATCCAGACCGCCTGTCCACGCATATCTGTAGACGGGGAGACCTTTGACAGACCAGTACTATCCTCCCCCCAAGCAGAAGCCCTCATCCTGCTCCTTGAAGGCAAGGATCTGGGGATGTTCCTGCAGAGAGGACACTGGCTGTAAGGAGGGTTCTGTTCTATTTCAGATGCTCCTAGAAAATCCAGACCCGGCCAGCCCACCCCTAACCGAAGACATCCATTATCCTCCTTCATTTATATAACCCCCTAGGCTATTCTTACACCAGCGCAAACACCAACACACATCAATTATCAGACACTTGGTAGAAAACATATACGAAAACTAACTATAATCAACTGTCATCAACATGATTACGAAATCTACTACGACAACCAAAACCCCGAGGAGAACAAGATTCAAACAATTAATACTACCCATATTTACTGGGAAGATGGAAATTGAGTTCGAAGACTGTTGTGCCGGGCGACAAGCTCGGCGTGATAGAGGAGTTTGAAGCTGGGGAAGGCGCTTTGACGCATGACGGCATAGTTAGAGCTGCTTCCGTCGGCCAAGTGAAGCTGGACCTGAAGAAACACGTTGTAGCCATAGGTAAAGTTAGGCAGGGCACGCTGATACCGGTTCCCGGAGACTCAATCATAGGCAAAGTTGAGTCAGCTCAAAGTTCAGCTGCAAACGTATTGATCCTTTCCGTCAACGATAAGACAAATCGCGGCGGTTTCACTGGCTTAGCCTTGTTCAAAATAGGTAGACCCATGGGGAGGGGCAGGCAGCGCAGAACCACTGCCTGTAAGACTGGAGACTTGGTTCGGGCTACAGTCATAAGTGACAAGAACACGATCATACATATCTCTCTAGACGGCCCCAGAGACGGGGTTATCTACGCTGTGTGCAGCATATGCGGAGGCGCCCTCTTCAGAGCTAACAACAGCGCCAAATGCGATACATGCGGCAACATAGAGGACAGGAAGCTAGCGCCAGACTTCGGAAACATGGATCTTAAACTTTAGCATAACACCTAGGCTTCGGAAAGATTTTAGTCCAAGAGGTTAGGCGACTAAGGAGGCTAGCTGAGACCATGGGCATGTCGTCAGATGAAGTCAAATACGTTTGGTTCAACGGTTCCTTCGTCCCTTACTCCGAGGCTAAAGTCCCTATCCTAACCCATGCTTTGCACTACGGCACGGGGGTCTTCGAAGGCATCAGAGCCTACCCGACTGACAACAATGTCTGCATCTTCCGACTCAAAGAACATGTCGTAAGAATGCTTAACTCAGCTAAAGTCTACCAGTTCAAAACACAGTATACCGAAGAAGAGCTGAGCGGAGCCACCGTAGAGCTTCTCAGGAAGAACCAGATAAAGGGCTCAGCCTACATAAGACCCATCATATTCGTCGGAGCAAGACCCGGCGGCATAGAATTGGGCTACTCAGGGTTCCCCGTCTGGGCAGCCATAGTGGTCTTCCCGTTCAAAGCCTACTTCGACAAGGCTGAGCTAAGAGTATGCGTCTCCCAGTGGAGAAGAATATCGGAGCAGTCTTTGGCGCCCCAAGTGAAGGCTTGCGCCAACTACCTTAACTCCGCCATAGCCAAATTCGAAGCCAAAGCCAACGGCTATGATGAAGCCATCCTGCTGGACAACACCGGCTCAGTAAGCGAAGGCTCAGGAGAAAACATCTTCATCGTGAGGAACGGCAAGCTCTACACTCCGCCAATAGCGTCAGGAATCCTTGAAGGCATCACTAGGGATAGCGTGTTTCACATCGCGAAGGATCTGAATATTGAGCTGACTGAGAGAGGAGTCGCCAGGGCTGAGCTATACACCTGCGACGAACTGTTCTTCACAGGAACAGCTGCAGGAGTAACCCCCATACTAGAGGTTGACAAACGACCAGTAGGCAACGGCGAAGTAGGTCCAGTCACAAAACTGATCAAAGAAGAATACAACAAAATCGTCAACGGAAAATCCAAGAAATACGCCCAGTGGTTGACACCCATATACTAACAGGCCAAGGTAACCGATTGCCACGTAAAGACAACCGAGGAAAAATAGCTTTTCAAGGCGAAAGAGGAGCCTACAGCGAGGCTGCAGCCTACAAATACTTCGGCCCATCCACAGAACTGCTCCCCCTAAGAACCCTCTCAGAAGTATTCCACGCAGTAGAAGAAAGAGAAGTAAGATCAGCCATAGTTCCCGTTGAAAACTCCTTGGAAGGCAGCGTAAGCGAAACCTACGACCTGCTCCGCACCACCAACGTCAAGGTAAGAGGAGAAGTAAACCTCAGGATCGTCCACTGCCTCATCGCCAGACCAAACGTAGCACTCAAAGACGTCAAGATCGTCTACTCACACCCCCAAGCCCTAGGACAGACAAGGCAGTTCATCGAGAAGCGCCACCTGACCCCCCAGCCCACCTACGACACAGCAGGCAGCGTAATGATGCTCAAAGAAGCCTCCAAATCAGTAGCCGCCATAGCCAGCGCCCACGCAGCCGAAATCTACGGTATGAAAGTCCTGAAAAAAGGCATAGAGGACAACCACAACAACTACACTCGTTTCTTCATCCTCTCGCTAAGAGACGCCCCGAAAACAGGCAGCGACAAAACCTCCATAATCTTCTCAGCTAAACACATCCCCGGCTCACTATACCGCATACTAGGAGAATTCGCCAAACGAAACCTGAACCTCACAAAGATAGAGTCACGACCCACTCGCAGAACACCATGGGAATACAACTTCTACCTCGACTTCGAAGGCCACAGAACAGACAAGAAATGCGTCGATGCACTAAAACAAGTTCAGAAAAAGACCGTCTTTCTAAAAGTCATCGGCTCCTACCCAAAAGCCGAACTCTAAACACACCCCATCCCAACCTGTCTTCGTGTTACCCCCTTAACGTATTCTGCACAAACATATGCAAACAGCAACCGTTGAAACTTAACGATTAAAGATAACCCCAGTGAAGACGGCTTTATGGCCAAATGGCTATTCAAAGAAGAACCAACGCACTACTCCTTCAATCAACTACAGAAAGATGGGAAAACCATGTGGGACGGAGTCGAAAACAACCTCGCCCTGAAGAATATCAGAAGCGTGAAGAAAGGCGACCAAGCGTTATACTACCATACGGGAGACGAAAAAGCCGTCGTAGGCATAATGAAAGTCGTATCAGACTCCTACCCAGATCCAAAGAAACATGACCCCAAGCTCGCAGTAGTGGATGTTCAGCCAGAAAAAAATCTGAAACGACCTGTAACATTAAGGGAGATCAAAGCTAACCCTAAGCTTAAGAGCATAGACCTGGTAAGACTACCAAGGTTATCCGTGATGCCCATTACAGAAGACGCGTGGAATGAGATTCTGGCCATGACTGAGAAGCCAATTCGATGATCGGGAAGTGAATCTGGTTGAACCCTTGGTTGAAAAGACGATGGTGGGAACTCAGAGTAGGACACGGCAGCTACTTGGTCTTCGCCTTAACTTTCGTCAACTTCGTCCTGATCGCATACCGTCTGCTAATCGAACAGGTACCCCAATTAAACGCCGTATTTCCACACCTTTGGCTCTTCGCCATAATCTTCCTCATAGTTTACGCACCTGCAGCAGTGCTAATAGGACACTGGCACAAGAAGTCTCAGCTCCCCACCGAGCAGGACATAGGCTTCCTATCCAGTCCCTTATGGGCCAGGCTCTACCGGCTTCAGCTGCAAGTCATGCAGGGCACAGCAAGCAAAGAAGAAGTCGAACAGATGATGCAGATTCTCAGAAAAGCTGAGAAAGCAGGCACATAACAAATCACCATGTTCTGGGAAAGAGTATAACTACTGTCAACCAAGAAAAGTGTATAGTATCTATGTGTGGAATAGGCGGCTGCCTAGGTGAACAAGCAACCCCCGACCAAATGAAAAAGATGTCAGTGCTCATCAAACACAGGGGGCCAGACGACTATGGAGAATTCACAGACAAAGAAATAGCCCTATTCAACAACAGGCTCAGCATCATAGACATAGAAGGCGGCCGTCAACCCATATTCAACGAAGACGGAAACGTAGTGGTAGTCTACAACGGAGAGATATACAACTTCCCTGAACTAAGACAAGAATTAGAAAAAAAAGGGCATCACTTCAAAACCCGAACCGACACCGAAGTCATAGCCCACGGATACGAAGAATACGGTACATCAATCTTCCCCAAGCTCAACGGCATGTTCGCCATAGCCCTCTGGGACAGAAAACAGAAGAGACTATTACTCGTAAGGGACAGAGTAGGGATCAAACCTCTCTACTACTCAAAGATGAAGGACAACCTCGTTTTCTGCAGTGAAATGAAGGGCATTCTAGCCCACCATGAGATCTCGCCATCTGTGAACAAGTACGCTCTTTACTGTCTGATCAGCCTAAACTACATCCCCTTCGAACATACGCTTCTCAAAGACGTACTCAAGGTTCCGCCAGGACACTACTTCGACTCGCTGAACGGAGTGACCCGATACTGGACTCCCCCAGCATTAGATGAAGCCCATTCTCCCAATATGGAGACGATTAGAAGAGCAGTCGAGGAGTCTGTGAAAAGACAGCTCATTTCAGACGTCCCAGTCGGCTCTTTCCTATCGGGCGGCTTGGACACCAGCACCATTGTAGCTTTTGCATCAAAGCACTACCAAGGAAAACTCAAGACCTTCTGCATGGGCTTCGGCCACGAAGATGACGAACTTGAAGATGCGAAGCTAGTAGCTGAACACTTCGGCACAGACCATTACAGCATGACCATCACCGACAAGGCTGCCCTAGACCTATACCCAAAGATGATATGGCACTCAGAGCAGCCTAAACTCAACACCTACAGCTGGTTCGTCAATGAGTTTGCCAGCAAGCATGTCAAGGTGTGTCTTAGTGGGCTCGGAGGAGACGAGCTCTTCTTCGGCTACCCGACGTCAAGCAGATTCACAGGCTTCAAAAGAGCCCAACAATTGATGAATCTTCCCGGTTCATCTCTTCTAGCCGTATTTGCAAGTGGCAGGAGAAGACAGATACTGTCCAACATAAGAAAGCGGTCAGACACCTACCTGTCTATTGTATCACCAGTTTATGGTCGCAACGATCATCAATACTTCTCCTCCCCTAAGGAAGAAGTAGAAGCCTATCGCGGAAACCTTACCGGCAAAGTCAACCAGTTTTTCCAGTCAGAAGCAAGTTTTGTTCAACAGGCCTACAACGCAGAGTTCTTCACTAAACTGCCCGATGACTTCCTTTCAGTGGAGGATGCCATGAGCATGGCACAGTCATTGGAGAACAGGGTTCCTCTTTTGGATAATGATCTCCTCGACACCATGCTTCCAGTTCCATACGCCAGTAACTATTCGGGTGGAGTAGGCAAGGTCTTGCTTAGGCAAGCAGTAAAAGATGTTTTGCCCAGAAGATGTCTGGAGAAGCCCAAGCAAGGCTTCAGCCTAAACATAGTGGAGTGGTGGAAGACAGAACTGGGAGAAGAAATAAGGAGAATAATCCCAGAGTCTAAAGCTGTCAAGAAATTCTTTAGCGTAGAGAAGCTAAAGCAGATGATCCCACAAGCCCACGAGTCCTATGGCCAGGTATCCATCCTGTGGCACGTGTATGCTTTCCACATTTGGCATGACCTTTTCATTGATAAGGAACAACATAGATTAGGTAACTGACCACACTAGATAGGGTAATCAAACATGGTGGAATTCGACTATCAGTGGAAACACCTACCGAGCAAGAATATAGAATACAATCAGGAAAGAGTCAAGGAACTGCTTAGTTTCACAGGTTTGGAGAAGTCTTTCTTCCAAGGCAAGAAATGTCTAGACTGCGGCTGCGGCAACGGCAGATACACATACGCCTTACTCCAACTCGGGGCATCACATGTTGACAGTTTCGATGTGAGTGAAAGAGCAGTCGAAGCATGCAGAAAGATTAACGACAACGCGTACGTAGGTGATCTGATGCGCCTAGAACCTACCAAGGCTTATGGTTTTGTTCTCTGCTGGGGTGTTCTTCATCACACAAGTGATCCTCGGGTTGCGTTCAACAAGGTTTCCGCACAGGTCACGCCGAACGGCATACTGCACGTCATGCTGTACCACAAAGATACGCAGGGCATCTATAAGAAACATAGGCAGAAGTGGAAGACCCTGACAGAGGAAGAGCGGGTCAACTACGTAAGACGACTAGCTGAGGAACGCGGCGGGGATGCCCATGGTTGGTACGACGCCCTCAATCCCGAATACAACTGGTCATTCAGCGAAAAAGAAATAATTTGTTGGTTCAAAGAGGAAGACTTCGCCAATATAAGGCTAATCACAAAGCACAACATCAACGTCAATGGTGTAAAACAACAATAAAGTATTCCAGCCGCTCGCTGCACATCTAGTTCTGATTAGAACGTTTTGAAACTCTGCCTAGCAGAACAGTCATCAGCCTCCTCCTCTGAGTCCTAGCTACAAATGCCCGGAACTCGGGTGCAAAAGGCTTGTAAAACCCGTTATTCGGTCGGTCGACAAATCCCCTGAAATACTGCATCAATATTCTAATTATAGATCTACGCGGAATGTCACCCACCGCCAAGTTCTTCACCCATCGAGCCACAAAGAAAACCGGATCATAGCCCAAGGTATGTCCCATATGCCCCCATTCAACAAACCTATGGCTACCCACACCAAAGCTAGCAAGATGATCGTAACTTAAATCGCTGTAGCAAGCCACCCTTAAGCCTCTGCGGAGAGCCTCGTAAACCAGCCACGACTCGTATCCGCATTGCTCTGGGAACTGGTTGCCTATTAAACGGAGAAGTCTGTGTGAGACCATCCTTCCTGACCCCTCGGGAGGCTTCCATCCGTCCGGAGGATACTTGAGGCCACGTGAACCGCTTGCAACATCAACGTTTCCAGAAGCCATCTTGGTGATAAGCTGTTCAGCATAGTCATGTGGATAGCTGCAGTCATCTCCGCTGATCAGAACAAAGTCCGATGAGTCGATAAAGCTATTCTTGATTGCGAAGCTTAGACACGCGTTCCAGTTCTTTACTACCCTGCGAATATCGTATCCTTCATCTTCTCTGCGGAGCACGGTTAGGGGGACACTCTGGCTTCTAACAGGGTCAGCAGGGGGGTTGCTGCCATCGTCGAATATGATTATGTGTCGGGGAGGAACACTCTGTGCGTAAAGTGACTGCAGAGACGAATCTAGTATCTTGGCGCGGTTCCGTGTAGTCATAATCACCCAGTAATTTTTCAACTAGATTCGAATCCCATTGATGTTAACTTGATTGGGTCTTCATCCAGTCGACTACGCTCTTTAACCCTTCTTCTAAGGTTACTTTCGGCTGCCAACCTAGCATCTTCTTTGCCCTATTGTTGTCCAAGAGCATCCTTCGGATTTCACCTGGCTTGGCCTCGGATCGACGTGGCTTGATCTCTGTTTTGAGTATCTTGGATAGGGTGTTGTACAGATGGTTGACGGATGTTTCAGTGTTGGTGGAGAGAATGATAGGTCTACTATCTGTCCGAGTACTCATGGCTGTGATTAAAGCGTCTACGATGTCAGAGACGTAGATGAAATCTCTTGTGGATTCACCGTCACCCCAAATCTCAGATGCTTCGTTTCTCAACAGTTTCTCCGTGAATTCAGCGATAACAGGCTTCCAGTTGGATGTGGATCGTTGACGGGGCCCGTAGACGGTTGCGAAGCGGAAGATGGTGCAGGGGACTCCGAATGTCTTGCTGTAGACTCTGATCTCGTTTTCGGAAGCCAGTTTGTGAACATCATAGGGAGTTGCTGGGTCATCGGGGAAGCCTTCGTCTATGGGAAGGCGGCCTTCTCCGATGCCGTATATCCCTGAGTTACTAGAGTAGATCACCTTGGCCTTGTTCTGTTTGGCCAGCTCCAAGATGGAGATGGTGCTCTTCTGGTTCACGTCAAGGTCCCGCCAAGGGTCTGCGAAACTGTTTTGCCTAGGATGACATGCCAAATGGTAGATAACATCTGGGATAGAAGATGCTAGATGTTTACGCACATTCTCATAGCTTGACGCTAGGTCTATGTTAACCAGCTTCACCTTATTTTTTGCTTGGATTAGATTACTTTCTCTGCCTGTCGATAAATTGTCGACTATTGCAACCTTGTGTCCTAAGGCGATGAGCTGATCAACTAGATGGGAGCCTATGAACCCTGCGCCACCTGTAACTAGAATGTTCTTCATCGTTTGCCTCCAGCGACTTCCTCAGCAACTATCATATGAGTCTTAACAACCTTCTCTGCACTGTGATGCTTCAAGACATATTCTCTACTCAATTTACCCAACTGCTGACGATAAGAAGCATCCCGCAGCCTCACCATAGCATCATAGATCTGCTCAGAGTTGCACGCGTTTACTGTAGGCGCAGCCTCACCATAGCATTTCTCATGCCACTGGGACAGATAGATTACGTACGAACTTCACAGAGTGAATCTGAAGTTCATGGACAAGGGTCTTGCTTCTCTCTACGTCAAGCCCCCATTCCGCCAGTATCAGAGTGGTGTCGTTGAATTCCTTATCATATTTTGCATACGCCTTAAGCAAAACATCATTGCCTTTCTCAGACCATTTGTGCCTAGCAGGGGCAAAGAACACCAAGCCATCATGTTGCCGCCTTATCTCAACAGGCTTGTATCTCTCGGTATCGATGAAGAAGGGGACGAACCTTAGTCTAGATTCATCTATACCTGCAAGCCTGAAGAAGGGCGTTGTATCAGGATTAGTATAGAGAACTCGTTTAGCACGTCTATAGCTTAGGAGCAACATATGCAACCGTATATCCGAATAAATCTTCTTGGGGTAGATCTGCATTCTCTTCGAATGGGGCAGATAACGTATGAGACCTGCATCATAAGGTACATACGCTCTGTGTACAAACTGGGCGTATAGGGAAGAAGGAACATGGCAAAAGACTACGTCATACTTATTCATCAAGCTCATTATCTTGAGAACATTAATCTTGTCGCTGACGAATCTATCTTTCTTGAAGGTCTTGATCCATGACGATTTAGACGCTTCAGGGTCTTCCCATCTGGGATCTGAGAACTTGGCCGCCTTATCGCTGAAGACCAGCAAATCGGCTTCTATTCCCATATGTCTCATGGCTTTGGTGACATGGTAGGCATCTTGCGCCATGTTGAAAGCGTTAAGAATCTTCATTACAGAGCTGGGTAATCGTTAGGGTTCAATGATAAATCTCTTCCCAACAGAATTAGACTAGTTATTGATGGGATGGCATTGCTAGGAAATAACACCTAGCAAAATCTTCATGGCTTAGACAGAATAAAGAGACACAGTATCATACACAGATGAACTACAAAGATAATAGGCTCTATGAGGATGCAGATCCTTAATGGGTTTCTTTACTGCGAAAAGAAGAATGCTAATGCAGAAGCAAAATCTGGGCGCGTCATAAGCCAGGGGCAGTCAAAATGAATGTCAAAAAATGGTTATTGGAAAAATTAATGCAAATCGAGTTCATGAAAAATGAGCTGGATGTCAGAAAGCGAGAGTCTTTGACCAGAGAAAAGAAAACCGTTGAAAGCTTTGATTGGCAGTGGAGATACTTAGCAGAAGATGGGCCTGACAAGAAGGGGGCTGTTTTACTCTGGGCGCCGGGTTGGCGAGAAAAAGTTGATAGTATGATTCAAGATGAGTTAGGTCTTACAAAGGAGAATCTTGTCGGCAAGAAGGTTTTGGACGTAGGCTGTGGTCAGGGCCGCTGGACTTACGGCTTTAAGAAGATAGATTGTGATGTCTTAGGAATTGACACAAGCCCTGCTGGTATTGAATACGCGAGAAGATGGGGTCTCAACACTAGGGTTTTGAATCTCTTCGAAATAGCCAATGCTGATCTTGCTGGCAAATTCGACTTCGTATGGTGTTGGGGCGTAATCCACCATACTGCAGATCCTAAGCGAGCTTTCCAAGCCATTGTCGAAGCCGCCAAACCGGAAGGTTTTATCCACTGCTACGTGTACAGTCATCCTCGCTCACGCCGAATCAAAATGATGCGTGCCTTCCTGAAGCCATTTAGCTTCCCTACGCGCCGCTGGATCATTAGATTCTGGGTTAGAGTAGGCTTCTATCACGGCAGCGTGCATGAAGCCTTTGATGCATTGTCACCTGACATCAATAAGGAGATCCCTGAGGAAGAAATCCGAAATTGGTGCAAGGAGTTGGGGTTACGTTATGAACGACGTTATCCAGCATGGGCACGTAGTAGCAAAGACATTTTCTTTAACGCGTGGCGGGATTCAGGCCCAAACCATAAGGTTTGACAATTGAGGTTCTGTTCTTTCTTCGAAACTTAGCAGGCTAGATCATCCTCCCGTTCATTGAAGATTAATGTGCAATGGCGAAGACCCTGGGAACATCCACGCTCTGTAACCTAGGACAAGTTTTTGATAACTCTGCGGGGTTATGCGATTCTTGAGTTTATATTGGAAGGGAGGAGATACACACCCATACCACGAAGAGTTATCACAACCTAAGACAGTTTCACCTATCTCCAAGGTCATGAATTGAGCTGCTCAGCCAAAACTGCGGGATCAATGGTAGGTCTTTCACATACGGATCTTCTGCAGATGTAGGCTGTGGTTTGATTGTTAACTGGGGCTTTACCTTTGAGTAGCGTTATCTTTTCTGATCCGTCTTGACTTACTTGTAATGCTACGATCAGATTCGGCCTGTAGGGTTCGAAAACTATGGACAGCATCTTACCGAGGCTTTCTGAATTAGATTCACCAACCAGAGCCACTTCCACGGGAGGAGACAGATAGGCTCCTAGGGCGGTGAGCCAGCTTGATACCGATGTAGGCTGCTGGTCTATTACGCGTGCTATTGATTTTAGGGCCTTCTCGGATGCCTCCCTGAATCTTGATTCACCGGTGTAGCCGTAGAGTAATAGTAGCATTTTTGTTGCTATGGAGCCTGCCGAAGGTATGGAGTAATCAAACGTGTTTTTGGGTCTGGCGATGAGCTGTTCATGGTCGCTAGGAGTGTCGTAGAAGCCTCCGTTCTGAGGGTCTTGGAAACGATTCAGAATCGTTTCTGTGAGCGAGTAAGCTGATTCGAACCATTTTGGATCAAAGGTTGTCTGGTATAGGCTGAGAAAACCGTCTGCGAGGAACGCATAGTCCTCCAGCAAACCGTTAGCTTTGGATACGCCATCCTTCCACGTGTGCATCAGTCTACCGTTAGCAATCATGTTTTCGGAAACGAATTTCGCATTAGCTTCAGCAACGGCCTTGTAATCATCTCTCTTCAAGACTCTGGTTGCTTCAGAGAAGCTTCTCATCATCAAGCCGTTCCATGAAGCCATGACTTTATCGTCTCTAGCTGGACTCACTCGTTTCTCTCTAGTATCAAAGACTTTCTTTTTGCCTTCGTCTACGATCTTGTTTAGTTCTTCAATCGACATTTCCAGAGTCTGGGCTACTCCCTCAGGCTCAGATGAGATGTTCAGTATGTTCTTACCATCAAAATTGCCTTCTTCGGACACGTTGAAGAATTCGCAGAAGACTCGTCCTTTCTCCTTGCCCAGTAATTCTTCAATTTCCTGTTTGCTCCAAATGTAATATTTGCCCTCCTCTCCTTCGCTGTCCGCGTCCTGAGTAGAGAAGAAGCCTCCTTGAAGATGTCGCATTTGGCTGATCACATAGTCCAGTGTTTCCTCCACCACTTTCTTGAAGAGAGGTTTCTGAGTTGCTTGGTAGGCGTGCAGGTAGACCAAGCTCAGCTGCGCGTTGTCATAAAGCATCTTCTCGAAGTGAGGCACCAGCCAATGGGAATCCACGGAGTAGCGGTGGAAACCTCCTCCAACATGATCGTAGATACCTCCTCTGGCCATTTTTGTAAGCGTATGCTCAACCATGCGTAACCCATAGTTCAGTCCGGGGTGTGTGCTGAGCCAAAGGAGAAGTTCCAGAATGGACGGTTGGGGGAACTTAGGTGCTCCGCCGAAGCCGCCGTTCGTCCTGTCGTAGGAATAGGTGAACTGCAGAAACGCGTTCTCCAACGTGGCAAAGGTCATTTCAAAGCTTTCTGCAGGAGGGATTTTGTGATTCAACGCTTCACTTATTGAGAGCGCGCTCTTCTCGACCTCTTGCCGCTTCTGCTTATAAGCATCTGCGACGGCGGTCAACACCCGTTTGAACGATGGTATTTCTCCTCGATCTTCGGGAGGGAAGTATGTGCCCCCATAGAACGGTTTGCCTTCAGGTGTCAGGAATACTGTCATGGGCCAGCCTCCTTGTCCAGTGATGGCTTGAACAGCATCCATGTAGATCGCGTCAAGATCAGGTCGTTCTTCTCGGTCGACCTTTATGCTGACGAAGTTCCCGTTCATCAACTGAGCAGTTTCATGGTCTTCAAAGGACTCCTTTTCCATCACGTGACACCAGTGGCAAGCGGAGTAGCCTATGCTGACGAGGATCGGTTTGTCTTCGCCCTTGGCTTTTGTTAGGGCTTCTTCGCCCCATGGATACCAGTCTACCGGGTTGTTCGCGTGTTGCTGGAGGTAGGGGCTTGTTTCTTTGGCTAACCTGTTAGGCATCTATGTTCGACACGATCTTGCGGTTTGTGCAGATATGAAAGGCTTACTTCACCCTGTCTGATAACTCTACGGGCTTCTAACCACTGGTTGAGTTCACATTAGAATGGGGAGATGCGCACGCATTCAATGAAGAGTCATTGGGGGGCCTTTTCAAGACATTTTCCTTGTCCTAGTGGTTTCACCGTTAACGAAAACTCCTTAAGAATTGATGCTACATCCTTGCGACCAGTAAGTTTTCTTTGCCCAAAGACTTACGTTTACCAGACTTATCATGACTGGAACTTCAATCAAGGGACCTATTACGGTTGCAAAGGCTTCAAGTGAAACAAGACCGAAAACAGAGACTGCCACAGCAATGGCTAGCTCGAAGTTGTTACTCGCGGCCGTGAACGCGAGTGAAGTAGTTCTCGGATAGTCTAATTTCGCGTAGCATCCAAAGGCGAATGAAGCCAAGAACATTATGACGAAGTAGACCAACAACGGTATTGCAACTCGAATAACAACAAGAGGAAGGTTCACTATGTATTCGCCTTTGAGGGCGAACATTACTACTATTGTAAATAATAGGGCGAGAAGAGAGGTGGGACTAATCTTTGAGAGGTAACTCTTGTACCAATCCATCCCTTTTCTACGCTGGAGATAGAATCTACTTATCATCCCTCCGAAGAATGGAATGCCAAGATAGATTGCGACGGACTGAGCTACCTCCAACAATGAAAGTTGAACTACTACAGATTCGCCAGAAATCCACGAGCCAGCTATAGTTATGTAGAAATAAGCCAGAATAGAGTAGAAAGCTATCTGAAAGACCGAGTTCAATGCTACAAGTATGGCTGCCCACTCGTTATCTCCTTTAGCAAGGTTGTTCCAAACTACCACCATAGCTATGCACCTCGCCAAGCCTACGACGATGATCCCGTTTCTAAGGGCCGGTTGATCTGCGAGAAAAATCCAAGCTAAAGCAAACATAAGAAGAGGGCCCATCCCCCAATTCAAAACGAGCGAGGATGAGAGCATGGTTCTAGAGTCTCTTGCTCCTATTACAGTCTTCAAATTCTCATACTTGACCCTCGCCAATGGCGGATACATCATCCATATCAGTCCGACTGCTATAGGGATAGACGTTGTGCCAATACTCATAGAACCGACAATGCTAGAAGCTTCTGGTACAGCATAACCTAACCCAACGCCAAGTATCATCGCCAAGAAAACCCATAATGTAAGAAATTTACTGAGCCAAGGAAGCCTAGTATCAGGCTTCCCAGTTACCTCCAAGATAGTCAGCAATTTTATCCATGCAACGTATTTAATTGTGTCGATATGAAGTAAGAATCATGAACGTCTCAATTACTTGACGTTAAAACGACTACCATTGAGATCTGCTAAGTTGATAATAATAGAGACTACGCCTTAGAGTTGAAGTAGTTTGCTGTGAGCGTGGTAAATACTGCTCAGCCTAAAGTAAGACCGAGCTGATTCAGATACGATCCCATTATTCAAAGCTAACCCTCCGTTAGCAGTAAGCCAATGGCTCACATATGTAGGAACTTTGTTTGCGAGAAGCCAGACCAGATCCATACTTCTTCAAGAAGCTCTTGGCGCATCTTAACCCATTTTTGAAAACAGCATCACCACAGCTATGCTGTGATTTGCTCTCATTTCTAAATACGGTTTTGTTCAATCGTAGAGACCTAGCCAGTCCGTTAGTCATCCATGTCCATTAGATATTGGTTATTCAAATATGGAACGCTCGGTTTCCTTCAAAGTGTCGTTGACAGTATTAGACCAGTTTTCAGTTTGGTTGACGAGTTTGAATGTCAACGAAAACTTGTCAGTTCTTTGAGTGATAATGTAACATCCTCTGAATAAGTGAGATAAGTAATTATTTCCGATAAGTTTAATACACGTCACGCAAGGACGTGTAAACTGACTATGATTAACACGAAGGCTGTGTTAGCTGAGCTTGTTGGAACATTTACATTGGTATTCTTCATAGTGATGTCAATCATCGTATATGTAGTGGTTCTCAAGAACGATTCACCCACTGGCGCCCTTGTTGGAATTGCTCTGGTTCACGGTGTAGCCCTACTCTCACTTGTCTATGCGATCGGCCCTGTCTCAGGGTGTCATCTTAATCCTGCGGTAACCATCGCTTTGACAGCAATCAAAAAGATAAAGCCTGCTGATGCAGTAGCCTACATAATTGTCCAGATAATAGGTGCGACAATTGCATCCTTCTTAGCAGCTTCCATTCTTCCACAAGGAAGCGCAGTGAAGTTCGGACTTACCCTTCCGAGTGCCAATATAGGGAACAGTCAAGCAGTAGCTATTCTTGTAGAGATAGTGCTAACATTCTTCCTCATGATGAGCATCATGGGCGGCGCGGTCTCACCGAAAGCTCCCCCAGGCGCATCAGGCTTGACGATCGGCCTTACCCTTGCTGGCGCTATATTTATAGGCGCCCCTCTCAGCGGTGCATCACTGAACCCGGCGAGAACTGTAGGTCCTGCCCTCGTATCTGGTGTGTTCGACGCTCACATCATTTACTGGATCGGCCCCATTGTAGGGGCCTTGATCGCTGCATTCCTATACAAATATGCCATTATGGAAAAAGAACGCTAGGAAAAGTTGACCGTCACAACCATCTAATCAAAGTGCTCAGTTCTATTTGCTGGTTGGGACGAATCGTTTAGATATTAGCGTAGGAACAATGGCGCTTAGTATCACAGCCACCACAGTAATAGTAAACTGAGCCGAGTCCAAGAACCCAAGGTCCCTACCCAAAGTAGCTGTGATTGTGCCCACAGTTAGACCTGTACTGAATAACATAGTCGAGAACATAGGTGCTTGAGGAATCCATTTCCTGCAAAGCCAGTAAGTGCCTATGAACTTGGAGACTAGCTTAGCTATTAGAACACCGACAACAAGAAGCAAGCTGCTACTAACTGCAGCCAAAGATATCAACATGCCTGCTTTGACGAAAAACGCTGGTGCCAGAAGCCCAAAAGTCACTGTCCTCAGCTTTGAGAGTACTTGTTGATGCTGTTGAATACTATTAGCGAATATCAGCCCCAGTATGAATGCTCCAAATACCGCGTGCAACTTGGCTTCATCAGCAAAGAAGGATACTCCCAGAAGTGAAGCCAACACAAGTCTAAACTCTATCTCCACAGATCTGCCGCCATAGGCTTTGACAACTGTCCCCAAGAGCCTAGGTACAAGATAAACGAGCAAGAGTAGTAGACCTACGAAAACTATCGTAATAATATCAAAGGAGGGCGCGACCAAGTTTATGCCAATAAGTGTAAGAATATCATTGACAAACGTTGAGGCTATGATAGTCTTTGCAATTGACCCTTTGATTAAATCATACTCTGTAAGTACCGCGTAAACCACGGCTACAGATGTGGTTGTCAATGCTAATGAAGCAGATAATTTCGCTTGCAAGCTCCACCCCGTGACCAAACTCAGGAAAAGAAATACTCCTAGGAGCGGAGCCAAAAACGCCAGAAAACCAATAGAAAAGCTCTCCTTTGCCCTTGATCTCAGAAGGACAAACTCAACTTCCGCTCCTGCCAGAAAGGTCAGAATAAGTCCGCCAAATGTCCCCAAGAAGTCAAGCCAAGGCGCCAAACCTACACCTAACACATTGGCAATTAGAATCCCTATGATGACCTCAAAGATGGATGACGATATTCTGGTCTTTAAAGCTATAATACCTGCAACAACTATGCTTATTGAAATTAGGGCAGTACTGTAAAGATCAACCATTGTTGCCTACCATTCCAATTCTGTTGGTAGGCATTATCATCCTCGTACATGGAGGCGGTTCTGGCTTCTTTTCAAGCCACGGCTAATGCCATAGCCAACAACGATGAAAGTTGAAGCAAACTTAAATGTTTCTTTGTGCCTCCGACGCCAATCATATAAGATCCTGTACCCCCAACTAGTCAAGTGAGATACTCCCAGATGACGGATCGAAAACAGGAGATAGCTGCAAAAGCCTTGAAGATTTTGGAGATGATTCCTACAGAAGACTCAGTCGCAACTCTTAGGCAGATCTCTTCTCCCACTGCCCAGCGATCAGATTTGAAGTATGCTTACAAGTTGCTGCAAATGCTGGATGAAGGCAGGTTAGATGAAGCTGAATCTAAGCTGGAGATGTTGACTTCTTGGCATGAACAGTGCGTCGGAGGCTAGCTTGAGATGAAAGAGACAAATGTAGACCTCTTCACACTCATACTATTTCATTGGGTAGCGTGTTCACACAACAGCCAATATGCCGAGCCCTCATAAAGACCTAAGCCATTCGCATACACCCTAAACTTACACGTATGCTGGCACCGCATCTATAGAAAGAGTGACTCCACCATCTTCCTATGTCTTTCCGAAACTTTTGCAGACAGCAACCATCTTCCCTGCAATCCACCATATACATATCCAACGAATCTCCGAGCAAAGATATGGGACTCCGCGAATCCAGTGGATTTTTTCTCCGCGCACACAGCAACAACCCATGGCCAACATACCGATCAAAAACGTAAACCACCACCGCCAAACAACAAGGAAAACAAGCCGACCAGCAAAAATCAGCCAAAAACAGACCCTGAACCTACTTAAACCCCCCCTAGTCACCTAATCAACACAGGAGCCCACAAAAACAAAAAACTTCACAACACCAGCTAAGCCGACTGAAAATAGTTAAATAACATGCTTCAAGGCCTAGGGCAAAACAGTGTGCAGCGTTGAAGATGCCAAAGGAGCTCAAAACCTACTGCAAGAAATGCAACAAGTACACCAACCATACCGTCTCCATCTACAAGAGAGGAAAGGAAAGGACAGGAGCAGAAGGAGCAAGGAGACACGCCGAGGACAAGAAGGGCTACGGAGGACAGAAATTTCCCGAGCTCGTCAGAACAGCTAAGACCACCAAAAAGCAGACCCTCAAACTGAAATGCTCCGTCTGCGGTAAACAGATCATGAAGCCAGGACTCAGATTACGAAAGCTGGAGATACAAGCTTAGAAGGAGCAAGAACGCTTTGAAAAAAGAGCGAATATCTATTCCAAGACCTCAGACAGCCTTCATCTTGGTTCAATGCCCCAACTGTGGCAACGAAGTCACAGTATTCTCCACGTCAACCGCCAAAGTGAAATGCAACGTCTGCGACGCCATTATCGCTGAAAACACAGGTGGCAAAGCAAAGATCAACGGCACAGTCCTGAGACGCCTAGACTAATCTGTTCACCCCCCTACTCCTACCACATCCACTCTAGATCATCAGTTGAGCCTTGAGATAGGTTGAAGGCTTCTGATAGCTGTGCCGTAGACTAGGAACAGCGTCTTGAAGTTTATGTTAGAAAGGGGGAGAAAAGCATCCACACTCTAAACATCCATCAGAACCAGTTAAAACAAAGGCTAATTACCAGCGCCATTAAGGTTCGTCTAGGAAGCGTGAAGCGTAGAAAATGGAAGCCATAAGCGGAGAGATGCCTGAAGAAGGAGAGATCGTCATCGCGACTGCCACCGAAGTCACGAAGTACGGCGTCTACGTCTCTCTGGATGAATACAATAACATGCGGGGCTTCCTCCACATATCTGAAATATCTACTGGGTGGGTCAGGCACATAGACCGTTACGTCAGACCCAAGCAGAAAGTTGTCTTGAAGGTTATCAGAGTAAACAGGGAGCGGCGCGAAGTAGATCTGTCGCTTAGACAGGTGACGGGCGAAGAGAGGAAGAGCAAGCTCATCGCCGTCAAGAGAGCGGAAAAGGCCTTCAGCATAATGGAGATCATCAGAGCCAAGCTCAATATTAGCCAGCAGGAGGAAGCAGCTTTGAATCAGAAGCTGATGGAGAAGTATGGCGGCACCTATGAGGCTCTTGAGGTTCTAGTCAAACTGGGCTCTAAGGCTTGGGAAACGCTGGGGGTCAATGCTGAGCAATTATCTGTCATAGAGACTGTAGCCAAAGAGAAGATCACAATTCCAACGGTGTCCATCAGAGGCAACATTGAAGCTCGATCAGATCTCCCTCAGGGCATAGAAGTCATCAAGAAAGCTATGCTGGCCGCGGAAGCTGTGGGGGACGGCGGCGTTGTGGAAGTAAGATATGTAGGAGCCCCGCGCTACACAATTACCGTTACAGCTGAGAACTATAAGATCGCTGAGAAGGTCCTTGAAAACGCTGTGGAGACAGCCAAAACCGCAATAGAGAAGAGCAAAGGAACCTTCATCTTCAAGAGAACCTAGAGGCGACTAGAATTCAAACTGCTTAGAAAATGCCCTAAATGCAACATTTACACGTTGAAAACCGAGTGCAAGATCTGCTCTGGGCCCACTGTCACAGCTCATCCACCTAAATTCTCGCCTGATGATCGTTACACTCGTTATAGGGTGGCAGCCAGATACCAGGAGCAGAAGGAACAGGCTCAGCCCGTAGACAGCTAGGCTGAGGGTTCCCCTACAACCTGATAGATCAGGACTGCTGCAACTACACGCCCAGAGTTGTCGAAGGTGCTCGGCGAAGCGTAGACGAGCTTCAGGAACTGGCTTTCGGGACTGACGGGGCAGTCTGGACCAACGTTGAGATCAGTTGGATATTTCACTGAGCATTCGAAGGCTACGATGGTGTTCTCCTCATAGTTCTGCTTGAAGCGGCCGTCCTGTCCAACGTATCCAACTACTTTAACGGGGAACATTCTGCCAAGTAAGGTGCTGTTCCAGAACATCTGCTTGGGAGTCAATCCGTCCGACTCTACAAAACTGTCTAGATTCAATCCGCCTATCCTGATGAACCACTGCTTCTTCGCCTCGTCTCCTCCTACAGGCTGCCCGCTGCCGGGAACCACCCAGATGATGAAGGAACGGCCTGTGGCTTGATCCTGTACTCTTATGCCTCCCATGAAGACGACTATATATTTGGCGCCCAGTGAACCGATGATCTTGCTGGCATTCTTCTCGTTGGACATGAACATTTTGCCCAGTTGAGCGATACGGGTCTGGTTTATCGTAGCGTTATCTGCAAGTGTGGTTCTGTTGCCCATTACTGTGATCCAGTAGCCGTAGTCCCACCAAGCGGCCATCACCGCATCAGACGGAGTGTTTTCACGGATCCACTTCAAAGCTTCAAGCCAGTCGGGGATCTGTGTTCTGAAGCCTAAGCTTGATGAAGCTATGCTCACCGGGACATCGCTGGAGTCAAGCCAGTTTCCCTGCGGAGGGTAGAAGACGGGGAAGGCTAACAGGACGATCATAACTGCACTGAAGAAGACCTTCGCCTCGGATCTCTCACTTGCTCGCCCAGTCTTGCGTCTAACAACAGTGGCGGTACTCGGTTTGATGACTGCCTTTAGAAGCTCTGAGAGACCGACTGCTCCTAGGAATGCGAATGCGAGTGCTGAGAAGACCATGAGCCTAGAGAAGGATGCTGAAACGTAGACTCCTGTGATGGCGAAGAAGAGCAGGAATGCTGAGTTGAGGTCACGTTTTCTTAAGAGCAGGATGGCTCCGAATCCTGCTAGAAATATGAGCGCGAAGGATGAAGCAAGGTAGTCTTGACCTGTGGGGACGAAGTGTTCAGCAACGGACTCGACTAGGGGGTTGTCGCTGCGGAGATAGGGGTAGATTACTGTCAGATATCTTCCACTGAGCCCTGAGACAGCTCCTGAGCTTAAGGCAACTCCAACTATCAGTGCGAAGGCGAAAAGCATCTTGACTAATGTGCGGGAATAACTCTTAGGTTCGGTGAACCGTTTCACTATTAGTGCAAGGTAAGCAAAGCCCAACGGCGCGAGGAGAAGCATTCCTGCAGCGCCTGCGATGATGTTCGGACCAGGTCGGGGGAACCCTGCTGCCACTGTGAGTGCAGACGCGACGAAGAAGGCACCTGCTGTGACTGTCTTCTTCAAATCTATGTTGAGGAAGGGGGAGGCTAGGAAGACTAGGCCGAATACGATACTGAAGTATTGGGTGCCTCCCCAAGCTGTGTAAGCATAGCCAAGGATCAATCCACCGGCAATCGATCTGATTGCGAGTCCTCTGTTTGAAACTTTAGGGCCGTAGACTGTGAGGTAAAGGTAGATTCCTAGGAGGGCAAGGAAGAGGGCAAGGGGTTCAGATTTGAACCAGCCTAAAGTTCCTCTCAGAATAATGGGTGGTGAGACAGCTATTATGAGTGATGCGAAAAGGCCTGCTGAGGTGCCTGCTATCCGCCTAATTAAAAGGAATACGATTATCGTGGTTAGGGCTCCGAATATCACGGGGAATAGCACCAAGAAATCGTAAAGGCTTATCGGAGCGCCAAGGATCGCTTTGACAAACAGGTAGAGACCCGCGCCCGCGAAGTGGAGTCCTACTTGTGAGCTGGAGGCCACAGGTCGCCCCTCGGGGTACCATGTGGAGTGGTCAACCCACGTAAAGTAATTCAAGGCGCCTGCCGGCCCGTATAGGTCAACGTTCTTTACGATGAAGTCTGTTGCGTAGTAGTCGAAGTAAGGGTCGAATTCGTTCAAATAGAAGCCGTATTGGGCCGGAGTCGTCCTTACAATGAGCGCGATGGCGAAGATGGCTGACAGTGAAAGAAGCATCAAGATCGACATGCTTGAAGACTTGGGGCGCGTAATCTTCCCCAACTCTGCTAAACCTGAGCGCCTCATAGGGTTCGCTTGAACCGAGAGCGATTTAGCCAGCCCTTAAAGCCTTTGTGGCTTACTCCTTTATGCTCTCTAAGGTGCTTACCGCGGACCAGATTGTAACTCTAGCGTAGGATGGCATGTTCGGATCCTGTGAAACCTCGTCTAGGAGGCTGATGGCGTTAGCGGCCCTCACAGAGGGAGAGATGCTGTTGTCCTGTAACATAATTATGGAGTCTTTCACGATCTTCCTGATGTTTCTTGGGGTGGTGGTGCTGTCGGCTATAGTCTGGAGTGTAGCCATGGCTTTAGATAGTTTTTCTTCGTTGACTTTGCTTATAGGGCTCATAAATATTCACCTGAATTAGGCGGAATTCTGTTTAGATGCGTTAAGTGGCAGCTGCGGGTCGTAATATAAACTTTGACTTACACAACACCTTCTTGTCAGAACTGATATTAAGCGGAGTCGTTTGATCTGTTCAACAAGTGTTTCATCGTTGGCTCAGAAGAGGGGGTTAGCTGTCGCTGCAGAGATTCTGAGGAAAGGGGCGACTCTACTGAAAGAGCCCTGTCCGAAATGTGGAGGAGTGCAGATACGCTACAAGAACAGAACCCTCTGCACCAACTGTGACGATCTCAGCAATATTGAAGCTCTCGAAGCACCGCAGCCAACGGAAGTAATAGGCAAGCTCAAGGATCTCATAGCTGCGAAGATAGGCGAAGCAAGCCTACTGCTCAAAGAAGAAAAAAACATTGAAAGACAAACCCAGCTTGCAGCTCTCCTCCTAAGATACGTTGAACTAATGGAGAAGACTTCAACCATATTGGAGAAAGAGCAGCCATGAGCAGCCTCAAACATTCCCATCTCTACTCATATCATGCGGCCAACAGCCGCCTAGCTAGCTTCGCGGGCTACGATATGCCACTATGGTACAAGGGCATAAGCAATGAACACATGGCTGTAAGAACCGCGGCAGGCCTCTTTGATGTTTCTCACATGGGTAGGTTCAGCATCAAAGGACGGGATGCTAACTCCTTCATCGACCATATGATACCGACCAACCTCGTTAAGGTTGCTGACGGCGGTGCCGCTTACTCAGTTCTTTGTGACGATAATGCGGGTATCATGGATGATATCTTGGTTTACAGATTCTCATCTGACGACTTCATCATAGTTGTTAATGCGGCGAACATTGACAAAGACTATGGATGGTTCAAACAGCACCTAGATGGCTATCAGGCAACCATGATTGATGAGACTCAGAGTATAGCTTTGCTGGCGCTGCAGGGGCCTAAGGCTAAGGCTATTATTCAGAGTTTGACTGCTGAAGATGTCGGTAACATCAAACGGTTCACCCATAGACGCGTCGCCCTGAGCGGCGTGGACGCATTGATTTCTAGAACAGGGTATACTGGGGAAGACGGGTTTGAGATCTTCGTACCTGATTGCCATGTTAGCAGGCCGTTACAGGCTGAAAAGGTTTGGAGCCAGATCCTCTCGGATTTCGCTACGTGGGGAGTATTGCCTTGCGGACTGGGCGCTAGGGACACCTTGAGGCTCGAAGCAGGTCTCTGCCTGTACGGTCAAGACATTGATGGCTCAACTAATCCGTTTGAAGCAAATCTTGCTTGGCTTGTGCATATGGATAAGGGAGATTTCGTTGGCAGGAAGGCCCTTATGGAACTGAAGGATCACGAAACGAGGAAGAGAATAGGGATAAGCATGGAGGTAGGAGGCATACCTAGACATGGATGTGAGGTTTTGGTTAAATCCGAGTATGTGGGCAGGGTTACCAGCGGAAGTTTCTCGCCTCTATTGCGGAAAGGTATAGCCATGGGGTATGTTGCTGAACGATATACAGGTGAAGGAACAGCGGTGGAGGTTTCCATACGGGGAAAGGAGTGGCCTGCCACTGTCAAGAATCCGCCTTTCTACGATCCCAAGCTCTATGGCTGGAAGAGAGTGGCCTAAGGGGTATAGTTGTGCTCCTTGGGGAGATGGTAGGGGGAGAGGGAGACGGACAAAGAGACACCTCCCTATATATGTTGGAAGACTGAAGTTGTGGGAGCATGGCGGGGAAAGGTTAAAGGGTTTCCTGTGGTGCGTTGAGGTTTCGTCTTGAATGTAGATGGATACGAGGTTCTTGAAGGTCTCCTTTACAGCAGGGAGCATGAGTGGACCAGAGTTGTCTCTCCGAAGAGGGTTATCGCAGGAATAACTGATTACGCTGTGAAGCTTCTTCATGATGTTGTTTATGTGACTCTTCCCGAGGTGGGCTCTGAAGTTAGGCATATGCAGGTCTTCGGCTCCGTTGAGTCCATCAAGGCTGTGTCTGATCTTTATTCGCCGTTGACGGGGAAGGTTTTGGCGTCCAACAGGGCTTTGGAGAAGACGCCTGAGCTTGTAGGCCAGTCTCCTTACGGTGATGGATGGATCATTGAAGTGGAGCCCACTAACCTGGATGCTGAGTCTAAGGCTCTGCTTAACGCTGAGGGCTATGCGTCATTGATCAGGGGTTTGGGTAAGAAGTAGGGTTTTAGCTGAGCTGGTTGCTTAATCTATGGCTAGGGGTAAGCTGGGGCTCATCGTAAACCCTGTTGCGGGGATATGCGGCAAGGCGGGGTTCAAAGGCTCGGACGATCCTCGAGCCGTGGAGCAAGCTAAGAAACTGGGTTTCGCTCCAGTTGCTCCTGAACGAGCAGTCAGAGCTCTTGCACCACTCAGAAGCGTTGATGTTGAAGTCTGCACTTTTCCAAGAGAAATGGGGGAAGATGAGGCTTTGCAGGCAGGGTTGACTCCGCGTATCATTGGGAGCATTTCTTCAGGCAGAACTGGTGCGGAGGACACTATTAGGGCTGCAAGGATTATGCGGAGTGAGAATGTGGGAGTAATTCTTTTTGTCGGAGGAGACGGCACCGCCAGAAACGTGTTGGATGCTGTCGGTACATCCATACCTGCTCTAGGTGTCCCATCAGGAGTGAAAACTTATTCCGCTGTTTTCATGGTTAATCCTTTTGTTGCAGGACTGCTGGCGAAGAAGTTCTTGGAGTCAGGGCTACCTGTAGGCGAATCAGAGGTGCTTGACATTGATGAGGGAGCCTATCGTCGAGGCGTTTTGACTGTGAAGCTCTACGGCTATCTTTCATGTCCTTATGAGCCTGCTCTTCTTCAATCATCCAAGGCCATCATTGTCGATGATGACGATGCTGAGAATCGTTTGGCCGTAGCAAGAAATGTGGTAGAAGAACTTGAAGGTGACATCGTCTACGTGGTAGGGCCTGGCACCACCACAAAAGCAGTATTTGATCTTCTAGGTCTCGATAAGACTCTGCTGGGAGTTGACCTACTCCTCAACGGCAAAGTGGTTGCCAAAGATGTTGATGAGCCTACAATTCTAAGATGGTTGAAGGATAGGAGAGGAGTCATCTTAGTTACCCCTATCGGAGGCTTAGGATTCCTTTTCGGAAGAGGGAATCAACAGATCAGCCCAGAAGTGATCAAAAGAGTAGGTCGAGAAAACATTCTTGCTGTGGCGACAAGGCGCAAGATGAACGGCCTCGATATTCTTCACGTGGACACTGGTGACGACAGGGTAGACTCATCTATTAGAGGATTCATGAAGATCGTCGTGGATTACAAAGAAAGCGTACTCAAACAAGTAATCTAGGCTAAGAAAATCGTCAACCTTAACCTCTTGCAAGAAGCCACTTCTTCCCTTCAACTCTTTTCAACACAAAGACACCTTTGACGCGACGCCCCTGAAACAAGAGATTGATCTGATCTGCCACTCGATCCTTCAGCAGGTAAGTTCCTCGATCCCATATGGCTACCGAGCCTGCCCCAGGCTCCCCTTCAGGGATAATCCCCTCAAAACTTAGATAGCCAAGGTCTTTATCATCAATTTGATCTGCCGGCACAGGCGCATCAAATGCTTTGACTGGCTCTTTAGCCAGCGCCCATGTCTTCAAGACACCATCCATCTCCATCCTTAGATCCCAGTGGAGACCCCTCACCTCATATTTTGGGTTGTGCTGCTGAACAACAAACCTCATCTCAAGCTCATTCAACCGTGACCCATCCGGTACTCGCCATTAAAGATGACTGGCCAAGATCCGCCATTCGCCAACGAACGGGACGCTAACCATTAAGCTGGGCAAAGTGTTCTGATAACTTGGGCTACGGGAACCGCATCGTGGTTGACTGCTTATACGGTACGGGGGGTTTCCTAAGATTCTACAGAGAATGTAATCCATCCCCTACTGAAGAGTTATCATAGCTGAGCGAAGCAATTCTTTTATCCCCCAGTGGAAAGCCAAGCTTCAAAGGTGCTAATGGTGCAAGGTGACCGCTGGGTGCAGCCCTAAGCACCCGTCTGACTCTGCCAAACTAGTTCAGCGGAATGTGAGATAAAACGTGGAATCGTCAAGCTATGCTCCTAAGATCGCAGAGCGAGCATGGGATCCATCGATAGAGCAACATCTTTCCGACGAGTGGACAAAGGAAGGCCTCTACAGGCTGGATCTCAACAAGAAGGGCAGAATCTTCTCTATCGACACTCCTCCTCCGTATCCATCCGGCCGCCCGTGGCATATCGGTGCTGCAGCCCATTACTCGCAGATCGACATGATTGCCAGAACAGCTAGAATGCGGGGTTACAACACATATTTTCCCATAGGGATTGATCGGAACGGTCTACCCGTGGAGATCTACACGGAGAAGAAGTACGGGGTAAGCATCAGAAGTACTCCTAGGGACAGATTCACTGATCTCTGCCGCACTGCTCTGGACGAATTGGAGTCAGAGATGCTTCAGATTATGAAGCTCATGGGTCTAAGCAGCGATTTCGAAAGGTATTACCGCACAGACTCAGACGAGTACAGGGCTTTAACTCAAGCTACTTTCATCAAGATGTGGAATGAAGGCATCATCTACGAGGCTAAGAGACCTAACAATTATTGCTCCGCCTGTGGCACCACCATAGCTGACGCGGAAGTAATTTACGAGGATCTTCCCACCCAGCTCGTCCATGTAGCTTTCAAAGTGGAGGAGACTGGCCAAACCCTCACTATTGCAACGACCCGACCAGAGCTTTTGTGTTCATGCCAAGCAGTTATCGTTCACCCCGACGACGAACGCTACAAGGCACTACATCACCTGCACACAACTACACCTATCTTCAACGGAAGAGTAGAGATCATACCCAATCTCTCTGCGAAAATGGAGTACGGCTCAGGGGCAGTGATGATCTGCAGCTACGGTGACTACACCGATGTACTACTTTTCAGAGAACTCAAGCTGAAAGAAACCGTGGCCATAGATGAAAACGGACGGATGACCAGTGTAGCAGGCTCCTACGCTGGCTTAAAGGTGAAGGCAGCCAGGGAAACAATCATCAAAGATCTAACGGAGAGAGGTTTGGTCGAAAAGGTCGAAACTATTTCTCATCGAACACCGATGTGCGAGAGAAGCAGAACCCAGATAGAGATCATACCGATGACAGAATACTATCTCAAGCAGCTCAACACAGTGCCTAAGATACAACGATCAGCCAAAACCATGATCTTTCACCCCGAATCCCACCGCCAGATACTACTCAACTGGGTCAACTCAATATCCATAGACTGGCCCATCTCCAGGAGACGCTTCTACGGAACTGAGGTGCCTATCTGGCTCTGCGACAAATGCGGCTCACCATATCTTCCTCCTCCAGACAGATACTACAAGCCTTGGAAGGAGAACCCTCCGATACAAGCATGCCCCAAGTGCGGCGGAAACAGCTTCACCGGAGACAAGAGAACATTGGACACATGGATGGACTCCAGCATCAGCCCCCTCTTCATATCCAAGTATCAACGGGACGACGCCTTCTTCAAACGAATCTACCCCACCACCCTTCGACCCCAGGCGAAAGACATTGTCCGCACATGGCTCTACTACACTCTCCTAAGATGCCAGATGCTGACCGGTAAGGCTCCCTTCCGACACGCATGGATCATGGGGCACGGGGTGGACGAAAAAGGGGAACGGATGAGCAAGAGCAAGGGAAACGTCATTGACCCACTGCCAGTATTGAAGAAGCACGGCGCTGATGCGTTCCGCTTCTGGGCTGCTTCTGAGGCAAGCTTGGGCTCGGACTTCAGGTGCTCGGAGGAGAGGATTGATGCTGCTAGGCGATTCATCACCAAGCTGTGGAACCTTTCACGCTTCATCTCCAGCTTCCCGCAACCCAAGAAGGCCGTGCTGGCACCGTCAGACAAATGGCTGCTCGCTGAGCTGTCGAAGCTGGTCAAGAAGAGCCTTGAAGGCTACAGGGACTTCAACTTCTTCATTCCCTCAAATCTGATACGTGAATTTGTTTGGAACACTTTTGCGGCCCACTACGTGGAGATGGCTAAGGGAAGAGCTTATGGAACAGGATTCACCAAGAGCCAGCAGCAGGCTGCTTGGTACACTCTTCACACAGGCCTGAAGACGATTCTCCTGCTTTTATCCCCTATAACGCCTTTCTCCACGGATTTCGTGTGGCGCCAGATCTACGGAGGAAGAAGCATCAGCTTCGCTAGGTTTCCTAGGCCAGCATGGAACACCAGATTCTCAGTGAAGACAGAGAAGATCCTTGAGTTCAACTCAACAGTTTGGAACACGAAGAAGTCCAAGGGTCAGTCTCTCAAAGAGCCGATACACATCGAGATCCCCGAGGAGCTCAAAGATTTCGCTCAGGATTTGAAGGCGATGCACAATATCCAACAATAGTTGACGCTGCGAACGAAAGACTTGTTTTTCCCAGAATTTCTGTGCAGTGAATTCCACCGTGGAGAGTGGCTTTGTCAGAGTGGCTGATGTTGAGGAGGTTAAGGCTGATGAGGACAACTTCTAGGTAATACCGAAGCGGAAAACCGATTGGCATGCCAAACTTATAAGACACACAGAAATTGCATGGCAGCTATGCGGTTCATTCTCAGAACCAGAACGACTAGAGGCGTTGAAACCCTTGTCAAAGTGTTGAACGATAACCCGGGGTTCTACGCTTTTATGATGAACGACTACCTTAACCCTAGAGATCAAAATGGTGCCCTAGATACTTGGTCTGTTCTAACTTACTTGGCAGCCAAAACCGAGGGAGTACGGCTGGGGCCTTTTGTAACGCCTCTGCCTTCCCGTCACCCTGTTCTTGTTGCGAGTGCTGCTACCAGTCTGGACCATCTTTCCAGCGGGAGGCTGATACTGGGTATTGGAGCAGGGAACCCAACGCTGGGGTGGGACAAATATGTTCAGTGGGATAAAGACCCGGTGCGGGTAGACAAGACCCGTGAAGGCGTGGAGCTTTTGCTGAAGCTTTGGAGTGAAGACAAAGTATCATTCAACGGTAAGCATTACCAGACTAAGGACGCCTCCATTATACCCAAGCCCGTTCAGAAGCCTCACCCGCCGCTGCTCTTCGGTGGCGGAGGAGACCGTATGCTCAGGCTTGCAGGAAAATATGGAGATATAGTTAGTCCACCACTTTCCAGAGCCTCTACGTTAGAGCAGTATGAGCAGGTCAAGAGGATCGTGTTTGATGCTGCGGAGAAGGCTGGTAGGAGGGATAAGATTCAGTTTGCTTACCGTGGCCCTGAGCAGGCTGTGGGAGGACCTTACCCTGACGGCAAGGCGATTTCAGGCAAGCTTGAGGATGCGGTGAAGGCCGGTGCCTCATACTTCATCATAGGATTCGAAGTGGATGGGCTGGCGGAGTCGGTGCGGAGATTCGCCGATGAATCCATGTCCTCATACTCGTAAACGCGGGTCTAGCTCTTTAGGGCAACATATTTTCGTCTGAAGACGGTTCGCTCGCTGCCCACGTAGAGCATAGGGACGTATTTGCGGAAGAGCCAGTAGTCTTCGAAATCTTCTTCCGCATAGGCCACCAAGCATTCTCCGACGAACAGATCATGGTCACCTATGCTATGCCTCTCCTTTACGGCGCATTCGATGACCGCCGCAGCCTCCTTGATTATGGCTGTAGGTGATGCTCTGCCTTCCTCTACTGTTAGTCCTGAAGCGGAGATCTTGTCAGCCACTTCTCTTCCTGAGACTTCAGCCATGTATGCTACTTTGCTAGCGTGAACATGGTTCAGCCAGTTTACTGCAAAGTGCTCTGATTTCTCTATTATCTTATGGGTGCTGTGGCTGGGCGAGATGGATACTCCTATGAGAAGAGGGTTGAATGACATGGGTGTGCAACTGATAGCCGGCATGCATCCCACCCTACTGTCTGCCTTTGATGTGATTAGTACGGGCACCACTGGATAGAAGAGTCTGTGAACCCTGTCTTTACCAACTGTTTTGCGGAGCAATTATCGATCGCTTCTGCTTGTACTGGATAGCTGCATAGACATAAATCATCTCCATGTTGTTGCTCTAGGTGAACCAGTGTTGCCGAAGAAGGAAGAACACGTCGTGATTACAGTGATGGGTCAAGACCGAGTAGGCATAGTGGCAGGAGTGTCAAAGATCCTTGCTGAGTGTGGAGCAAATATTTTGGATCTGACTTCAACGAAGATGAGGGACACGTTCGTCATGATCATACTTGTGGATACCAGCCGCTCGAAGGTCGACCTCAAGGTTCTGCAGGGTCTGCTCCGAAAGAAGGGCAAAGAGCTTGGTGTCCATGTGTCGGCGCAGCATGAAGACATCTTCAGGTTTATGCACCGGGTGTAGAGGTGTTCACTGGGTTGCCTGTCTTCTCTCCTGACGAGGTCGTGGAAACCTTTGAAATGATTTCGCTGAGCCATCTTAACGTGAGGGCTGTGACGCTGGGAATCAACCTGCTGGATTGCATAAGCCCTGATTTTGACGACATGGCTTCTAAGGTGAAGGAGAAGGTCACCAAGGTTGCGGGGAGACTTGTGTCTGAGGCTGAGGCCGTTGAAAACAGGTATGGAGTACCTATAGTAAACAAAAGGCTCGCCGTGACCCCCGTCGCCCTGTTGGTCGAAAGCGCGTTGTCTGGCGTGTCGGATAAGGAGGCTAAGAGACTGTGCGTCAAGCTTGCAGAAGCTTTGGATGAGTCTGCCATGAAAGTATCTGTAGACTATATAGGAGGTTATTCCGCCCTCGTCCACAAAGGGTGGACAAAAGGAGATCTAGCGATCATCGAATCCATACCTGATGCTCTGAGCAGCACTGAGAGAGTGTGTTCCTGTGTAAACATTGCAGACACAAAGACAGGGATCAACACTGATGCAGCGTTGAAGATGGGACACGCCATCAAAGATTTGGCTCGGAAGACAGCTGGGAGAAACGGTGTGGGATGCGCCAAGCTCGTAACCTTCGCTAATTCTCCTGAAGATAACCCGTTCATGCCTGCTGCCTACCATGGCTTAGGGGAGCCTGAATCTGCGCTCCATGTTGCTATCAGTGGTCCTGGGGTTGTGAGGGCTGTTGTAGAGAAGAACAAGGACCTAGATTTCAGGGCGTTAGCTGAGCTTGTTAAGAGAACAGCGTTCAAGATTACTCGCGTAGGGGAGCTGATTGGAAGAGAGACGGCTCAGCGTTTGGGGGTTAGCTTCGGTATCGTTGATCTTTCATTGGCTCCTACGCCGGAGAAGGGTGACAGCATAGCGAATATCATTGAGGCTATGGGGATAGAGTCTTGCGGTGCCCCAGGGTCGACTGCGGCGTTGGCTTTGCTTACTGATGCGGTGAAGAAGGGTGGTAGCATGGCGACTAGCTTCGTAGGTGGTTTGAGCGGAGCTTTCATTCCTTTGAGCGAGGATGCGGGGATGGTTGACGCTGCGGAGGCAGGTTCTTTGAGCTTGGAGAAGCTGGAGGCAATGACATCTGTATGCTCATCGGGCCTAGACATGATCCCAATACCTGGGGACACTTCTGCGGAGACGGTTGCCTCCATAATCATGGATGAGATGGCTATAGGCGTCGTCAATAACAAGCCTGTTGGAGTAAGGATCATACCTGTACCCGGGAAGAAGGCAGGAGACCGCGTGGAGTTCGGAGGCTTGCTCGGCAGCTCAATTGTGATGCCTGTGAAAAACTTCAGCAGTAAGGTCTTTGCTCGCCGAGGAGGACAGATTCCTTCGCCAGCGTCAAGCCTCAGAGGATAGTTTCGCATAAGGAAAGGTTTCAATAAAAGCTTATTGTCTTTCAGCTACTCTCCATTTCTTGGAGATTACAGCCTCAGCCGGGAATCCGTCTGCCACGAATCTTTGAGCTCTATGGGCTCCTGTTTTATGAATCAGAACTGGCCCCTTGATTTTTCTGCATTCCACCACAATCTGCTCAGCAAAGAGTTTATCTCCCTCATCTCTTCCGATCATTGGACTGTTCCCTCTTCCCAGAGCTCTTTCAGTGCCTGCACAGTAAGCTCTAAGTCCAGTCTTAGGCTGTTAGCTATGTCAAAGGTCTCTGCTTCCTTCTTGTCTTTTAGATAGGCCAATATTTCTTTCTTAGCTTGATTCTTGGATATGTTCCTTATCTTGATGACTTTCATTTCTCTGAGTGTATTCAAATAATGTCCGACAGCCTCGCGTATGAACTCGCTTCTGGATCTTGCACCTGTCTTTCCTATGTTTTCATCAATCAACTCTAATTGTTCTTCATCAAACCTTACTGGGACGATTTGTTGTCTTACTGCGTGTTGCATGTTCAATACGACGTATTACAGCGTATATAACAATTCTTACAGAATTTGACGCTCCTCGATTGATCACCTTAAATCACTATCATCATTTTATTGTCAAATGGGCGCGTTCTTTGAAGGCGGTCTTACTAGATGCAGACGGTAAAACAGTGATAAAAGATGTGTCTATGCCTATATTGCAAGCTGGCGAGGTCTTAATGGAAATGAAGGCCTGTGGCCTATGCGGGACAGACATAGAGAAGATGCACGGCCAATATGCCGCATCCCTGCCAATCATTGGTCATGAAGCAGTAGGAGTTGTAGCTGAGATTGCAGACAAGATAGAAGGTTTGAGACTTGGTGACAGGGTTTTTCCTCACCATCATGTTCCTTGCTACGGATGCTACTTCTGCAGGCACGGCAGCGAAACTATGTGTTCCCATTACAGGGCCACCAACCTTGATCCGGGAGGCTTCTCCGAGTATTTCCGCGTTCCAGCTTGGAACATCAACCATGGAGGCGTTCTGAAGATCCCTGAGCCTATCAGCTTCGAAGAGGCTAGTTTCATTGAGCCGACTGCTTGCTGCATAAGAAACCTGAAGCGATGCCAAGTATCCAAAGGAGACACTGTGTTGATAGTGGGCGCTGGCCCGATAGGTCTCATACACCTGATGCTCCTGAAGCTACAAGGCGCAGATACGATTGTCACAGATGTCAGTAGCAAACGGCTCAGATTCGCAGAAAAGCTAGGTGCTCAACATGCAATCAGTCCTCTTGAAACCGATGTAACCAAGGAAGTCAGAGAGGAGACCAAGGGACGAGGGGTAGATTTGGCAATCGTAGCGTCAGGAAACCCCCAAGCCATAGTGCAGGCGTTAAGCTCGGTTAGAAAAGGTGGGAAGGTCTGTTTATTCGGTGTGCCGGTGAAAGGTTCTTACCTGAACTATGATTTCAGCGACATCTTCAACTCAGAAGTCTCTATAGTTTCTAGCAATGCCGCCACAGAAACAGAGACCAAGGAAGCTCTCAAGCTTTTGGAGGAACAGAGATTCAAGCCTGCGCCGCTGATCGCCAAGTTCAAGCTAAGCCAGTTCCACAAGGCGGTTGAAGCCGCAGAAAAACAGGAGTGCATCAAACCCGTGATCGTTCCCTAATGATGCATATAGCTTTAACTAGGTAGAACAGTGGTTACGAGGTAAATCTGTTGCAGGGTGTATGTGATATGGATTGGGGAATGAAGAACAGACTTTCACGGATAATCAAGCCTGATACTGGTAGAACTGTCATGCTTGCAGTTGACCATGGATACTTCCTCGGTCCGACAACAGGGCTGGAAGACCCGAAGGGCACCATTAAACCCTTAGCTCCGTATGCGGATGCGCTCATGCTCACACGGGGTGTCCTTAGAACCTCGGTGGAGCCCAGCGTAAACGTCCCCGTCGTGCTCAGAGTTTCAGGAGGCACCAGTATTCTGAAGGAGCTCTCCAACGAAGGCATAGTAGCGTCCATGGAGGAGGCCATAAGGCTCAACGTGGCAGCAGTGGCTGTCTCCATATTCGTGGGGGGAGAATATGAGAAGCAGTCTTTGATGAATCTCTCCAATCTGGTTGATGCAGGGGAACGCTACGGTATACCTGTGCTTGCAGTGACGGCCGTGGGAAAGGAAATGGGTCGAGATGCGAGATACTTGTCGTTAGCGTGCCGCATAGCGGCTGAACTGGGCGCCCATTTCGTGAAGACCTATTACTGCGAAAGCTTCGAGACAATAGTGAGTAGCTGCCCTGTGCCTGTAGTTATTGCGGGGGGGAAGAAGCTGCCTGAGCGTGAAGCCCTTCAACTGGCGTACGAAGCTATTCACAAAGGTGCGTCCGGGGTAGATATGGGGCGGAACATCTTTCAGTCAGAGTCCCCCGTGGCCATGATCAAGGCTGTCCGCGCAGTAGTACATGAACACGCTTCTGTGGAAGAAGCATACCGACTCTTCAACAAGCTGAAAGAGGAGACTCCTAGGCGAGAAGCTAAACGACAGGAAGCCGCTACCTCATTCGACTAGTCTATAGGCGTGTCAGCCGAGCTTTACCTTACACGTCGGGTCTCATACATTCTTACAGCCACCAGCACAGCTGAAGCAAAAGTTACAAAGCCTACCATGTTGATGGCGAAGGCAATATCGAACAGGTCTGCCACTACACCTGAGACCACTGCTCCAACCGCATAACCCATATCCCTCCAAAACCTGTAGGCCCCTAAAGCAGCGCCCCTCCACTTAGGATCTGCCACGTCGCTGACAGCTGCCAGCAAAGTGGGGTAAACCAAAGCAGTCCCAAGACCTATTAGCCCGCTGCCGAGGATCCAGCCTGATACACCCGAAGCCATAACGGTAAACCAGATTCCTCCTGCCTGCACAAGCTGCCCTGCAACGATGAGCCATTTCCGCCCCAATCGGTCGCTACTGGGCCCAGTGGCCAGCTGCAGGATGCCCCAGATACCGGGGTAAAACGCTTTGATGAAGTTGATTGACTCCACGTCAAGGCCCTTGGAAGAGAAGAACAAGGGGAAGAGGCCCATGGACATGCCGAAGATCAGGTTGTTCACCAGTCCTGCGGAGCAGCTTGACGATAAGGCCCGGTCCTTGAAGGTCGTGAAGAGGAAGATGTTCTTTGGAGCGGGGTTTGACTGCGTGTTTTGTGGGTTGGGGTTTGCTTTGCTGTTCATGTTGGATTCGAGTAGGACATGGTACTTGGTCTCCTTCGCCTTCAGAACTGATAGGGTTAGGCCTATGGCTGCGAATACTATTCCTATGTAGAAGGGTTCGGGTCTGAGTGAGTAGGTGCCTGCTAGGTATCCTGACAGTAGGAGAGTGAGGGATACTGCGATGTAGCCTGCGAATTCGTTAAGACCCATGGCCAATCCCCGTTGAGCTGGGCCGACCAGGTCGATCTTCATTATCACCGTCATGGACCATGCGAAGCCTTGGTTCACTCCCAGAAGCATGTTTGCCACGATTATCCAAGACCAGTTCGGAGCCAATATCACTAGGATGGGGACAGGGAGGCCTAGGAGCCAGCCGAGGATTAGGAGTTTTCTT
>JACPCU010000021.1 GCA_016184315.1 Nitrososphaerota archaeon
CGCAGCAGGCTTCCTACCACTAGTGTTCTACGTCATAACATTCCTGCTCCCGAGCCTAGTCATAGATCGATTCGCCGCATCAACAGTTCTGGCAGCAGCCGCCCTATTCGGTGTGGGCTCACTGCGAACCGTTGTGACCGGGAAAAAGTGGTGGCTTGCCGGTCTAGAGATGACTTTTGTCGGTGGATTAGCTTCGGTTGCAGCATACGTGATCGGTTACTTGCTGCGGGGAATAGCAGCCTAGTATGCCTAGACAGTAAAACTATCTACGGTCCCAGTACAGCCCAGTGGCTATGACTCCGACTTGCCTTAGGGGTCAATTACATAATACCACCACTTTGCCGATGCTGGTTATTTTGCCATCATCTTCAGCATGATGTCGGCGGCCTGTCTGACGACTTCAGGCGGTAGCGGGTCAGCTTCTGCTGAACTAGTTTCTGTCTCTCACAGAATCTTCGGTCAAGCCTTGAACATCCTTAAACAAGCAGAATACATCTAACATTGCTATTCTTGGTTCTATCTTCCTCTCCTGTTAGACCACCAAACCATAAACCACAATAACACAACCACTATTACCAGAGCGGCGAGTCTAAACCAACTTGCTGGCAGCATTTGAAAAGTAAAGATTGACTTTAGATGATCTAATACGGTATCATATAATATCTGCACCGCAAGTGCCAGTATGATGCCATAGAAGATGAGCATCCTCTCTCTATCCTTTCCTATCGATACCATTAGTCCACAAATAATCCAACAACCTATAAAAGGGCTTTTTTGAGTGATGCTGTTGCATTGATTCGAGATCGTTCTCTAAATGAGCGTGATCTTCTGCTTTATCTCGAACAAATGCAACTTAATCTCCTTTCCATAGACTTTTATCTCTGTCACAAACACTAGGGATCTGATTTGTTTGGATCACCCTGAGATAAGGGCTCGTATCTTGAAGGAGTTTTATGAACAAGATATGAAGGGAGAAGGAATAAGACTCGACAAAGACAAGTTTGCCCAACTATTGGGCATTCCAGTTAGACATGTTGAGGTCGCCCTGAAATATCTCGTTGAAGCAGGTCTTCTTAAGGGCACATTCAGAATCGGTTCTGACGTCCCCTTTATATTCGGTATCGCTACAATGGGAATTGATTTCGTGGAGAATCCCACGAAATTTGGTGGGAAATTTGCAATCAATCAACAAACGATTCAAGTAGGAGGCAATGTTTATGGTTCAATAGCGCAAGCACAAGAGAATTCCCAAACGGTGCAAACCATAGTGACCTTTGAGGATGTGGAGAAACTAATTGAGCAGCATAAGGAGGTCGATCCACCCGAAAGGGAAAAAATAAAAGAACTCCTGGGAGAGCTTCGAAACGAGCTGAGCAAAGAAAGCCATTCTAGCTCACGACTCACAACCTTGCTAGAGCACTTCAAAAAGTATGGTTGGCTCTATTATCCTCTTTTGGAATTGGCGACTAAAACACTATTGTCTAATTCTCAATAAAAGTGATCCTTGTTTTACCATTTCTCTGCTCGCGGTTCAAGCATGAACTTGACAACTATTTGTCCACCATTAGATAATCAACAAGAAAGAGAGGTAGCGACATCTTCGGCTGAGTGGAAGAACACTCCTTTCTTGACTCAGACCTTCCAAAACGGCCTAGTGGTTATGAATCTTAGCTTAGCGTCTAACAGGTCTTTGAAGAAGGACTCCTCGTCGTCATGCATCCTAGCCAGTATTCTACTCGCTGTCTGCCCTACTCCATACACCAGTTGAGCGAGAATGCCTTTCCTACCGTAGGAGAGCACCAGATCAGCGGATCGCCTCGCTTTCGACAAAGCGTCTTTCTCATCTTCTTCAAGCGGTTGGCCGGTCATCTTCTTCCTTAAGGTCTTCTTGATCATCTGGCTTCCCCACTGTACGGGGGCAAGGAGCCCTGACCCGCATTTCTTACACTTAGGGGCTTCTCCGGCCGCGTCTAACCCCACGGCTTCATCTAGGTGGCTGCATTGGAAGCAGAGAAGATTAACGTATTCGCTGTAAAGAGCAGTCTTCATTCTTTCAATGTTGCCCTTGCCCAAGAAATCAGTGGTCATCAACTCAGGGGCTTCCGCATACCTGTAGAGGATTGAGTAGGCGAAGGGCGTAGGCTGTTCACCTGCCCTCCACAACTCAACTGGTATGGTGCCGTCTTTGATCTTCTGGAAAATCTCCTTGGTCTTCGCCAGATCCACCTTTTCAAGCATACCTTCCCTTAGAGCTTCATCATAGATCGGGGTGTTTCTGAAGCGTCGAGGCATATGAGCCATAGTGGCTCCATCAACATACCCTCCTCTCTTCATGGCTCCGAACCGCCCCGCGACGAACTTCAAGTAATAGGCAAATGGAAACTGATTTTCAATATGCCTCGAAAACAAGTCTTCAACACCTCTATCTGCAAGAGAGAAGAGCTTCTCCTTCAAAGCCTCCAAGGAAACAGATTCCACGCCTGTGTTAAGCTCGATGAGTAGCCTGTAGCCGTCGGACCACCAGAACCGGATAACGCCCATATCTGACAACACTTCATCAAAAACGTATCCCAGTGTCCGGTTCACAGCATCGCCGAAGCAACAGTGGATCACAAGGAACCGTCCAGCAGCCTCTAACACTATCCTGCTATCAGTCGGCAGATGTGCTCCCAGCTTCTGGTAAGCAGCTATGTCTTCCACGACTTTCTTTCTAGCGTTCTTCTCAGCAGGCAATATCTGGGCTGAAGCTGCAACTACGTGTGAAATGTCGCCTTGCCCAAGTAGATCAGATATTTGTTGTCTAAGAGCGCCTACTTGCTGAGCAATGTCGAAAGGAAGAGGAATAATCTCTCCGTCCCACCCCGGTATGGCTGCAGTTGGATCCTCTACCGGAAGAACGTAGACAAAGCCGTCATCAGCAATCTTCTGGATGCGCCATACTCTTCCACGACAGATAAAATTGAGGCCCACCCTTGCCTTAGTGGAGACAAATTCGTCTCCCAATGTTCCTACGACTTTCTGTGTGGCAAGATCCATGACTGGGTAACGCTTCTCATCAGGAATCATGGAAAGGTTCTCGAAGTAGTAGAACCTGCCTTTACGCGTAGCTCTGAGAGCTCTTCCCTCAGACCTGAGTATTCCAAGCTGATGCAGATATTCGACTACCTTTGTGAACTGTTCTTTTCCCAGATCAGAGTAGGGGTATGCTCCTCGCATTATCTTCAAAGCTTTGTCAAGCAATATTCCTCCCTGAAAGTCCAATGCTACTCCAACAGTCTGATGAGCCAACACATCCAAACTGTTACGATGCATCAGCAAAGCCTCCAATTTACCAGCTTCAGCCCTAGCAACCACCGCCGCAGATTCAAGAACATCATCTGTCGAGACAGCGATTATGGTGCCTATGGATATTCGGTCAAGCCTATGACCGGAACGGCCCACTCTCTGAATCAGGGCGGAGGCTTGCCTCGGAGACATGTATTGAACCACATTGTCAACGCTTCCAATGTCTATTCCAAGCTCAAGGGTTGATGTGGATACAAGGCCCCTCAACCTGTTTCCCTTGAATTCCTCTTCAGCTCGAGCCCGCTCCTCTCTAGACAAAGAGCCGTGGTGAACAGCAACATCCTTCCTCAACATACCTAGCCGGGAGCCCAGCATTTCGGCAACAGAACGGCTGTTCACAAAGATCAGTGTGGACTCGTGGCTCTCGACGATCTCGCAGATTCTGCTTATTCTTGAAGCAGCGTCCGGCGAGGTGAACAAGGTTTGGGCTAAGCGATGATCCTCTCCTGAAGCATAGGGATGCTCTATGAAATATCGGTACTCTTTGGGCAGCCGAGTCTCTTCAACAGTAATATTGCCTTCTGATCCAACTAGAAGCATACCTGCCTCCTGAGGATTACCCAAAGTGGCTGAGAGCCCTATTATTTGGAACCCCGGTTTAACCAGTTGTCTAAGCCTTCCAAGGGCGACTGCTAACTGGACTCCCCGCCTATTGCCTACCAGTTGATGCACCTCATCTACGATGACCCATCTCAGGTTCTTCAGATGACTCCTCATCCTGCTTCCGGGCAGAATGGCTTGAAGGGTCTCAGGGGTTGTGACCAGCAGTACTGGGGGCTTCGCTGCCTGTCTGCGGCGATCCTGAACAGAGGTGTCTCCATGCCTGATGTCTAGGCTGAAACCTAGTTTGCCGCTCCAGTATGAGATGCGTTTCAAAACGTCGCGGTTCAAGGCTCTGAGAGGAGTGACGTATAGTGCGGCGATCCCGTCTTCGATCTTCTTCTGGGCGAAGAGGCTGAAGATGGGCAGGAGGGCTGCCTCGGTCTTGCCTGAGCCGGTGGGAGCAACTATCAGAACGTTTTCTCCCCCTAAGATTCTCGGTATCGCTGTTTTCTGCGGTGGAGTAGGATGCTCGATCCCTCTTTCCCGGACTGCTTCTCTGACCTCCTTTGAGAGGAGGGTGAAGGCTGAGGCAGGGGCTGACAAGATGTCTACGCTGTCTTTTGGGCTTGAGCTGCTAAAAGAATTGCTCGATCCGAGTAAGCTTTTAACATCCCTCTAACCCTTTTGCTTCTAGGACAATGGTCTGATGGACATCCAGCTCGGGCGGGCAGATCTGGCGAAGTATCCTTTTCTTAGCCAGGCTGGTGAGCATGCTAAAGCCTTCGACTTGGACCTTTCTGACTTGGGCAGCGCGGAGTATGCTCCTGTAGCTGAAAGGGCTAAGGAGCGGGTTCTTGAAGCGGTGCGTAAGGGGAAGGTGTCCGATAACCTTGTTAACCCTGATGTGGAGTTGTTGTCTTTCCCCCTTGCTATGGTTTTGGTTAAGGCCACGGGGTTGGAGCATTTGGCTTCACGCTACGCGTTGTCTGAGGCTCTGAGAGTTGAAGGGCTGCTTGAAAAGGAGACCAACATCAACGTAATCGCCTACATTTTTCGTAACGCCTTGAAGGTGGAGTTAGAAGAGGCTTCCGATGGGCCTCAGGGCCATGGCTTCGCAATAAGATTCTCCGAATACCTCAAGCGCTCAACTCAGTTCCATGAGCCGGAGTGGAAGCTGATCAACCGCCCGGTTTCAAAGGGCCGTGTTTACCTTGCCAAACATGACCTTGTGAGGCTCATCCGCGCTGAGATAAGGCGGATGATCTATCAGCGTCTCAAATCTCTTACAGTTCCAAGGCTTCCTCCGCTACTGGATCAGTTTGTCAAGGAGATTACTGCTAGAACTCCTCCACCACGGCGAGTAGAAGACGTTATTCCTGTTTCACCTGACATGTATCCGCCCTGTGTGAAGCACGCTTTAGACATGTTGAAGAACGGTCAGGATCCTCCTCACTTCGCCCGCTTCTTGATGACGACGTATCTTCTGAATATTGGGAAGAGCGTTGACGATGTGATCGGGATCTTTCCCAGAGCCGCTGACTTTAACGAGCGGGTCACCAGATACCAAGTTGAGCACTTGGCAGGGATTAGAGGAGGCAAAGTGAAGTACAGGGTTCCCAGCTGCAAGAACGTCGTCTCCCACAGCTTCTGTTTCAGAGACAGCGTTTACTGTCCGAATATAGTGAACCCCGTTCAATACGGTAGGAGACCACCAGCAGTGAAGAAGGTGAAGAAGAGCAATGCTTGACCCTACGGTTGACGCGCTGAAACGGATCTTCAAAGAACATTACTTCAAGCACAGCGACAGAGTTGAGGTCCCAATTCGGATGTCGGAGAGAGAGTTTGGGTACTGGCCTTTTGGCGGAGGCATGATCCGGCATCTAAGCTTCAAGACTCCCGGCGAACTGATTGCAACACTTGTCAAAGAGGCTCCCAAGGGAGCATACTACTCATGTGGCTACTACCATGAGCCCACTCTACCGATGGCTGAGAAGGGTTGGAAGAGCGGCGACCTAGTATTCGACATTGATGCCGACGATTTGGATTCGCCTTGTAAAAAGGAGCATGACCGCTGGACCTGCAAAAAATGCCCCAAGATGGGCATAGGTATCAGACCTGAGAAATGTCCTGCCTGCGGCAACACTAGGATTGCTCAGCTAAACTGGGTTTGCTACAAATGCCTTGATGCGTCTAAGCGAGAAGTCTTCAAGCTTCTCGACATGTTGGAAGGGGATTTCGGAGTGGAGGAGAAGTGTCTGAGAACATACTTTTCTGGGAACATGGGATATCATATCTCTGTTGAAGATAAGATCATGGAGGATCTTAATCAGGAATCCAGAGGCGAAATAGTTGATTACGTTGTAGGGATAGGTCTTTTGCCTAGCATCATAGGGGTCGCCAAGCAGTCATCCTACGAGTATCTCTCATCTAAGCTGCCCTCTGACGGTGAAGAGGGGTGGCGCGGACGGATCGCCGGATACCTGAAAGACTACGAACTCAAGGGGTTGGAAGGCTCTGGAGGAGGCGACGCTAAAGCCAAGATTCTTTCCATCTACAAGAAGAGCGGCTACGAGCGGTTCAGGAAGCTTCTAGAACAGGCGTCAAGAGCTGCAGGCGTGGCAATAGATCCTAATGTAACAACTGACATTCACAGGATCTTCCGTATGCCCGGAACACTGCACGGCGAATCGGGTTTGGAGAAGATGAAGGTGGAAAACCTTGAAAGGTTTGATCCATTTGTGGATCCTGTTCTTCTAAAAGACGAAGAAGTCAAGGTTTCCGTTAAGTTCGCTCCTCCTTTCACTCTTCGCGGCGTTAAGTACGGCCCCTACAGTAAGCAAGAAGTAGTCCTACCAGAGGCTGCAGCAGTCTACCTGATGGGCAAAGGCTTGGCTCAGATAGTCGCGGGTTCGCCGTAGACGCGGTTTGTTTGCACCTTAAATACCGCCTGAAGTGATTTGGAGAAGCGTGTCTGGGAGTCTTGGCTGAGGTGAACACATGGGTTTGGCTGACTCTATCCTAAGTGTTCTCATAGATCTATTCGACTTGGAGATGGAGACTGAAGACCTAGTCAAGGTCCCTAAGAGTCTGTATCGTGACTCGGCAAGCCGAATCAGGGAGCTCTTGTCATATGAGCCTAACGGTAACAATGTGCTTGGGAAAAAGATGGTTGTGAAGGAAAGCGAGATGCTCTTCAGGTTGAGCTCTAGGCTCTTAGAGCTGCGTGTTTCAAAGGCTCGGGCTCGTCCGCCGGGAAGCCTAGATGAAGGGGCGTTGACCGCGGAGGAGAAGTTTGCTCTGGAGCCTCTCAGCCAGTCGCAGAGGAGGCTCGGGAGGATAAAGCAAGCTCTTCAGGGGGGTCAGCTGGCTTATTTGGAGTATGTTTCTGGGAGGGTTGCTGGCAAGTATGTTTTGGTGAGGTTTGAACGTTCTTCGCCTCAGCTGGTCGGAGTGGATTTGCAGCGTTACGGCCCGTTTCAGCCCGGTGATCTGGCGATCTTACCGCTTGAGAATGTTAAGCCTATGCTTAAACAGGGTTCCGTTAAGGAAGTCAGATTGGACTACGAGCAGAGGTTAGAGTAGGCATAGGGTCTGCTAAGGTTTTCTGCGTATAGCCTTTGCACGGGGGACCGATGCTGTAGAGAATTTCTGGTTGAGTTTTTGTCGGCACTCTTAGGATCATGCTGGCGAGTGTGCGGCCGTGTTTGCAGATGCCTGTCTCCGGGTCATGGTGAGTCATTAAGTTTGCCAGTGTTTCGACTGTGACTGTTCTTTCTTTTCTGAGGTTGTGCGTGACGAATCTTTCTCGGTTCACGGATCCTTTGGCAGCGCGCCCACCGTGTATGCGGTGGAAGTGGTTGGTGACGATTACTTTGCTGAAACCTTCCTCTACACTGTGTTTGTTTCCGAAGCTCTCTATTCTTACAATACTCTCTGAGTCGCCTAGGACGTAGTTGGCGGGGCGGTAGAGACCCTGTTTCACTTTTTCAATCATCATGTTCTCAGCCTCCTTCAGGGTTCCAGCGTTGCCCAGAATCTGCCGCATCAGTACACCTCGGCTGCGGGGCGCGTCAACACCGTACACGTTTGTTAGTCCCCCGAACAGACCTGTTTTGGTTGAGTAGCCACACACGATGCCCTCAGAGCGAAAGTCGTAGATGGCGACTACATGGTCGTCTACTACGCGGACGTCGTTTCCCCAGAAGCTTTCAATCGGCCTGTCACGGTTCTCCGCGAAAAGGATCTTGGTTGAAGCATCAGGGTTAAGCAGGCCGATGAGGGTGCACAAGGCTACGTCCTGCCTTTCATCTCCGCACTGACTGCATCCAAGAGCTTGGCCGCGACTTCTCTTTTCGACGCTCGGGGTATGTGAGTAACTTTTTTGCCTTTGCTCAGTAGGTAGATTTCGTTGTCTTCTCCTCCGAAGGCTGTTCCTTCTCCAGTCATGTTGGCTGCAACCATGTCTGCCCGTGCTTCACGCATCAAGGCATTTGCGCGATTGATCAACTCTTTTGTTGTTAATCCGTGCTCCGCTTTGAAGGCGACTAGGAATGTTTTGGGTGAAAGTTTCTTTATGGAGTTGACGATCTTCGGTGTAGCCTTAAGTGTCAAGGTGAGACTGGGTTTTGAGCGGCTGGATATCTTCTGTTCCGCTTTAGCTGCTGGAGCATAGTCTGCCGGAGCGGCTGCGAGTATGGCCACGTCGATCTTTGAGTTTTTCAAACACTTCTGTACTGCTTTAGCCATCTCCTCCGTTGAACCTGCTTTGATAACGTTCATCCATTCTGGAGGATTTACTTTACCGGGCCCCATGACTAGGGTTACGTCAGCGCCTCTCCTACTGGCCTCCACGGCCAAGGCGAGCCCCATCTTGCCTGAGCTTCGATTAGAGATGATTCTGACCGGGTCTATGGGCTCAATCGTGGGCCCACCAGTGACGAGAACGTTCAGCCCCTTTAGGTCTCTTTTTCCTAGTCGTTTGATGACTGCGTCAACTATCTGCTCTACATCTGCAATCTTGGCTTTACCTTCTTCGATACGAGGCTCAACGATTTCGACGCCATGCTTCTTCAAGCGTTCAAGACTGGTTACCACGAAAGGGTTCCGAGCCATGGGTTCATGCATCGCAGGAGCGATTATGATGGGTATACTGTTTCCCAAGGCACATGAAAGAACAGTTGTGACAGGGGTGTCGTCCACTCCGTTTGCGAGCTTGCCTACTGTGTTCGCTGTGCACGGCGCCACCAAGACGAGATCCGCTTTTCCCTCCCATTCTCCTGCAAGTAAAATATGTTCACTCCTACCTGTGAGTTCCGTTACAACAGGGTTACCTGTGGCCCACTCGAAGAGTTCAGGTCTGACTAGACGTTGGGCTGCCGGCGACATGACGACGTGAACATCGGCGCCATGACGCATCAATTCTCTGGCAATTGTGGGGCTATGGATTGCTGCGACGCTTCCGGTGACACATAGAGCGATCTTTCTCCCTGCTAGTTCCATTCCTTCGGAGCCCACTATGTCTTTCAGGGGTGTTGGCAAACCTTGCACGTCTTTGTATGAATGAAGCCTCTAGTGATTAAGGTTTCCCACCTTGGGAATAGGTGAATGATTAGCTGTGTCTCTCAGGCTTGTAGTTCATCAAGCCGCCGGCCTGAATGATCTTCAACACGATGTCGGGGAAAGGCTTCATGGTGTATGATTCTCCCCATCTTTCTGGATCCTGCTGTACGCCTCGTCAGCGATCTCGATGGGGAGCAGATGACCGCCGTCAACGGCGTTGCGGTAGAAGATCCTTGCGAAGGAAGGAGCGAGAACCGCCTTAATGCCAGAGTACTTCAGAGCTATGGGTGCATGTTCCCTGCTGGATCCGCATCCGAAGTTTCTGTCAGCGACGATGAAGTCTCCGGGCTTGACCTTCTTGGTGAAATCAGGGTCGATGCCTTCCATAGCGTGCGAAGCCAGCTTATTCGGATCCAGCTCCTTCAGGTATACACCGGCTATTATCACGTCGGTGTCGACATTGGCACCATATTTGTGGACTCTCCCACGAAGCGAGGTCATATCACATCTACCTCAGATCCCTTGGGTCGGTGATGCGCCCAGTTAACGCGGATGCTGCTGTGGTCTGGGGCGACGCTAGGTAGGTCTTTGACTCCTTGTCACCCATTCTGCCCGGGAAGTTTCTGTTGGTGGTGCTGATGCACACTTCGTTTTTGCGTAGAACACCCATGTGGGCTCCGCAGCAGGCGCCACATGTAGGTGGGCCGATTAATGCGCCAGCTTCCATGAATGTTTGGATTAGGCCTTCCTTCAAGGCTTGCATGTAGATGCTTTGAGCAGCTGGAAGTATTTCGGTTCGAACCTTGATTTTTCTTCCCTTCATGATTTTGGCGACTTCTCTTAGATCGGTGAGTTTTGCTCCTGTGCATGAGCCTACGTATGCTTTGTCTAGTTCTACGTTGCTGAGCTCGCGGGCTTCAACAACGTTGGCGGGTGAATATGGCTTGGCTACTAAGGGAACAATCTTCTCTCCTTCGTATTCATGGATCTCAGCGTATTCGGCGTTTGGGTCTCCTTGCATTGGGATGAAGGATGCAGAGGTTCTCTCTTTGAGGTATCCTATGGTCTTTTCATCGGGCTCGATGATGCCGTTCTTGGCGCCAGCCTCAGTAGTCATGTTGGTCAGGGTGATCCGTTCATCCATCGCCATTTCTTTTACCGCTGATCCGGCGAACTGCATTGCTTTGTATGCTCCCCCGTCTGTCCCGATGTCCCCAATGATCCTGAGGATAACGTCCTTGGCCATCGTGTAGTCTGGTAGGCGTCCGTTGATCTTGAAGAGCAGGGTTTCAGGAACCCTGAACCAGATTGTGCCGTTGAGAAGCACGTATGCCACATCGGTGTGCCCCATACCGACAGCGAAGGCTCCTAGCGCACCGGTGGTATTCGTATGTGAGTCCCCTCCTACATAGACTTCTCCAGGGAGAACAAGGGCTTCTTCATGTGAGAGGGTGTGGCAGATGCCGTATTGGCCGAAGCCGTATTTGAAGTGCTTAGCAATATGGAACCGTTTCACAAAATCCTCTAGGGTGCCTATGTTCTGGGCTGACTGTTTATCAGAACAGGGTACAAAGTGGTCTTCAGCCACCCAGACTCTGCTCGGATCCCAAAGTCTGTCGATCTTCTTTCCCTCCTTCTCTAAGTCGTGGAATATGGTGGCGACGCCTGGTCCGGAAACATCATGGACCATGACCTTATCGACATCGGCGAAGACCACGTCTCCTGGCGAGACTCTGTCTCTGCCTGAGGCTCTGGCGATTATCTTCTCTGTGATGGTCATGCTCAAACTGGGTTTCACTATTGATAATTCGCTGGTTTCCCGTGATATTAATTCCTTATCCAGCAGTTAGGGGTGGTTGTGCGGTTTGTTTCGGTGGGTTTGAAATCCTTATAATTGGTTTGGGTGGTGTTTTCGTCGCCTTGGATCTGGGTTTTTCTGAGGATGAGGCTATTTTTCGGAAGAACATTCACGAATTTTTTGAGAGGAGGGTTGCTCCTAGCTGGGTGTCTATAGATGAGCGGGGTGAGATACCTGTAGATTTGCTGAAGGAGTTGGGTAAATCTGGTCTCATTGCCATGCTAGTGTCTCCTGAGTATGGCGGCCCGGGTTCGTCGATGGTGAGTTCCACTATTGCCTTGGAGGAGGCGGGGTATGCCGATCCCAGTCTGGCTACTGCCGTGTATCTGTTGGTGAGCACTGCTTGGCCGTATATGGTTCAGCTTTATGGAAGTGAAGAGGCTAAGAGTGAGATTCTTCCGAAAGTGGCTTCTGGGGAGGGTTTCTTCGGGATTGCGAGCACGGAGGCCCAGGGAGGCTCCGATATAGCTGGCTTCCGAACTATGAGGGCTTCGAGGAGGAAGGATGGCGAGTGGGTCATCACGGGCGAGAAGTCTATTGTTGGCGGTATGGTTGACGTTGAGCGTCTCCCTTGGGGAGGAGGCTGGTTTCTTATCACTCGCTCAGGGGCTGTGGATGACAGACATCGCTCCCTAACTACATTCGCGTTTCTTGCGAAGAAGGACGGTAAGAAGGTCGACGGCTATGAGTATCACATCATGGAGGAGGTTGGTAGACACGGAGTGAAGACGGGGTCGATCAGGCTCTCAGACGTGGCTGTCGATGATAGGTATCGTTTGGGTGAAGTGAACGGAGGCTTCCGGGTTGCCATGCAGGGGTTTAATCTGGCTAGATGCTTGGTGGGTGCTGCGAGTGTTGGAGCTGCTAGGTGGGCTCTTGACCGTGGACTGGATTGGCTGAAGCAGCGGAATATGAGAGACAGGCCTTTGGCATCGTATCAGGGTGTAAACTTCAGGTTTGCAGATCTTTACGCGGAGCTGGATGCTGCTAGGCTCTTATGCTATAAGGCCGCATGGCTCGCGGATCGCTACTACTTCAAGAAGGATCCCACTGTTAGCGTAAACGACATTGCTGTTGCTTCTGCTTGCGCCAAGCTGAAGGCTCCTGAAGCAGCCTTCCAAGTCTTCCAAGAAGTCATGAAGTGGCATGGAGGCATGTCTTTCTTCAAGGATCTGCCTTTCCACAGAGGTCTCCTAGGTGTACTAGCATATTTGGTAGGAGCAGAGGGAAGTCAAAACGTGATGCGCTACCTTATTGCCCGAAACATCATGGGACCGGACTACGTTCCACCGTAAGCTCATACCATGCTTCATCACAATGCGTTAAATATGTTTAAACGGTCTTCACAAAACGTGCAGGAGTCTTAGTACCCAGTCTATCAGGGTCTTATCTATTACAATGCCGACGAGATTTTCGTTTTTGACGACGGGCAGACGCCTTATCTTCTTCTCGTGCATTAGCATGAACGCTTTGAGTATTGCGGTGTCAGGTGTAACTGTTGTCACTGGGCTCGACATTAATCGTAGGACAGGCACATCAGGTATCTGCCAGTCTGCCCTGCAGCGTGTAAGAACATCTCGTTCGGTGAATATGCCTATGGGCTTCATGCTCTTGACGACTATGAGTGCTCCGATGTTTTTCTCGGCCATGATCTTTATGGCGGAGCGGACATTCGTCTCTGGACTCACTGTTTCAGCATCTTTGATCATGATTTGACCAACGGTGCTGGGTATCTCTGACATTTCTTGCGGAGAGAACTCAGCTGGCTGTTTATATCGTTTGTATTGAATCTTCTTGCGCGGACTTGCAGTAGCTAGTTTTCCACTGTCACATTCACTGGTACTAGCCTAGTTACTCCTCCGTAGGCGGCTCCCACCATCAGGGTGTACATGCCTTCTTGCAGTGTCTGGGCGGCTGAGAGTCGTAGAATGTAGCCTGTTCGGGTGTCGCTTGAAAGGGCCTGACTGGGCTCAAAGGTGGCTGTCATGTTCCTTAGGTTGCCCGTGACCGAGAAGGTTCCTGCAATGATGGTCTGAGGCCTAGCAGACTCACCCACTGTAGACACGATGACACCTAGCTGGGCTGAACCGCCTTTAGTAAGTTTCACCGATTGTTGCTGGACCGTTATGTCAAAGGGGATTGGAGTATTAGGGTCTATGACGCCGATCTTGTTTTCGCTCCACTCTGTGAACCATATCTTTCCATCGGGTGCTAAGGCCAGTTGAAGTACGTTAGCGATGTCGCCCCACTCAGGGTTAGCAGTGGGCACATCATATTCCACCAGCTGATTCAACGAAGGGTCGAAGTATGATATTCGGTTGCCTTGATGCTGGTTGAACCATATTCTTCCTTTCTGATCTATGTCGCCCCAGTAGGGGAGGGAAACGACGTGCTTGGTGGTGCTTACCGAAGTGGCGTAGACGTTGGTGACGTTGAGGGCGGGGTCGAATAAGGCGAAGAAGTTGCTTCCGTGATCCGTGATCAGTAACCTTCCTGACGGGTCAAGAGTGATTCCGACTGGAGACTTGATCTCGGGGGGCAGGTTGAAGCCTTGGAATCTGTTTGCAGAGGGGTCGAAGTAGCCCACTTTTCCCGCGAAGGGGAATGTAAGCATGGTGAACCAGATTCTTCCCTTCGAGTCTCCAGTCAATCCGCCCACCGTCTCAAGTCTCTCTGGAGGAGTTAGCTCGTCGATTCCCTCTGAAGTCCCTGCTTTGACTTGGGCGGGGTTGATTCTGCCCAGCTTGTTTCCCAAGGCTTCACTGAACCAGACCGCTTGATCCTCGGCGACATATATCTGGACGGGGAAGCTTTCCTTGGTGGGGATCAAATACTTCTCGAAGTCTTTGGAAGCAGGGTCGAATCTCCAAACCGCGTTGCCAGCCACATCTGTAAACCAGATTCTTCCAGTCTTGTCGAAGCTCATGCTCCAAATCTCGGTGGCCTCGTTTCCGCTGATTGGGATCTTGAACTCTGCAAAGCTCTTGTCACTAGGATTGAAGCGGGCTATCTTCCCCTCCCTAGTCAGAGCTAGCCAAATATTTCCCTGCAGATCAGCAATTATGCCAAGGGGTTGGGAGCAGGTGCTGGGGATCAGATGCTCCTGCACGAACTGGTTCGAATTGACGACACCAGAGCCGCATACCCTCTTTTTCTCCAATTCATCCTGTTTCGGCTCTGCCGAACGGGGAGCAAACAGAAATGCCAGTGTTGAGACTGCGAGGATCGCGATGACAGCTACAACCAGAACCTTGCGACGCTGACGCACCTACGATCGCCTCTTATCTAAGCGCAACCGAGTTTAGGCTCGTAGATGAATCTTCCCTTATGCGTTTCCGATAGCTGTGCGGGCAACGGTCAGCATCTTGCACTTTATATTGTAAGGGGGGTTTCTACACATGCGCATCTCAAAGAGTTATCAGAACTCCCTATGGCCTAGTCCAGAACACATAAAACCATGTCAAAGAATAAGGGCTGATTAGATATGGATGCAAGTTACTCTAATCGCCCCCCGAAGACAGTGGCGTTCATATCGACTCTCTCAGTGCTATGGGGCGGATTCCTCGTCTTCATCGGAGTCTTGGGAGCGGTGTCAGCAACATTCCTCAAGACTGTGCAGCCTACTGTCCCCTACCTTATCGCGGTAGCCATAGGCACAGGAGCACTGCAGGTCACCGCGGGATTCAAGTTGAAGAGCCTCAGACCCATCGGGTTCTGGATCATGGTTTCAGCAGTAGTGGTCAACATACTGTTTTCCACAGTAGGACTCATAACAGGGGTTCAAGAGACTTCAGGGGTAATCCTCTCTTTTCTCGTTAATGGCTTCATCGCCGTTTATCTGGCTGTGAAACGGCAGCTATTCAGAATCCGATCGAACAGGTCAGCTATCTAACATCGCCTACTGCGGTGTTTTAGCCACCCTTGCCGCTACTTCATCTATAGGCAGCGTTTCCTCTTTGCCGCTCACCATGTCTTTTAAGACGACTTTGCCCTCCTGAAACTCCCTCGGGGCAACTATGACGACATACGGAACCTTTGTTGAAGAAGCATGTTCAAGCTGGTGGCGGAGTCCCCTGCCCATCATCTCAAGTTCAGTGGAGACACCAAGCCCTCTAAGCTTAGAGGCCAGCTTTGAAGCTTCAGCGGCCATCTGCTTAGCCACATAAGCCACGAAAACCTTTACGCCGCTGTCCCCCATGGATCCGCCACGGTTCCTGATGGCAAGAATCATCCTATCCACTCCACCTGCAGCACCAGTAGCCGCCACATCAGGTCTACCGAAGGCAGCCGGCAAACTGTCGTATCTTCCTCCGCCGCAGAGGGCTCCTAGATCAGGAGTGGCAGGGTCATAGACCTCGAAGACTATGCCAGTATAGTAATCTAGACCCCTCACGACCCCCATGTTCAAATCGACGTTCACGATTCTCCTAGACTTCAAAGAATCCAAGAGTCTGCTCAAATTGCCCTGAGTGTCCAACCCTTCCTTCTCTAGAGCAGACAAAACCTTGTCTGCTTCACCACGAATCATTCCAAAATCCATCACTCTCCGCACAACATTAGCGTCCAACCCTTTTCCAGAATACTCTCTTACGATTTCTTCTTCGCTCTTCTTAGAAGCCTTGTCCAACGCCCTCAGCAGCTCAAGTATGGCATCGGTTTCGCTTATCCCCAGCTTTTTCCTGAGAAACTCCTCCGCTACCCTTCTGTCACCGACCTGTATCTTAACGTCCCCTAGGCCGAGTCTGCTGAAGACTCTGGAGATTAACTCAATGATCTCCGCATCAGCCTCCACTCCCTGCGCGCCGAAGATCTCAGCGTCCCACTGGTAGAACCACCGGAACCTTCCGTGCTGAGGCTCATCATACCTCCACATGCTTGAAAACGCAGCTAGCTTCAGAGGCATGCTCAGATCGCGGCGGGAAGCAACGAACCTCGTCAAGCCCACTGTAAGATCAAAGCGGAGCCCCACGTCTCTGCCGCCCTTATCAGTGAAATGGTAGATCTCTTCACGTATCCCCGCGCCGCTCTTAGCCTCCAAGGTGCTCAACAATTCAAGGGGAGAAGGCTCCATCTGTCTGAAGCCCAGGATACGACAGGTCTCAGAGAAAGCATCTCTGACCTTCTGGAGCAGGATGTAGTCGTCAGGCTCGATGTCCCGCATTCCCCTAGGGAGACCTAGATCCAAAAGATTCCGCACACTCTCTACTGTTTCTTAGCTGTTGCTGCCCTCGTCTTCACAGCTTCAGCCTTGAAGCCCATTTCCCTGCCTATTCTGCCCAGCTCAGCGAGGAGAGCCGCCAACTGCACCTCAGCCCGAGCACCGACCGCCAGCCTGTAATCGTATTTCGCCAACACTTCTGCCACTTCACCAACACTTGGAAGACCCAGGTTCAACAGTTCCTCAGAGCTGTACTTCAGAAAATCCTTCTCTGGCATACCATAAACGCTGATCAGCTCAACGAGCCCGCTCCTAGACCCAGAAAAATCGCCTTCCAACGCTCTTGTAACCACTTCTTTCACCCTGGCTTTGCCCGACAAACCTATAGCTTTCCTCACACCGTCAGCAGTAACCTCGCCGCCCATGGCCACAGCTTGAAGCAGGTTCAAAGCATGCCTCATATCCCCCCCGGTCAACTCGAAGATAGCCTCAAGAGCCTCTCTTCCTACTTTGACGCCTTCTGTCTTGCAGATCTCCTCAAGCCTCCCCGCTACATCTTCCAACCCGAGCCGGGAGAAATGGAAGACGGCGCACCTGCTCTGAATAGGCTCAATTATCCCCGAAGAGTAATTAGCTATCAGAATAAACCTGCATATGCGCGAACTATCTTCAATAACTCTTCTCAAAGCTGTTTGAGCAGCAGAAGTCATCTCATCCGCCTCATCAAGAATGATGATGCGGAAGGGTACATCCACCCTCCTATCCACGTATCTGGCGAAGGTCTTCACCCTTTGACGGACAGTGTCGATTCCACGTTCGTCGGAAGCATTCAAATCTAATGTGAAATCCCTCCAGTAATCACCCAGAATCACCCTGGCTGCGCATAGAGCTGCAGTGGTCTTACCTGTTCCCGGGGGCCCAGCGAAGAGCAGATGAGGCATATCCTGAGGCTTCTTAGCCATCTGGATAAGTCTCCCAACAGAGGCCTCTTGGTTCACAATATCCTCAAGTCTCTGGGGCCTATACTTCTCAACCCACATCAGACTCTCCGTTTCAGACATCCCATCTGGGCCTCCTGAACATTACTCCAACCTTCACCGGCTCCGCTGCGTTATAATAAGTTTGAGTCTCCAACGAAGAATAATCAGTCAAAGACCAAACGATGAACAAATCAAACTATGCCTAACGTCTCAACAAGGCTGTGCAAAGATTAAAGTCTAGGCTCATGGGATCCAGTGTCAGTTCAAAGTATGACCTTGGAAGACGCGGATGTAGCGAAATACCTCAAAGACCGTGAGCTAAGCTACCTACTCAGACCAGTACGGATACACTTCACCAAGACACCGGAATCTGATGCCGAGGGTGAAGAGGAACGGCCTCTACAAGGAACCAGAGACATACCTCGATGGCAAGCCGAGGTCTACGCCGAGGAAGGAGCAGCACAGATTGATGAAGAGAGTTTCGAAGTTGAGCTTTCAAAGACCGCCAGCCGAGAAAGAATACAGGGCAGGGATCAGATAGCTGCCTTAAACCCTGACTTCTACCTCAAGATGCGCCGCCACTTAGTATCTCTGAAAGCTAAGGCTGAGGGAAACGGAGCCAACATGGAGGATTACAGGCGCAACAGCATGGTCGCCTACGATCTACTTACCATTAGGCTCGGAAAGATACTGAGGTTTGCAGCTTCAAGTTCCATCCCCCAAGACCTTTTGGCTAAGATCACTCCAGAGGAGAAACTGTTCTTGGAGCATGTGCACCGGAAGGTTGACGGTTGGAGGAAAGCTGTTTTGGACGGTGCTGAGTAAATGGCTTTGACTCAATCCAAGCTGGCAGAGCAACTGGAATCATTTCTCAAGGGCTTCAAGGAGCGGGGAGGAGCATCCAAGTACCGCAACAGGGTTTCAGAGATGCCGGCTTCAGCCACGAAGTCGGTAGTAGTGGACTACGATGATCTAGCCAAATTTGATGTAGAACTCGGAGAAATGATCATCCAGAAGCCCGACGACATTTTTCCCGCATTCAAGTCTGCCCTCTACGAGGCTCTCCGAACAGAAAACGCGTCCTACGCTGAATCCATCAGACGCCAACTAGCAGTGCGAGTAAGAAGCATCCCTGAAACCATCCACCTAAGACTCGTAACTTCAGAGCATCTGGATCGCCTTATCGCCGTTACAGGAATGGTAGTACGAGCCTCAGAGCTGAAACCTATGGCTGTTAGAGCAGCCTTCGCATGCAGAAAATGCGGCAACATCAACATGGTCGAGCAGGACACCATGCTGCTGAAGAGGCCGTCCAAATGCGAGCAGTGTGACGAGGTGAAGAGACTCGAATTAGACGAGAAGAGAACCGAGTTCATCGACTACCAAGTCCTGCGCCTACAGGAGCTGCCTGAAGAGCTGCCCCCCGGCCAACTACCTCAATATTTCGACATAGATTTGGTAGGAGACACAGTGAACGCCGCTAGACCAGGTGACCGTGTCAACCTCACAGGCATAGTTAGAGCTGAGGCGGAGTACTCTCAGAGCGCAGGCAGACTCAGAATCTTCAGGTCCCGGATAGATGCGAACTATGTGCAAGTCATTGGGCGAGAGGCAGACCAGATACAGCTCACCAGGGAAGACGAGGATCTGATAAAGAGGATAGCTCGCCGCACAGAAGCCTACCAACAGCTAATTACATCAATTTCACCCTCCATACACGGCTTCGAAACCCAGAAAGAAGCCATACTACTCCAAATGGTCAGCGCACCCCAGAAAACCCTACCAGACGGCACCACCATTAGAGGAGACATCAACGTTCTCATGGTGGGAGACCCCGGTACAGCGAAATCAGAGCTGCTGAAGTACAGTGCTAGGATTGCTCCCCGAGGCCTCTACACTTCAGGCAGAGGATCTACTGCTGCAGGTTTGACTGCGGCGGTGGTTAGGGAGAAAAACGGAATGATGATGCTGGAGGCGGGAGCCGTGGTCTTGGCGGATCAAGGGGTAGCCTGTATAGATGAATTTGACAAGATGAGGACTGAGGATCGTAATGCACTCCACGAGTGCATGGAGCAGCAGACCTGCAGCGTAGCCAAAGGCGGAATCGTCGCAACTCTTAACGCAAGAACGTCTATCCTCGCAGCCTCCAACCCCGTCCTCGGAAAATACGATCCCTTCAGAAACATTTCTGACAACGTGAATCTCCCTATTCCACTGTTAACCAGGTTCGACTTGATCTTCGTGGTTAGAGACGTTCCCGATAGGGCCTCAGACGAAAGAGTAGCAAAACATATTCTCACTATTCACAGGAAGGGAACCTTCGCTTCGCCTCCGCCCCTAGACTTCGACGTGCTGAGGAAATACTTGATCTACTCGAAGAAAGTTGAACCGGTGATCACAAAGGAGGCTGAAGAGAGGATACTGGAGTATTACCTGCAGATGCGTGGAGTAGGCTCAGACAACATGATCACCGTGACCCCGAGGCAGCTGGAAGCCTTGATCCGTCTGGCAACCGCTAGGGCAAGGCTCCTGCTGAGAGAGAAGGTCACCGAGGATGACGCTCTGCACGCTATAGGATTGATGAGAAGGATGCTTGAAACCGTCGGCGTAGATGTGAAAAGCGGGAAGGTGGATATGGGCGTCTTCCACGGCAAGCCCCTCAGTGAACGTAACCTGCTGGAGACTGCTTTGGACATATTCAAGACCCTTGAAGGCGCCCAGAAGAACCCTGTTGACGGTAAAGTCTTCGTGCAGGAACTTGTGAAGACAGGGAGATTCACCGAAGAGGACGCCAAACGCATGCTTAACAGCCTATACAGAAGCGGCCAAATATACGAAGTCAAGACAGGGTTCTACAGAAAGATCTAGGTGAAATCATCTAAGCCTTGAAGCTGGAATCCCTTCCTCTACCTCAGCCCCTAATAACGCTCCTCAACGAGCAGGGGTACACAGATCTCTACCCTCCCCAGCAACTAGCCTATGAAGCAGGGATATTCGATGGAGCAAACCTCCTGGTAACCACTCCCACAGCCTCAGGAAAGACACTTGTCGCCATAATGGCTACAGGGCGACTCATCTTGAAAGGGTTGGGGAAAGCAGTCTACCTGACTCCTCTAAGAGCATTAGCCAGCGAGAAATACGAGGAGTTCAAGGCTCTTGAACAACTCGAGAAGCCTGACGGAAGTAGCGTAAGAGTGGCGATTTCAACCGGAGACTACGATTCTTCCGGCGAATCACTGGGATCTGGCGACGTAATCATTCTCACCAATGAAAGGTTCGACTCCATACTCAGACACAACGCGTCATGGATAGAACATGTAAAGCTCTTCGTCGCAGACGAAGTTCATCTCGTAGGCGACGGACACCGCGGTCCGACCCTTGAAACTCTGCTCACCAAAATTCTTGCCTTCGCCTCAGACTCACAGATCTTGGCTTTGAGCGCCACGGTGACCAATTCTGAGACGATCGCTAAGTGGCTCGGCGCCAAGCTGGTGGATGTGAAGTGGAGACCGGTTAAGCTGCTGGAGGGAGTCTACCACTATAATCAGATAGTGTTCGCTGATGGCTCAAGCAGAAACATTGTCCCTTCAGGTAGAGGCGGACCTATCGATGCTGCCCTAGACTCTTTGCGGAACGGTGGTCAAAGCCTAGTTTTCACAGAGACGAGAAGGCGAGCTGTAAGCTTAGCTACAAAGTCCTCTGAAGTAGTGGCGAAACTTCTGTCGCAGAAGGAGAAGCGTGAAGCCATAGGGATGTCAGAGGAGATCATGGCTGAAGGGGAGGAGACAGAGCTCAGCAGAAATCTAGCCAAGGCCGCTTCCGGGGGATCTGCTTTCCACCATGCGGGTCTGAGCTCTGAGCACCGGAGAATAGTTGAAGACGGTTTCAGGAGAGGCGTGATCAAGGTTCTATGCGCGACTCCGACTCTAGCCGCAGGGGTCAACCTCCCAGCTAGACGGGTCGTGGTCAGCAGCCTGATGAGGTATGACACGGAGTATGGGGGTCAGACTCTGCTCAGCGTCTTGGAGTATAAGCAGTTGGCGGGGCGAGCCGGTAGACCAAAGTTCGACACAGTTGGCGAAGTTGTAGTGGTTACTCCTCCCTCTATGGAACCTCAGGACGTGATAGAGCAGTATGTGAAAGGAGAGCCTGAGCCTCTCCGTTCCCAGCTGTCGAACATCTCTGCTCTGAGAACCCATATTCTCGCTGCAATAGCGACTTACCCCGGGATGTCCAAACAAGACCTGAACAACCTGTTCTCGAAGACCCTGTTCGCAATACAATACCAGAAGGAGACAGTGGAAGCAAGGGTTTCCCGAGGATTAGACTATCTTCTAGAAGAAGGTCTAGTGGAGGCAAGAGGCATACGTTTCATAGCCACCGAGTTTGGCAGACGCGTGTCCATGCTTTACATCGATCCAGCTACGGGCGTGCTCTTCAAAAACGCTTTGAAACACGCAGCCGATGGCGCTGACAAAACGGTAGGCATCCTTCACTTGGTAGCCTCTTGCCCTGACTTCACGCCCAAGTTCTATTTCAGGAACCATGACTGGGAGGAAGCCATAGAATTCCTCGAAGAGCATAAGGACGAATTCATTCTTCCTATGGCCAAGGAGAGAAGCCTTAGCTTCGGAGATGCTTTGAAGGATTTCCGAACCCTGATGGCTATGCACGGATGGATCAACGAGCTGCATGAAGACAAGCTGCTCAACAGATACGGCGTCGAACCCGGGGACCTGCACAGGGCTGTGGAGAACGGGGACTGGCTTCTCTACTCTTTGGGCGAAATCGCCAAGCTCGTGGGGAAGAACGCTCTTCTCAGGGAGATCGGGGAAGTCCGAGAGAGGAACCGCTACGGAATCAAGAAGGAACTCATTCCTCTGACCACTCTTAAGGGAGTGGGCAGAGTCAGGGCAAGGACTCTTTACAATGCTGGCTACACCAGTCTCGAAAAGGTTTCAGCGGCGAATGTCGATGCAATTGCAACTCTTCCAAAGATAGGTGTGAAGACGGCTAAGCTGATCAAACAACAGCTCCAAAAGAGGAGAAGCCGATAGCAGTCGAATTGCACTTAGCCGCCAGATTTGAACTATGTCGCAGATGATATAGAGTTGAGGTAAACTATGGGGTTCAGCGGTCTGGCAGCCTATTTGTCTGAAGGCTACGCGTCAAACCGACTCTCCCGCTATTTGGTCGCGATGCGCCACAGAGCCCCCGCTGGCTACCGTGTGTGGAGCAATAATTCTGTGCTAAGACTGCCACAGGGAGACACCAGACTTCCAGAAGCACCGATGATCCTTGCAGGCTTTCTCCGCCGATCTCTGGAAAAACACGATGCTCCTCTTGTTCACGGAGTCATGTACAATGCTCAGCCTTTCCCATCCACAGACAAGTCACCGGACAAAGCTCTACGAACCATGTCAGAATACCTTGCAGACTGCGACGGCTCTTACGCGTTGATTGCACCCTGTGGAGAAGGTCTGATCTTCGCCAGAGACCCCATGGGGCAGAAACCGCTATGCTTTGAGCGGAGCGCAAAGGGTTTGGGGCTTGCAAGCGACTCTTACGCCTTGTCCGAACAGGGTTCAGCGGTATCTGTTGAGCCCGGCAAGGTCTATTACATGGATCTCAATAGAGACCAGCGCATCCAGATACCTCCGCCAAAACCAAGTTTCCCTGTTCCCGCTTCATTGCAGGAAGCTGCTGTCAACACGTTAACCCTTCTTTCGGAGTCCTTGGATCATAGAGCAATTAGTGGAAGCAAGGTTGCGGTGGCATCTTCAGGAGGAATCGACAGCGCTTTGATCGCCCATCTTCTCTCCAAGAGATGTAACGTGACGGTCTTTTCTGTTTCCGCCGAGGGTTCGAAGGACGCTGTTGAAGCGAAGAGGTTTGTCAAAGCTTTGGATGCGGAGCACAAGGAGATTTCTGTGTCCGCAGAGGCCGTAACAGAAATTATTCCGTCTGTTTCCAAGCTGATTGGTGGCGGTAGCCCTATGGATTTGGGCATAGGAACAGCTATTCATCTAGCTGCTAAAGCTGCTTGCGAAGACGGGTTTGAAGTTCTCTTCTTGGGGCAGCTGGCTGATGAGCTATTCGGAGGCTACTCACGCTACCTGCATGTTTTGAAAAGTAGAGGCGAGGCGGCTGTTACGCAAACCATGCATAGCGACGTTCACTACGCTTATAGGAGCAACTTCGAGAGAGATGAAAGAGCAGCTTCGCCTTTCCTCGACCTAGTGCTTCCATACGCATACTTGCCCCTAGTGCAATACGCCCTAAACATTCCTTTGACATACAAGCTCGACTCTAAGAGCGGTGAACGGAAGATCGTACTCAAGCGGGCCGCGGCTGAAGCCGGTGTACCCGAAGAGATATGGTCGAAGCCCAAGAAAGCAGTCCAGTACAGCTCGGGGCTCCAGAAGATAGTGGAGAAGTTCCTAAGCTGAGCTTTACATCAGCTGCCCCTAGATGTCGAGGACTACCGTCGCTTGCCAGCCGTCAGCAGTCTGCCGCACTTCGAACCGGTGCATCGTGACTGCTTTCACATCTGCAATCAAGTTATGCTTCTTCATATCGATCTCTTCTCCATAGACATTCGCCTCCAACCTAAACTTCTCATCCACGTGCTCTATTGAAACATCGTATTTGCTGAAGAGGAGTAGCTCAGCATCCTTGTAGAAGACAAGCTCTTGAAGAAAATCGAAGAGCAGCCGCTCCACGTCGCCTGCTTCAAGAACAATCTTCCGCTCAACCTTCCTTTCCACCTTGTCAATATTGCGCACCATTACGACCTCTGTAGCCTCAGCAGCAGAGCCGAAGAGCTCAGAAAGTGTCCTTCCCTCCGCCCGGAAAGCTACGTCCGCCAGCGCAATGTCTTCGATGAAGATGTAGGGCATCAGCCCTTCACGTTGCCAATAGGTATGAATCTGACCACAGGCTTAGAGATCCCGGCTACTCGAACAGCTTCAATCACGTCGTCAATATCCTTGTAGGCCGGCCCAGCCTCCTCTGCAACACCCTCATAGGAAACGGAGCGCACATAGATCCCTCTCTGCTCCATGTCTCTCAGCAGACGGTCGCCGCGAAATAACTTCTTCGCCTTGGTTCGACTCATAGTCCTCCCAGAACCATGACAGGTGCTGAAGAAGGTCTCCCTTCCACCAGGTGTTCCCACTAGCAGATAGGATCCTGTCTCCATGCTGCCCCCTATGATAATAGGCTGCCCAAGAGGACGGTATTCTTCAGGCATGTCTCCCATCCCCGGCCCGAAGGCTCTTGTCGCTCCCTTACGGTGCACCAGCACGTCGCGGTTCACCTTGTCAACCTCATATCTTTCCAGCTTGGCTGTGTTGTGAGCAACATCGTAGACTTGGTGTAAGCCGAGGCTCTCCGCGTCCTTCTTGAACACGTTTGCGAAGACCTCTCTGATTCTGTGCAGGATCACCTGTCTGTTGACGAAGCTCATGTTTATGCCGCATTTCATTCCAGCGAAATAGTCTTGGCCTTCAGGCGAATGGAACGGTGCGCATGCCAGCTCGCGGTCAAGGATCTTGATGCCGTATTTGCGCTCCATTACGTTGAGGAAGACTTGGAGGTAGTCGCTGGCTACCTGGTGTCCGAAGCCTCTGGAGCCGCAGTGGAACATCACGACAATCTGGTTAGGCAGAGTTATCCCAAAGGCTTTTGCAAGTTCCTTGTCATATACGAATTCAGGCTTCACGACCTGCACTTCGAGATAGTGGTTCCCCGACCCTAAGGTGCCGATCTGATTCAGCCCACGGGTAACCGCTCTATTACTGATCTTGGATGTGTCAGCGCCCTCAACGCATCCACTTTCCTCAGTCTTCTCCAGATCTTCCTCCCATCCGTATCCCTTCTCGATGCACCAGCGGCCTCCCTTCTCAACCGCGGCGCGAAACTCGCTTGCGGACAGCTTGACGAACCCTGATGAGCCTACTCCAGCGGGAACACGGTGAAACAGTTGATCAACAAGCTCCTTCAGCTTGGGGCGAACATCATCATAGGTGAGATTAGTCAGAACCAGACGCATCCCGCAGTTGATGTCGAAGCCGATCCCTCCCGGAGAGATGACCCCCTCCTCAGCATCCATAGGGGCAACCCCACCGATAGGAAACCCGTAGCCAGAATGCCCATCAGGCATACAGTAAGCATACTGCAAAATGCCCGGGAGAGTAGCTACATTGGTGATCTGGTCAAACACCTGCTCATCCATGGTCTGCATAATCTTCTCAGTCGCATAGAGCCTAGCGGGAACACGCATTCCCTGCTTGAAGCTGGGAGGAATCTCCCAGACCACATCACTGACGCGTCGAACCTGTTGGGGGAAGGTCAATTCTAACACCTAATTCTAAGAATAGATATCCGCAAGACAGTGGCCAAGAAGCACGCTTTTAAGATTTGGGCTCTGAAATCACGTTGTTTCACAATCACCCCTTTTGGTTGGCGGTCACTCCAATGGGTGTTCTTGTAAGTTCTCTGATTTATCCGCATGGCGTTAATGCAAAGGAATAAATTTCGGCTAGAAGGAATAGTTAGACGAATCAATGCCCATTTGTCCTCGGTGCGGGAAATTTGTCAAGGATCTTCGAAAACATAGAAGTAGGAACAGGTGTAGAGTAAAGGGGAAACGCAAGGCGGAGGCACTACCCTTACCAAGCAGTCTTCAAGAAAAACTGACAAATCCTATGGTCTATTAGGGAATTTGATGGTTCAAGACGTAAACAAGGTGAGGGACCTCTTCAACAAGGCCACGGTGCACCATCAGCTACACGTATGATCAGGTGGGAAACAGGTTGACGAAGAAAGAAGGCACCACAACTGTAGCCTACACCTATGGAGCCTACAACAGGCTCACCTCCACAAACAGCTCTCTCACATTCACCTATGATAACAACGGGAACACGCTCAGCAAGATTGAGGGTGGAGACACTTGGAACTACACTTACAACTACAACAACATGATGACGAAAGCAGTCAAGAACAGCGTTACTCAAGGACAGTATTTCTACGATGGGGAGAATAAGAGGGTGAAAGTCATCGAAGGTTCCACTCTGATCAACATGTTCAACGGTTTAAACATCATCTACCAGAAGAACATGACGAGTGGAAGCATATCTAAATTCTTCTTCGCCAACGGTCTGGTGATAGCTAAGAACAATGGTTCGTCGACCTATTATCATCAGGACTCTCTTGGAAGCACAAGGTTGACCACCAGCTCATCGAAGCTCCAGATATTCGCTTCGAACTACAAGCCTTTCGGACCCTTGTACAACCAATCGGGAACAGAGAAGGTGAAGTACACGGGGAAATGGGAGGACTCACCTACCAAGCTATACTACTTCGGAGCTCGTTACTATGACCCGGAGATAGGCAGATTCACAACTCAGGACACAGTTGTGACCATCAACCAATATATCTACGCCAATAACAATCCGTACAAATATATCGGCCCCACGGGAAGAGAACCGGTGAGAAAGGAAATTGGTTCGTATGAGTTGATAGTCGATTACATAAGAGGACTCGAAGCGTCTCATCCTGGTGCTAAACCAACAGAAATATTGAATATGATAGTCAACAGAGAAGGCCCAGGCTTTGGGCAACCTAAATTTGGTGACGGATATCCAAAAGATGCTCGCTATATTTACTCGGAAAGCGCAGGCTTTGTGGATATGCTTCATTTCTTTGATAACGCTAAGTTGGGTGCCAATTACGGGATCGGGCCCTTCGACCCTGCCGGCATTGCACTCGACTATGGCGTGGAGATTGGACAGGCCGCGACGAGAGATAGACCGAGTGCGTTCAGCTACGAGGACATCACTTCGAATCGACTAGGACGAGCGTTCGGAGTGAATGTCCTGACTTCTAGCATCCTTGTGACTGTTGGCATCTCTGACGATAAACCTTTGTCACAACAATTCTCTGATTACATGAAGAATATAGGTGCCTCAACAAATCCAGAAGAAACCATCAAGAAACAGCATCCTGGGTTGTGGGAAACCATCCCGGAAAACCGGGACGCCGTACAGAAGACAGGTTTCCTACCGGCTTCAAGGACATGTGTCATCTGTTATGGGCCTGCTATTCCAGATTCTTTGGGATCAATACCAATAGTCGGTGGAATTCTGTCATGGGCGTTTTAGGCATCATAAGGAGGTCGATGCTACTCAGAACCTATCTGGCGTTGGTAACGGCTTCTTCTTTGCTAGGTATCTATTCGGGCATTTATGTCGAAAATGTGAAAGCGTCGAATCCTGGGGTAGATCCAGAGCTGTTATTGGAATTTGATCCGGTTTTCCCCATAAATGGACTGTTCATCATATGCATAATGATTTTCAGTGTCTATATCCTAGCAGCGTCCATCGACAAGACGTATCCGACCTTTATTCTGCTTTTGCCTTTAGCCGAACTGGCATTAATTGCGATAAGGATTTTCGGAGACGAAAGCCTGTTTTACCCAGTGTTATCCGCCCAGATACTGTTGTCGTCGCTCCTACTTCTTGCGTCCTATGTTTCGCCTTCAAACCCATCTAGACTAGAGATAAGAAGACGGGAAGGTAAGGCAGATTAAGTGGTTGAAACTAATACCAGAGTCTTCACATGCCTTGGCTTACATAATTCAGGAGAGGGATGTCAACGTCGTCAGCAAATACTTCTATGCTAACGGTTTGATGATTGCTAGGGTTAATCCTTTCGCTACGACGTACTTCCATCAGGACTCATTGGGCTCAACGAGGCTGACGACTAGCGCATCTAAGCTCCAGTTATTCGCTTCCAACTACAAGCCTTTTGGGCCAGTGTATAACCAGTCGGGAACGGAGAAGGTGAAGTATACGGGGAAATGGGAGGACTCAGCAACCAAACTATACTACTTCGGGGCTAGATACTACGACCCTGAGATAGGGAGGTTCACCACGCAGGATCCCGTGCTGGGAACATCTGACGATCCGCAGACGCTGAACCGTTACCCGTATGCTAAGAATAATCCGTTGAAGTATGTTGATCCTGATGGCAGGTTCATAGACACTATCTTCGATGCCTTTGGTATCCTCAATTCCTTTCATACCGACCTTCGGAGTTATCAGGAAGACTGTTCGTCATATTGACGATGCAATCCGCGGCGTTAGGAAGGTAGATCTCGACGATCTTACTGCGGCGACTAAGAAGATAGGCGGGTTGATGGATGATACGCTAAGTCACCGAGGACATTTTGAAGACATGAAAGCGAACGGGCTTGTCGAGGCTCAGACCTTTGAGGCTTTTCAGCAAGAGGCTAAAGATTTTGTTCATAAGGGTGTGACTGCAGCCAAGAGTGGTGATAGCAACTATAAGATCTATGCCCAGAACGACGGAGCCTATGCAATCGTTGACACTAAGAGGCAGATATTTGCTATCTATGATCCCGAACAGGACAAGGTTAGGACATTCTTCTCACCCCTACAAGGTGATGCCGAACATCGTTCGATAACGATGCAACAATACATCGAAATGAAGCTGGAAGCTGGACGGCAAGGAAAAACAGAAGGCTGGAGGCCCACTGGTTAAATGGCTGTCAGAAAGAATCTTCTTGAGCATGACCCTTACTTTGACTCACTAATACGTCGTAAGTCGGAAGGCGTGATAGAAGCCCTAGGGAGAGTCGAAAAGGGTCTAAAGGAAGATCGGAATTCAAGAGACTTTCCTTGGGATGAACCATTTAGTTTCTTGGGCATGCTTGTCTACGATCTGGAAGAGGCGGAGGAGAACGGATACGATATCTCCCCCTATGAGCGAATTAGAGTGGAATGCGTTGAAAATGTGAAGGCGTTCTGCCAAAAATGGGGAAAGAAATACCTTGATAAGGTTAGGGATTTCATGAAATTCTGGTATGCGGATTCATATGCAGTGTGGATCAGGAAATTAGAGGAGATGATTAAGAGCGGAGAGCTCGTCAAAGAATCCCCTATACATATGAAGATTTCATGCTTCGAATCTCGCGTGATAAAAGCTTACGGGCTTGCGGGGCTAAGAGCTGTATCAATAGCAAAAGAAATAGACATGCACGAAATTGAGCGTATAGTAGCTGAGTGTGATGAACGCTTTCGAAAATTACTTCCTGCGATAGCCAAGACCTACGCCAATGTTCCTAACCTATTCAAGGGAAATTCCCCTAGGACTTGGTGGTGGCACCATGAAGCGCGCCGCCTGCATGAGATGTATAGAGCCCAGTTGTCACCTGGAACCCCTGACAGAGATTACTACACATAAAGATGATCTAACGGATCAGACCTACGATAAGGCTGGGAATCTTCTTACAGTTAAGGATGCTAAGGGCCAGTTGACGAGGTTCTACTATGATGACTTGAATAGGAATATCAAGACCACGTTTCCGGACAACAAGAATCAGACTGGGTTCTACGATGTGTTGGGGAATGTGGTGGGTGTGAAGGATTCTAATGGTAACTCTACGAGCTTTGCGTATGATGAGGGGGGTAGGCTGTTCTATGCTGGGAGCGGCGCGGGGAGGGATAATCTTGTCGCTTGGTGGCTCTTTGACGAAGGCTTGGGCGGCTCTGTTAGGGATAGTAGTGATAACAAGAATTCGGGGGTCTTGGTGAACGGCCCCGTGTGGGTTGAGGGGAAGCAGGGTAGGGCCTTGAGTTTTGATGGGGTGGATGATTCCGCGGACTTTGGGGATAAGGCTGGTTTCCGTTTCGGGGGCGGGAGCTTCAGTTTGAGCGCGTGGGTGAAGACTTCGTCGGCCTCTAATCAGGGTATTATTGACAAGAAGTTCGGCTTCGGCGCCGGGGTGGCTGGTTACTCGCTTTTCGTGAATACGAACGGTAATCTGCGTTACCAGATTTCGGATGGGGCGAGTCAGAATGATAATAATGCTGGTGTGGTGAGGGATGGGAACTGGCATCATGTGGCGATGGTGAGGAATGCGTCTAGCTCTAGGGTCAATCTGTATGTTGATGGTGTGCAGGTGTTAAGTGACTCTACTACTGTAGGCAATTTGGACAATGCTCAAAGCCTGTACGTTGGCTACGGTGCCGGTGGGGGAAACTTTTTCCCTGGGTCAATCGATGATGTTAAGGTGTTTTCGAGGGCTTTGGGTGCGGCGGAGGTTTTGGCTGAGTATCGTTCCCAAGGCGTGTCAGTCATCTATGATAAGATGAGTAACAGGGTGTCTATGAGCGACTCCGCTTCCGCTGCCACGTATGGTTATGATGCTTTGAACAGGCTGCTCAGCGAAGCCAAGACTGTTGACGGTTCACAGTACACTACATCCTTTACCTATGATGCTGGGAGCCGTGTGACGAAACTGACTTATCCTGATGCTTACCAGTTGAGCTACCAGTATGATGATTTGGATAGGGTGAAGAGCCTCGGGGGCTTTGCTAACTTCACTTACACGAAGGACAATAAGGTTAAGACGATTACTTATGGTAATGGTATTCAGACGACGTATACCTATGATTTGAGGAGCAGAGCAACGAGAATACTTGTCCAGGACGGTTCAACCACTAAGCTGGATTTGAACTATGCTTACAAAGGTAACGGGGATGTAGAAAGCATTGATGATGGGTATGCTCCTACAGATGAGACCTACAGCTACGATGGCTTGGACAGGTTGACCTCTTCCACTGGGCCTTGGGGCACCATAAGCTACACTTATGATCAAGTAGGGAACAGGTTGACCAAGACTGAGGGCTCCACGACAAGTTACACCTATGGAACATACAATAGGCTTACCCAAGCAGGCTCAACCAACTACACATACGATAATAACGGCAACATGATTACGAAGAACGATGGCACAGACTCATGGACATACACCTACGATTACAACAACATGATGACCAAAGCAGTCAAGAACAGCGTTACTCAAGGACAATACTTCTACGACTGTGATAATAGACGCGTCAAGACTATTGAGTCTGGGAGCACGACGATATTATGGTTACACTCAAAAAGTAGCTGGTGGATCCTAAGGTTCGTCCGTGATGGCTACTGTACCATTTCTCTTATCGTAGATTAGGCGAAGCTTGTTCAGAATATCTCTTCCAAGGACACTTGGAATCCTCAGTATGTTCTCATCAATCTTATCGTGTCTCACTACTAACAGCTCTGTAAGTGACTCTCTATGCTCAGCCCCCTCATCGGTTCTGAAGTAGAGCTCCGCATCCCTTGCAACAAATGTTCCCACAACACCTCCTAAGCCTAGTAGGGGCTGTTTCGATTCCCCGAGCCTAGCGTATGAAATGCCCATCGATAAAACGTCCTTATCCAGAATGGCGGTCTTTGTGGCGCCGGTATCGATCAGTAACTCTATGCTCTGCCTTATGTTGAGCTTAGGCACCGCGACTACAGCAGTAAGATAGGCTCCTTCTAAGGGCCCGGCTCTAAAGTAGCCTTTCAGACGCACCTATACCACAAGAACCATATTAATCGGTTTCTTGGTCACGTATTCTATCGCTACCTCTGAGTATCTCCCAGCCAGTTTCTTTCTCAACCGTGCCGCGAGCCTCTTCAGGTCCCCGTCGTAGTCGATCACGCTTTTGTCGAGAACAGCTACCCATTTGTCGTCGTATCTTTTGGTCAGCTGTTTGTAGCTTAAATTAAGCCACTTTCGGTTCTCCTCCGCTCTAGAAATAAGTTCAGCGATGGACATAGTACCCTGACTCAACTTATTGTAAAGAGCTTAAATTCTTATCTACCGCATATAGTTATGACGGCTTGGATAGACTGATATCTTCGACAGGCACGTGGGGCACCATCAGCCACACTTACGGAACTTACAACAGGCTTAGGCAGGTTCGACCAACTATACTTACGATAACAATGGGAACATGATCAGCAAGATAGCTGGGGGAGACACTTGAAACTACACCTACAACTACAACAACAGGAAGAGCAAAGCTGTGAAGAACAGCGTTACACAAAGAAAACACCTCGTGACCGTGCCGGCTACGCCTTCGAACAGACAACCAATTCTCTATTTATAGAGAGGTCTCTCTGTCTCCGTCTCTCCCCCCCTCCCTCCCCCCCAACCACACACCGCGAGAAAGACAACCCCACAACACCCAACTACCCACCAAAAGACCAACCCCTACTCTTCAGCAGACTTCAACTTATCCTGCAAAGAAACAAGCCTACCACTATCCTCAACCGCAATCCTAGTCTCCACCCTAACATTCAACCCCAAATTCCTGAAAAGCGACAGAAGCTCTCCACCAGAAACATACTCCTTCAAAGTACCCTCCTTGATCAGAGCCGCAAGCCTCTTCACAATAACCTGAGTCTCCCTAGGATAGAATGTTTCCGCAGCCTCCAACACCTCCACTCCCCTATCCACCAAATATCCGACAACGATCTCCCTGTCAGTCCTCTCCTTGGTCTTCTCTTTGGACTGTTCTTGAGCAAGCTTCTTCCTAAGCTGCATCATCTTCTTCCTAGTGATAAGATCGAGTTCTCTGTCGCTCTCCATAAAGTAAGAAAAGCTTCTCCTTAAGGCAGTATTTTAACAGTTTCCACCCCACTCAGGCTTAAATCAATCCATCTAAGCTCTAAACCATGTGCACACTCCGCGAGTTTGGATAGCCATCCCAGACAGCATCCTAACCGACACTCCGAGCCTAAGGGAAAAAACCGTCAAGATGGGGACGATCGCAAGAGCAGCAGCCATATTCAAAGTCACGCAAATATACCTCTACCACCATCGCAAACACGCACAACCTCAAGACTCTAATCTAATACACGACATCTTGGAATACCTCAACACACCCCAATACCTACGGAAAACACTCTACCCAATGAAAAAAGAATTCGCCTACACAGGACTACTCCCACCCCTCAGAACACCCGCCCACACAGTTCCTACCAAACCCGAAGCCGTCAAAACAGGAGACTACAGACAAGGCACGCCAGTACCCACCAGCAAAGGACTTCAAATCGACGCAGGGTTACCCCATCTGATGCCATTCCAAGGAAGAGCCAAAAAAGGGGAAAGAATCACCGTGCGCATAACTTCAACAGCGCCATTTGAATGTGAAATCTCTGATCCTCCACCCACCACATACTGGGGCTACAAAGTAGTCGCAGAACCATCTCTCACCGTCCTACTCAACGAAAATAAAGCCGACGCAACCCTACTAACATCAAGAAAAGGACAGAACATCACCCACGTCTGGCCGAAACTAATCCAAACACTTGCCTCAGCATCAACCCTACTAGTCATATTCGGCTCAACCAAACAAGGCATCTTCGAAATCATGAGTGAGGAAGGCATGGAACCCAGCTCAGTAAAAGCCATGTCCCTGAATACCTTTCCGCAGCAAGGCACAGCAACAGTCAGAGTAGAAGAAGCCCTCCTAGGATCACTGGCCATACTCAACACCGCTGCCGAAATCGCCAGACCAAAGACCATCGATGTGCACACCCCATAGATGCCAATAGAAATCATCGGGAAAAGCCTGCCACGATAAGCGAAAACTTGAAGACAAAGAGTCTACCAAGAAAGAAGCGTCGAGAGAAATGGTTGACCCTATTCTGACAGCATCAATCATAGTTCCACTATTAGTGTTGCTCTACATTTTCACGCTAGGTTTCAGGATCGTCATACCAACCGAAAGAGGCCTAGTTGAGAGACTCGGAAAACATGAGCGTTTCGTGGAGCCCGGATTCCACTGGATCATCCCCGTTGTCCACAGAATGTTTAAAGTGAACATAACAGAAAAGATGGTCACCGTTGCACAGCAAGCAATCATCACTAAGGACAAACTGAACGCCCAGGTGAGCGCCCAAATCTACTTCAAAGTGAAGCCAGAGGAGGGCACGGTAAAGGCGAGCCAGTACAACGTCAACAAAGTAGATGAACAGATAGTAGCCTTGGCTCAAACTACTCTCCGAAACATTATCGGCACCAACACTGACGGAGGCCAACAGTGAGAGGAGCAGGATCAACAGCGACCTCATGAAGACCTTGAGCGAAGAAACAAAGCACTGGGGAATGCAAGTCGTCAGAGCCGAGCTCAGGGAGATAGATCCGCCTCCAGACGTGCAGGAGACCATGAACAAGGTCGTCAAAGCTGAAAACGAGAAGACTGCTGCAAGAGACTTCTCAGAAGCAAAAAGAGACCCAGGCAGACGGCGAGCGCAGAGTAGCCATCAAGATCGCCGAGGGCAGGAAACAAGCGGAGATCCTCGAAGTAGAAGGAAGGAGGCAAGCTCTCATACTTGAAGGAGAAGGCAAGGCCAAAGCACTGGAAACAGTGTTCACCGCCTCTGAGCAATGCTTCAAAGGAGGCGCAATAACACTGCGCCAAATAGAAGTAGTGGAGAACTCTCTAAAAGAGAACAGCGTCTTCATAGTCCCAGAAGACCAGCAGCTAGTGAACCTCATCAGTGGAATCGCAGGAGCAGGCACCGTCATGATCCCGATGGGCAAGAAGACCAATACTGGCGAAGAGCAATCCAAAGAATCAGCTGCCAAATCTAGAAAGTAGCAGTCAGAGCTACCGCTCTGATTACCACATAACTCAAGGTTCCATATGACAAACCAGCAAAGATTTAAAAGCAGTCAACGGATCGGCGTTTGAAGCAGCTGATTAACGATGGGCCATCGAAAGTACAACGCACCTAGACGAGGTTCCCTAGCCTACAGGCCAAGAGGCAGAGCGGCCAGCCCCATACCATGGTTTCGCAACTGGCCCCAGATTGAAGGCGACAAGCCTGCTCTACTTGGACACGCAGGATTCAAAGCAGGCTCCCTACACGTAATCACTGTAGATGACAGGGAGAAGACACCCAACTACGGCAAACCCCTGTTCAACCACGCAACAATAATAGCAACACCACCAATCCTAATATCTGGACTCAGAGCATACACCAAAACAAATACAGGACTACAAACCCTAGCCGACGCCTACATCAAAGATCTGCCCAAAGAAGCTACTAAGAAGACCACCATCAAACCCAAGCCCATCGAAGAAACGATAAAAAAAATTGAAAACAGCATAGAGAAGATAGAATGCTTCTCCGTCCACGGATATCTTTCTCCCAAAGACGCACGTCTACCCCAGAGGACACCTGTAATCTTTGAAATCGGGGTGGGAGGAGGAAATAAGAAGACCCAACTGCAATACATTACTTCAATCTTAGGTAAAAAGATCCCTATCTCAGAATTTACGACGCCTGGCACATATGTTGATGTCGCAGCCGTAAGCAAGGGCAAAGGATTCGAAGGCCCCATCACCCGATTCGGAGTAAAAACCAAGCAAGCGAAGTCACGCAAAAGTGTTCGCGCCGTGGCAGTCATAGGCCCATGGCATCCTGCTGCAGTAACCTATACTGTGCCAAGAGGAGGTCAGATGGGCTACCACCACCGAACAGAGTTCAACAAGAAGGTTCTCGCAGTAGGCAACGGAAAGGAGCATCCCCTCACCCCTAAAGGAGGCTTCCCGCATTACGGAGTAGTGGACGGCGACTACATTATTCTGAAAGGGTCAGTGCCAGGTCCAGCGAAGAGACCTATAAGGTTCAGGAGACCAATAAGGAAAGATTCAGCAAAAGTCCAGACTCCGAAGATCCTTGAAGTTAGCACAGTAGGAGCAGTGGCGTAAGAATGAATGTACCACTCTTAAACCTAGACGGCTCCAAAACTGGAGAAGTCTCTCTTCCACCGGTATTCTCAACCCCCATCAGACCTGACTTAATTCATAGAGTATACGTCTCACAGCGTTCGCACAGCAAACAGCCCCAAGGAACTGACTTGGAAGCTGGAGAAAAGACAAGTGCCCAGTCATGGGGAGTAGGAAGAGGAGTAGCAAGAATACCTAGGGTGAAAGGTGAACGCCATCCGAAAGCCGGTCAAGCAGCAGGAGCGGCCAGCATAGTGGGCGGAAGAATCCCTCACCCCCCTAGAGCTGAAAAAAACATCTATCAGCGAGTCAACAAGAAGGAAAGACTTCTAGCAACTGCATCTGCCATAGCAGCCTCATCTAAGAAAGAACTGGTTGTGAAAAGAGGCCATAGGCTTTCAGCAGATACATCTTATCCACTGATAATTTCAGATGAAGTCGAAGAATTGGTCAAAGCAAAAGATCTACGCTCCACTCTTTTAAAACTAGGATTCGAAGGAGAGTTAAAACGCATATCCAAGGGCCGCAAAACCGCCTCTGGAACTACAGCTCTCAGAGGAAGAGTGACCAGAACACCGCTAGGCCCACTGATAGTTGTTGCAGAAGATAAAGGGATCAGCAAAGCTGCAGACGGTCTTCCAGGAGTAGAATGGACACTAGCAAGAGATCTCTCAATTCTCCAACTTGCACCTGGCGGCCACCTAAGTCGGCTGACAATATGGTCTAAAAGTTCCTTGGATCATCTGTCACCAATTCTTGTAAGGAGGGTTACACCTATTGCGATCTGAAGCCGCGTTGAAGATTGTCGTCAGGCCCTATATGACTGAGAAGACTTTCGATCTGCTTGAGAAGCAGAACAAACTGGTCTTCATAATAGATGATAATGCCAACAAGAGCTCAGTGAAGCAGGCTGTAGAAACCCTATACAAAGTCAAAGTAGAATCAGTGAACACAGTTAGGACAACGATTGGAAAGAAAGCTTATGTAAGGCTCACCAAGGAAAGCTCCGCATCAGAGATAGCCTCAAGACTAGGGTTGATGTAGACACATGGGTAAACGAATCCTTATACAGCACCGTGGCAAAGCAGGAATGCAGTACCGAGCCCCACCGAAGGGAAGAATCGCCCCCGCCAAATACCCGTTTTTCCGAGAAGAGATCACGACATCCGGGCGAGTCATGGGTCTCTCGCATGAGCAGGGAAGAGGTGTTCCTTTGGCCAGAGTAGAGTATGACAATGGGCTTACCGGCTATCTTCCAGCTGTAGAAGGCTTGGCAGTAGGCTCTTCGATCACTCTTGGAAAGAACGCTGAAATGAGTCTTGGAAACATTCTTCCCCTAGCAAACATACCTGAAGGCAGCAGCATCTGCAACATTGAACGCCTCTTCGGAGACGGCGGCAAGCTAGTCAGAACTGGAGGAGGATCAGCCATCCTCTTCACCCATACCCCCTCAGGATCAGTGATCAGGCTTCCCTCAGGCAAATCCATCACTCTAAACCAGAACTGCAGGGCCACTATCGGAAAGATAGCTGGAGGAGGCCGACTGGAAAAGCCACTCCTAAGGGCAGGCGAAAACTTCAGGAAGCACATGGCAAAGAACCAGATGTATCCAAGAGTAAGAGGAATCGCCATGATCTCCGCTTACCATCCGTTCGGAGGAGGCCGACACCAGCATCCAGGCAAATCCACTTCAACATCAAGAAACGCTCCTCCTGGAAGAAAAGTAGGCCACATCGCTCCAAGAAAGACTGGTCGGAAGAGGATACCTAGGGTGCAGGCAGGTAGCTAGCCATGGTCAGAGAATTCAAGTACAGAGGCTATACTCTACAACAGCTTCAAAGCCTATCCTTAGAGAACTTCCTCGCCTTGCTCCCGTCTAGGCAGAGACGCTCACTCAACAGAAGCATCTCCAACGAGAAGAGGAAGCTGCTAGAGGATATTCGGACCGCCAAGGAAAGCTCCGCCGCCAAACCTATCAAGACTCATGCTCGGGACATGGTCATCTTACCCTACATGGTCGGAGTATCAGTCCAGATTCACAACGGAAAAGATTTCATCGCCCTAGAAATCAAACCTGAGATGATCGGACACTACTTAGGTGAGTACGTGAGCACAATAAAGAAGGTTACACATGGCACACCCGGCATAGGCGCATCAAGATCAAGCCTCTACGTGCCTCTCAAATAGCATTAATGGCAGCGAAGGGTTTTTATCTACAATGAATAAGGGTTCTCCCTGCTTTGGGGAAGCGAAGTGCCGGTTTTCAAGTACAGCTTCAAAGGATACGATCCCATCACTCATGTCCGGGCGAGCGGGAGAGAAGTCGACTTTAGCCCCAAGGCTGCAAGAGAAGCTTGTACCACAATCAAAGGCAAGCTGCTTCCTGATGCAAAGTCTTATCTTGAGAGGGTATCAGAGATGAAGGAAGCCCTTCCACTCAGACGCTACAACAAAGAGGTGGGTCACCGACGCCAGCTGCAAGGCTTCCACTCAGGAGCCTACCCTGTTAAGACTGTAAAGGGGATATTAGAGATCTTGAATAACCTTGAGGCGAACGCAGGCTTCAAGGGGATGAACACCGACAGATTACAGATAATTCACGCAGCAGCTCACAGAGGTTTGAAGGTTAAGAATTATACTCCAAGGGCGCAGGGCAGATCTTCACCTTCATATAACATTCTGACTCATATCGAGCTGGTTGCTAAGGAGGTCTAGTGATTGTCTGGGTACGAAGAGCAATACGCAATTAAGAGCGTCATGAAAAGGCAGATTCGGAACAGCGAACTGGACGAATTTCTCACCAAGCAGCTGGCTGATGCAGGTTATGGGGGCGCCGACATTCAGAGGACCCCGCTCGGTACTAGGATAACCGTCTACGTTACTAGGCCGGGTCTTGTGATCGGCCGAGGCGGTGTTGGAATAAAAGCCTTGACTGAAAAAGTGGAGCATCAATTCGGTTTGGCAAGTCCACAGATATCAGTCATGGAGGTTGAAATTCCTGAGCTTAACCCACGAATTATGGCTGGGAGAATAGCTCACACAGTTTCAAGGGGAACAGCGTTCCGAAGGGCAGCCCTGTGGGCTATGAATTCGATTATGAACGCGGGGGCTATGGGCGTTGAAATTAAGATAGCTGGCAAACTAAGAAGTGAAAGGTCTCACTTTGAGAAGTATCGGGCAGGAGTGATCCCGAAGAGCGGTTTTACCGTTGAAAGAGTTGTAAGGCAGGCAACTGCTGATGTTCTGCTGAAAATGGGTTTGTATGGAATCAATGTTAAGATATCTTTGAAGGATGCTTTTCCGCCAGAAGTTCAGTTCTTAGAGCCGGTGAAAGACCAGCAGGCCGAGCAGACAACTGAGAATGCACCTGAGCAGACAACCGAGCAGCAAGTTGAAGCAAAGGAGGCTTCAAACGATGAACAGGCTAAAGGCGAAGACGCTTAGAGAACAAACTGAAGAAGATCTTCAGAAGAAGCTCTCCGAGCTGGGTGTAGAGCTATCTAAGCTTAGAAACAGCTCAGCAAGGGGGACAATAAAGAAAGATTCAGGCAAGGTCAGAGCTGCTAGACGCAACGTGGCCCGCATACTGACTGTCCTTAACGAGAAGAAACGCGGAGCAGAGGTGAAAACACAGTCTTGAAGATGTCTCCAGCAAACATTCTGAGACACGAGTTAATCGGCTTGCACTGCAACATCTTGGATTCAGAGGACGATTCTTTGAAAGGACTAAGCGGAATCATCGTAGATGAAACCAGAAACACCCTGAGGATAGACATAGAAGGCCGTGTCAAGATCATTCCAAAGGAAACGGTAAGTCTGAATCTGAAGTTACCCGCTGGGATTAACGTCATGGTCGACGGCAGCGCATTCCACGGCCGGCCTGAAGAAAGACTTGTGAGGAGAGCATAGCTATGAAGAGCATAGGTCTAGACGTGAAACCCCCTTCAAAATCTTGCGACGACCCTGTTTGCCCATTCCATGGCTCGCTATCTGTTAGAGGAAGAGTGCTCAGAGGAAGAGCTGCCAGCGTCAAGGCCAGAAACCTAGCTGTAGTTGAGCGAGAGTACTTGCACTATGTGTCCAAGTATATGCGATATGAAAAGCGTTCAAGCAGGATAAGTGCCCATCTGCCTCCCTGCCTAGATGTTAAGGAAGGTGACGAGGTCACTGTCGCTGAATGCAGACCTCTAGCCAAATCGATAGCATTCGTAATAGTTGAGAAGGTGAGCTGAATCCATGTCGACGAAGTCTAGAGCAGTATCCGCGAAGGGTGTACAAGAATTCAAGCTATACATTACCAGATCCATCCCTGTCAGCGCGGTGATCGTCTGCGCCGACAATACGGGTGCCAAGACTCTAAAAGTCGTTCAGGTAACTGGCTACAAAGGCAGGCTGCGAAGGGTTCCTGCAGCATCCGTGGGTGATCATATCACTGTAGTTGTAAAGAAAGGTCCCCCTGATCTGAGGAACCAGACCTTCGGAGCAGTGATCGTCAGACAGAAGTATCCGGTAAGAAGGATCAGCGGGACACGCGTATCATTCGAGGATAATGCTGCTGTCATAATAACTCCTGAAGGAGAATTGAAGGGTACCGACATCAAAGGTCCTGTGGCAACAGAAGCAGCTGAAAGATGGCCTAGGATAGCAAACCTCGCCACAATAATAGTGTAGAAGTGATAATAGATATGTCATCGAAGCCTTCAAAAGTTCGCCGCAGCTTATTCAACGCCCCTATACATCAGAGGTCAGGTAGAGTTTCCGCAACTCTCTCAGAGGATCTGAGGACCAAACACGGTCTTCGTTCCATAAGAGTTGTTAAAGGTGACTCGGTGAAGGTGCTTAGAGGTGAATACAAGGGTATTGAGGGAAAAGTTATCAGGGTTTACACCAAAGCCGGTAGGCTTTCATTGGAAGGTGTAACCAGAGAGAAGATTGCTGGAGGTACTGTGCCTGTGAGAATTCATGCTTCAAAGGTCGCTGTAACAACCCTTAATCTTGATGACAAGCTGCGGAAAAGCAGACTAGAAGGGTCCAAAAAGTAGAGAGGATAAGATATGGCTCGCATGGGTCCAGCTACAAAGGTCAAGAGGTCAACGGTACCCGGCTTCTGGAGACTTCCCAGAAAGACCTTTGAGTTCAGCATCAGGACTTCTTCTGGTCCTCATCCTATTGATCGGTCCTATCCGCTTCTTGTTCTGCTCAGAGACGTGCTCCAAGTGGTGAAGACAGCCAGGGAATCTGACGCAGTGCTCAGAGAAGGAAAGGTGCTTGTTGACGGTGTCCCCAGGGCTAGAGGCAACTTTCCCGCCGGTCTTATGGACGTGGTTGAGATACCATCTATAGGAAAGGTTTACAGGCTTCTGCCCCACAGACGTTACTCTCTCTACCCGGTGTCTGTGAAGGAGTCTGAGAAGTCTCTGAAACTCTGTCTGGTTAAAACGAAACAGACTGTCGCTAAAGGCAAGATTCAGCTAGGGCTTCATGATGGAAAGAGCGTTCTGCTCGATGATGGTTCAACGATAAAACGGGGAGATGCATGTCTCCTAGATCTTTCCACCGGTAAAATCACTGGTTCTTTCAGACTAGAGAAGGGCAGCCAAGCTCTAGCAATTAGAGGCGAAAAAGCAGGCTTGATAGGCACCGTGGAGGAGATCAAGGCTGGCACAGCTACTCGCCCCGCTATGGCAACCCTTTCCATAGAGGGTTCAACAACTGAACTGCCCGTTCATCTAGTAATGCCCCTAGGCAAAGAGAGGCTTCCATTAACTGTAACATCGGAGGAGTAGACCTATGGCTGTGTCACCCACTACAACAGTTCTGGAAAACCCGATGCGAAGAGTCAAGCTTGCAAAGGTGGTCCTGAACATAGGTGTAGGTAAGTCTGGTGAAGCAGTGGAAAGAGCCAAGGTGGTTCTGGAAGAAGTATCATCGCAGTCTCCTACTACTACAAGGGCCAGACGGACCATTCGTGAATTCGGTATTCACAAAGGTGAACCAATAGGTGTAGTGACCACTCTAAGAGGCCGATTGGCATCTGAAGCTTTGAAACGTTTACTGCAGGCCAAGACGTCCCGTATCCCTTCATCATCGTTTGATGTAGGAGGAAACTGTAGTTTCGGTATCAAGGAACACATTGATATTCCCGGTGCTTCCTACAAGCCTGAGATAGGTATCTTTGGAATGGACGTGACTGTTGTTCTCGGGAGACCTGGCTACAGGGTTGCTCGCCGTAGACGCGGTCGGAGCCGTGTTGGAAAACGCCATGTAGTTACCAAAGAGGATGCTGTAGAGTTCTTCAAGAGAGATCTGGGTGTAGAGGTGTATTAGTTTTGAAGATTAGACATGGTAAACCTAGGAAGTATGGGAAGGGCTCCAGATGGTGCAGACGCTGTGGCCAATACAATGCTCTGATACAGATGTATGGTCTCAACCTGTGCAGACAGTGCTTCAGAGAAGTAGCCCCTAAGATAGGCTTCAAGAAATACGAGTAAACATATGGAGACATGAAGAAATGCCTGCTCAAAACATTCTGGCCAACCTCTTCTCAACCATCTACAACAATGAGTTGAGGAACAAGAAGGAATGCATGGTAATCCCTGCATCCAAACTAGCAAGCGAAGTGTTACGGACGATGCAGCGACAGAAGTATCTAGGTGAATTCGAGCTGATCGACGACGGAATCTCTGGGAAATTCAGGATACAGTTGCTGGGCCGAATCAACAAGTGTGGAGTCATTACCCCTAGATTCGCAGTTACACTGGATGACTTCATCAGGTGGGAGAGGCAATACCTACCTGCCGTAGGAGTCGGTGTGCTTATCGTTTCTACGTCTCAGGGAGTCATGTCCCACGCAGAGGCTGTTGAGAAAGGAGTAGGAGGGAGGCTGCTCGGATATGTCTTCTGAGAAGAAATTAGATGAAGTGGTCATGACGATGCCTGAAGGTGTTAAGCAGTCGCTTCAAGGCCGTGTCCTTACTATTCAAGGTCCTCTCGGGAAAATCTCCAAGGACTTCTCCAAGGTATACGTCTCCTTGGAGAGCAGGGACGGTTCAGTTGTCATCAAGTCGTATGGCGCCAGACGGAGGGATGCGGCTGCGTTAAACACTGTTCGTTCCCATTTGAGGAACATGATTGATGGAGTAACAAAAGGCTATGTCTACCGCCTTAAGGTTGTTTACGCCCATTTCCCCTCATCTGTGAAAACTAAGGGTAATACTGTGCTGGTCGAGAACTTCTACGGCGAGCGTTCTCCCCGAGTTGCAGAGATAATTGGAACATGCAAGGTTTCAGTTGAAGGAGACGATGTCATAATCAAAGGAGTTTCAAAAGAGGATGTCGGTCAGACTGCAGCTAATATTGAGCAGGCTACAAGAGTTAAGCGTAAGGATCAAAGGGTCTTCCTAGACGGTGTATACGTATATGAGCGAACCAAAGGTCAGTAAACCAAGAAAAAAGACTGCGGCTAAAGCCAAGAAGACAAAGGCAGCCGCAAAGGCGGCTAAACCGGCGAAAAAGGCAGCCCCGAGAAGGAAAATGACGAAACTAGATGCGAAGGCTAAGGCGCCTGTAACTCCACCTGAAATGCTTGAGCAGCAGCCAAAGGAAATCGAGGAGCAACAGGTCGTAAAGCAGCCTACACAAGTAGAGAAAAAACCCCCTATGGACTTGAAGCAGCTACTAGCTCTAAGAGCCCAGATCAGCAGCAAGCGTCCACGGTTCATACGGCAGGAGTCTTGGAGATACGGCAGGATCAAGGAAAACTGGAGGAAGCCAAAAGGCATAGACAGCAAAATGCGGAAGATGGTAAAAGGATGGCCCAAAATAGTAAAAGTAGGCTACCGGGGACCCAAAATTGTAAGGGGTCTGCATCCATCTGGACTAAGAGATGTCTTGGTCAGCAACGCGGGTGACTTGGAGAAGCTCAACCCCAAGACTGATGCAGCGAGGTTTGCGTCAACCCTTGGAAGAAGAAAGAGGATTGCTCTGTTCGCAAAGGCTAAGAACATGGGCATACGGGTGTTGAACCCCGCTCGTGTAACTCCGATTAAAACCAGAGAGGAGACTTAGACTTTGGATGTAAAGGGAAAGAAGCGTTTGGCTGCCGACGTGTTAGACGTAGGCGTCAGCAGAATCAGATTCGACCCTACTCAACTAGAATTGATTGAAGACGCTATTACCAGGGGTTCCATAAGGGGGCTTGCTAAAGACGGAGTAATCTGGGTCACGCCTGCCAAAGGAGTCTCAAAGGGCAGGCACCGTATTAGAAAGATAGCTCTGAGAAAGCGCGGTCGAAGCCCAGGGTCTAAGGAAGGCGCAGAAGGGGCTCGGGTGGGCAAAAAGGAGGTTTGGGTGAGGAAGGTCAGAGCCCTCAGAAATCAATTGAAATCTATGAAGAAGAAGGGCTCCATCACGCATGGAACTTTCAACAAGCTCTATGTGCAGGTAAAAGGCGGTCAGGTGAGAAACGTTAAGCACCTTAAGGAGCTAATCCGTGCAACAGGTAAAGGAGCGTGACGACGAGTTTGCAGCAGGCGCGTTATATCCCGGTCTTCAGGCGCAGCAGGTTGAACTACACTAACTACGGAGTGCGCCGCACCTTGGCGGTGTCAAGGATTCCTCTGTTAGTAGTCAGGATCAGCGGCCGCAACGTTAGCGTTCAGGTTACGGAAATGGCTACAGGAGGCGACATAGTGTTGGTGTCAGCCTCATCGAGGGAACTGATCAAACTGGGTTGGAAGGGTTCACGGAAGTCTCTGCCAGCAGCTTATCTGACCGGTCTCTTAGCGGGAACAAAGGCTGTCAAGAAAGGGGTCAAGAAGGCCACTCTTTACATCGGCCTTGAGAGCTTCGTGCCTAAGTCTAGGATTATGGCTGTTGTAAAAGGTGCAAAGGACGTTGGGTTGGAGGTTCCTGCTGATCCTGAGACTCTTCCTGCAGAGGAGCGCATAAGAGGTGAGCATGTATCTGCTTACGCTCAGAGTCTGCGTGAGAAGGATAAAGAGGAGTATTCGAACCGGTTTTCAGGCCTCGTCAACGCAGGCTTTAAGGCAGAGGACTATCCCAGCAAATTTGACGCTGTCAAGGATAAGATCTTGGAGAGGCGTAAGGTGAAGAAAAATGAGTAGAGCAGTTCAGAGGGAACGGGAAGAGGAGCAGCAACCTTGGCTACCGAAGACAAGGCTAGGGTCAATGGTGCAGAAAGGTGAAGTTACTTCTCTAGAAGAAATCTTCCAGAGCGGATGGAAGATCAAAGAACCAGAGATAGTTAAGACTCTCCTCCCCGACATTAGAAACATAGTTGTCAACGTTGCTGTCGTTCAGAAGCAAACCGATGCCGGAGAAATGACTCGCTTCGCTGCCTTGGTTGCGGTGGGCAACGGAAATGGTTGGCTGGGATTAGGCCGAGGTAAGACTACTCCGATGCGCCTTGCCATCGACAAGGCTACGATCGATGCATTGCTCAACGTAATACCTGTCAGATTGGGATGCGGCAGCTGGGAGTGCAGATGTGGTCGTCCACATTCACTGCCCTTCAAAATCGATGGCAAGGGGGGAAGCGTCCGCATCGAAATAATCCCCGGCCCCAGAGGTCTAGGACTTGTCGCAGGAGCCACTGTGAAAAACCTTCTTGAGCTCGCAGGTGTAAAAGACGCTTGGACCAGAACGTTCGGCTCAACAAGCACCGCATCCTCCATAGCCAATGCGGTCTACGATGCTTTGAAGAAGGTTCACAGCTTAACTTCGGTGCCAAGGTGAACACTAAATGCCTGACGACAACAAGAGTCTCATTGTGGTGAACATTAGGGGCACCATCAACATCCCCGCGCCTATCAAGGACACTTTAGCTAAACTGAGGTTGGATCGCCGATACACTGCTACAATAGTAGCTGACACGCCAGTCATAAGAGGTATGTTGAACAAGGCGAAGAACTACGTGGCTTGGTGCCACGCAGATCCAGCTCTGGTCGAAAAAGTCGTGGAGAAAAGGGGTAGATCCGCTGAGAAGAAGACTTCGCAAGATGAAGCTCTCTCCGCTCTGGGTTTTGAAAATGTGAAGGCTTTCGCTAAGGCTATTAGCGACGGGAATGTTGTCTTAGGCAAGGCTGAAGGTGTTAAACCAGTGTTCAGGCTTGCTCCTCCCAGAGGGGGTTTCCGCCGGTCCACTAAGCGGATGCGTTCCGAAGGTGGAGTCTTGGGTGAGAATCCGGATCTGCCTAAGCTTATCGAGGCGATGATTTAGAAGATGCCTACTAGACTTAGAAAGAGCAGAAGATATAGAGGCTCTAGGCAGTGCGGCTTTGGTCAGGTCGCCCAGCACCGCGGATCAGGTTCTAGGGGAGGTTTCGGGCAGGCTGGCTTGATGAAGCATAAGTGGACTTGGACTGTGAAGTACGACCCCGATCATTTTGGCCATGACGCTTTTAAGCCGCCTCAGCATAAGGGTCCTTCAAAATGGCTCAACGTGGGGCAGCTTGACGGTCTTGCACGGAGTCTAAACCTTGGCGATAAGAAGGGTATGCAGGAATTAGACCTGACTCATCTCGGATACAGGAAGCTATTAGGTGAAGGAGCGGTGAAGGGCTCCTACCAGATCGTTGTACCCTCATCCAGCAAATCTGCCCAAGAAAAAGTCGTTGAAGCAGGTGGAGAAATAGTCTCAGGGTCGAAGAAATGAGCGCTGTTTCGAAGCTAGTGAGGAACGCAGCCACAGTCCTCCCCGAAGTCGCCAAACCAGTCCGTAAGCCTTCATTCAACGAGAAGCTTGTATGGACTGGCGTAGCTCTGATTATATATTTCGTAATGGCACAGACCCCTCTCTTTGGGGTTCCCACTGGGCTGCAGGATCAGCTTGCCTACACCAGAGTGATCTTTGCCTCTAACCAAGGCACCTTGATGGAGCTAGGGATAGGCCCCATCGTGACTGCAGGTATCATCGTTCAGCTCCTGAAAGGGGCTCAAATAATCAAGCTTGATTTGAAGAAGCCAGAGGACAGAGCTCTATACACCTCAGCAACCAAACTGCTCACAATCATAGTTACACTCTTCGAAGCAGCAGCCTTCATGGCCGGAGGACTTTTTGGACGAAACGTCACTTTGACCGTTACTGCAGTAATTCTAGGGCAATTGGTGGTAACAGGCATAATCGTTATGCTGCTCGATGAGCTAGTCCAGAAAGGTTGGGGCTTGGGAAGCGGTATCAGCCTCTTCATTATGGCGGGTGTAGCGCAGAAGATGCTTTGGGATACTTTCAGTATCTTTGAGACTGGTCAAGGTCCATTTGGAATAATTCCGTATGCGATTGCTGCCGCGACGAGGGGCGACGCAGGTTCTGCTATCTTTAGGGCAGGTGGTCTCCCAAGTATCTTTGGGCTTGTTTCCACCATACTGCTAATACTTGCGATAACCTTTATCGAGGGAGTAAGAATAGAGATACCTATCACTTCAACCAAGTACCGAGGCTTCTCGGGCGTATACCCGATCAAGCTCATGTACGTGTCAGTACTTCCGGTAATACTTGTTTCTGCGCTTATAGCAAACATAAACTTCTTCTCCCAAATAATCTCGCAACGTCTGAATCCAGATAACAGCAACATGCTCATGAACTGGTTCGCCACCTTTAATCCTGCAAATCCAGGTGCGGGACCTACCGGCGGATTACTCTATTTTCTGACATCTCCCCGTGATATTGGGGCCGCTGCAAGTGAACCTATTAGAACCATAATGTTCATCGCGTTTTACGTTGTCTTCTCAATTATCTTCGCAAAGATCTGGGTTGAAATAGGCGGTCTCTCACCTAAAGAGGCGGCTAAAGGTCTCATCGACGCCAATGTGATGGTGCCAGGATTCAGGAGAGCAAACATTTCAATTGAATCTATCTTGGAGCGACACATACCTGCACTGACGATAATCAGCGGAGCTTTGATAGGTCTTCTGGGTTCGGCAGCAAACCTTCTGGGCGTCTTCGGTTCGGGTACTGGAATCTTGCTTGCAGTAGGCATCATCATGAACTACTACCAGATACTTGTGAAAGAGCATTTGGAGACTACTATGCCAAAGCTTGCAGGTCTGCTTGGACGCGCATAGTTGGCTAAGAGCAGTGGGCAAAACCTTTTTACAAGTAAAGGAACTTTCGTTACCTTCAGTTTGAGGCTGGTCTTAGGTGTCTGGTCAGAAGAGGCTCATAGTGGTAGGCATACCTGGCGTGGGAAAGACTACAGTGATAGATAGGATGATGAGGATTTCGAAGAAGAAGCAGCTCCGGGCAGAGCATGTTGTCTTCGGAACAGTGATGATGCAGGAGGCTGGGAAGCTGGGTGTTAGCGATAGAGACCAGATGCGTAGATTGCCTGTTGGAGAGCAGAAGAGGCTTCAATCGTTGGCTGCAGAACGCATTGGGAAGATGACAACTGATCTGTTGGTCATTGATACTCACCTGTTCATCAAGACAGGCGAGGGGTATATGCCAGGGCTCCCAATTGATTTGCTTAAGCCACTTGCTCCTACCAACATGGTGTTGGTAGATGCCTCTGTACCAGAAGTGTTGGCTAGGCGGGCTAAAGACTCAACTAGACAGAGAGATGTTGGGAGCAAAGAGGATGTTCAGCTGGATAAGCAGATGGCTGTAAGCATGTTAGGCGCCACTGGAGTGGCTTTGGGGGTTCCTTCTTTGATAGTTGAGAATAAGGATGGTGAAGCTGATAAGGCTGCTGAAACGGTTTTACGTGCAGTAGGAGTTGGCTGAAGTATGCTGCAAATATTGGGCGACATATCCACGATACCTACCTCGACCCTAATCGTAATCTTGATGGCTGCAGGTGTAAACCTGCTTTTTGCTGTAGGAAGAAGGTTCCTTACAAACGTGGAGTGGTCTAAGAGGGCTCAAGCTGAGCTTAGAGAGTTCAACAAGGAGTTACGGCAATCCTTGAAGGCTAAAGATAAGTCTAAGGAGGATAAGATGATGAAGAAGAAGAAGCAGATGGACGCTATGCAAGCCAAACTCATGATGGAGAATACGCGCGTAACCTTTCTGTTCTTTCTACCCATGATAGGTCTCTGGTGGCTCATGTCAGGTATCATTGGTGCTAACGCTGTTGTAGCCATGTCCCCCATCCCCTTTGATCTCATCTTCATCAAAATTGATCCGCATCTGAACTTCTTTTGGTGGTACTTCATCTGCAGCTTAGCTCTTAGCGGAGTCATCACAAAGGCCACCGGGACAAGTCTCACTGACTAATTGTTTCTGGAGGGGTTTCACTTCACCATGGTTGCCGTAATAATCATCTCAGGTTATCCTTCCGTGGGTAAGACTACTGTAGCTAAGGTTGTGGCTCAGCATCTGAAGCTCGGATACATGGGTGGCGGAGAAGCGTTGATGGCCATGGCAATCAGAAAAGGGTACAAGCCTTCGGGGGAAGACTGGTGGGACACAGCTGAGGGTATGGCCTTCCTTCGTGAAAGATCTGGCAACTCACAGTTCGATAAAGACGTTGACAATGAGCTCCTAGAAGCTGTAGACAAAGGGAATATGGTCGTCACGAGCTATACTCTGCCATGGCTCGCCAAAAAGGGCTGGAAGTTTTGGCTCTCCGCTAGCGCCGAGAACAGAGCTAGAAGGATGTCTGGAAGAGACAGAATCAGCTATGAAGACGCCGTCAAGGTTGTGAGAACAAGAGATGAGGAGAACAGGAATCTCTACAGCAAGCTTTACGGCTTCGAATTCGGCTACGACCTGTCAGTATTCGATTTCGTGGTCTCCACGGACAGGCTTTCCAAGGAGCAGACCGTTGAGTCGGTGTTGTGCATAGCCAAGAGATTAGTGTGATCCCAAAGTTGTCCTATGAACCATCTAAGAGTCATGTGGCCCTAGCGGAAGAGCAGACTGATCCACAATTCGGTTGCCCCTATGACCAAAGACCGATAGAAGTCCTACTGGACTACGGTCTGATTCCTCTTGACAAGACTCCTGGGCCGACTAGCCACGAAGTGGTCGCATGGGTGAAGAGGGTCTTGGGGGTCAAGAAGGCCGGCCACAGTGGAACCCTAGATCCAATGGTAACGGGTCTTCTGCCTGTGGGTATAGGTGAGGCTACGAAGGCCCTGTCGATTCTCCTGATGGGACCCAAGGAATATTATGCCGTTGCCAGACTTCACGCTTCCGTAAGCGAAGAGAGCCTTAGAAGGGTTCTCGAGGAGTTTACTGGTGAGATATATCAGCGTCCGCCTCAGCGGTCTAGTGTGAAACGTGTAACACGTACCAGGTTCATTTACAGTCTTGAGTTGGTTGAACAGCAAGGGAACCTTCTTCTCCTAAGAGTGCTCTGTCAAGCAGGAACCTATGTGAGGAAACTGGTTTACGATATGGGAGAGGTCTTGGGTACGGGTGCAACGATGGTAGATCTGAGGAGAAGTAAGGTGTGTCATCTGGAGGAGAAGGATGGGTTTGTGAGGCTGCACGACTTGGCTGATGCTTATCACTCTTGGAGGAGTAACGGGGAAGAAAAGAGGCTTAGACAGATGATCTTTCCCGTTGAGAAGGTTGTTGAAGGGTTGAAGAGCGTTGTGGTACGGGATTCAGCTGTCAACGCGCTTTGCCATGGGGCTCAGCTGGCTGTCCCAGGGATTCTTACGCTATCATCAGATATCAGGAGAGGTGAGTTGGTTGCAGTTTACACTTTGAAGAGGGAGCTGGTCTCTGTGGCTGAGGCTGAGATGACTACGGAGGAGATTGCTGAGGCAGGGAAAGGCATCGCGCTTCTAACTAAGAGGGTGATAATGAAGGCCGATACATATCCTAGGCTTTGGAAGACGAAGACTGCAGCTGAAGCGGGTAAAGTTGAGGGGCACACCTAGTCTGCCTGTTGTCATGCCTTGAAAATTGCATATGTCAGTTAGAAACTAAGAGAATATTAAGGACAAAAGCTGTTCTATCAGGTAAATGTACGAGATCAGATGGCATGGAAGAGGAGGGCAGGGTGTTGTAACTGCCGCTGAACTTTTGGCCGATGCCGTAGTGGAGGAGGGTCGCTTTGCTCAAGCCTTCCCTTTCTTTGGCCCTGAGAGACGTGGCTCCCCAGTCTCTGCTTTTACTCGGGTTGATCAAGAGCCGATAGAGCTTGTTTCAAGGGTCTATGAGCCTGACGCTGTGGTTGTTCTTGACCATAGGTTGCTGCATCAGGAGAATGTGGTCGAAGGTCTGAAGCCAGGTGGCGCTTTGATTCTAAATGCTCCGGAGGGCTTCAGTGTCTTAGATAAGACTATAGGAGAGTGTACCATCACCTCCGTCGACGCCACCGCTATTGCAGTCAAGAGAATTGGGGTGCCTTTGGCTAACACAACGATTCTGGGTGCCGTGGTGAAGGCTACTGGAACGGTTGGGCTTGAGAGTGTTGAAAGAGTAGTGTTGAGGAAGTTTGATGCTCAAAACGCTGAAGCGGTAAGGGAGGGTTTTCATCTAGCTTACCGTGTGGAGAATTGATCTGTTTGTCTGAACATCTGCGGGCTTGGACTGAAATGGACATCGGCACTGTGGTGAGGGACAGTGGCTCCACAATACACGCCAAGAAGTCAGGGTGGAGAAGTACTCAACCGCTCATAGATTACAAGCGTTGCACTTCATGTGGATGGTGCTGGGCGTATTGCCCTGAACCAGCCATAAGACTGGAAGGAGGAAAATACATTATCGACTACTCATTCTGCAAGGGTTGCGGCATATGCGCAGTTGAATGCCCGCTGCACTGCATATCCATGGTTATGGAGTAGAACAAAAGATTGCAGAAATTGACAAGCAGACTTGGGCTTTCAGGGAACACAGCTGCGGCGTACGCTGTCAGACAGCTTGACGTAGACGTAGTCCCTGTGTATCCGATAACTCCTTCAACAACAATCATGGAGACTCTGGCTCAATATGCAGCTGATGGAAGAATGGATGCTGAGATCATCACCGTTGAGTCTGAACATTCAGCTATCTCTGCTGCTGCCGCAGCATCAGCAGCTGGGGCGAGAACCTTCACCTCTACTAGTTCACAAGGTCTCCTCTACATGCATGAAGTTTTGTACGTAACTTCGGGTCTCAGGCTTCCAGTGGTCATGGCTGTGGCCAACAGGGCGATATCTGCACCCATAAACATATGGAACGATCAGTCAGATGTTTTCGCTGAGAGAGACACAGGTTGGATTCAGATTCATGCTGAGAGCGTTCAGGATGTCTACGATAGGATGGTTCAGGCCTATCGTATAGCCGAAGATTCAAGGGTTAGGCTTCCTGTGATGGTGAATTATGATGGCTTCGTTCTGAGCCATGCTCATGGTCCTGTCACCATCGTCGCTGATGAAGAGGTTGCCCATTTTGCTCGTAGAGTCGCTTCGCCGTTTAGGCTCGACCCTGATTCGCCTATCAGTTTGGGCGCCATTGTTTGGCCCGATCATTACTTTGAAGTCAAGTATCAAGCAGCTCGTGCCCTTGAAGATTCGAGGCGTGTTATCGATGAGGTGCAGAACGACTTTAGAGGGATGACCGGCAGAAAGTATGAGTTACTTCGACCATATATGGCTGAAGACGCTGACTTCCTGCTATTAGCTATCGGCTCGGTGTGCGGCACCATCAAGACGGCGGCTAGGAAAATGAGGAGTGAAGGCTTGAAAGTGGGGCTCATTGGCCTCGATGTTTACAGGCCTTTCCCGGGGAAGGAGCTTATGCGTCTTATTGGGGGCGCCAAGGCGGTAGGCGTGTTGGACAAGGCTTTCCTGCCTGGATCTATGGCTGGACCAGCCTATACTGATGTAACCTCAGCCTTATGCCGCTACGGTGTCAATGTTCCTGTTCACGATTTTGTTGCTGGTATTGGAGGAAGAGATATCAAAGTCGAGGATGTTCAGACCATGTACCGTGTTCTGGAAAAGGCCAAGGACAATGCCAGATTTGACCGTGAAATCCATTATGTGGGTTTGAGGAGGTAAAGTGGCATGCCTTACAGAGCTATTAAGCAGCTCCCGGCGGAAGAGTATCTTGCTCCCGGCCACGACATGTGCGCAGGATGCACCGTGCCCATAACTGTCCGTCTGCTAACGAGAATTGCCGGTAAGAACACTGTGGTTGTCAACGCTACTGGCTGCCTTGAGGTTTCAACAACGCCTTATCCGCGTTCTGCGTGGAAGATTCCTTGGCTGCACTTGGCTTTTGAGAATGCTGCTGCAGCGGGGAGCGGTGTGTCTGCGGCCTTCAAAGTGTTGAAGAGGAAGGGTTTGACTGATAAGGATGTGAAGGTTGTTGTATTGGGCGGTGACGGGGGAACCGCTGATATTGGTCTGCAGTCTTTGAGCGGTGCTTTTGAGCGTGGGGACGACATAACTTACGTCTGCTACGATAACGAGGCATACATGAACACCGGGATACAGCGAAGCGGTACCACGCCTTTTGGAGCATGGACGACCACAACTCCGCCGGGGCTGCTGTCAGCAGGTCAGAGGACGTGGAAGAAGGATCTTATGGGCATAGTCATTGCTCACCGAGTGAAATATGCGGCTACTGCCTCTCCTTCACATATCATTGACGCTGCCAATAAGATTGAGAAAGCCTTTTCCAAAGGGGGTCCAGCCTTCATACATTTTCTTCAACCCTGTGTGCCTGGCTGGAAGATAGATCCGAGCTTGGGTGTTAAGATCGCGAGGCTTGCAGTTCAGAGCGGGTTGTGGCCTCTTTACGAGTATGAGGATGGTTCGGTTAGGACGACGGTGCAAGTAGCGAAACGGGTTCCGGTAGTGGAGTACTTTAAGCTTCAAGGGCGGTTTAAGCATCTTATGAACCGGCCTGAGGAGCTCACATTGATTCAGAACTATGCAGACGGGTTGGCTGCCAAGCATGGATATGGGCCATTAGTTCCTGCTTCCCAGTGAGAAGTCGATGCTTCTTCGCTGTGTAGGGGTTCTTCTGCGTTGATTGTGCAGGTGCTGTTCGTTCATCGGGGCTTGCCGGATGCCGAGCGCTGGTGTAGAACCGGTCTAGGGGGGTTATATAAAGGGGGTAAGGCGAACACGCCTCGAAGTTTGAACAGAAGTCTATCTGCACCACCATGAATCTTCTAGGCCACATCTCACTGGACGCAACATTTTGGACGACTGTCGAGTTATGCACAATAGACGCATGGAACCCCCCAGTTAGGCGACATCGTGCGTGTTGTGAAGTTTACCACCTCGGTGGCATTGATAAGGTAGAAATGGGGCCGTTGGACGGTGCTTTTCGATCATGAGGGTTGGTCGTAGTTACAGTTGGGTTATTCTCAGTGTAGCGTTCGCGGCTATATTCATATCCAGTGGAGCCAATCGGTCAATTGGGCTCTTCTTCGGGCCGCTGCAAAGAGACTTCGGGTGGGACATAGCTACGCTGTCACTGGCGGTGGCGCTGTCGACTCTGGTCAACGGCGTATCTAACCCTGTGGTGGGGAAGCTGACGGACCGTCATGGTCCAAGGATAGTGATGTTTTTCAGTGGAATTTCGATGGGCGCGGGGCTTGTGGCTCTGTTCAGTCTTTCGGCTCTATGGCAGTTCTATGTGATGCTGGCTTTGATCGGTTTTGGTTACACGGGGCTGTCGAACGTTACCGGCACTGCGCTGGTTGTGCACTGGTTCCAGAGACGGAAGGGAACCGCCCTCTCCATGTTTCAGGCGGGTTTCTCAGCCGGCCAATTGTTCCTGATACCTTTGACAGGTCTGCTGATGTTGGTCAGCGGCTGGCAATCTGCCTTCCTAGCCTTGGGGCTGATGGTTTTAGCTCTTCTGCCAGTGATCGCGGTTTTGGTCAAGGATAGGCCATTGGAATCGTCTTCCTTCGTTGAAGGGCGGATTTCTAATCCAGGCGATCCCACGCGGGTGCAGCTGAAAGCTCAAGGTGACAAACCTTTCTCTTTCGCGGCGAAGACAAGACCGTTCTGGCTCATCACGTTTGGCTACTTTATCTGTGGGTTCACCTCGATCTCCATCGCCACCCACTTTCCAGTCATTGCCGAGCACCACGGTTTCAGTCCTACTGTGGCGGCTGCCAACCTGGGCGTAATGGGAGGAGTGAATGTGCTGGGCACACTGTTCATGGGCAGTGCTTCAGACAAGGTGGGGAGAAAAAACCTCTTGGCCCTTACGTATCTGATCAGGGGTCTTACTCTGGTGATGTTGTTCTTCACTCTGGACGGGACTCTCCTAACAGTCTTCGCTGCTGTCTTCGGCTTCGCCTATTATGCGACTGTCCCTCTTACATCAGGCCTGTGCAGCGACTTTTATGGGCGGAGGCATATGGGCACAATCTATGGAGTGGTGATGCTTGTACACCAGATAGGTGGGGCCGTCGGCACCTATCTGGCTGGATACGTGTTCTCTTCCACAGGAACCTATGCTTCCATACTCTTGGCCATGATAGCATCTTCAGCGCTAGCAGCCTTGATGAGCTACGGCATCGGCGAAGGAAAATGGAGAACAGGGAGCCTGTGAGTAGCGACAGGGAGATTTAGACTGGAATATGTTCCTAAATTCATTACTAGGCTAGACACATTTAGGAAAACAGGCAAAAAAGGGTTCTGGCAACTATTTGTCGCACGGGTATGTATCTCCCCTCTTCCAATATAATCCTAAGATGTTGGTCACCACTCGGTAGAGTTATCAGAACAACGTGAGAAACCGATAAAAACCAAGGGGAACAGACTGAGCGCTGATACAAGGATACACCACTTAGCCGATGTACCCGCGCCGGGGTCGCCTAGCTCGGTAGGGCGCAGGCCTGGAATCCATGTTAACCGGCTTGTAAGCCTGTGACCCCTCGGGGTCTCGTGGGTTCAAATCCCACCCCCGGCGCCTAATCATGATTCAATTTGCTATACGGCATCAAATAGCTCTGAACAAAGCGAAACTGAAGTGGCTTCTACGGAGTGTCATTGCTTCCTCGAACGTCTTGGAATAATTCTTTGCAAAAGTAGAGCTGTTGCCATAGTGCCTAAGACGACTGTGGATACTCCGAGGAGATATGTTAGAGTACTCATCGTATTGAGATGCGTTCGGAGTTCTGTTAACTCTTGGTCTAGGGCCGCGGTTTGATTGTTGCTCTGCGATAATTGCTGCTCTAGACTGGAGACTTGCCGCTGGAGGCTGCTGATCTTGTCCAGCAACGATTTTGTCTGATCGGCTGGTTCCTTTTCCTCTCCTCGGGACACCATTTGTCCCTTCACATGGATGGTGGTTGAGATGATTCTGGAGTGTGTCCCAGCTAGGCCTGACATGTTATATGTGACTAGGATTTCTGCAGGTGCAGCGTAGAGGTCGATGGGACTAGATGTTACTTGGAAGTTGATCTTTGTGGTTGCTGTTGCTCCTTGCGGAAGATCTATCGGCAAATCGGTTGCCCTGTAGGTGTAATCGTAGGGTGCTCCATCCTCGGTGTAGAAGATGAATGTGACCTGTGCTTGCGTGAACGTGATGCGGGTCGTATTGTTGTTTTGCACGATAAGTGTCAGGGTGCCGCTGTCGGAGGACGAGTAGAACGTAGTCTTGTCGAAACGGTAGTCTACGATCTGGGCATATGAGTGTGGTATTAGGTGAGCTGCTAGGAAGAAGCATAGGACAGCTGACGCTACAATGGCCCAGCGCCTGATGACTCGGTGCAACAAGTTCGTTGTGCGCACTTGCACATAAAAAACAGTTCTAGTGCCCGAAATGCAAGAGCTAGAATGCGGTGTTCATAGATGTTCTTTGGTTGTGGCCGATTATTTGCTGAGTATCTCTCTAATATTGACGAATATCTTTGCAAAGGCTTCCTTGGTCAGCAGGCCTGTGTTAGTGTTCCTAGGCGTCGGATGGTAAGATGCGAAGAGAATTGGCAAGCCTCGTCCAGGCTTGTAGACTGCTCCGTGGTGGAACTTCAGATTACGGATATCGATCTTGTGGCTATCTTTGATATGCCTTACATAGCCATCGAAGGCGAACCTGCCGAGTGCGAGAACAGCTTGCACAGACCCTAACAGTCTGATCTCTTCCGCGAGATACTGGGCGCAGTTAGACGTTTCCGCAGCAGACGGCTTGTTATCAGGAGGCGCGCACTTAACAGCCGCCGTCATAAACGCGTCTCTCAACACCAATCCGTCATTTTTACTCTCAGAGGTAGGCTGGTTAGCGAATCCTGCCTCATACATGGCTCTCATTAGGAAGCGGGCTGTTGCGTCTCCTGTGAAAACTCTGCCAGTTCTGTTGCCTCCGTGGGCCGCAGGAGCCAACCCTATGATCAGGAGTCTGGCATAAGCGTCACCGAAGCCTGAAACCGGTCTCCCCCAATACTGTCCTCCTTTGAAGCCTCTGATCTCTCCTCTTGCTACTTTCTCGCGGTATTCGACAAGTCTAGGACAGCGTCTGCACTGATGTATCTCCTCAGATAATGTCTGTAGCTCGGATTCACGAATCAGCCCTTGTCCTTTCCCGCTTCCGTCGTCACGCATAATTGCATCGCCTCTGTCCGCCGAACAACTTAAATCCACATAGTTTCAGAACTAGATCTAGACATCGTCATGGAAGACAAACCCAAGACCAAGCTCGCAAAGGAACAGCAAGAGCAAAAAGAACAGTACGAGCATGAGCCGATATCATACTCTTTCGACTATGAGTCCTGTGGTTGCGAATAGACATATTCAACCAGCTTTTACAAGCACGTAAACAGAGCGAAGCACTTTCTGTTCGGAAGACGATCCTGGACGCAGAGGGTATTCTACGTGCATATTCTCCGGCATGTAGATCTGGAAGGCAGTCTCCGACAGGGTTCTTTTGAAGGGAAGCGTAATTGTTCCACCTTCCCGTACCCTTATCTGTGGAACCACTATTGCTGATCGACCATGCTTCTTCAAGACCTTCTCCATGTCTACTAGGGCATCCCGGTAAGTCGGAAGGGCTTCGGCCAGCATATGTTCAGCCTCAGAGCGGCTTGGGGTCTTCTTAAGAAGAGGCAGCAGAATCGGTTCAGTGGCTATTGCGTCAACGCTTTCATGGCCCACTATCTTGGATAGGTGTCTTGCATCACCTTTGATGATCCTCCTGCTTCCTTTGCCTCCGAATGAGTCTGCAGTCCACTTAAGGTTCTTTTCAGCGGCTCTGACCATGTTTGAGTCGATATCTGCGCCTAATACGTTCAGCCCCATTACAAGCGCCTCTTGAAGTATCGTCCCTGTGCCGCAGAACGGATCAAGAAGGGTCATTCCCTTGCCGACGCCGGTGAGATTCACAAGCATCCTTGCAAGCCTAGGCGCAAGGCTGATCTTAGAAACCTTGATCGGCCTCTCCATGTCCCTCTTATGGAAACCTTCGTTGTCAGACACTCCCACTGTACATCCTACGTAGACCTCGCCACCTATGCGCGCGGCCACAATCTCCAAAACTGACCTAGAGTCTCTTTTCTTAATGTAGTCTGTAGACAAGAGTTCCACGCCTCTCGCAGCTGACTCGGTTGTCTTAGTTTCAAGGAACTTGGCCTTAGAGGCGCCGTCTTCTTTGAGGCGTTCCGCGAAGTACTGTCGAAGTTTCTCAGCTATAGCTTTACTTTGGTTGGGCTGGGGGTCGTAGACGCTGATGGCCCATGGGACTTTCTCGTCGAGCCAGTCGTAGAAGACCTTATCTCTCAGCCGAGATCTGAGAAGTTCGGTGCCGGAGAAGTCTTCGAGTCTGAGCTTAGTGGTGTGGGCGCAGACTTTGAAGCATCCTCCCAGTTCCTTTATCGCTCTGGAAGACTCCAATCCTTCTGCGGCCAGTATTGCTGCATTAGGCGATACGCTGACTACTTTATGGTTGATTCTCCTAGCGTGCAGGTATGAGTGGATTTCAAGTAGGGATAGTTCAGAATGGATCAGTATGAAGATGTATTCGGGGCTCATGGTGTTCATGTGAAGAACCTTCTTTCAAACCTACGCTGGAACAACTGGGAGTATGGGTTAACTTAATTATTACCTTCTTTGCAGGTCTGAGTTACACGGAAGGATGTTTAGACATGAAGGGGAGAAACTACAGGATTCCAAGCGGGATGCCACTTACTCAGAAGAGGTTCAAGCCTGGCGCACCTAACCCTAAGATTGCTAGGTTCACCTTGGGGAAGTCTAGGCCAGACTATGACGTCAAAGTCCAACTCGTATCAACGGAGAGAACCCAGATAAGGCATAACGCCCTTGAAGCTGCTAGGGTAGCGGCGAACAAGAAGCTGATCACCGTAGGTGAAGAGAATTACTTCTTGATGGTCAAGGTGTATCCTCATGTAATACTTAGGGAGAACAAGATGATCGCCACTGCAGGCGCAGATAGGCTTCAGGAGGGCATGCGGAAGGCCTTCGGAAAAGCCGTGGGCTTGGCTGCAAGAGTGAAGCCAGGGTCGGTGATCTTGGAGATAAGCACCAGCCAACAGCACGCAACCAAAGCTAGAGAATCCCTTAAGACCGCTTCAACAAAACTTCCTATGCCTACTTACGTAGTGCAAGTGCCTCTGACGCCAGCTGCTCCTCAAGCGTGAGTAGCGAATAGAACCGCGGTTTGCGATGTAGTTCACTGGTCTTATCCGCCGATGGTGTGCATCGGTCTGATATGGATCATCTGAACATTTGTCTTCATCATGGTTTCTACTCCTGGAGACTTGCTCCAGAAGTTTTTCCGTATTGATCGGGCTATTTCGCTGTCTGAAGCTCCTTCTCGTAGCAGCGATTTCACGTCGTATTCGTCTAGGCTGAACATGCAGGGCACTATCTTGCCGTCAGCCTTGAGTCTGATCCTGTCGCAGTCGCCGCAGAAGGGTTCCGTCATGGATGTTATAGTGCCTATTTCTCCTTTGGATGAATCCTTGAATTTGTAGACTTTGGACGTACTGCCATATTCTTTGGGTAGTTCGAGTAGGTCGTAGGCTGTCTGAATCTTCTGTATGATTTCTCTTCCGCTTACTACTCTTTCTACGTCCCAGATCTTTGTTCCGTCGAAGGGCATGTATTCGATGAATCTGACGATGGCGTTTGAGTCGTGGGCTAGCTTGGCGAAGTCGAGGATTTCGTTGTCGTTGCATCCTCTTGTTACTACGCAGTTTATCTTCAGCTTGAGACCTGCTTTCTTGGATTCCTCAATGCCTGCCAGGACTCTTTCAAACATGTTTTTGGTGCCTGTTATGGTGTGGTAGAGTTCAGGTTTGAGGCTGTGGAGGCTCACCGTGACTCCTTTCAGCCCGTTTTCCTTCAATATGGCTGCTTTCTCTTTTAAGAGGGCTCCGTTGCTAGTCATGCTCACACTCTCTATCCCTTTGACCTTGGTGAGCATTATGACAAGTTTCTCGATGTCTTTTCTGACTAGGGGTTCGCCTCCGCTCAGCCTGATGGTGTTTATGCCCATCGATGCTAGGATTGACGCTACTCTCGTTATTTCTTCAAAGGTGAGGACTTCTTTGTGATCCAGCCAGATGGGGTGTGTGGGCATGCAGAAGTCGCAGCGGAAGTTACATCTGTCTGTCACTGATATTCTCAGTTTAGCTGCTTTTCGCCCGAAGGAGTCTACTAGGGATCCTTCTGTTGGATATGCGTGTTCACTGGATTTGCGGTACACGTCGGGCAAAGTGTACCTTGTCCTCTAATGTAATAACTGCTCGGTGCATGCTATTAAGCGTGGTGCTGACCGGTTGAGTGAGGATTAGAGTGTTTGGTCGGCATGTTTCTGCGGGTTACCCTAGCGGGAAGAAACATGGAGCGAGATGGGATAGGTGGCTCATTGTTCTGATCGTGTTCAAGTTTCTTTAGGCTTAAATCGACGTAGACCAGTAGGTAGATGGCTTAGTTGTCTAGTTCACCGTTTGACTCTCAATTTCTTGTACTCGTTGCTGGGTTTGCAGTGCTACTTTCCGCTGGTGCCACTTATGTCGCGTCTAGTCTTTTGATAGGATTATTGGGTAAGAAGGGTCGCGTTGTGATGGATTACCACAAGAAAGGCAAGCCGATGGTTCCTAAACCCGGTGGACCCGCGATTATTCTGGGGCTTGTAGTGGGGGAGGCCGTGCTCTACCTGTTCACTCAGCAGGCTTCCCTGCTTGCTTTGATGGCTACTCTAATAATAGCGGGTGTGATAGGTCTGCTTGACGATGTTGTAACTTTGAGTGGCGCTGTTAAGCCTGCTCTTCTCCTGTTCGCCTCTCTTCCTATCCTCTTGCTTGGAGCCTATGATTTTCACCTTGCCCTCCCCTTCTTCGGGGCTGTTCGCCTCTCCATCATCTATCCTATTCTCCTGCTCTTGGCGATACCTGTGACGTCGAACACTGTTAACACGATCGATGTTCTGAACGGCGTTGTCTCAGGCTTCATGCTGATAGCTTCTATTCCACTGATCTTCGCGCTGCTTTTGTTCGGAAATTATGTTGTTGCTGCAGCAGCAACAGTATTCGCTGCTACAGCAGCTGCTTTCTACCTTGTTCACAGATATCCTTCGAAGATCTTCCCCGGAGACTCGGGGAGCCTTACTTTAGGTGCAGGTTACGGTGCCCTAGCCATCATAGGTAGAGCAGAGATGGTTGGAGTAGTAGCTTTACTCCCAGCGATATTGAACTCATTCTTCTTCCTCTCAACAGTGAAGAGGCTCGTAGAGCATAGGAAGGTGAAGGAGAGGCCCATAGTTGTAAGCGAAGACGGTCTGCTGACTGCATCCCGTAAGCCAGAGGCGCCCATCAGTCTGGTTAGGCTCATAGTAGCAAGAAGCCCGATGTTTGAGCACCAAGTCGCCGGGGAAATACTGAGGCTCGCAGCGTTTTCAGCCATACTCGCAGCATTAACAGCATTGACCGTCAGAGGATTCTAGGATGGCTTCCACTCTCCGCCCCTTAATGATGATCCTATTCGCCACTTGGCTCCTGATACTAGGCGGCTCGGTAATCGTCTTCAAACTCATAGTCCCCATCCCCGACTTGTACGAAGGCAGAATAGGCTTGATTGTGACAGCGATTCTGAAGGCTGGAGCCTCAGTTGCACTGGTTTTGGTCTGGGTTTGGATTATGGTAAATCTTAGGAACCTCTATGTGAAGCGTATATTGAAGCCAGTAAGTTCAGACTAGTTTGTCGCTTTGACAGCCTTAGTGACTTCTTCGTACGGAGGCTCTTTTCCTGGGTCGTCGGAGACCCATCTGTAGCGCACTGTTCCTTGAGCATCTAATACGAAGACTGAACGCTTAGCTGTGTCGTATCCCTGTATGCCAGCGAAGTTCTTCAACACTATTCCATACCTGCTGATTGTCTCACGATTATAGTCGCTGAGCAACGGGAAGTTCAGCCCGTTCTTTTCTGCGAAACCCTTGTTTGCGAAGGGGCTGTCAACGCTGATAGCTACGATGTTTGCGCCTAGCTGACTCAGGTTTTGAAGAGAGTCTCTGAATGTGCACAACTCCTTGGTGCAGACACCGGTGAAAGCACCAGGGAAGAAGGCGACGATCAGCTTCTTTCCTGACAAATCCTTTAGACTTATAGGCTTCCTCTCCGTATTAAGCAAGGTGAAATCTGGGGCCTTCTGACCAACTTCAACAGACATGTTTTATCCTCTATCAAAATCCTTCAAACCAACCCTATTTATCTTATCTGCTTAACATATTTCGCTTATAGGAAAGAAACTCGGCCGGACAAAATCTCTTAAGGAGACCAAGTTAGACATGTCTGAAGCGAAGGAATCGTTGACAAACAAGACCGTCAACCACATAGGTAAGAACGTCAAGATAGGCAGGAACGTGAAGATCTGGCATTTCACCTACATCGGCGAAAACACCAGGATAGGACACGACGTGAAGATAGGCTCCTTAGCCCATATCGACTACAACGTGAAGATAGGAGACAACACAAAGATCGAGGCAATGGTCTACATTCCTCCTAGAACAGTGATAGGGCGAAACGTCTTCATAGGCCCAGGCGCCATATTCACCAATGACCCTTACCCCCCCAGTAAGAAGATGGTCGGTGTCACAGTAGAAGACGGGGCAGTGATTTGCGCCGGTGCCCTAGTAAAAGCAGGTGTCACAATAGGCAGGAACAGCGTGGTCGCCATGGGAGCAGTTGTAGTAAAGGATGTTCCTCCAAATACAGTGGTTATGGGTGTGCCTGCTGTGAAGAAAGGTAACAGAGAAGAATATGACAAAAAGCGATTCAAATGGGAAACATAGTTCAAGCTAAAGTGCAGCTGACTCCGACCAGACTAGGTGCAACACTGTTCTGATCAGGTCAGGCACATAGGTTTACCGTGGTGGACGATTTTTTCGGGAAGCTTGCTTGCCCACCTACTCGGAACGCCTAGTCGTCCCCTCTTTTTCTGAACTCGTCCGGAAACATAATCGGGTTCTATTAGATGATAAGATAGAACCTTTCACATAGGGAGCAGAAGAGGACGCCTTCAACTATTCTTTCGCCCACAGCTTCGCACCCATACAGATCTAGCGAATAACACTTGTCGATGGGACATGCGAGTATGTCTATGGTCTAATGACGATTTTCTCCTCTGTCTGGGCTGATTTCAGGGCTGCTTCCGCCACTTTTGTGGTTTGAACAGCGTCATACCCCTCTACTACCGGCTTAGTTCTGCCTTCAACAGAGTCTATGAAGTTCCTGAGCTCCAGCGTCAAAGGCTCCTGTTTCTCAATCCTAGGTATCCTTGTTCCGCTGGCATCGTCTAGCCGAAGCTCCTGCGAGATGAAGTCGACTGTCGCGGTTCCATTGGTGCAGACCGCGCTGAGCTGCCTGACCCTCTTGGGGGTAACCCAGTTCGACGCAATGAAAGCCGTCTTCTTACCGCTGAACGAGAGTATCATGGTAGCGAAGTCTTCGTGGTTGCCCATTACTCGGCCTGTTCGGGCGAAGACCTCCTTAGGCTCCTCCTTGAAGAGCCACCTTGCCGTATCAATGTCATGCACAGAGGTGTCTAGTATTATTCCGACATCCTTGATGTGCGGCGGCCACCGGTTCTCCCTGTGGAACTCTAGTAGGAGGGTTTGCCCCAATTCACCCTTCTCTAATACCTTGGCTAGCTCTGAAACCGCTGGGTTGAAGCGTTCAATGTATCCTACTACAAGATGCACCCTTTTCGACTTGGCGAGACTTACGAGCTTGTCTCCTTCCGAAGAGCTGTATGTCAAGGGTTTCTCGACGAATGCGGCTAGGCCCTTCTCCATCGCCTTGGAGGCTATCTGATGATGAGTAGATGTGGGTGTGCAGATGACGACGCCGTCGAGCTTCTCTTCAGAGACCATTTGATCCACATTGGAGTAGCCTTTGGCCTGATACCTCTTGGTGTAGAATGCGAGTTTCTGCTTGTCGATCTCACAGATCGCCGCTAATGCTTCCAGCTCATAGAGGACTCTGAGATGATTCTTTCCCCAGCCGCCAGTGCCGATTACACCTATCCTCGCCATTTACTATGACACTTCCACAAGCTCAACGATCAAGTTGGCTTTCACAATGTAGGCTGCTTCACTGATGCGCCTCTCCGAAACCGTTTTCCCAATGGCATCTGCGTCTCTCTTTGAACATGTGAGGAAGATATTGCTTCTCCCCTCTTGGAACCGGCTTGCCTTGACGTGGCTGTCCGAAGCGTACTCCTCTATTCCAGATGCACGCACGTCGCTGGCGAACTCGCTCAGCCTCTCAACTACGCCTTCCCTGCTAGCCAACCTGTCCCCCCTCATCTCAAATCTATCCGCGCTCCACACTACGTGCAGAGTAGACCGACTGGCCCTCAAAGCCTTCTCCTTCATCAAATCCTTAACCCGCCCCACCAGAATCCTAGGATACGCCTCTACGCTCCTCAACACGCCTGTAACAAGGTAGAGCACTGGCTCACCAGTCTTGAAAGACGAGGAAGCAGCTTTGAGGTCAAAGAGGTATTCGCAGAGCTCATCGATGAAAGTGTTGACAGCTATGCTTCCCTTAGAGTAAGCAGAGCCACCAGTTTGCCCATACATCTTTGCAAACTCCAGCTCTGCGATCAGACCAGTAGCCTTACCGACAACATGCTTAAAGTGGGCAACTTCAGCTGATGACAGAGAACCCTGAGGTTGCGAGCCCCAGCTCTTCAAGCCCAGCGCCTTGATCTCTCCTAAACCACTTGGAGTGGAGCCTACTGCAACAGGTGTGCCGCTACCCGGCTGCAGAGGAGCGAAGACATACTTGATATCTTGATCTACCGTCAGACCTGATTGCTTCTCTACCAAGAGAATGTTGTCTTGGTTGCCCCCCAGCCTGGTGGGAAGAGAGTAGACGAAAGTAGAACCTTTCGATATATGTTTAGCCACTTCCCTTAGCTTCACGTTGATGTCACCCATGGCTTCCTCTCCCTGCTTCCTGATTCTAGGGGCGAAGAATACTGTGCTGGCCTTCGCCACCGCTCTATCCATCGGCTCCAAACCGAGGAGGGTTTCTTCTCCGACTAGGGACGCTAAGGAAGGATGGCTGGAGACGGTTTGAGCCTTCAGCTCCATGGCCATCTGCAGAGTTTCATCTACAATGGTGGTCCTGATCCCGTTAGATGCCAGAGCTGAAGCTATGGCGTAGCCCTCTGAGCTTAAACCGTAGACAGTTGCAGACTTCATTTTCTCCGGCAATCTTATCCTGCTCCTTCGCACATCTGAATCACAGATCTACAGCGCCAGACTCCTCTTTCTGTAATCACCGTGTCTTGGAATTATCCCAAGTAATAGTTCTTGTAGGGTGCACCACTATCAGCACCCTAGGCTCGTTCAGCCAGCGCTGCAAATATCTCTGCCTTTCCTCATCACCCTCAATATATTTCCAGATCGCTTTCTTCATCTGGTCGCGGAGGTTTCTGTCAGTTAACTCAGCTTTTCCTTCAACTATGACGCCTTTGTAAGGTTTATCGTTGGTGTCAATGCATAACGCCACCCTGTCATCAGCTTTGATGTTACGATACTTCACCCTGTCACTTCTCGTCACCACTGTGAATTTTCTTCCGTCCCAGTCGTACCAAACCGGTGTTATTTGGGGAGAACCGTTCTTCCTCAAAGTCACTAGGCGCGCCAGCCAATTGTCTTTCAAAAACGAATTCATCTCCCGCGTGGTCATCGACAATAGCAGCCATCAGCCTCTGATGCGTAGTCATCTCTGAGCTGGCTGCTTATAAGGCCTAAGGGAATAGTTACAGCGTAACTATTCCTATTGGTCCCGGCGAAACAAGATCGACCACAATATGTTTTGCAATTATTTGGCTATATAGACATAATCCTTAATTTGATGTGGATTAGCTCAGCTAATTCCATGAGTAAAGTTAGGTTCGGCGCAAGAATTCCTACATCTGGTCCTGCAAGCAGCGTGAAGAGGGTCATAGAGTCCTCTCAGGAAGCAGAATCCTTAGGCTATGACAGTGCTTGGATCATGGATCATATCCACAACTCGTTTGAGAGACACAAGCAGTACCCCGTAGGAATGGGTTCACACAAAGAGCCTAGTAATACGTCGGATCCAAATCAATTCGAAACCATATCTGCCTTCTCCTTTCTAGCAGGGAAAACCAGAAAGCTGAGATTCGGAGTCGGCGTGATGCCGGTTCTGCTCCGGGACCCTGTTATTCTTGGAAAGGAGATTGCTACAATGGACGCCCTCTCCGGAAGCAGATTCATCTTCGGCGTTGGCGTAAGCAATGTTTCAGACAGGCCAGAGTTCAAGGCTTTGGGGACGCCGTTCTTGAGTTACGCTGAGAGATACGAGATGCTAGGCGAATACATCGCTGCGATGAAGGCCATCTGGACGAAGCCTACGGCCTCCTTCCACGGGAAATATGTTAATTTTGACGACCTGTGCATCTACCCGAAGCCTGCTAAGCCCAGGGTGCCTATCTGGGTAGGATGCTATACTCTTGCTGGGGGATTAGAGCGGCCAGCAGTGAAGTTCGCTGTTGAACATGCGGACGGGTGGATCTATGGTTTCCTTTTCAGACCTGACACTCTGCGCGCAATGATCCGTGAATTCAAGGCTACTGCGAAGAAAGCCGGCAGGGATCTATCCAAGTTCGAGTGGTGTTTCCAGCTCCGTATGAGTATGGGCAAGACCGACGCAGAGGCAAGGAGGAACTGTGAATGGATACCCAGAGATCAGCCGAAGATGTCGCGTTACGCTGGCTACATGTGGAAGAAGAAGGAGGATTGGAGAAAGGTCGAAGGAGCAGAAAAGGCGCCTAGGTCGAATATCGAGACTGCTGCTGTTGGGACACCGTCAAAGCTCCTAAAGGAGGTTGAAGCGTTCGTTGATGCTGGTGCAACCTACTTCGACCTGTGGTTCATGTATCCCCGTTACGAGTCCTTGATGAGCCAGATGAAGCTCTTCGCGAAGGAAGTCATGCCCTTGTTCAACTAGTGAACCCTTTAGTCGTTCTTCATTTGACCGACGGAGCACAGCTGCTGTACGTCGCGAAATTCAGAGTGATGCGGATAAATAACACGTTTAGAGTCCTCTAAGGCGAAATCAGAGGATTGATAGCTTGAAGTTTGCATTAGCCTACGACATGATGTCCAAAGTCTCCCCGAACCCTATGTCCCGAGGAGACATTACTCGGCATGCCCTTTTGGCGGAGAAACTGGGGTTTGACTCTATTTGGGCAGGTGAAACACATGGCGCAGCTCCTAGACATGGACATCTACCCTCCCCCCTACAGGCATTGGCAGCCATCAGCTTCGCAACCAAAAAGCTCAGGTTGGGGACAGGTGTTCTCCTGCTGCCCGTCTACGATCCTCTTAGACTTGCTGAGGATGTTGCGACAATAGACTGCCTGTCAAATGGGCGGATGGTGCTGGGAGTTGCCTTAGGATCTAATGTTAACCGGGAGTACTTCAATGTGCCAAAGGATGATCTTGGAGGCCGCTTCGAGGAAGCCGTTTCCTTAGTCAAGGAGTTTTGGACACGCCCAGAGGTATCTCACGAGGGAACGCATTTCGCTTACCGAAGGGTTGCTGTGATACCGAAGCCTGTTCAGAAGCCTCATCCTCCAGTCCTGATCGGCGGCGGCACTTTGACAGGAGCTGAGAGAGCAGCTAGGCTTGGAGATGGTTGGATAGGTGCTAGTAACCATGCTTTTGACAGGTTGAACAGTTTTGTGTCGCATTATAGGGGGGCATTGCCGAAGGGCAGGAAGGGGTTTGTGGCATCCAACAGAGTTCTTTGGGTTGCGAAGACTGATGCTGGAGCGTTGAAGAGTTTCACCCCCCATTTCACTGAGTTCGCTAAATGGTATTCTGATCGGCACGCCCTCAAGGACGCTAGTGGAAAGGACGTAGATTACGTTAGAGATGTGGAGAGAGCTATGGAGCTCTTCGCTATTGTAGGTTCGTCTGACACTTGCATCGAGACCATTGAGCAGTATGATAAGCTCGGGGTTGATCAGCTGAACCTGAGGATCAGGCTTTCCGGTGTCAAGAGCAGTGAGTTTGAAAGCATGATTAGACTCTTGTCTGCGAAAGTGTTCCCATCTTTCGCTAAGAGAGATTAGCGTCTGGGCCTGAACTTGAAGATTGAGGCTCCTCCGATGTCTTCGAAGAAGGCTTCAACCTCCATGCCTATCTTGACGTCCTCTGGCTTGCACTCCACTACTTGACCGACTACCCTGACGCCGTCGTCGAGGTCTATGAGGGCGAGGGCGTAGGGGATTTCTTTTTCGAAGGCCATACTGTTCATGACTACGTGCCTTATGATGGAGTAAGAGTAGACTTTGCCTTTCCCACCGCTTTTGATCCATGAGAGATCTATGCTTCCGCATTCTTCGCAGGCTGCCTTGGGTATCCACTGCTTGTGGCTACAAGCGTTACATTTCTGTATTCTGAGTTCTCCTGCTTTGGTGCCCTCCCAGAAGCCTTGTGAGTAATTGGTGATGTAGGGGAGAGGTTTGCGGGCTTCTCCGCCTTCTTTGACTCCGAATCGCGACATTAGAGTTCACTCCCTAGGACTGCTACGGAGTTGTACCCCACGTTTCTACCGTATTGAACGGCCCCTATTCCCGTAACCATGCCGGCCTTGGCGCCTTGGATCTGTCTGCCTTCTCCTTCTCCTCTCAGCTGCCTTACTCCTTCCACCAGATTCAAGTTGCCTCCTGCTAAGCCTGGTTGCCCAGCGGATATTTGGCCGCCCCCTGTGTTGAGGGGGATGCTTCCTCGGTACGATAGGTCTGTCTCTTCGATGAACTTGCCTCCTTTGCCTACTTCGCAGAAGCCTGCAGCCTCTATCTGCATCAGGACAGCTATGGTGAAGTCATCGTAGGGCTGGAAGAAGTTCATGTCTCTAGGCTCCAAGCCTGCCATGCTTAGGGCTTCCCGGGAGGCTTGGCCTATGCCCATTAGTGTAGCGTCGGAGAGAGCCTTGGAGCCATGGTGATAGTTGTTGCATTCCCCGTAGCCCAGCAGATAGACGGGTTTGTCGGTCCACCGTTTGGCTTCCTCAGTTTTGGTGACTATGAATGCTGATCCTCCGTTGACCCTCATCACTGTGTCTAGGAGGCGTATGGGCTCAGCTATCATTCGGGAGTTCAGGTAGTCCTCCATGGTGAATCTTTCTTTGAAGACGGCGTCAGGGTTCAGGACTGCGTGTTCCCTCTGCGTTACAGCGATCTTTCCTGTGTGCTCCACTTTGGTTCCGTACTGCTCCATGTGGCGCCTCATGACCAGCGCGAAGAGGCTTGTCGGACCCATGACTCCAAAGGGTTTCTCAAAGTCCCTCCTGTGCTCAGTGAGCATCATGGTGTCACCATAGGTCATGGGAGCGTCGCCGATGACGCATAGAACTCTGTCCACTATGCCTGAGCTGACTGCGAGAGCTGCCTGCGCCAAACCTACGCAGCCGCTGGCTCCTCCGTGAGAAGGGGTTATGATCCACTTCGATGTGACTCCGAGCATTTCGGCAACCTCAACTCCCAAGAACAGCGAGTGGTCAACCTCGGGATGCATCACCGCAAGCCCTTGGCCGTCAAGATCCTTTGTCGTCATGCCTGCCTTCTTCAACGCGAGGCTAGTCGCCCAAGCGAAATACTCCCAGTAGCTTAGACGCGGCTCACCCTTATCCTTCCTTGCCCTTGTAACAGGGGTTTCGCCGTAGCTTACTATGGCCGCCTTGCCGCGAAGAGTCATGTTGAGGCGTATTGGCGAGGCGAGTTAAAAACTATCCTAGGGTTCTGCTCTGTAGAAACCTAGAGTATCTGACCATGGCGTCTATAGCCTTCATGGCTTTCAAAGGGGTGCCGTAGACAGGAACCTTGTTCTCCAACAGTAGGCGACGGGACTCTTCTGCGTACTGCTTTGAGGTCATCCAGCACGCCACGATAGTCTTGCCCTTAGATCTGAACATCTCAGCTGACTTCACAATGGACTTCGCGGCCTTCACTGCTCCTCCTACTCTCAGCATCAGGAATATGTCTCCTTCCTCGATGACTTCATCCATCACTCTCTCAAAGATAGTCGGGTCGCCTAGGGCTTGACCAGTCAGATCCATAGGGTTTCTCAGAGCCGCGAACTCTGGTAGAATCTTGCTGAGCCTCTCTACGCACCCCTTTGACAGCTCCGGAAGCACTATGCCTCTCTCATGACACCAGTCAGCCAACATGGTGTTTGCGCCACCTGAAGAGGAAATGACGACTAGCCTCTCACCTTTGGGCACAGGTTGAAGAGTGAAGGCTTGGAGGTAATCCATGATTTCTTCCAGGTCCTCGGCTTCGACGACTCCGAGCTGGTTGAAGAGGGCGCGGTAAGCTTCATAGGAGCCTGTCATGGCCCCCGTGTGGAACCTTGCAGCCATGGCTCCTTTCTCCGATCTGCCTGCCTTGACGACGATCAACGGCTTCTTCGCTTCGATCAGTGACTCGATGGCTCTTGCAAGCTTCGGCCCGTGTTTCACTCCCTCCAAGAAGGCGCCGACTGCCTTTGTCTTAGAATCTGATGCGAAGAAACGCAGGTAGTCTGATAAGCCTAGGTCTGCTTCGTTAGCAGATGACACAGCCCGGCTTACGCCGTATCCCTGATCCGCTAGGTTGCTGAGAAGATAGATCATTATGCCCCCGCTTTGAGTTACGATTGCTCCTTCTCCACTGGGGAGACGCTGGAAGAAGTCGAGGGTAGGGCTGAAGGTGGCGCAGCTGTTGTTTGAGGGGGAAACCGCGCCCTCGGTATTGGGGCCGCATAGACGCATCCCGTGTCTTCTGGCAATCTCCCTTAGCTTCTCTTGGGCTTCGCGTTTACCTGCCTCTTCAAACCCTGATGAGAAGATGATGGCTGCTCTGACGCCCTTCTCTCCAGCCTCCTCCAAAACCTTCTCCACTAGTTGAGGAGGAACCACTATGCAAGCCAAGTCGACGCGTGTCGTTATTTCGCCGATGCTTCGATAGCAGGGTAGGCCAATGATGTTGCTTCGATTGGGGTTGACGGGGTAGATCTTTTCCCGCGGGAAGCCGAATTTTAGGAGCCTAGGGATCACCATTCCAGCTATCTTCTCAGTGTTCTCGGATGCCCCGATGACAGCTATGCTCTCAGGCTCAAACAGAGGTGTGACTTCCTCGGGCTTGGCTAGAGGCTCATCTCTTACTTCCACGGGTTTTCCGACGAGGATCCTAGCATCCACTGCGGCAAGCCCCTGCGAAGAATCAGGGATTACAGGGTTGAGATCGACGCCCAGTATAGACGGGTTTTCCAGCATCATTTGGCCCAAGTTCTTCAGCATCTGTATCAACGCCTGCTTGTCTACCAGGGCTCCTCCTCGGTAGCCGTCTAGGAGTCTGTTGCCCTTTATCCTGCTTAACATAGCTTCGAGGTCCCGGTCTCTCCAGGGATGAACACACATAGAGACATCCTTGTAGATCTCAGTCCAGATGCCTCCTAGGCCGAAGAGAAGCACGGGTCCGAAGGTTTCATCCCGCTTAGCACCCAAGATGAGCTCAGGGGATCCTCTCAACATCTTCTGAACTAGGACACCGGTCAGTTTTGCTGAAGGAAGATGGGTGGTAATGGATTGGAATTCTCCGAAGATTTTCTTGGCGTCTTCTTCGCTTACTACTCCTAGCTTTACTCCTCCGGCGTCAGACTTGTGTGATATCTCCTCGCTGACCAGTTTCAGGGCCACTGGGGGACCGATTTCCCGTGTCAGCTTTGAGGCTTCATCTGGACTATGGGCTAGGCCTTGTGGAGGAACCTTTACGCCGTATTTCGAGAGGAGTTGCTCTGCTTCGACGGGGTTGAGGAGACTTCTGCCTGACTCTGCGGCTGCCCTAACCGGGTCCTGTGTCAAGCCTATCTGCCCTTGAACTTAGGCTCACGTTTCTCTAGGAAGGCTGCTGTGCCTTCCTGCTTATCATCAGTGTAGTGGATTATGGTGCTGGCCTCCTTCTCATAGGCTAATCCAGTGGTGATGTCTGAGTCGAGGCCTCTGTCTATGGCAGCCTTGGATAACATTAGTGCGACAGGGCCGTTCTTCGCAATGGTTATTGCTAGATCCTCCGCTGCCTTCATAAGTTCTTCAGCAGAATAGACATGGTTGACTAGGCCGATGCGTTCCGCCTCCTTGGCTTCAACCATCTTGCCTGTGAAGATCAATTCTTTGGCGAGCCCCGGTCCTACGAGTCGTGGTAATCGCTGTGTCCCGCCTGCGCCTGGAATCAACCCTCTCAAGACTTCAGGTTGTCCCAGCTTGGCGTTCTCAGAGGCAAGTCTAATGTCGCAGGCCAAAGCCAGTTCGCATCCGCCTCCGACAGCGTATCCGTTTATCGCTGCGATGGTAGGTTTCGGGTACTGGGCGATGGTGTTGAATGGTTCTGTGCCGCCGAGCTTCACTGTTCTCCTTGCTTCTAGAGGTGTCCTAGATTTTAGCTCTTTCACGTCGACGCCTGAGCAGAATGCTCTGCCTGTTCCCGCGAAGATGACTACTCTGATCTCGTCATTGTTTAATGCTTCGTCTAGGGCGGATAGAATCTCCTGCCTCATCTGAATGTTGATAGCGTTAAGCACATCAGGTCTATTCAATGTTATGACTGCGAAATTCTGTTCCTTGCGGAACTCTATGAATTGAAAAGACATGCTGTTATGAAACCTTTTCCAGTATTTACCTCTTTTCTAAGGCGATTCTGCTGCGTTGACTCGGGATAGTTTGGAGTCAACGCAACCGTATCTCTAAAGATTGATGATTGAATGAATCTTGTCCAATTGGTCTAGATCAAAGCTTATGGGGGCCAACACTAGGACATTCACGCCTGCGTCCCGATACCTGTTGATCAAATCGGAGCATTGTTCAGGTGCACCAACTGCGTTGAATCCTTCGAGTGTTTCCCGTTTTCTGTTGAAGAACTTGGTAAGGAAGCTTTCAGATTCGTGCCAAGCTTGGTCTTCGTTGTCAGCGATATGGGAGAAGATTACGTTGGCGAAGCTGAAGTCTTCTAATCTACTTTTGTAGTGCAGTATTACTTCCCGCCTCAACCTGAATTCTTCTGGTGTTGTGAAGCAGGCTACGTAGCCCTGACTGGTTTCTGCCGCTCTCTTCAAAGAGCTCGTTGAGCGACCGCCCAGCCAGAGAGGTGGATGTGGTTTTTGAACTGGTTTCGGGTCCATGCTGACATCTTTGAAACTGTAGTATCTTCCGTGGAAACTCGCTTTGGGCTTAGTCCACGCCGCCTTCAATACGTTTACCGTTTCTTCCAGTCGCCCTGTTCGCTCAGAGTAGGATTGACTCCAAGCTGACAGCTGCTCTAGTCCTCCTCCTGTTCCCAGTCCTAGGATAAGGCGTCCCGATGATAGGTAGTCAAGTGTGGATGCTTCCTTAGCCAATACTAAGGGGTTTCTGATTGGTGCTATGAGGATCGATGTGCCGAGTTTGATCCTGTTGGTTGCTGATGCTACTGCTGAAAGAGTGGTCAAAGACTCAAGCATTCTGTGGGGGAACGCTACGTGGTCAAAGACCCATAGTGAATGGAAGCCTAGTTCATCGGCTTTCCTTGCTGTTGCTAAGATCTGGCTGGGTTTCGCTAGACCCTTTCCCCTTGACGTTGTGGGTAACAGGAGCCCTATTTCCATGGGTATGACTCACTGGGCGTGTTCTGCCTAATCTAATAGGCTTCTACTTCCTGTAGGGCACAAATTCTTTCCCTAGAATCTCTCTGCCGATCACTATCTTCTGTATGTCTATGGTGCCGTCAGCTATCCAGAGGGCTCTGATCCATCTGAGCTTCAGCTCGTCTAGGTTTTCAGTTGTGTAGCCTGTGGCGCCCTTGTTCTGTATGCAGTCGTTGATTATGTTGAAGGTTACTGTGGGAACCCACCACTTGACCATAGATGACTCTTTGCTGTGGGACATGCCTTTTCCTGCGAGCCAAAGGGTTCTGTAGGTGAGCCAGCGAGCAGCCTCCAGCATGGTGGCTGCTTCTGAGATGCGGAACTGGACTGCCTCCCATTTTCCTATGGGCTGGCCGAAGGCGCTTCTCTGCTTAACGTATTCAATGGACTCGTCCAAGGCGCCTTGGGCCATCCCTATGCACTGTGCTCCTGACAGGGCTCTCATCCAGTCGAAGAGTCCCATGGCCAATCCGAAGCCCTTGTCCTCTGGGCCGATCCTGTTTGACGCTGGAACCCTGACATCTTTGTAGACCACTCCGCCTAGCTCCCAGAAGGAGCCGCCTAGGGTCTTGAAGTGGTATTTGGAGATGCCTTGCCTATTGTTCTCTACTAGTAGAGCAGTTATGCCGTAGCGTTCCTCTGAGGTTCTGCAGTAGCTGATGAAAGCGTCAGCCCACCTTGTTCCTCCGACCATTTGCTTCTCGCCGTTGATGACGTATTCTTCGCCTTCTCTGACTGCGGTAGTCTTGATCTGGGCTGCGTCTGAGCCGCAGTGTGGCTCCGTGGTGCCTATGGCTATGGTTCTGTCTCCTTCAATGATCTTTGGTAACCATTCCTTCTTCAGCTCCTCGCTCCCTGATCTGGCCAAAACCATGGCTGACCCCGTGGCGCCGTATAGTGCTGCACCGCTCTCCAGTTTAGGTAGTCCTCCGTATCTCCCTAATGTTTCTGCTACCAGCCCGATGGTTAACGGATCTACTTCTATGCCACCGTATTCAGGCGGGTAGCCTAGTCTCGTCAGTCCGAGTTGAGCTGCCTTCCTGTATATTTCTCGGGCTTTGGTGTGGCCTTCCTCTGTGTCTCCTTTCTCATCTATGTATCTAACCCA
>JACPCU010000022.1 GCA_016184315.1 Nitrososphaerota archaeon
AAAGAGCAAGGGGGTTTCCGTCAAAGAGATGAAAGTAGTATACCATATTCTTAACAAACATGAAAAAAGTGCTAACGCGATAGCTAGAAGCTTGGATGTGAGGGAAGAGGTTGTGACAAGGATACTTGATAGGCTGAGGGAAGAGTCTATCCTGCGATGAAGGGAAGCAAAGCAATAGTGCATAGTCAAGAATTATCGGGAACTATGGTCGGGTTCTGTCGCATTTATTCAGCATCGAGCAGGCAACTGTGTTTGTATCAATCTACCATGCCGAATTAACGCAACAGAATCCCAAGAGGATATTGGTATCGCATCAAAAGGGCAGCGCCATGACGGGAATGATATTTGGAGAAGCAGCTTTGAGTTAACGCAACTGTCCTTGTCGCCAAAAGACGTTTAAGTGAATTATAACAAATCATAATGAAGAGGGTATGTCTCGACTGTTCAAAGCAAAGGTTAGGAGAGTTGGAACATCCCTAGGAGTCCTGATCCCTAAAGAAATGGCTGAAGAAGAGAAGATAAAGGAAGGCGAAGAAGTGAAGATAGGCCTCTTCAAAGAAAAAAGATTAGAAGATGTGTTGGAACTGATGGGAACCGCCAAAGGCACCAAACCCTTCAATAGGAACAGAGCCGACAAGGTTGACCGATATTTTTCTTAATCAACTCTCCAGAGAGATTGAGAAATTCTTGTAGGAACTCTTGTGCTTTAGCGTCTTCTTCTGAGGAGCAGTGCGGTGGCTACGATTGCGGCCGCTAGGGCGATTGCTCCGATGGTCAGTGTGCCTTCTGCTGCGAGGGGGGCTGTTTCACGGATGGTTTGGGTTGCTGTGATTGTGGTGGTTACGGCTTGTTGACCTGTTCCTGTTGGTTGGCCTAGTGTTTGAGTGACGGTTAGGGTTTCTCGTTGCGTGGCTGTGGTTTGCTGTGTTAGGGTTGAGGTTGTTGTTGACGTCTGGATTTGGGTTACTGTTGCTGTTTGGGTGCGTGTTACTGTGACTGTTTCTGCCTGGATGTTTCCATGGGTGTCGATAGGAGAGACGGTGACTTTTCCTCGCATCCAGGGGTGTAGTCGGCAGTAGTAGCGGTATTCGCCTGGGCTGGTGAAGTTGAATTCAGGTGCCTGCTGGTTGGGTTGAATGAATCCCGCGTCGTATTTTCCGTTTGGTCTGGGTGATTGGTCGGTGAACTGGGAGTCGGTGAGGGTTACGGTGTGGGGGCTGGTTTGGTCGTGGTTGACCCAGATGGCTTTGGCGTTTCTAAGGACTGTGATGTTTTGGGGCGCGAAGTAGGGTGGGCTTTCGCCTAGGATGTCTATGCTGCAAACTATGTTGGTGTGGGGCTCATTGCAGTTGGCCTCTGAACGTTGATGACCTTCCGCTGTTAGAGGTAGTAGGGTGATGACTGTTGATACTGCTAAGAGAATGAGTAGTATGTCGATTGCGCTCCGATTCAACTCGTTCTCCTGGGCGGTTCGACTGCTGGTTTATTAATTGTGTGAGGACTAATTCTGTTGATAAAATGTATGGCGCAGACATGGAACTTTCAAGTAGAGGGGAAGATTCACATGCGGACTTAACACTTAAATCTAAAAGCATTAACTCTACTATCAGATGAAGTCTACGCTTCTAGTCAGCAAAGACAAATTCGAGGAAATAGTTAGGTTCGCCATGAAGGCGGTAAAAGACGGATTCCCCGACAACGAGATATGGGCGACCGTCGAAGTCATGTCCAGCGATGAGCTACAGGCAAGCATCGAGGAATCGGACAGAGACTTAGAACAGAGCCTTGTGAGGAGGTTCGACTCCCATAAGGATGCAAAACGATGGTTAAGCTCTCTACGAGCAGTGAAGAAACCATGAGTCGGAGCTGCCCAACTGATTGCCTTGGAAAACCATCTTTACCCATACCTTTGAGCGTGACTTCAGAAAGCTGGCATCAGAAATCCAAGAAAGGACAACTGCGGCCATAGAGGAATTGTCGTCAAACGAAGATCCATGTAGACTCTCAACAGTTATCATCCCCCGTAGCAAGACCTTGAGAAACACCAACACTACGGATGTAGGTTTGCACGGTGCAAACGCTTGAACGGTAAGCATCTTGAAGGGGCCCAAGAGTTCCTAAAGAAGGGGGATCTTAGTCAAGCGTCAGTGAGTCTTGTGGTGCAGATGCTGAGATCGTCAAGGCCGTAGCGGCGAAGGGGGGTATCGGACTTGTCTCCCATCTAAGCTTGGCTGAATTCGTTTCAGGGCTGAGCAGAGAGCACCCAAGGTGGAGACTAATAGATAGCTTCAACTATGCCCAGAGCCTTCATAAGAATTTTATCCTGCAGTAGACTGTGGTTACTTCGTTCTTTTGGCGAATCATGTCATACATAGCTTACGCTGGGATTTGATTAAATAAAGAAAAGGGGGGAGCTGTCCCTTGGACAGCTTACCTTTTTCGTATGAGTACGGCTAGTTCTACTACTAGGGTTAGTAGTGCGAGTACGGCTGCTACTATGACGTAGGTGGATGTTTGGGCTACTGCTGAGTTGACTGAGTCTAGGTTGCTCTTCATGGTGTTGACTGTGTTCTTGACGTCTGTGCCGACGCTGGTGATGGAGCCTGATAGGGCGGTCTGTGCAGCTGTGATGGCGGTCTTGATCTCGTTGGTTTGTGCTGTGTTGCCTGTTGATATTCCGTCTATCTTGGTTGAGATTCCGCTGATAGCTGTGCTTAGCGCGGTTATGTCGCTCCTCGCGTTGGTAACGGCGGTTGTTATGGCGGTCTGAGAGTTGCTGATTCTAGTGCCGACTTCGTTGATTATTGCTGTTCGTGCGTCGTCAACCTTTGTGCCAATTGCGTTTATCTGTGTGGTGAGGGCTGCTTGGTCGGGGAGTTTCTTGTTGACTGCGAAGGATGCTGTTGTCAGCATTGTTGTGCCGTTGAAACTTGCTGGTACTACTACTACGTAGTTGCCTTCTTTGTCAGGGACAGTGTATGTTCCCTGCCATAGCCCGTTGTGGACTTTGCTGAGTGTTACTGGTGCTGCGGTCTTGTCTGGCTGGTGGACGTGGACAAATCCTGGTCCTCCAAGTGACAGTGGTGCTGCTGCTGAACCGAAGTTCACCGTTGGGGCGTAGGTGCCGTTGACCGTTGCCAAGACCCATATTTCTACGGTTTGGCCGACATATGCTATTGCTGGTGCCTTTGCTTCAAGGGTGGTTGCGTAGGTGGGGGTTATACTGTATGTTATGCCTAGAGTTGTGCTCTTGCTGTTTCCAGCTGTGTCTGTCGCTATTATGGTTATGGTGTTTGAGCCTAGTGCTAGAGTTACTGTAGCTGAGAATGCTCCTGTGGATGCTACTGTGGCGCTGCTGCCGCCGACTGTTAGTGAGGCGACTGCGACATTGTCTGTGACTGTGCCTGTTATTGTCAGATCTGCTTTGTAGACTTTTGCTCCGTCTGCAGGTGAGGAGACGGTTATGGCTGGTGCTGTGTTGTCCACTGTGTAGCTCGTTGTACTGGTTGCTTGGTTGCCGGCTGCGTCCTTCGCGACTACGCTGATTGTTTGACTGCCTTCTGTTGATGAAGCAGTTATCGTGCCGGTCCACTTTCCTGCTGAAAGTGTAAGAGCTACGCTGTTGGCTGTGACTGAGGTTACGCCGATGTTGTCGCTGGATTCTACGGTTACTGTTATTGATGCTCCGCCTTTGACTGTGGTTTTGTCAAGGGTGACTGTGGATACTGTTGGGGCGGTGGTGTCTGCTGATGTCAGTGTGAAGGTTGCTTGTCCTGTGCTGCCTCCCTGGGAGGCTTTTACTGTCCAAGTACCGAGTGGTGTGCTGGGCAGAGGTCCGAAGGGAGTTGCGCTGAAAGCGCCGCTTGTATCAGCTACGGCTTGATCGACACCGAAGATGCTGCCATCGGGCTTGAGCAATTGGAGTCCAACTGCTTGGCCTGATTGAGCACCTGTTCCCGTTAGTGATATTGTTTGTCCTCCGGAATAGCTGCTGGCGCCTAGGGTTACGGCGACGACGGCGTATGCTGGTACGGCCGCTAGGGCTAACGCTATGGATAGGGTGAGCGCTAAAAATAGGGTGGTGGGGGTTTTCATGTTGTTTCCCCCTTCTATGATACGGTTACGGTGGTTTTCTGTACTATTGCTAGTACGTTGGCGGTGCTGAAGCTGTCCCATGCGAAGGCTTCGATGGTGTAGGTTCCTGCTGCTGTTGGTGTCCAACCGGCACTTAGTGTGACGGCTGTGCTGGCGGGTATGTTGAGGCTAGCTGTTGTTAGGTAGACTATCTTGCCTGTGGAGTCTTTGACTTGGACGATTAGTAGGGTTTGTTGCGCTGAACTTTGGGTGTTTGTGATTGTTGAGGCGACGCTTACCAGGTTTCCGACCGTTGGTGCTGTTACTGGGTTACCTGCTGTGTCTTGGAGTGTTGGGGTTGTAGAGGTCGCCTTGTATATTGCTCCTGCCTGCGTAAAGTTGTATGTTAGGCTTCCTGAGACTCCTCCTCCGAGGGCTGTTACGGTGGCCAATCCTGCTGTTGTGGGTGCTCTGACGTATCCTGTTGCGATGCCTGTATCTGTCGCGGTGACGATTGTTGTGGTGAGGACGGTGCCTGCAGTGCTAGCGAGTTGTACTGTGGTGCCTGGTGAGGTTATGATGGTCACTCCTGATGCGTCTACGATCTTTGCGGAGATGGTTACGATGGTAGATCCGTCAGCCGCTGCGGTGGTTGGCGATGCGCTTAGTGACATCTTGAACGGTGATCCTGAGACCTGTACGGTCAGTGTGACTGTTGAGGTGAATGTAGATGCGCCCGCTGTGGTGAAGGTTCCGGTTATCCGGATTGTGGATAGTCCGCCTGCGGGGACTGCTGATGGGGCTGTCCAAGTGAATGTTGTCTTCGTGCCTCCTGTGGATATGCTTGAGATTGCGCCTACGGTGCCCTCTGTGGCGATGCCAGTGAAGCTAACCGCTGCGTTGGTTGCTAGGGCATTGTTGGCGTTGGGATCAAGGAGCTGGATGGTTATGGTAGTTGCAGTGCTGATTTGCACGATGCTTGGCTTGGGTGATAGCTTGAAGGTGGTTGCTGCAGCTCCGAAGGTGACGTCAACTGACCCTGTGTAGCCTCCGCCTGTGGCGGTAACTGTGACTTTTCCGACTGTTGTGCTTGACTTCAGAGTGATGCCGCCTGAGGTGGTCATTCCTGTGGTGGCGCTGATTGAGTCAGTCATGGTGGTAGTACCTGTTTGCGAGAATGTGCCGCCTGTTGTGGTGAGGGTTATGGCTATGGCAGCCGAGGGTACAACTGTGTTATCGTAGGCATCTTGTAGGGTGAAGGTTATCGCTGTTGTTGACGATCCGTCCGCGGTGATTGTGCTTGACGCCGCAGATCCAGAGAAGTCGGTCGCGGTTCCGCCGTTGATTGTGATTGTGCCTGTTGTGCCAGAGAACCCGCCCGATGATGCAGTGACTGTTGCAGTTCCTGCTTCAATAGAGGCGGTTAGTGTGGCGGTTGCCTTCCCGTCTGCTCCTGTGGTGGCGCTCGATGGACTAATGGTTGGGAGATTAGTGGCCGGGGTTGCTCCGGTAGCGCGGCTGAACGAAACTGATGCTCCCGTTATGACGTTACCGTTGGAATCTTTCACGGTTGCAGTTACGGTTGCGCTTTCGAGGATCTTTATGGTTGTCTTGTCTATGGAGATGGTTACCGAGGCTACAGGTCCAGTGGTGAATGAGACAGTTGCTGTGTTGCTAAGTGCTGTTCCGCCAGAGGTGATTGCTGTTGCGGTAATAGTTGCCTTGGATCCAGCTGTTGTTGTGGAGGAGGATGATAGGACGATTGTGGCCTTTCCAGTACTAGTGCTGGTTGTCGCAGATGAGGCTGAAAGCGAACCTGCGCTTGTGCCGAAGGTTATGGTTTGCGCTGTCCCTTTGATGGTGTTGCCGTTAGCGTCGAGGAGCTTTGCTGTGATTGTTGAAGAGCCTCCAACTGCAGGTATTGAGTCTGGGCTGGCTGATAGAGATAGTGTTGTTGCTGAACCCCAAACGGTGGTGATCTTGTAGTCTGTGGAAGAACCGCTTCCGATCAGGCCTGAAGATCTAGCCTTCATAGTCTGGGTTCCCTGTGTTATGCTTGTGGTGAATATTGTCTTCGCGGCACCTAAGGCGTCTGTGGTAACACTGCTCGAGGTAAAGCTTCCGCCAGTTACTTCGTCCGAGGTGGATGCGCTAGTTGAGAATGTCACCGCCACGCCTGAGACACCCTTTCCGGTATTATCTGTTACATAGGCTGCTACATTGATGCTCTGTCCTGCTTTTAGAGAGCCAGAGGTGCTGTCCTGAGCTTCGATGCCTGTGACCATGTCTGTTGAACTGGTTACGCTTTGAATCTTGTACTTGTCCCCAGTCACTCCTGCCGCGGTGTTCATGTATACTGCGTCGATGCTCTTCCAGCTACCGCTTGTTGAGCCGTCAAGTAAGGTAGCTGTTGCTGAGGCTGCTACTGCTGAGCTCGCAGCGAGTGTTGCTTTCCCTACTACACTGTTTCCAGAAGCATCTCTTCCGGCTATTATGACGGTTACAGCCGATCCCGAGCTTGCTCCAGAAATAGCCGTCAGGATAAGCCTTAGGCTCTCAGCTGACGAGAGAGTTGGGCTTGCAAAGGTCGCTTTAGGCTCCATTCCTTGGTTGATGAATGTCCCCGTCCCCGAAGCAACGCTGACTCTTACGTTCACAGGATTGCTAGTTGAAGCCTGCAGCGTAGCGCCTGAGGTTACGTCGAGTGTGAAAATGTTGAATCCGTCTGTGTAGGACGAGCCAGTGGTGCCGACATCTGCCACCGCGCCTAGAAGCTTGATCTTTCCTGCTGCGCTGGGTGCTAGAGCGATGTTGCTTACGACGACGACGTATGGGCCGGTACCGGATATGCTCACTGAAGCAGTGCCGCCTAGCCCTGTAGTAGTTACAGAGCTCTCAGAGAGTATAGCCCACCGTGCGGAGACCACTATTTGGATCTGCGCGTAGCTAGCTGTAGAACTGGAAGGATTGGTTACGGTGAATTCGACGTCCCGGGCGGTCTTTGCGTCGACGCCTGGGAGACCTGTTGTACTGTCTGTGATTCCAGTACTTACGCTTGCAGTTGAGGCTGTAGCGTGTACTATTGGAATTGCTGGTAGTAGCGCTGCCAGTAAAAGGACTGTTACCAGTCCTACTGACAGAGCTGTACGTCTATTTGCCATACTTATTGGGTTGAACGGTATCTGATTATTCATTCTAGATACCTCTTATGTTTCCGTGGAGGCGGCTTTACTGATTAGCTATATAAGACTTGTGAACAATTTATCTATTAGAAGCCCCAAAAAACGGGTTTAGAGCCCTAGATCAGCCCATAAAACCAATAACGGCAAGGTTTAAGCCCCTATTTTAACGCAAATACCCCTTGGTGTCAGAACCAGCAAAATACCCAAATAGACATGCCCAAAGCCAGCAGAACACTAGATGAGCCTAATCTAGTAGCTTAAACGCAAGCTGCTGTATCGCCTCAATTCCTTGACACCAAAAAATCCGAGGTTGACGTATGACTAAACGCGGATAATGGAAATCCTGAGGGAGAAGCACTGTCGAGCGGAAACAGTTGTATAGTATCCACCGTCAATCGGCAGCTTCTCCGAAGCTAGAGAAAGGCGTTTAGGAAATAGTCAGAAATGCTGATCGTCAAGTCGTTCATTAAGGTCAATGTCTCAAACGGCATGAAGAGACATGAGGTGGTTGAGCTCTATTTATCTCATGAGTGGGAAAGAACAGATCTTTCAAAGACTTCCAGAACAGTATTGGATTTTTGGAGACGCCGAGTGCGTAATTTCGCGATCGACCACGCGAAAGAGAGGTAAATAAGAAGTTTGCATCTGCTCCAGGGTTTTGCTGTTATCATATATTTCTGCACATGTTCCAAAGCCGTGTCCCCATACGCCCTGCTTAGTTACAGACCGGATTCCACCTTTCTATCAGCTCTAGGTACTCCCTTAGGCTTTTCGCATATCCAACCTTCGGAGCATGCTGCAGAATCTCTGCGTACCTTCTAGTCCCTACCCCGTAGTTATGGACCAACATTGCTAGGTTTAAGATATCGAGCAACATGTTTCCGGACGAATAAGCGAGGATGACCTCATACACACGGGATCTGACGGAACTTTCAACATCCATACCCACTTACAACTGGATTTAACTTCGCTAAAACAAATAAATACTACATGTATGTAATACATCTACGGTGAGAAGCCTTGCCAGTCAAGACAACAGTAACCCTAAATGAAGAGGTTTACGAGTACCTCATCAAGAAATACGGAAGACGAAGAATCTCAAAAACAGTGAACCAAGCACTCATCAAGCAGTTCTTCAAACCGTCGAAGACGATGTTCGGCGTCGACTCATGGCTGACCACAAAGGACCTCAGAGACGAGAAAGAGATTCATGAAACTTCTTGACTCTTTCGCATGGATAGAGTATTTCACCGGTTCAGAAAGGGGCACAAAAATAAAAGACCACATTGAAGGCACAGAACCATTGTACACATCGTCAATATGCCTGACGGAAATCAAAGCAAGGTATCAAAGAGACAAGAAAGACCCTACCACACGCCTAGAATTTATTATCGAAAGGAGCTTCATCCTAAACTTAGACACAGAAACCGCCCTGCTAGCGGCAGATATCAAACAGAAATACGGGCTACACACAGTAGACGCCATCATCTACGCAACTGCCCAGCGAAGAGACCTCGTCGTGGTTACAGGCGACCAACACTTCAAAGGCCTTCCTGGCGTCGAAATGATCTAGGAAAAATGGTCCCACAAGCGTAACAGCCCCAGCATACGAACATTAGTCAAAGAGAACTAGTGTCAATGTGCGACAACTCAGGCACGCGATCATAAGCCTTGTCGAACGAAATGACTTTCCTGTCAAGATCCAACGCCGTCACAGCCTAATGCGAATCAAAGAATGACTTACCCTCTAATCAACTCTACACTTAGACAAAGCTTTGGCGTCTAGTCCCCTATAACCATCACCCATAGCAAACTAGAAACATGCTGATTGCCGTTTATCCTAGCCACGTCCTTTGGATTTCCCTGACTTTGTCTAATCCCTTGTCTTCGGAAGCTATCTTGACTATTCTGTTCAGGTTCATTGCGGCGATGTGTAGGGCGTCAGAAGGCTTGACATTGTAGTCCTTCAAAACACTTGTTGCTTCCTGATACTCTTCTGCGCGCAGCGGTAGGACCTCAACGTACGGGAGGATGGCAGACATAGTGAAGTCTACGGTTAACTCATAGGGGGCATTATGCTTCTTCTTAGAAATGTATAACAGTTCATCTAGAACCAGGGGATCAACATAGGCTCTGCTATTTGAAAGTAGGTCGAGGTAGAATTCTTCGTAGCGCCTTCTTTCTCCAAAGGGTCTTTACGGTGTTAAGGTAGATGAGGAGGTTCGCGTCAACAAAGGTCTTCACGCTTCGAATTCCTCTTCCAAATAGGCTTCTGCAGGTTCTCTGGGCTTAGGCTCTTTTAGATTAGGTAAGGCCGTTATTCTCTCTAAGTGTTTTCTGAGGGCAGAGGCAAGGTTTTCCCTATCTATCTTTCTGAGTGGTCTAAGAAGTATGCCATCGTTTATTTCTACGGTGACTTGACTGTCCTCTTCTATGCCTACTGCATCTCTGACGGCCTTAGGGAGTATGATGTGCCCCTTTTTGCCTACCTTCAACCTGAGACTCAAACTTGGTTCACCTAAGGTGAAACTGAGATCTAAGGCTCACTGGCAGACTCCCCCCATAACGACACCGCCAACAAGCCAGCAAAATACCCAAATAGCGACTCTAAAGCCAATTTATCGGATTCAAAGCCTTATTTTTGAGCCTGGAACACGGCACTAGAAGCCTTCTAGCTTCTATGTATGTTAGTCCATATTCTCTTTATTTCTTGGCTGTGTCGGGTTCCCTATCTTCATAGAAGATCCTGAGCATCATGCTCAGTTTTGTTGCATCTACGTGCAGGGCATCGTATGTTTCCAGCAAGCCTCCGAACCAACGGCACATAGTTACTTTTCCTCAAAACTAAGTTAGGCGTATTGCACGCCAAGATGACCGCCAGTATTGACAGGATGTTGGCTATGCGTATGCATGCATCTATGTTTAACCGATTTGTCCAGAGATAATAATGCTACTTTTTCACAATGTCATCATAACTCATCACCCTCACTCCATAAACTTGCTTTATGAGAGTCCGTTTGGCAAGTATCCTAGAATCCTCAGTGACCAAGTCCTCCTTCAAGCTTACTGCCGTGGCCAGAATGACGCAGTCTATGTAATCGGAGATGATCCTACGGAGCTCAAAACTCGCCTCCAGCACTTCCGGATTATAGAAGGGTTCGACTTTGAGGGCCTTAAGGATAGTATCCGCGGCTTCGGCTACATGCTTTGCTGGTACGGTAAGTCTGACTGCATTAGCTTGAAGCTCAAAGAGTGAAATTAGGCTTACGGTTACATCGTCCAAATTCAGAGCGGCGTTACCGTCTACTGAAGCCTTCAACAGATCCTTATCTACACTAATTCTCGCAAGTGGGAGTATATACGTTGTGTCTATGATCATTCTTCGAACCTTTTGGAGAGCTCTTTCCGGAACTCCTCGAACTCCTCAGATGTTGTTTTCGCGATCTTCTTCAAGTGTATAAGCCGAATTATGTCACCCTTATCTTTCATGGCTTTACGTAGAATCTCATTTAAGACTCTGGACATCGCCTTGGTCGTACCATACTTCTTTAGACTTTCCTCAGCGAGCCTGCCGTAGATGCTGTCATCAAGCAGGACTGTAGTCTTTTTTGTCATATAACAATCTGGATGGTTAAATGCTTATGTGTCTTACCATGACGCAAAGAACCCGAACAGGTCTTGTTGGCAACATCGGTCTAACCGAAAACCAGACCTGGCAACTATCAGAAACTGGCAGAACTGTAACCCTGCCAGCCAAATCCAAAGCCGAAAAACCGCGCGACGCGGGTGGAAATCTGCCTCTACCTCTTGTACATCTTCCCAAACCGATCATTGACAGCCACATCCAACTCTAGTTACTCAGGAGCACGCTAACCTTTCTTAGCAATGTTAATCCCCTCAACCGAATATAGAGGATACGGGCTGAAAAGAAGATCCCAGTGGACAAACAACAACGCGGTATCTAGCCATAAGACTTAGCAAGAGAGTTAAGAAAACAAATATAGGGAGATAATCAATAAACATAACTCTACGTATGCTTGACCAGAAGGAAAGGCGCAAATAAATGGCTGAAGTCGTAAGAGCAATAGTTCATTACGACGGGGATGTTCAAGGAGTAGGCTTCAGATACTATGCTAGAAGGACTGCTAGACGCCTCAGACTAGTCGGCTCCGTCAAGAACCTAGAAGATGGAAGAGTCGAAACGATTTGCGAAGGACCCAGAGATAAAGTGGAAGAATTCATCAATCTAATGAAGCAGGCCCCAGCTCCCATCCACGTAGATGAAGCGGACACAAGATACACAAGTCCCACAGGAGAATTCAGGAGATTCAACATTCTCCTAGGAGACGTGAAACAAGAAATAGCTGAAGGCTTTGGAACAGGTTCGGCGTACTTCGAAATAATGTTCCAGAAGCAGGACTTGTCGCTTTCCAAGCAAGACCAATCACTTTCAAAACAAGACCAAATGCTTTCCAAGCAAGACCAATCACTTTCAAAACAAGACCAAATGCTTTCCAAGCAAGATGCTTTCCAAGCAAGACCAAATGATAGCCAAACAGGATCAAATGATACAAAGGCAAGACGCTACAACAAAAGAGATCAGGAACCTGAGGAAAGACCTCAAATCAATACTAGACGAACGGTTTTCCAGAATGGAAAAGGACATAGCCGAGATAAAGTCCAGGGTAGGTCTGACTTAGCATCTCCCAAGCCAGAGAGACCAAGTCCGTTCCAACTCCGTCAAAATGATCGCACTGGCTAAGCTTATCCTTTTGTATAGTGCAAGCGGGAAATCCCCTTTTATTGAACAGAGTTCTCTTGACGCTGCTTCTCTCATCCCATAGATGTCTTAGGAAAACCTTGGAAAGACTTTGCCTGCATCCACCCAGATAATATGACTCGGTAATGTGGTCAAGCCTAATCAACAGTAGAGCTACAGATACAGCACATCAACACCCAGCTTCCGAGACACTTCAGCCTGATTCTTGTCAGAAGTCACCAACTTAACACCCAATCTCAATGCCAACTGAACGAAAAGAGCATCATAAATAGGCATACTGAATCTAGCAGAAATCTCAAACGATTTAACGTACAAGTCTTCTTGACCAATCATCTTGAACGGCTTAAGCCTAACGAAATCGGAATAGGCAGACAATGCGACATCAGCCGACAAATCGCGCCTAACCACCCTCTTCCACAGACTGTTCCCAACCTCCTTCACAGCCAAATCCAAGGTCACACACCCATCACCCAGAATATCCCTCACCCGAGTCCAGTTCTCCTCACGATTCACATACTTCGCTAGGCTTGAAGAGTCAATGACTTTCACGATCTTCTCTCACACTCTCGGCTGAAAAGCCCCGAGGAGCAGGTGGAACCTTACTCAAACTTTTATCCAATTCTTCAAGGCGCTCATTTAGCTCCACCTTCCAAGCCAACCCTTCTAGAAGACCCCTTACCTCCTTAGCCACATCCACACCAGCCTTCTCCAAAGTCTCCTTAACCTTCTTGTCTACTCTAACACTCACCACAGACATAGATTATTCAACAGCAAACCATCTAATAAACAATCTGTAAACATCAACGTAAACAGTTTCAGATGTAAGCTGCACTCACAAAAAGAAGCCAAAGATCGTCTCAGTACATCTTCATGACATAAAACTAGGAACAGTCGACAAGGGATCTGCCTCTCAGTATGCTTCACTCCTCCTCCGAAGACACACCAGAACTCTACAGCTACAGACTGAAGACAGGACCCTTCGCAGACAGATTCACAACCCTACCCGCCAAACCCAAAGCCCGCTTATCATGAGAAGCAATAACCACAGTCCTTTTTCTAACAACATTCTCACTCCTAATAGTAGCAACAACAACATCCTTCAACAAGCCGTCCAAAGCCTCCGTAGGCTCATCCAACAGTAACACCGCAGGCTCAGACACCAGAGCCCGCGCAAAAGCCACCAACTGCCTCTCCCCCACACTCAACCTTGAAACAACAGTGCCATCATAACCCTCAAGCCCAAACCGTTTAAGCACAGTTCTAACCCTATCAAGAAGCGCGTCCCTCGCCACACCGTCAAAATACATGGGAAACGCAACATTCTCCGCAACCGAAAAGTCAGCCAGAAGATCCTGAACCTGCGGAACCATGCTGATACGCCCAAGACGCCACCTACTAACGTCACGGCTACTCATGGCGCTGACGGACTCCCCGAGTACAGCTACCTCTCCATAGTCAGGTCTCGTCACACCGAACATAATATTGAGCAAAGTGCTCTTACCGCTGCCCACAGGACCCGTTATCGCCACGAACTCGCCTTCATGTATCGCCAAGGAAAAGTTCGAGAAGACAACCTGCTCCCCATTAACATAATATGTCTTAGAGACATTGTCCAACCTAAGAACACAAGAACGGCCCGAAGCCTTTGTCGAGATCAGCCTCTCCACTCAGCCACAACCCCCGCAACCAAACCCAATACCGAACCAGCCAAGCCGCCTGCAAACCCAAAGACAATGAGGAAAAACGGATCAGCATTGACGCCTTCAACAAACAAAACCTTCGACGAAAAAAGAAAAAGACCAACGATAGCACCAAAAATCCCTCCGACGGAGAAGGGTACAGCAGCCCACTTCACCAAGTAGAGCGCGATCCGTCCCCTTTCTGCTCTAACAGACCTAAGCAGCCTAACAGACTCCTCACGGCTCCGCAACCAGTCCACCGTAAGCAAACCGAAAGAAACGAAAGAAACCGCAGGCAAGAAGGTTACTACCAACAACCTTCCAAGAGGACTAGCAGCTGCAAACAGCAAAGTCCCGCTAGAACTTAAAGCAAACATAAGCAAAGCTGAAAAAGCCATTCTGACCCTGCTAAACCTAAGAGTCTTACAAACAAGCTCGAAGGGAGAGGCCATCACGGCCACAATTCACCTCGAGGGTAAACCACAACCCCGAGCACAAAGAAACAAGCAGCGAAAGGCAGGAAGAGAGCGGAGGCACCTATGGAACGGCAGTCTGCTGCTGCACTGCCGGAGCATAAGTCCCGTCCTGCCCAGATGTCTCTGAAGACAGTAGCTTCAATGCGTTCTTCAAGTCCGCTTGTTCCCGATCATCTTGGCCAAGAATCTCAACCACATTGTTCTTAGAAGCATCGTAGGCTGCGTCATCGATCTCTCCACTCCTGTGCTGCACCATGATCCCAGCTACGAATCTCTCCAACGCTGCCCGCCTCTTAGTCAGATCCGCACTTCTCTTCTCCAAAGCCTCCTTCATAGAGCTGTGCGACGACTGGAGCTTAGAAGAATCCTCATCCAGCTGAGACTTCATAGACTCGTAGACATGCTGGGGGATCTCACCTTCAGCCCTCAGCTCTTCAAGAGCCTGAGCCCTCTTAGCCACAGTGCCTTTAATACGGGAAAGCTTCTCCACATCGCTCCTCCATCGGGGCACCAAGACCATGGAATCATTGTCAATGATTATCTGCTCAGCAGAATACTCGGTGAACGCGCCGCCATGTTCTATCCCTATGGTTCTCAATGCGCCTGTAGCGTCAACAGTGTAACCCAGCACCGAACCGGCTGGTCTACCGTAAATGTCCTTAACACTTCTGCTGACCACTCTCTGCAAAACCTGTTCACGAATCATCTAGGGCACTACTCAACAGATGCATCAAGTGAAAGTTATCTGGATAAGTCGAAAGGCTTACTCCAAGAAGCTAAAAAGATTTGCCCGTTCAGCTTACTCAGGCGACGTAGACAGATCACGCTATTCTTTTTTCCAAAGAATCAACACGTAATCTACCTAACCCGTACCGCTTAACCATGCAGTCGTAGCCTCCTCCACGGGCAACAGCACCTGCCTTGACATTAAGCCCAATACGCTTCTGCTTGAAGAACTCCTCAACCACAGACCCGAAGGCTTTGATAAAACTGGTGTTCTTCTGCTTCTCCCATCTACGAGCATTCCCCTTATCGTATAGAAACAGAAGATTTGGACCAGCCCCTGACACATTCAAAACCACACCAAAGTCATCGTAAAGCTGCTTCTTCAAACCGAAGAAACCCTTTGAATCGAAGCCCCCGTATCCTCCTGCATCGGCCCGCCTAGACTCATGGAAGACATCCCACATGAACTCCAAGAACTGATCCACATTCCCTGAAACCAGCCCCGCAGTAGCAGCCGAAACCCAGCCCAAAGTATTCACGTAGTCGCTTTTAGACACAGGCTCCTCAAGCACCTTCCTCATAGCTTCAGTACCCCCAGTCTTCTCAAAAGAAGAAAACCCCAATGCTACACCCAGAGACCTTGGCACATCGTAGACGAAGACACGCACATCCCCAGTCCTAGGGGAAGCAGCGACTATGTTGAACCTCCCGTTAGCCGAGCCCGACGCATTGTCAAGATGCCCAGGCTTACCGTTACCAGGATCAGCGCCAGGCTCCCCGAACCCAGCGAAAAACACCAACTCATCACGGGTAAGCCTAAGCCCATAGACCGCTGCAGCACCAGCTATGGCGCCGACAGCCTCTGCCCCCGACCGCCCCAAGCCCTTACCCACAGGGTAACCCTGATCTAAATACAGCAGATCAGCGCCGCGCCCTTCAAGCCCAATCGAATCAAGAAAATATGAGAGAGCCTTCCCCCCAGCGTGCCTAGACCCATCGCTACGCCTAACCCTTCCACCGCTTCTCTCCTCAACAATGATCTCCCCGTCTTCCCTCGGCCTATACGTTAAGGTAAGCTCCGGTGAAGCCAAGCCGAAACACCAACAGTCAAACCCCGGCCCCACGTTGGCTGAGGAAGAAGGCACAGTGATGCGAGCTTCCCGGCAAATCGGCTTCAGATTCATTCTGCGTGTACCCTCGGAGGCTTAGCGAACCTATTTCCTTCCTTCAAATGGTACTTAGCAATAAGATCCGGATCCTTCAGCCGACCCGTAAGGATGCCTAGAACCATGTCATCCTTCGCTATGACACCTTTCTCTACAAGCGTCTTTATCCCTGCGACAGTTGCTCCAGAAGCAGGTTCACAGTCGAAGCCGTTCATGCCGACTATGGCCATGGCGTCCAGCATCTCGCTGTCGCTGACTTGGGTGACGACACCGTTGAACTGTTCCAAGGTGCGGAGGCATTTGGGCAGATTCACTGGCTTCATTATCTTGATGGCGGATGCGACAGTCTCAGCCTTGAAGCTGCTTTCCTTCAGGTAGCTATAGTAGTCTTGGATCAATGCCTCATCGTAACGGCCACTGTTCCACACTAGTCTTCTCCCATCGTAGAGACCGTTATGCAGCATGTAAAGAGTATTGGCGCCCTCGGCGTTTACTACCGCGACCCTAGGCTTCTTCTTTATGAAACCCCAATCATATAGCTCAGAGAGACCCTTCCCGAAAGCAGCACTATTACCCAAGTTACCCCCAGGCCAGACTATCCAATCAGGAACATTCCAGTCGAAATACTCCAGTGCTCGAAAGATCACCGTCTTCTGACCTTCAAGTCTGAACGGGTTAATAGAGTTCATCACATACGCGCCTTCATTCTTCGCGATGCTGAGAACGGTTTCAAGGGCCGCATCAAAGTCCCCCTCCACCTGAACGATTTCTGCGCCGAACTGGAATGCCTGAGCCAGTTTCCCCGGAGCGATCTGCCCTTTGGGCACATACACTCGGGCTTCAAGTCCTTCGTTGGCAGCGTACATAGCGAGTGACGCCGAAGTGTTTCCTGTGGAGGCGCATATCATCTTTCTGACTCCCAGCATCTTGGCTGCTGTTAGACCCGTGCAGATGCCGTTGTCTTTGAAGGAGCCGCTGGGGTTAAGACCCTCTGGCTGAAGATACAGTGACTCCGAGTTTGAGTCAGTGTATTCTTTGGCTACTTTGGACATTTTATATGGCTTTGTGTGTCCTTCTCCTCCGTCCAGTGAGACCAGCAGTTTACGGTAGGACTCATATTCCTCTGTGTCTACGCCTGTAAAGTTGAGTAGCTCCCTGTAGCGCCATACTCCGCTCTCATTGAAGATGTTTCCCCTGTGGTTTCTTCTTTCAAGGAAGACTTCTTTTAGCTTCGCGGCAGGTGGCTCGGCGTATCTGATGTCGAGGAGATGGCCACGGTCGCAGGCTGTTCGAGCTTCTTTGACACTGTATTTCAGTCCGCAGCTGGGGACGATGCATTCTTGATGCACCAGAGTATTCATCCTGTCCGCTGCACCTTATCGGCCAATATAAGAATTGGTTTGATTCGTTCCCTGCCATCCTCAGGACTTTGGCTGGAACCTCCTCCCGTTGGGAACCCTGCGTGTTCGCTTTACCCGTTGTACATAACCCCCGTAGAACATCTCTATGCCGGTGCGCTGAACCCAAATAAGTCCCGACAAATGAACAGAATCAATCTGACTATGTCTAAGTCCACGATCCCCCAAACACATAAGAGAGAAATACTATGTTCATGATGCCCCCTCTCTGAGGCTTCCTGGATGCGCCTGGCTCTAGTCGGATTCGGCGTCGTAGCCCAAGCCTTCACCAAGATCATAGCGGAGCGCAGACAGGAAATCCTGAAGAGGCATGGCCTCAACCCAAGGATAGTGGCAGTCATAGACCAAGGGGGCTACACAGTGAACCCCAAGGGGCTGGTGTTGGAACGGCTACTTCAAGATAAGGCGTCGAAAAGCACTGTCACAGAGGAACAGTTCAAGAACCATGATCTTCAAGCAAAGATCAGCTTGGTCAAGGAAATAGAGGCTGACGTAGTAGTTGAGACTACACCAACTAACCTGAAGGATGGCCAGCCCGGACTATCATACTTGGAGAAGGCACTAGCAGGCAAGAAACATGTGATAACCACGAACAAAGGTCCTCTCGCATTGTCGCTTCCGGCGTTGATGGAGCTGGCAGAATACAATGGAGTCGAGCTTAGGTTCAGCGGCACGGTAGGCGGAGGCACCCCTATTCTGGAGTTCGGTAAACGCTGCTTAGTCTCCGACAAACTGCTGTCCGCTACAGGTATCCTTAACGGGACTACGAACTTCATTCTTACTCGCATGGAGAAAGACGGCATGATATTCGACGAAGCGTTGGCTAAGGCTCAGAAACTTGGCTACGCTGAGGCTGATCCCTCCCTTGACATAGACGGATTCGACACTGCATGTAAAACAGTGATTATCGCTAACTGGCTCTTCAACAGGCGAGTCACTTTGAGGGACATTAAGATCACGGGCATCAGGAACGTGGATCTAAAGCAGGTGAAGGATGCTAATACCAAGGGACGAGCCGTAAAGCTCCTAGGCATCGTAGACAGTGCACTGAAGGTTGAGCCCAAGGAGGTTTCTAGAGACGACCCTCTCTGCGTGGAAGATACTCTTAACGCAGTCAAGTTCCAGACGGAGTATGCTGGAGAGGAGATCATAATTGGGAGAGGAGCTGGAGGCATGGAGACGGCTAGTGCGGTCCTCAGAGACTTGATCGCGATCAGAGAGCGAATGGCAGAGGAGATCATGGCATGAGAGTTGTAATGAAGTTCGGTGGCTCCTCAGTTGCAGACGGAGCCAAGATCAGCCACGTGGCTGAACTCGTCAAAAAACATCTTCACGGCAACCAAGTCGTACTGGTCTCATCAGCCATGGACGGAATGACTGATCACCTCATCGAGCTGGCTGAGATGGGCCTCAAAGGAAAGGAAAGCCAAGTCAAAGACGAAATCGAGAAGATCAGAAAACGGCACTCGGAAGCAGCTGAGTCAGCAATACCTGTGGAAGCGTTCAGACATGGAGCTCTATCCACAGTTTCAACCCTTCTATACGATCTGGAGAGAGCATTAAACGGCATCTCTATACTCAGAGAACTTTCACCTAGATCCAAGGATTACGTGCTTTCCTTCGGCGAGAGGCTTCTTGTCCCTATTCTGAGGGGCGCTTTGCAGGCCCGTGGAGTTACTTCAAGAGACTTCTCAGGTGGCGAAGCAGGAATAGTTTCCGACGAAAACTTCGGCGATGCAAGACCCCTGATGAATGTTACGAGGATGCAGGTTCAGAAACGGTTAACCCCTCTCCTAGAGGAGGGGATCATACCTGTGATAGCAGGGTTCACTGCAGTCACTCAGCACGGTGATATTGTAACTTTGGGGAGAGGAGGCTCCGATAATACTGCAACTATACTGGGGGCATGCCTTGACGCCGACGAGGTCTGGATCTGGACTGATGTAGACGGCATTATGACGGCTGATCCTAAGGTTGTCAAGAACGCGAAGGTGATCCCGCAGCTATCTTATGCTGAAGCAAGTGAAATGACGGTATTCGGGGCTAAAGCGATGCATCCCCGCGCCCTCGAACCTATCATCGAGCCGCATATCCCAGTGAGAATCAAGAACACCTTCTCTCCTTCAGCTGAGGGCACATTGATAGGGGTTGATCAGCAGGTAAGCTCAGGTTCAGTGGCGAAAGCGGTAGCCCGAGTCTCAGACGTTGGGATTGTGAGCGTAGGAGGGACGGGCATGGTTGGACTCCCTGGAACTGCTGGAAGAGTCTTCGAGGTGCTAGGTAAGCAAGGAGTCAACATCTTGATGATCTCTCAGAGCGTCTCAGAGTCGAACATAACGATGGTGGTGCGTCGGAACAGCATTCAGAAGGCTGTGAACGCTTTGGAGATCGGTTTGCTCTCCAAGGGGGAGGTAAAAGAGGTGAGTTACGAGGATGATGTAAGCATAGTTGCGTTGATAGGCTCAGCGATGAGGGGCACCCCCGGTGTAGCTGCCAGAGTCTTCAAGGCTATTGCTGATGCGGGGATCAACGTGATTATGATTGCGCAGGGCTCTTCTGAGCTCAACATCTCCTTCGCTGTCAACGAGAAGGACGGCGTTGAGGCTGTCCGTGCGTTGCACGACGAGTTCAAACTCGGCAGCTAGATACGTATCGGAAGACGCAGTAGCCAATATAAAGAGGCTCATCAGGATGCATCGCGAAGACAGGAAGGAAGATTAGCTATGCTGAAGGCAGCCATCGTAGGAGCCACAGGAATAGTAGGCCAGCAGTTCCTAGTAGCTCTCCATCATCACCCATGGTTCGAGGTCCGTCAACTTGCAGCGTCAGAAAGATCTGCGGGGAAAAAGTATTCACAAGCCATCAGAGATGAGAAGACAGGTGGACTAAGATGGTACTGCAGCGAAGAACCCCCAAGCGAAGCAATGGACCTCAATGTGGTCAAAACTTCAGAGCTAAAGCTGTCCGAATGCGACATAGTGTTCACAGCCATAGAGCCTGAAGAAGCGAAGATATTGGAACCCCAGCTGGCCCAAAAGGTTCCCGTGGTGAGCACAGCGTCTGCCTTCAGATATGAAGAGGATACACCTATACTCATCCCAGGCGTTAACTCCGACCACGCAGACCTACTGGACCTCCAGAGAAGTAAACGAGGCTGGAGAGGCTTCATCACCCCTATCCCCAACTGCACAACCACAGGTCTAACCATCACCCTGAAACCCATCTTCGACGAATTCGGCGTACAGAGCGTACTCATGACTAGCATGCAGGCAGTCTCAGGAGCTGGAAGAAGCCCTGGCGTAATAGCACTGGACATAATTGACAATGTCATCCCCTTCATCCCAAACGAAGAAGAAAAAGTCCAGCAAGAAACCTTAAAGATCCTTGGAAGCTTCAACGGAAACTCCATAAAACCTGCCGACTTCGGAGTTTCATGCACATGCACCCGTGTTAATGTAAGGGAAGGACACACAGAGTCAGTCCTAGTATCAACAGTCAAAGAGAACAGCGTCGAAGATGTTGCAAAAACCATGAGAGGCTTCGACGGAGGCCTAAGAGAAATGGGCCTCCCCTCGGCGCCAAAGCAGATGATCACCGTTCACGACGACCCGTACCGGCCTCAGCCTAGACTAGACCGAGACACTGAGAACGGAATGACAACAGCGGTAGGCAGAGTAAGGAAAGACACAGTCATGAAGAACGGAGTCAAGTATCTGCTCGTCTCCCACAACACCAAAATGGGCGCAGCTGCAGGAGCAGTCCTAGTAGCAGAGTTGCTCAAAAAGAAAGACATTCTATAAATGCCGATGCAGAATCTTAACAGTTTGATGTTAAATTTATAAAGTAATGCCGTCTAAGTTGCGTGGACAGGGACACATATGGGCAAAATCGACGATACTGACATGAAGATCCTGACAGAACTTGTAAGAGACGCGGGTCTATCCGTCCCCAAGCTCAGCAAGAAGATCAATGTCAACGCATCAGTCGTATACAGCAGGATCAAGAGACTCGCAAAAAGAGGCTTGATAAGACGGTTCACCGTCGAAGTCGACGAAGAACTCCTAGGTTACAGCGTAGCTGCCCTAATCGGAATAAACATCGACGCAAAGAACAGAGAAAAGATCTTGGATGAACTCAAGTCACTGACAAACATCCGACAAATAGTTGAAGTAACAGGACGATTCGACATAATACTGGACGCAAGAGCAAAGTCTCTTGACGATCTACACGAGGTCGTATCCAGCAAGATCGCGCGCATAGTGGGCATACTGCACACCGAGACATTCATAGAGATGCAACGCTCGTTCATCGAACCCCAGTTCGCGCTTCCCAAGTAGAGCGATTCGTCAACAGCCACACGAGCATCAGCCTACTCCTAAAGCTAAAATCATGGAGACGCTCATATACGTGAATTGACCAGTCTTCTAACCCCCCAGTATGGGGCAGCGCCGATAGCTCCACGGCGTATCGAGCAGCATCCTGACTGACGGCGTATATAGTAAGGGAGGCCCTAAGATTCTACAGGGAAGATTCATCCACACCCTCAAAGCGTTATCTCAACCTGTGGGGCGAACATTTTTTACTGTGAGCCAAGTGGATAAGGCGAAGGCTGATTGGAGCCTCTCTTCAGAGTCCGCCAAGCTCAGGCCCAGTTAGGGTTGAGCCCCAAGGTAGTAGCCCTCCTAGAGAAAAGAGTCAGTTTTGTAGAAGAGGGCGTGAAGAGAGTTGAGAAGGTTTCAGGCATAGCCTATCCGCCGCATTATGTTGAACCAGTGCTCTCGGTGGCAACCAGCTCAGTTGAAGTAGGTCAGATAGGTGTGCTATTCGCACGCACCATACCGATCGAGAAAGAAGGGAGACTTGAAATATGGGTTCAGATCTCAGCGCCCCTAGTAGCCTTCGCCTCCAAATGGACCATCCACGCAGTCATCGCTCACGAATTCATGCACTATGTGGAGCTGGTCAGACGATTCACGAGGATGGAGACAACATCAGATGAGGTCACCACCACGCTCTTCGAAGCCCAATACGCAGACAAGGAAGTCCTCTATGACCCCAGCAAGATCTTGGCAGACAAGACGCTCATACGCCTAGTTGAAAAACGGTTCCCAAACGGATTGAAAGATGACAAACTCCACAGTAAGACTTTGAGCCAGTGGCTGGAGAAGGGCTTACCCGCGGCCAAACTGCCCCCTGAGAGTAACAGGGCAAGAATCAGCATAACAGCCATCGTGAACGCGTCTTTCGATCCTGCACTTATAGCTAGGCTGAAAGAGTTTGAACAGTCAAGCGTTGCCAAGAGTTAAGGACAGAGTCCCTGAAGACAGAAAAAGAGCGGTCCTCAAACAAGTAGCTAGCCTAGCCCCTGGAAACGAGCGTATAGCCCTAGCCCTCTACGGCTCAAGAGTTGCAGGATACGCCAAGGCAAACAGCGACTACGATATTATCCTGGTCTTGAAAGATTATCGCCACAGGGCAAGATACTTCTATGTCGAAGGGGATATTAGCGCATCAGCTCTGCTGGTAGATAGCGTAGCGCTGGAGAAAGATGCTTCCAAAGCTTTCCTCGGAGAATTTGTTGTTGGCAGACTGCTCAACGTCTATGACCCGTTACTAGGAGAAGAGTTTCTGCAGGGAGTCGAACGGACATATAAGCGGCGGGTCGCCATGGAGATCTTAGCTGAAGTTGTGGCAGCGCACAGTGATTTTTCCTCTGAGCTACAGATACCTACAGAATATTTTCTTTTCGAGAAGCTACGGAAGAGGGCTGCCATCTATCCTCCTGCTCTTTACAGCTATGCGAAGACGTATAGCGGACCTCTGATGGACGAGAACATCAGCTTCGCAGTTGAAGGCTTCGTGGAAGCATTCGGGGAGATGCAGTCAGAAGGGTTAGTTGCTCTCGCAGACGGCTACGTTAAGCTCTTGGAGCATTCCATTACAAGCGGGCAGCTGGCTAAGCTCTCTCACTTGATGACTGATACAGCTAGGGGACTAGCCCAATACGCTGTCCATGGCTACGCAGGGAGAGTCGGGTGGAAGGTTGTTGGGAAAGAAGCCCTGTCGAAGATAAGGCGGAACAGGGAGGTCGGGAAGATCCCTCTTGCTCTGAAGAACCCTAAGCAAGGCTGGAGGCTCAAGGAGGGCATGTTGATCGTTGAAAGTGGAAATTGGCTGAAGAATGTCTTGGAGAACCTCGGATACGATCCTAATACCCCTGTGGAGACCGATCAGCTGGGTGAGCTCTACAACGTTGCTAAAATGTATCTTGTAAACGATGGAGAGAAGCCTGTCTCCTTCGCGGTAAAACACTTCAAGGATCTCCGTTCGTTCAAATGGGCTCTTCTGAACGTCTGGGCGATTGGTGCTAAACGCTTCAACATGTCCCCTCTGGCGAGGATGCATAGAGAGTATAGGGCATCCCTAGATCTTAGAGACATGGGTATCAACACACCTGAGGTTGTAGCAGTAGTACTGAACGACAGGATAATGGTAACAAGGTTCATTGAAGGCGAAAGCCTAGGTCACATAGCGTCCCAAGTCATTAGAGGAAAAGCAAAGAACCCTCAGCCAATCGCCAGTTACGGAGAAACTCTGGCAAGAGTTCATGGCAATGGTTACTCTCTTGGCGACACCAAACCCAGCAACGCAATCTACGCTAATGACGAGATCTTCCTTACTGATCTGGAGCAAGCCTCTACAAAGGGAGATAGATCATGGGACATCGCTGAATTCATCTACTTCTCCTGCAAAATGACACCCTATGCAACTGGAACCCGCGCATTGACTAGAGCCTTCTTGAAAGGCTACCTTAAGCATGGTGACAGAGAAGCGGTCAGGAAGGCATTGGATTTGAGGTATCTTGCGCCTTTCCAGCCGTTCATGGTTCCCAATGTCTCCAAGGCGGTCAGAGACGAGGCGAAGAAAGTCTTGACAGAGCTTACTTCGACTTGAAGCTGGAGTAGCCGCAGTTGCCGCAGGTCAGTCGATCCCTGTGCTCCGCTAGGAAGAAGCCTTTGCCGCATCTGGGGCACTCCTTCTTGAGCCTCGTCAATTCTGCGCCGCTTACTTTGTAGAACTTCCAGACTTGGGGGCTGACCTTTTTCTTCTTCTGCTGCGGTTGTTGCGGTTGCTTTTGCTCAGACATTCTTAGCTACCTCACTTAGATTCCTTTGCCGCAGGCTTAGCGGCAGGTTTGGGTTCAGCTTTAGTCTCAGCTTTGGCTTCTGGTTTGGCTTCTGCTTTTGCCGCGGGCTTCTCAGCGGGTTTCTCCGGAGCCTTCCCAGCAGGTTTAGCAGGTTTTTCAGCTGGCTTAGCTTCAGCCTTAGCCTTCTCTGCCGCAGCAACCTTCTGTCTTTCTTCTTTGGGAAGCATCCTTAGAGACAGGTACTTAGGGAGATGTTCCTTCGCTTCGGCTTCTTTAGAGTAGACATAGAAGAGGCCTTTCACGCTGCGTAGTCCTGCCGACGGTAGAAGCGTTACAAGGTGGACCTGCTTCGCGTTTACTTTGAGGTTGGAGGCGATGGTTTCGACAGCGTTGTTTCTGGTAAGCTTACCTGAGAGGCCTTTGAACACAGCCTCCACTTCTCTTCGCTCCAGAAGCTTGTTTTCCGCGTCGGTCAGTATTTCAAGAGCCAAAGGCGTTTCGTCCGAACCTGCGGTTTCCATATGACTATAAAACCTTTGAGAATGTCTTTAGCTAAGGATGCTCTACGCCTATCTTTTTCAACAAGTTCGCAGCCAACTCTTTTGCCTCCTTGTCTAGGACGACAACCACAACTCCTTCTCCGGGCTGACCGTAGAGGATAGCTGTTTCTACAGGATAGATAGCTGCGAAGAGGAGTGCTAATAGATCTTCCTCCCCGTCCACGAAGATTCGTAGTGGCTTGACCGTCTTGAGGGATTCTGCTACTGCTCCAATTGCTTCCTCCGATATGTATCCTGCGGGGTTATGGATCTTGATCTCTGCTACGTAGGTGGATGCAGGTAGAGATCGAGGTGTTCGCTTTTCAACTCCATCTATGACATGTACATCAGGAACTATGCCCATCGTGAACAATGTCTCAGTGGTTCTGTCTCCTACAGCGACAATCAGCCTACAGTCTTTGACATGTTCCTTCAGTGTTTTTGTTGACACTTTGTCAGACGGTATGAGCCTACCTATTGGTGTCTTAAGCAGTCTTCTTAGCTGCTCAGGCACCAGATACATCTTCAAGGCATCATAGTTCGAAGAAAGAATCAAAAAAGGGTAGTGGCGTAGTTTGGAGATCTAGCTGACTTTGAGGGCGTATCTTCCTGGCTTCGTTATTTTCGTAGCCTTGGCTACTTTGGACGCGTTGGTGTCAAAGACCACGATTAAGCCTGACCATTCAGGGCTCAGGTCGGTGGATTGGCACACTGGACAGACTTTTCCCGTCGTCAAGGCTTTGCATTTTCGGCAGGCGTATTCCTTCGGCACTCAAGATACACCTAGGCTTGGCTGGCTTTACGCTCTCCTTTCTTCTCCACTGCTTTCGCTGGCTTGGACAGGTCTTCCTCGATCCACTCTAGGGCGCCTAGAAAAGGCTGCCTGCACGTTATGCCGATCTTGCCTATCGAGGCTCCTCTACCTAGGCTTACAGCCGTTATCCTTGCCCTGATCTTGGAGCCTACTTTGAGGATTCTTCTTGATCTGCTGGCAGTGATGACTCCTTGCTTCACATCAGCGGTAAGGTAGTCATCCATAATTTGGGACAGGTGAAGCAAAGCGTCTGTAGGGCCGATTCTTACGAAGGCTCCGAAGTCTGTTATCTCAACTATTTCTCCTTCAACAATCTCCTGTATCTTGGGCAGGTAGGCTAAGACTGAGAACGCAACTTTGTGGTACGTAGCTCCGTCGCCAGGAATGACCTTCCCGGCAGAATCAATAGTGGTCTTCATGATGTAGATCATGTAGCCGAGGTCGGGATTAATGGTGCTCTCATACTTGGCGCGCAGTATTTCGAGAGCTGCTTGGCTCAGGGGTTGCCCAAACTTGCTGGGTGGAATCCTCACTACATCGTTAATCTCAACTATCTGAAACAGAGTCCTCTACCCCTCGGAGACTACGTGGCTGTCGAAGCGGTGGTTAAGAATCTTTTGGTGACCAGCGGCAGGTAGACCAAAATCTTTCACGTTTTGCCTTCCACATAGACTTCATGTCCTTTCAAGGTTATCACCGTAATTCCAATCTTTCTGAGATTTCGCCTCAGTGCGTCGTCCAATGTTGCAACCGGAATACGCTTCTCTTCAGCGTATCGGAGTATCTTGTCGTCGCATGGAGTTTTACCCTTAAATGGGACCTTTCTTAGCTGACGGGTATATGTGAGGGCAGCCTTTGCCTGCTTTGCTCTTAAACTGGGGCCATTTGAAATTGCTTCTAACTCATGTATCACGTCTTCAATGATGATGAATACCGGTTTACCTAGGGCGTCCTCAATTCTGCCAAAGGATGGCATGGGCTGTGAGAGCATCTTCATAGCGAAGCTTGTGTCGAGCAGGATTTCAGTCAAGGTGGCTACTGTTCTAACTATCTTACTTTCCCTGAGCCTATTAACCGCCATCTGTCACCGATTCTTCTGCTTATAGCGGCCCTAGACTCGGCTACGCAGCAGATAGGGCGTCTGAGCTTTAATTCTATCTTATCATCTCGAGCAGATGACACGGCGCCCAAAGTGACTGAAGTCCCCACGTTAAGCCTAAGAGATTCGTTCACCTTGATTTTTTCAACCTTTACCATGTCCGGTGCGCCTACAGCCATTTCAAACAGATCTGTCTCCAATGTCACAGAGCTAAGAACTGGTGGAAGAGACTCTGGCAGACCTAGGACTGAACCCAAGAGCCCGTCGCTCTTCGTAATAGCAGGGTCAAGAGTCGTTCCAACAGCTACAAGTCCCCCGGAGTTGACCTTCTCCACAATCCCGGCGCCCGTACCGAGGCTGGAGATATGTGTCCTAATCGGAACATATTTTGACGACTTTTCATCCGGAATCCCTGGTCTTATCTCTACTTCCATCCCTGTCTTCAGCTCTCCTTCGGTGATTGTACCTCCTACGATTCCTCCTTTCAAATCCTGCACCCTGAATCCAGGCCTATTTACATCGAAGGATCTAAGTATCTGCATGAGCGGGGGTGCGTTAGGCTTTCTTTGCGGAGTCTTGATGTGCTCTTCAACGGCTTGAATCAGTGCGTCTAAATTAATGCGGTGTTGAGCGGAGAGAGGAATGATAGGAGCTTCTTGGGCGATAGTGTTCTCGGTGAACTTCTTTACTTCTTTGAGACTAGCAAAAGATTGTTCATCATCCAGAAGATCGACTTTGTTTTGGGCGATCACCAGTTGCTTCATTCCCAACATTTGCAGGGCGAGCAGATGCTCCCTAGTCTGGGGTTGGGGAATCTTCTCGTTTGCAGCCACCACCAAGATTGCGCCATCCATGACCGCTGCTCCTGAAAGCATGTTGGCCATCAGACTTTCATGGCCGGGGCAGTCTACGAAGCTAGCCACTCTCAGTAGCTGGGTCTCTGAGCCGCAGTTGGGGCATTTCGGTGAGGTGCTGTAGCATTCTGGTGGAGGACAGTTGGGGCATTTGTAGAAAGCTGCATCAGCATAGCCTACTCTGATGGTGATACCTCTTCGCAGTTCTTCGCTGTGAGCGCTTGTCCATACACCTGTTATTGCTTCGACGATGGTTGTCTTTCCATGGTCTACGTGGCCTGCTGTGCCTATGTTGACCTCAGGCTGCTTGGGGATGGTCTTCTTCTCTGGTGGCATGCTTAGTGTTAGCCTTGGTTCAAGGGTGGGTAATAAGGAGAGAGGTGCAGAATCATAGCTGCGCTAGTAGACGAGGCTCGGTAATCGCGGTCAGTCAAGCCGCAAGACTTGATGTGGTTTTCACTGATATTTCTGTTACGATTATATTTTACTCTAAATTTTTCTCATGATTATTAGAAATTTTTTGGTATCATGATACGTTTATATAGAATAAAGTTGTCACTCCACTTATGGCTGATAAAATTTCGCTATCAATAGCCGTAGTAGCCATACTCATCAGCGCAGGAAGCCTAGCTTACACCAGCAGCGTCGTCGGAGGTGTTTCAACTCAAATAGATCAAGCTAAGAAGGATCTGATTGGACAAGTAGGAAGTCAAGCAAACCAAGTCAATTCCAAGATCTCTCCCTTGGAGAGCTCGGTCAACACGGTCAAACAGGAGCAGACAGCAATTAGAGGGCTAGTAGACCAGAGAATTGGAGGACTCGAAAAGGCCCTTCAGGAAGCCCAGACACGCTTGGCTCAAGCCGAGAAAGCAGCCCAGCAATCACAGAAAGAACTGCAAGCGCTGCAAGCAGAAAAAGCACTTGAAGAAGCCGCAAAGAAAGAAAAAGCTCCGATAGTATACGGCACGTGGGACGCCCCAGATTTCATCAACATAATGTGGCCAAGATTCAGGGAAAGCTACCCGTGGGCACCAGCTGAGGCCAGATATGTAGAGGGCTTCGCTCCGCTCAGAAGCCGCTTCATATCAGAGTATCAAGCAGGCGCGCCTACAGCAGACATAATAATCCAACCACAAGACGCCATGATCGGACAGCTAAAAGACTACTTCATACCTTTCAACGAAATGAAATACAAAGATCTCTATCCCGCCGAACTAGTGTGGCCCAATAAGGACAGGATCGTCATGTACACAGCAAACATGAATTACGCGGTCATAGTCTACAACACTAATCTGGTGAAAGACGCTGACGTTCCCAAGGGCTGGCTTGACTTGGCTGACTCAAAGTGGAAGGGAAAGGTAGTGATTCACGATCCTAGAACGCTGGCAGGCATCATCAGCAACCTCTTGGCAGATCTACAACTTGCATTAGGTCAACAAAGATGGGACGCATTCATGAAGGGTCTTGCAGCCAACACGGGCCTCCTCACAGCAAGCGGCACGGAAGCATACGTCAAAGTTGTAGCCGGCGAATTCCCGATCGGGGTAGCCTATATCAACGATGTTCTAAAACAGAAACCTGACACGCCACTAAAAGTTGCTTGGCCCCAAAATGAGCCAAAAAGCATGTCAATAGCAATAGGATCCTATGTAGGCATCGTCAACAAAGCTGCGAATCCTAATTTCGCCAAACTATGGGTCACATGGCTTCTAAGCCCTTCAGGTCAAAAGGCCCTTGCTGACACAGGAAGAAACCCTCCACTCCCATCGCTAGACCACCCCAGATCCATGAGCAAAGTAATACCTCCAGGACTAGGCATATTCACAGTGAACGAAGACAGACTCAAGGATCCCAACAAATGGGCAGAAATCTACAAAGGGTACTTCAAGTAGAGAGGTTCATCCCTCTCTCCCTTTCTTTTTTCGTTTCCCTCTAGCGGTTTGACCAATAACATGTTTGAATCTGCTCGCCTAAGCGATTCATAAAGCTCAACAAAAAGCGATCGTTCGAGTTCTATTGAACAAGAACTCCGTTAACTTGGTAAATCTCTTCGGTGATCGTGTTCCCTCGAACCAGTTTTCTGCGCTTCTCTCCCTCAGAACCAGTCTGGTAGCCTACTCCCTTGGTGAGCAAGACTCGACGCTTAACTCCCCCTAAAACATCGGCCCTCATGGGAAACCCTGCCTTATCGCTTCCTCCAGTAACTTTGACCTTGCCCTTGACACCAATAGAAGAGAGGTCCACTGTGTCCCCTATCTTTAGACCTGTGAAGATGGATGCTTCTGCTCCCTTTAGCTCTTTGACTTCTGACTTCCCTGTCTTCGGATCTGAAACGATGAGCTTGTATTCAGGCAAGAGTCTCTAGGGGAACTGCCTCCTCGACAAGGTAATTAAATTTTCCATCATTACTTGGAGATCAGGCATGATCACAGGCCGTATAGTGGAGAAACCTTCCGTTTCATTTCGCTAAACTCCTCTAGTAAAGCAGCCTCCTCATGGCTAAGCCTGTCCAGATATTTCGCTCGCAGAACCTTGACTTCACTATCCGTGGGCCCAGTGTACAGATCTTCGCCTTCGTTTACCTGCCTTCCGATCATCGGTTCAGTCATGGAAATAGCCACTTCTGATCCTGCCAAAGCCTCCGTCAACGTTTTCCCCTTGTCCTGAATTCCATGTATGGAACCTATTCGTTTGCCGTCAACGTTGAACACATGGGTCTTCTGCCTAAGTTTGCCGACAATTATTTCTGCGCCGAAGATGGCAGGGTTGCTGCGCCTGAAGATCATGCCCTTCAAAACTTTGAATTTGCAGAGAGGAGTGAGTCTACTGAATTCTTCTCGTGTATCTGCCTCCTTCTCAGCATCCATCCATCTTACATAGTTTTCAAGGAGATTGTAGACGATTTGCTCGCTGAAAATCTTGACTTGGGTAGCCTGAGCCTCGTCTTCCGCATCAGGCAGAGTCTTGACGTTAAACGCCAGTACGACGCCGTAGTATTTGTTTTGGCTTGCTACGACAGCTGCTTCAACTACATCTCTTCTAGTAACTGGGCCAATGTCGGCAATTCTTAGAGGAATCTCTTTGCGCTTCAACATGTCTCCCAATGCTTCCAAGGAGCCTAGTGCGTCGGACTTGAGTATCACGCCCATAGACGAGGTGTTTATGATAACGCCCGCAACTTCGTCCTGAATCTTCTTCTTCACTTCGTCAACGTCTTCAGTGCCCACTCCATAGACAGGTGAACCCGCCAATACCCCTTCGAGCTCCGGTGCAGCGATCTTCACTCCAGAAGCAGCATGAATGTCCCTAACAGACTTGAACTTGTCTCTGGGATCCCTGATCTCGTCCAACGGCTTTGGAAGAAGAATGGCCTTGACGTTGGTCACCACGGGTCCATCTCTCCTCCCAACAGCAATCCAATCACCGGTCTTCAAGACACCGTCCAGAAGGATCACATTGGCAGTATGGCCCAGCCCTGTTTCCTCTCCCACCTCCAAGACTATTCCGCGAGCTGGTCCATCAGAGACATTGAGCCTAGCCTTGAGGAACTGTTGGGTCAAACCAATGATTACCGAAAGCAGCTCAGGTATGCCTTCGCCAGTTCTAGCGCTCACAGGCACAATAGCAATCTCTTTGGTGAAATCGTGGACCCTGTAGACGGCTTCAGAGTTGAAACCCAGTCTCGATAGGTCTCCTAACGCGGTGTAGATCCTCATGTCAAGGGTATTCACAACAGTGCTGTCCTGCTTTTTGATGGATTCGGTGACGAAGGATGTTAAGCTTTTGCGCCATCCGGTGATCATGTCTATTTTGTTCAGCGCTACTACGAAAGGCACCTTCCTCCTCTTCAGTATCTCCACGCTCTCGAAGGTTTGAACCTCGAAGCCTTTCAGAGCGTCCACCACAAGCACAGCTATGTCAGCTGCAGACCCTCCTCTACTCCTAAGGTTGGAGAAGATCTCATGGCCAGGAGTGTCTATGACCATCAGCCCAGGAATCTCAACCTTACCGCCCAAGCCTTTCATAAGAGGGCCGCAAATAGTCTGAAGAGTCTCTATTGGAAAGAAACTGGCGCCAATATGTTGGGTGATACCACCGACTTCTCTGCTTTGGACAGCAGTGCCCCGGATCTTGTCAAGGAGCGAGGTCTTTCCTGAGTCTACGTGACCCAGTACGACTACTACAGGTTGACGTATTCTCTGGTTCATGGTTCACCAGCTCCCAAGAGGCGCTGCTCAGCATCCACTGGTTACGTCTAATCTACCAGTGTTTTAACTTTACGAATCCATCGGCCTAGGGCAGTCTTCTACCCGAAGATGATCTTTGACTCTCTCTGAAAGCTTTCAGGGGAGTCGGAGGCATGGATCACGTTTTCAGTGATCGCTAGCGCGAAGTCACCTCTGACAGTTCCTGAAGCCGCTTCCCCCCCCTTCGTGGATCCGATCATTTTCCTGGCCACTTCAACAGCTCCACTGCCTTCGAGGACCACAGCTACTACTGGACCTGATGTTATGAAGGAGACCAGTTCTCTGAAGAAGGGTTTCTGCGTGTGTGGTGAATAGAAGTCTTCAACGCTGGCCTTATCCATGGCCAGCATTTTCAGATCTATGAGTTTGAAGCCTTTGTCTTCGAACTTGGAGATTATGCGGCCTACTAGGCTTCTTCTTACTCCGTCTGGTTTGACGATTATCAGGGTCTTTTCCGTCAAGCCTTGGCAGCCTTCTTGTAGAAAACAGTCCACTTGTACTTCCTCGGATCTCTCTTCAGATGTAAGGAGTTCTTGCGGCATTTCGATGAGCAATAGTACTGGGTTGAACCGTCGTTCCTGACGAGCATGACCCCTGTGCCCAGCCTTACATCTTTCCCGCAGAAGGTGCATTTCTTCGCTGCATACATGTTCTATTCACCTTACTTGTCAGTGTTAAGGTCAGAGGCGTAGATGCAAATGTGTTTCAAATCTCTGTGCCTCCTTTTCTCGATTTATTCGCAGCGAGCACCAGCCTCGTCGCGGGCTTTTAAGGCTTTGTTGAATTCTTGGTCAGCTCGGCTAGGGCTCCTTTGATGATCTTCCCGCTGGCTGTCCTCGGCATGGTGTCTATGATTGTGATTGACGAGGGGGTTTTGAAGGACGCAAGGATCTTTCGGCAGTGTTTGATGAGCTCTTCTTCTGAAGGTGGCGTCCCTGGCTGGGGTACTACGAAAGCTTTGACTCTTTCGCCTTTCAACTGGTCTGACACACCTATTACAGCAGCCTCCTTGACTTTCGGGTGCTCGGATAGAACGTCCTCCACTTCGCGCGGGTACACTTTGAAGCCGCTGATGATTATCATCTCCTTCTTCCTCCCTGTTATCAAGATGTAACCGTCATCATCCACGTAGCCTAAGTCTCCTGTCTTGAACCATTTGTCGACAAAGGTTTCTCTGGTTGCGTCCTCCATGTTCCAGTAGCCTTTCATCACGTTAGAACCTTTCACCATTATCTCACCTACTTCCTTAGAAGGTGCGGTTTTCCCTGTTTGGTCAACGATCTTGACTTGGACATTTGGCAGAGGCAGACCTACGGAGCCTGGTTTTCGTGTCCCCTCAACAGGGTTGGAGATATTCATGATTGTTTCCGTCATTCCGTAGCGCTCCACGATCTCGAAGCCGTATTTTTCCTTGAAGTTTCTGAATACTTTGACTGGTAGAGGAGCCGAACCCGATACGAAGAGCCTCATATGCGATAGGTCGTATTTCAACGGTTCTTCAACTTCCAGAAGCATTGAGTACATGGTTGGGACACCCATGAAGACGTTGCACCTATGCTCTGAGATCAGTTGCAGGGCTCGGGCAGCGTCGAAACGTTCCATCAACACCAGTGAGCCTCCGGTGTAGACAACGCCGTGCAGAACAACGCCGAGACCATGGACGTGAAACATGGGTAGTCCTAAGAGAAGCCTGTCGCTGCTGGTCCACTTCCAGACTTGTGCAAGGTCATGTATGTTTGAGGTGAAGTTTCGGTGAGTGAGCATGGCTCCTTTGGAGCGGCCTGTGGTGCCTGAAGTGTAGATAATAGCAGCAATATCATCTGGTTTGATGGATACTGATTCAAAGGTAGTTTGTTGGTAGGGCAGTTGGTTGTAGGAGTATGAGTCGTGTGGCGGAGGCTTGTCACTTACGATTATCGTATGTTGTACTGATCCGAGTTCTCCTTTTGCATCGAAGAAATATTGCCACCCGAAGTCATCGGTTACAAAAATCTTGGCTCCTGAGTTTTCAGGAATGTAGGCGAGTTCTCTCCTTCTGTAGGTGACGTTAATGGGAACTACGATGGCTCCGAGTTTCAGCGTACCAAAGTGCAGGTAGATGAATTCAGGTCGGTTTCCAAGGTACAGGCAGACTCGGTCTCCCTGTTTCACCCCTAACCGTGCGAGCCTGCTGGCAGCTCTGCTAACTTCTGAGGCTAGTGTCTGGTAGGTTACTGCTTGTCCTTTGACGATCATAAAAGTCTTGTTTGGGAAGCGGTCTACTGTTCTTTCCAGCATCTGTAATATTGTTTGATCCACCTCTGCCACTTTTAGGAGCCTCAGGTATAGCGGCGTGAACTGTTTCTTGAAAAACTTAGCTCACCGCAGTCGTTCTCTACTGTCGATGTGTCCATAAGGCTAATAGGAGACAATATGGATCACTAACATTAGGCAGCTGGAATAGATGCATGTGAAGTGCCCTGACTGCGAGAAACCAGCGTTACTAACAGACGGCTTCGACGAGATCAGGTGTGAACACTGCGGCTACAAGGCGACTTACGGGGAGTATGTGCAGAAGCTGGTTGAGAAGGACGCTACGTATTCTGATGTTCTGAATGATTACAGACTGTAGACAATCACTTGATCTTTCGGGCTTCCCGTTCAGTTTCTCTCAGCAACAATATGTCACCAAGTCTTACCGGACCCTTCACGTTCCTTGTCAATATGCGTCCCTTGTCCTTCCCTTCAAGGATGCGAACTCTGACTTGAGTTATCTCTCCGGCGACCCCAGTGCGTCCTATGATCTGTATTATTTCAGAAGGGAACAGAGCCTCCTCCGACTTTGAGGAGCTCATCTAGAGTCAGCTCCCTCCTTGCTTATTCAGCTTGTCTAGGGCACCGACGATTTGTTCCAGGAGACCTGAGGCTTCCCCTGGTTCAGTGATACATGCTGCCGCTGCGCCTATGTCGATATTGAGGGCGGGCCCCATGCGTTCCTTGCTGGGTACATAGATGTAGGATATCTTCTTCTCTTCGCAGAGAATAGGAAGATGGGCAACTACTTCAGGTGGATCTGTGTCCTCGGCTATCAGAACGAGTTTCGCTACTCCTCGCTCAATAGCTTTTGTTGTCTCATTGGTGCCTTTCCTAACTTTCCCTGTCTGCTTAGCCTGCCTTAACGCCTCGTAAGCGGCGTCAGAGAGCTCTTTCGGAGTCTCAAACTTAACGAAGAATGGCTTTGACAATGCTCATCCTCTCTGTTACTTGACCGGTGAATCAATCGGGTTCATCTTTGACTCGCCCAGCATCGAAGCGTCTTGCCGCTGTTTTTAAGTTCTTCGCCTCAATCAAGCTGGAAAGACGAGGATTTTCAACAACAAGCATGCCACAGGGTTAGCCGAGCTTGGAGGCCAGCAGAGGAACGAGCATCTCGTTCTTCAGCAGACCGCCGTGGGAGCCTTTCAGCTCAAATCCTTCTTCACGCCTCTTGTATGAATATACTATCGAGTAGCCTTCGTAGGGCAAAACGATAAGGTCACCTATGCGCGAAGAAATCTCCTTGTTCAACGCACCGTATCCGAAGAAGCCTTCCTTCAGAGCTGTCTGCGACTCGATTACTCTGACCTTTCCCTGAAACTTCGAATCGATGTATCTTCTCGCTTTGTCAGTCTTACCAGGTCTTGTATGCATGACAGCTGCTCGAGAGTCTCCGGTCGGAGGTAACTGCAGGCAGTCCATGAGTCTAGGATGCCTGTCAATAAATATCGTTTTGGCTTTTGGTGTAGCGATTAGTCCATGATCTCCTGTGATTAGGATGGCCGTCTTCCCACCCATATTCTTCTCTATCTTGTTGAGAAACTCCGTCTTGAACACGTTGGAGAAGCTGGCCATTTCAGCGTAGACTTCTTCAGTAAGGGGGCCGTGGATATGTGATAAAGCATCAACGACATCCCAGTAAGCGAAGATGTAACGCTTGTCTCTTGAATTACTATTTACCAGTTTTCTGAGCCATACAAATAGATCCGATGAGCTGACATAGGTGTCTATGGCTGCTCCTGCATGAGTCATCCGTGAGAGACTACTGTTCTTGTAAAGCTTCCTGGTCACAACCCTGCTCCTAACCCCTCTTTTCGCTAGCTCCTCGTAGACCGTGGAGCCGGGCAGAAGACTCCTTGAGTCGATGCCCATAGTTGTGAGCCCTTCCCGTCTTTCGTCAGCTGACGCGCTGAAACTGATCATGTTAGCGATTACGCCGATCTGTTTGAGATACATTGTGTATCCTATGATGCCATGCTCCTGCGGAGTAAGTGTGGAGTTAACAGTCGTCAGGGCAGTGCTGGTGGTTGAAGGGAAGGTGGAAGTAATAGGGAATAATGTCCCTATGCTGGCTAGATGCGAGAACACGGATTTTCGTTTGGAGGCGTCGCTTAGAAGCAGGTTGTAGCCCAAGCCGTCAAGCAACATCAGGATTACTGTTTCAGCGCCTTCAAGTATGTTTGTTGCCAGCCCATCTCTAATGGGTTTACGTCCTTTGATGTTTCCTCCGAAATGACTCAATATTGAGATAGGTATGTTTGCCAGGGATAGGCCATCGTAGAAAGGCGTGACGAATGATTCTAGATTGGATTTCTCTACCAGCTCCTGCTCGATCTCCTCAGAACCTATATGAGTCGTGCCCGGCATAGTTTTCCTTGCACCTGAACTATTTGTGGGTGAATATGGCTAGGTTTGGAGCATCGATCCTGCAGAAGCCGAATCTGAGGAACTGAACGATTTCCCCAGACTTGAGGTTCGCAGCTTCTTTCTCCGCCAAGCCGTGAACCTCCGCCAGACTCTGCTGGTTGAAGACTTCTCCGATGTAAAGGTGGCCCGGCACCAGAACTTTGAAAACGGTGTTTTCCTCTCCGACCCACTGGATCTTAGGCATTTCTCTAACTAGATCCTTCCCAGCGAAAGATAGAGAAACTTTGTCACCGCTCTTAGCGTCAACTTTCACGTTGTACAGGTCGATGAGCCTGAACACATCTCCAACCTTCATCTTCTCAACATCCTCTTTAGCTAAGTAGAAGACCCCTTTCGAAGATATGTCTCTTTCACCCAACTCTTTGTCAGGATGATACCTGATCCTGACGGTCAGATGAGGAGCGTCTACCACCTCAGCCTTCACATGGTTGGGCACAAAGAAGTATCTCTTCGCAACAGGGTCAAGAATCTTCCTATTCACCGCATAAACCAGATCCCAGTCGAATACATGTTCAGCCTTGGTGTAACCAACCTCCCTCGTGAAGCCAAGCAAAGCTTCTGGGAGAATCCCCTTCTTCCTCACGCCAACAATAGTGGGCATCCTCGGATCGTCCCACCCCTGAACCAACCCTTCCTGCACCAAGGGCCGGAGAAGCCTCTTCGACAGAGGAGTGCCCTCAAACTTCACTCTTGAAAACTGAATGATCTTAACATCAGGGAACCCTAGCAGCCTGCGAAGAACATTCTGCAGATCCACATGAAACTCCATGCTTCTCAAAATATGTGAGACAGCACACAGGTAATCCTCTACCACCACGGCAAGATCATAGTTAGGCCAAACCCGATACTTAGCGCCGTGAATCGCGTGAGGATGATCCACAATCCTAAGCAGAGCAGGGTCCCTAAGAGACGGATCAAGAGAAGACATGTCCCCCTTGAACCTCATGGACGCCTCACCCTCCTTTTTCGCCCCTGACATCATCGCCTCCCAAACCTCCAAGCTTTCTGACGGAGAAGAATCCTTGTGCACGCAAGCCAAGCCATCATTCCTATTCTTCTTCACTGTCTCCGGGCTGCAGGTGCAGGCGTAAAGGTGGCCTTTTTCTAGGAGTTTGCGGCTATGCTTGTAGATAATATCCAAGTCATCGGACACGCTCTTTTCGTGATCCCACTTTATGCCTAGCCAGCGGTAACCTTCCCTGAAGCTCTCATAGTATTCTTTCCTCGCGTTTCGTGGATTGGTGTCCTCGAAGCGGAGCCACAATGCACCATCGTACATCTCAGCGTAAAGGTAGTTGATGAGGCCTGCAACCGCATGGCCGATATGCATATAGCCTGAAGGCTCCGGAGGAAGTCTAAGAACCACTTTCCCTTTTTGCGCGTCGGGGAGAGGTGGAAGCTGCTTCACTTCTTCCTTTGGACCCTCAACTGCCAACAGATCAGGGTAGTTGCGTCCAAGATCGTCTAGCTGTTCTGCAGGAGTCATTTGGTTTACTTCGTCTACGGTTCGCTTGATCTGTGGGATCAGAGCCTTGAGTTGAGCTCTTAGAGCAGGCATCTCTGCAGCTATTTTTCCTACTATGGCGCCGACGTTGGCTTTGCCGTCATGTTTGTAAGCATTGTAGAGGGTGTGTTTCCTGATGATCTCGGAGAGTTCTGAAGAGGTCAAACATGTGCGCCGCCAATAGGTGTTCTAGCAGCTACCAGTCCCGATCGATCATGAAGCTGATCAGGTGGCTGAGTTTTGATGCCGCTTCTTTGTTGGGAGCCTTTCTGAAAATAGAGTAGTACTGTTTACGTGCCTTAGAGGCGAATTCCGAGGCTTTTTTCTTGGCGTAGTCTAGTGCAGCGTACTTCTTCATCATGTTCAGCACTGTCTGAATGTCCTTAGAGGTCTTGTCTTCACGGGGTTTACCGAGGATCTCTAGGAGTCTGCGTTTCTCTTCAGCTGTACAGCTGTTTAGGAGCTTGATGAGCATGAGGGTTCTTTTTCCTTCAGATATGTCTCCTGCGCCTTCTTTGCCGTACTTCTTTTCATCGGCGGTAAGGTTGAGTAGGTCATCGGTTATCTGGAAGGCTATTCCTAGGTTTAGGCCGAATGGAACGAGTGCTTCGATGGTCTTTTCGTCTGCGTCTGCGACTATGGCGCCCATTCTGCAGGGAATGATGCATGTGTACCAAGAGGTTTTCTTCTCACATAGGAGGTAGTAGTCTTGCTCTTTGATGTCCCATCGGTTCTGGTTTATCCAGGAGAGCTCGATGTGCTGTCCCTCCGTGGTTTCGTTGGTCATCTTCAAGAATTCCTTTGCTAGGCGTAGTGTCCGCTCAGACCCTAGGATCTCTTCGTTTTCCAGCAGCACACCCCATGTTCTACCGTGAAGAGCGTCACCAGTGTTGATGGCTAGCGGAACGTTATACTTCATGTGGAGAACAGGTTTTCCGCGCCTCATCTCCGATGCGTCTTCAATATCATCGTGAATCAGAATCCAGTTGTGGAAGAGCTCCAAGGCCCCTGCAGTTGGCAGAACCTGTTGCAAGCTTCCTCCAAGAGCTTGACAGGTTAGGATGCACAGTGAGGAGCGGAGTCCTTTGCTGGGTCTTGACGGATAGTCTCTGAGCATGCCGTAGAGGAGATTGATCTCTCTGGTTCTGTGTTTAGGTGGAAGAGCTTTGAAGACGTAGTTATCTACAGCTCGTTTGTTTGCTGTTAGGATCTGGTCGACGTGCATGGTTCTACCTCAAATCTTACTATGTCATGACATAGATTGGTTAAGGTGTGCGTTGCTGCCGCCAGTCTGCTAATGGACCCGTGAGCACATATCCTGCCCTCTTCAACTCTTCAACATTCCTCGATCCTACAAGAAACATGGTTCCCCTTATTTCACCGATAAGAGCCTTAACATATTCTACCAAGACTTCAGGTGAGATCACAGCTCTCTTCAACATCGGCCAAGCCATTCCACCAATAGTTGCACCCAGAGCGATGCACTTAGCAATATCGAGTCCGTTTCTTAATCCCCCTGAACCGAGCACGGGTATCCTGACAGCTTTGGTGACTTCCAGCAAGGCTGCTGCGGTAGGTATACCCCAGTCCCAGAACAATTCGCCTAGGGAAGCCTTATCCGTCACTTCCCTCTCTTCAGCCCTTATCTGTTCTACTCCAGCCCAGCTGGTTCCCCCGAGACCCGAAACATTCACTGCTGATGCCCCCGCCATCTCTGCTCTCAGAGCAGCCTCCCTAGAAAGTCCCGCTCCAACCTCTTTCACTATGATGGGCACACCGATCTTCTCAGCAAACTCGCTGATTCTGCCGACCACTCCTTTGTATAAGGGTTCACCCTCAGGCTGAATCAATTCTTGCAAAGGGTTGAGGTGCACCACAAGGGCGTCAGCCTTGATCATATCGACAAGTTTCCTAGCGGCTTCAAGGGGGAACCCTTTCGCGAGCTGAGCACCTCCGATGTTGGCTGCGAGAAAGGCGTTGGGAGCATTCCTTCTGGCAACCGCGTAGGAGTCAGCAGCCTCATCTGACAACAGGCCAGCCCGCTGACTACCAACAACCATGCCGAGGCTTAGCTGCTCAGCTGCGATAGCCAGATTGCCGTTGATCTTGCCTAGAGGCGCTGCGCCCCCAGTCATAGCGTCTATCAAAACTGGTGCTGAAAACTTGTGTTTCAGGAAGGTTACACTGGTGTCAATCTCATCCAAGTTAAGCTCTGGAAGAGCATTATGAACCAAATGCACATATTCAAGGAAAGTGGTGGCAGTCTTAGCCTGAACCTGCTTGTTTAGAGGGATCTCGACACCCTCTAACTTCCGCTTCACGAGCTGCGCCTTAGGGTCCTCCTGCTGCGCAGGATCATGAGTCAAACCCTTGCCCCCTTGATCAAGGTACCTCGAATCGCTCCGCCTTTTAACACTTTAACTAATTGCTCAGGTCTGAAACCATTCACGAAGTAGACATCTACGCCCAGCTCAGCGATCCGCCTAGCCTCCTGAATCTTGAACACTATTCCTCCCGTAGCATCAAAAGCGCTTGCCTTCAGAGTGTCTATGACATTGTCTAACTCTGAGCTGTTGACAGCGACCTCTTTGATAGGGACGCCACTGAGCGAACTGTCACTGTAGATCCCATCTTCACTCATGGCGAAGAAAGCGGCACGTGGATTCAATTTGCGTGCTAATTCAAACATCAGGGTGTCACCTGAAATTATGCGGTAGCCCTCTGGGTCTTGGAGAACGTCGCCGTAGGTCACTGGTGCTAGGGTGTGTCGGATCAGGCTGGTTAGGTGCCGCTTCAACCAGTTTTTGTTCGCCGCTTCTGTGAAGGCTACTGGAGACACGGTGAATGGTGACAACCCAGCATTCTGGAGACTCTTTAGTACCATGGAGTGGAGGTCTATCATAGCCGCTTTTGTTTCAGAGATGCCTCTGGGGGAGGCTTTTGAAACCTGTTTGGAGAGCTTGTGTTTTGATGCGTAGTAGTGTCCGAAGGAGCCCCCTCCATGAACTAAGGCAAGGGGTGTTTCTATCGATGCCAATGCTCGGCTTATTCTGTCTGTGGCTTCTTGGTTGAAGCTTAGAGGCTTGTCTTTGACTGTTATGACGGAGCCTCCGAGCTTTACCAGGATCAACTCCTTTGACGCCATGTTTTCACTCCTTCAGCAGGTATCTTCGTGATGAAGGCGTCTGCAATCACTGCTCTAAGGGCTTGGACAACCTGTCCTGCTCTGCTATTGGGTGGCAGGGCGATTATGGAGCCCCCTCCTCCAGCACCTGTAAGCTTGGCGCCTAAGGCTCCTCCTCTAAGAGCCTCTTCAACCATTTTGTCTAAGAGGTCTGTGCTCATTCCGAAGGTTTTGAGGACTGTGTGCTGGTAGTTGAAGACTGAGCCCACAGTTTCAAGATCTCTCTTTACCAGTGATTCCGCTGCTAATTGGCTGAACTTTGACGAGGAGTTGACCATGCCCATGAATGAGTTAGGATACTTATTCTTCATCTTAGCGAATTCTTCAACCATCACCTTTGTTCTTCGTTCAACGCCGCTAACCCCGACGACTAGATCCACCGTGCCATGTAGGTGTACTGGCTTCACCGTTGAGCCTTTCTTGAAAAGCATCAACCCTCCATGTATCGCTACGGCCACATCTACCCCTGAAGGGTTGCCATGAACCATCTTTTCTGACACAGAAGCTAGTTCCGCCAACTCCTGCTTCGTTAATTGGTGTCCTAGCGATGTGGCTGTTGCGGCGACGCTGGCTACTGCTACTGCGCTTGACGAACCTAGGCCCGATGCTCTTGGCAGATCTGATGTTATTGTAAGGGCGACTCCTCTGTTTTCGTCTAGATGTCTCAAGGTGGCTTGCACAGCTGCTGCAATAGGTTTCAGCGGGTCAGGGGCGTCTTCAAGGGAGTCGGCTCTGAGTCTTCCTTGCTCCGAGATTATTTTGCTGGTGGTGAAAGGTTCAGCCTGCACAGTCACCCCTTTCGTCAAGGCTGCTGCCAGAGCGTAGGCGCCGTGAACTACGAAGTGTTCGCCTATGAGAATTGTTTTGCCGGGAGCCCACGCAGCCCACTTCAAATATGTTCATCTTTCCTACGTGAAGACTATGCTGGCGTATCCCACCACTGAGCTATAGTCGCCTGAAGAGTCTCCGCTAGTAGCGTATTTCAGCAGCCTTGCCTTCTCTGCGCCCAGTTCTTTGACAGCCGTTATGATGCAAGCTACTGGCCCATATCCGCAGGCAGTCACGTTGAGGCGTCTGAGCACGGTGTAGAACCTAGATACGTCAAGCTCAAGTATGGTTTTGACCAGCTCCAAGTCCTTTCGCTGGGCTTCTTCATGAGGCTCATAATGAGTGAAGTCTGAAGAAGCAATTAGAAGAGCATCTCTTGCCTGAACTACTTTAGCTAATGCTTTTCCTACATCCACGGCTGTATCATGATCTTGCAGAGCCATGCTTACAGGAAGAATCTTGAATCCTTGTTTGAAGATATATTGCAGGAATGGTACCTGCACCTCTATTGAGTGTTCGCGCTTGTGGGCGGTTTCATCAAAATCCACTATGCCTGAAGCCTTCACCAGAGCTTCTGCAGCAGCATCATCGACCTCGACATTACCCAAAGGAGTTCGCCAAAAGCCGCCCCGAAATGTTGCTACCCCACTACCTATTCCCCAGTGATTTGGGCCCACTATTACAGCGAGCTTCACATGCTTCAGTGATGAACACGCCAAGTAGCCGTGGGCAGCCACTGGTCCTGAATACATGTAGCCTGCGTGAGGCATGACCACACCCTTAATCGGTGTGGGTGGAGCGTCGCCTAATGTTTTGCCTGGGCCCAGCTTGCTGGTGAAGCATTCTTGGATACTCTGCAGCAGATCCTCTTTCTCCGCTGCGTAGAATTGGCCTGCTACGGCTGGATAGCGAACGCTCATCAAGCAGTCTAGGATCTGGGAAACGGAGTGGAGCTTTAAAGGTTATTGGAGAAGAGGTTAAGATTCTACTTCTTCTTCCTCTACGATCTTGGTTTCGAAATCTTCGATCCTGTATTTTAACGGCTGGTCTGCTTTGATGGTACCGTTATGAATAAGGACGAATCTTGCCAAGAGCCAGAATACAGCCGCGAGGGCTTTTCTACCCCTGTTGTTCGCCGGGATCACTAGATCTACGTTGGCGCTAACGTTGTCGGTATCACAGACTGCGAATACGGGTATGCCGATCTTTGCTGCTTCGTCAACTGCTTGGAAGTCCATAGCTGGATCTATGACTAGGAGAAGCTCCGGGTCGATGTGTTGTGGGAAGAGAGGGTTGGTGAAAGTGCCGGGCATGAACCTACCAATGATGGGTACTATTCCGGTCAGCTCACAGAACTTTTCCACAGGTGTCTTCCCGTATTCGCGGGTTGAGTGAACCACGACTCTTTTCACGTCGAGGCGGGCGATGGCTCTCCCCGCGGTTTCTATTCTTGCGAGGGTTTTGCCCATATCGATGACGTGTAAACCGTCGGGCCTAGTCCTGCTGACGAATGAGGTCATGGATTTTGTTTTGACGAGGGTGCCGACTCTGATGCCCGTAGCTACGAGTTCCTTCTCGGAGACCTGTGTGGTGACGAAGGTTTCAGCTGATCCTTCCTCGTCGGTTCCTTCATCTTGGATATTCTTGCTTGACACTGTTTTATCGACCAGTTTCGCATCCCCACCGCTTACCGACTGATTATAAGCCTTATCGTTCAGAAAGACGTCAGATAATAAGAAGGGTTGTCCTTCGATTCGCCTGAAGACGACTTGTCTCTGTTTTTAGAGCGTCAAATCTGAGAACTGGGCTGGAAATCGACTGAGGTCATCTTAGTTGCTTCATCTAGTTCGCTGATTCTGATCAGCTCGTTGAGCTTGGCAATTCTTTCGCCGCCGACTACTCCTGTCTTCAACATTTTGGAGCCTGTGGCCACAGCGACGTGAGCAATATGGGCTTCAGCAGTGTCCCCCGACCTATGAGAAGTAATTATCGTGAACTTTGCTTCGCGGGCAGCTTCCGCGAAGCGTAGCGCGTCACCTAACCCTCCAGCTTGGTTAACCTTCAGTATGCATGCATTGCATGCGCCTATCCCAGCAGCCTTCCTGAGCTTCTCTGGGCTTGTAACCAGTAAATCATCACCGACAACATAAGCAACTTTGATCTTTTTGGTGAGCTCGGCGAACCCCTCGAAGTCCTCTTCATGCAGCGGATCCTCAACGTAGATCAATCGGTAATCATTCACCAGTTTCACAATGTAGTCGACCTGCTCCCCTGCAGACCTCTTCACCCCAGACCTGCTATAGTCGTAGATCTGCTTCTTCTCATCCCAGAATGATGACGAAGCCACGTCAAGCCCCATACGGCTCTCTATCCCCGTAGAGTCTGATACTGCTCTAACACTGTCGTAAACCACTTCAAGGGCCTCATCGTTCTTGAGCCTAGGAGCCCACGCGCCCTCATCGCCCTTACCTCCTGTGAAATTTGGATCCGTCTTTTCAAGACGCTTGCCCAAGTCCTTATGAACAGCAGTATTAGCCCTCACAGCATCCAATATGTTCTTGGCGCCAGTAGCGCACACAAGGAATTCCTGTATGTCGGGAGTGGCTTTCCCTGCATGTTTGCCTCCGCCCAGTACGTTCCCGATGGGTCGAGGCAGATAGTGGGGCCCTTTCGGAGATAGAAGCTTGAATAATGGGACACGTTTAGCTTTAGCAGCTCCATCAGCCGCTGCAACTGTCAAAGCAAATGCGGTTGAACCCCCGATCTTGCTGTAATTATCGGTGCCGTCTATCTTCCTTAACTCATCGTTCAAAGCATAGGGGTCTGAAGTATCCAGCCCGATCAAGCGGCGCTTATACTGCCCTAAGAGGCGGATGGCTTCTTTGACTCCTCCTTGAGGGAGGGCCTGAGCCTCATACTTGCCTACACTTGCTCCTGCCGGAGCCATCGCTCTGCCAAGGGAATCCCCTACGGTGACATCTGCTTCAATAGTCGGGTCTCCTCTGCTGTTATAGCAGAGGCGGGCCTTCACATCTTTGACAACGTATCTCTGAGCCATTTCCCTACTTGCTACTGGGAGAACTCAGCGTGGCGACGAGCCAACTCCTCGTAGTAAGGCAGAACCTGATCCATCAGGTCTACGCTGGCTAGAAGCATCCTCCTGCAACAATACCGTTTGAACCCCATATCGTCCAACACGCGTCTAGGCTCCTCACCTTCACGCACCCTACGCTTATACTCCTCATATTTGTCAGCAATCAGGTTGCCACAGGTGAAGCACCGCACCGGAACAAGCATTACAATGCACCACCCAGGCATCTATTATTTCAACATTATCCGCGCAGGCTCTGACAACTCTGCGGTCTACGGGACAGTGTTTGACTGACGGCATGTATAGTAAGAGGGGTTCTAAGAGCCCTACAGAGAAGATACAGCCATACTCCGAAGAGCCATCATAACTCCTGCTCAGGCTTCTGTTAACTTATCGGTGATTTATTGCTCTTCAAGCAAGAGCAAACAACACTCTCTTCCTAAACCTTATACCCCTAAGTCAAGGAACAAACGGTAAATGCAAATAAAGGAACTACAAGACATGCAGGACAGATTCGTCAAAGAGCGAGGATGGGACAAGTTTCCCGCGTCTCTAGTATTCACTCACCTAATAGAAGAAATGGGCGAGATAGGCAGACACATACTATTCGAAGAGGGCTACAAAGTCTCATGCCTGGGCCATGAAAAACACAACGGGCTCCAAAGAGAATTCGCCCAAGCACTTTCCCTCTTTCTGCAAATAGCCAACCACTTCAACATAGACCTCGAAGACGCAGTTCTAGCCGAAGCCAAGATCATGGAGAAACGATTCAACTCAGAGCAGTGGCGCCGCTACATGAATAAGTATGGAAATAGCGGACCCATCAAGACCCGCAAAACCAGCAAGTAGGCTACCTGTAAGACTTCTGCTTCCTACGCCTGGCACCAGGGCCGCCGAACTTCTTAGGCTCCGACTGCCTCGCGTCCCCTGAAAGAAGATGCTTATCGAAATCCATCAAACGCTTCCTCAGATCCTCGCTCTTTGTCCAATCCACCAAAGCCTTCGAAATAGCTATGGCGGCAGCCTCAGCCTGTCCCATTACGCCTCCCCCATTCACAGTCACATCTACGTCAACCTTGCTCCTTAACTCACCAGCCAACTCAAGGGGGCTCATCATTCGCTCCCTAGCCACCATAGGCTGCACAAGCTCGACAGGCACCTTGTTCACCCTTACACGACCACCGCCCTGAGTGATAGATGCTGTCGCCCTAGCAGTCTTCCGTGAACCTGAGGTCAGCTTGAACTTATCTCCCGTCAACTGCTCTCACCTTTCCAACCTATCTCACTCGCAATCTCGCCTAGAGTAACATAAAACGGAAGCGGCTTAGTAGCCTTCGCATCATCAAACCCAGTCTTAGAAGCAGAGGCATACCTCTCCGGAACACCCACATAGACCCTGAGCATCTTCACAGCCTCGATTCCGCTCGGTTTCTTCCTTGGAAGCATACCCCACACAGTCCTCGTAAGAAGCCTGTCAGGACGCCTAAAGTGGATAGGGCCATACTTCGGGTGAACTGCTCCTCCCAGCTCAAGATGCTTCCTGAACTCTCCGACAATCATATTCTTGTTACCTGAGAAAAGAGCCCTCTCAGCATTTACAACCACAACCTTCTGACCGCTCAAAAGCAGCTTAGCCACATTAGAGGAAAGCCTACCAACAATCTGACCAGCCGCATCCACCACAATAGTTTCAGAAGAATTGGATACACTAACCGCCAATCAACACCACTCCTTTACCTGAAGGATACTCTCTAAGCAGCTCACCGAGGCTCAAAGTCTTACCTCCCGCGTCCACAATCTTTTCAGCAGAAGCCTTAGAGAAACTGAAAGCTCCTACAACCACGCGATGCGAAATAGCACCAGCACCCAGAACCTTCCCCGGCACCAAGACCACGTCACCAGCCTTAGTGTTGCGCTCAATGCTGCCCACGTTAACCTGAGGCCTAACCGAACCTGACTTAACCAAATACGCGGCAGCCGCAGAGTATATCCTAGCCTTATTCCTCCGAGAAGCCTTCTTCAACTCCGCTACTGCTCCAGCCAGTATGATGTTCCGTTCAGTCACTTCGCTTCACTCACCTTCTGTGCGAAATCGTCTAGCTTCTCACCCAGAATATCGAGGGTCTTTAAGAGTATTTCCTGAGGCTGAAGCGAACCCACTGATTCAATGCGCAGCACAAACTCATCAGGTTTACCTTCAACCTCCTTAAGCACAGCAACGGTGGAAGCCTGCCATTTAGCATGCTCCCTACCCCTGCCGAGCCTCGCATAAGCCTCAAGCTTCACCTTCTGCCCCGGAGCAATCTTCACCACAGGAATCCTGTCGCTCACAGGCTTCACAAAATCATCCTCAGACCTCAAATCACCAGAGTAAACCGTCTTCACACTGTCAGCAGCCTCAGCATCCAACACAAGCAGTACACGACACTTCGAGCAGCCCAACGCGCTTTTGCAGTCACAATCCTCAGGCAAAATATGCCTAGAAAGATCAGTACGAAGGGGAATCAAACCCAGGCGATGCGCCAAAAGCTCATCATAGAGAACCGATGAGTTATCCAGAATGACAACATCGTCAATCGCCATCACAGGAACCTCGCTAATAGCGAAACGTCTAACAGCGTTAGCAAAGCTCCTAGAAACCCCCTTCAGCGACACAGTAAGACTAGAATCGCTACTTTCAACGACCTTTATTTCCATCTATGCCTACCTCAACACCGCGTCCTAGACACGAACCACACATCTGATAGAGCCATCAAACCGCACCGACGAACGCTGTGACACTCGCCCAACTACGACTCCTTAAATATTTATCGAAAAAACAGACACATAAGCAACATTTCACCCACACCCATGTTACTCTCCCCTTGACAGCTTTTGCACAAACGCACGTTCATCTTGTTCCATAAATAAACATGGAAACAACTGAGCTAGCGATCACCGAGACCTACTAGATCTATCCAACCCTATCAACAACGAATACCGTTCTTCCAAGAACTTGTAGAATTCTTCCCCACAAAACCATGGGAACGATGGGCGTCCAACAATCTTGATCTTACCATCGATAATGATGGTTGGAACAGAAGTCACATTGTAGCTCTTGATCTTCTCTCTTATCTCCTCGCGGCCGGAGTCTACATCGACAACGCTCATTACGCAGTCCTTACACTTTCCAACAGTAACGATGTTGACTGCATCTCTACAGATTCCGCAGCTTCCTGTGAATATCTCAATATGATGCGGCATGTCAATCCTTCATGGTTTATTCAAGCATATAATTAGCGCGAACTGCAGTACTCATAGTGCGGATATGGAGGTGTTTTCCCTGCAAAACAGGAAAGGCCCCCTTCCAACATAAACCGGCAAGATCTGTAGACTGAAGCCACGTCCTAGGATTGAGGAGCTCCCCCTTGCAATATGAATTTCAAGATGTTATCCAATAGCTCGCAGAGTTATCGAAACGCGGTGGAAAAGTTGGTCCCGCGGGCAGGATACTCAGGGTCTGATAGACCCAATTGAACCTGCGACACTCCGGTTCCTGTGTGTGCCCGGTAGGCTGGTAAGATCAGCCCTAGGCCAACCTCTACAGCGTCTCCCCCTCCCAGAGGAGGGTCGGAAGCTCTACCAGGCTGAGCTACCGCGGGTGCCACGGGACCACTCTCAAAGCATCTTTGATGCATCTATAAACCTGACGCTCATCCAGCAATAATCAATCTAATACCCTAACCTGAACCTCAACCACCTTGTCATTCCTCCAAATGTATCCCGCGTAAGCCTCGCTTGGCATAGACATTATGATCCAGACAACGGGATTCAGTTTCATGAACCGGAGATCAGTGAATGAAGGAGAAGGAGGAGCAGGGTGACAGTGGAATATCCCCACTATCTCCTCCCCTGCCTCCTCCACCTTAGAGTAGATGCTGATCAACTCCACGGGATCCAGCTGGAAAGACACTGGAGAGTTATCGATATTCCGAGCCTGAAAAATCCTCTTCACCGAAACCCCATTATCTGACCACCGTCCAGAGAGAAGAGCACAAGCCTCTACAGGCCAAGCATTAACCGCTGCGTCCCTAAGACCATCAAGCTGCTGCCTAGACAGATGAATCTCCAAGCTTTGCCTAGACAAGCCTTAGCATCACGCAGATGCCCTAGACGCGTAGATAGCAGTTGCTACCACAGACCCAAATGTTGCAGTGGCAAGAGCCAAGTGAGCAGTCACAACCAGAGACGAAGTCCCAGACAGCACAGTCAAACCTCCCAAAAGCACCTGCACCATCAGCAACACCAAGCTAAGAGTCGAGAAAAAGACCGCTCGAGGAGGCTTTCTCATCCCTCTACGAGCCAAGATCGCGGTCGAAATGATCAGTAGCGTCACAACTACAGTCCAAAGCCTATGAGTGTACTCTATCAGAATAGGAGCTGAAAAAGGAGGTATAATCTGACCGTAGCACAAAGGCCAGTCTGGGCAAGCTAGCCCTGAGCCCGTGGACGTCACTAACCCCCCTATCGCAATCAGAGTGTAAACAGCGAAAGCAGAGAAATAGGAAACCAGTTTAAATGAATCCAACTATAGCCCTCTGTGCAGGTCGCTTTGTAGCTACGGCTCCCAAATAAACGATTGCAAAGGGAGACCAGATGATTGTGGTATCCTAATCTGCAATGTTATGGCGCTACCACAAGACTGCCAAACATTCCTCTTTCCACATGACCAGGCACAGTGCAGATGTAGAAGTAGCTTCCACCCTTATCCGCCTTAAAAGTAGTCGTGCCGGACTGACTCGGAGAAATGGGTCTGGTAGCATCACCTATGGCGGCGCCGAAGACTGCTGGCGCGTCCCACTTCTTCTCCTTCACCACCCTAAAGGAGTGGGGTATCTGACCGACGTTACTAAATGCGATCTTAACTATCTCACCTTGTTTGACTCTCATTTCAGGGCCAGGAGAATCAACCTTTTTTCCCGGGCTCCCGAAGCCGAAGAAACTGTCAAACTCTCCTCCATTAATCTCAAATTCAACGTTAGGTGGCCCCGCTGGAGCAGCGGAAGATGGCGGGACCAAGAGAATATATGTGATTCCACCTATCGCTGCCAGCCCTACCATCAGAGCTATTCCCGCAACTATTGAAGCGCTGTTCAATTCTAACCACTCGGCACAAAGGGTTGAATAGATAGAATGCTTATTCCAATCAGGGCTGCGGCTGCGATTATGGGGATTATCACTAAGATAGATAGCGCCTTAGGTTCGTCCTTAAGATGCTGGAAGAACATCGCTATGACCACTGCCTTCAACCCCGCAGTAGACATTATTATTGTGACAAGAATGTTCCTGGGCAGCTGCATCCCGATCGTCATAAGCTCAACTGCGGTGGTAGCCATAAGGAATGCGAATACACCTGCATAAACGATTAGCTTCATTGCTTACACCAGCTCTATAACAGGTAGAAGAGAGGGAAGAGGAAGACCCATACTATGTCCACGAAGTGCCAGTAGAGGCCGAAGTGCTCTATTGTCCCACTGTCGCCCTTCGTGTATCTGCCTTCAGCAGCCCTGATGATAAGGTAGACTATCGTTGCTAACCCTGCAGCAACATGGACACCGTGTGCTCCTGTTGTTATGAAGTAGCTGCTGGCGGGGAGACCGCTGTTGAAAGTAAACCCGTGCTCTATTAGCTCCTTCCACTCTGAAGCCTTGTTCAACATGAAGGCTAGGCCGAGTACAAGGGTGGTGAGGAGGCTTAGCATGGTGTATTTTCGCGAACCAGCTTTAGCGGATACGAGCGCCAGTACAGCGGTGAAACTGCTAGTCAGCAGTATGAAGGTGTTCACTGCTCCGTGCTGTATGCTCAGTATCTGACCAGCTGCGGGCCAGGTGGCAGAGTTGACTCTGACGAAGATGTAGGCGCCTAGAAGGGCGCTGAAGAATATCACTTCTGAAGCCAAGAAGATCCATACGCCGAGCTTAACATTCTCTACGCCTTGATACGGCCAGCTCTCAGCATTCTCTTCGTGTCTTACAGTGAATCGCTCTCTGCCATAACCATAGACGGCAATAACGCCGAACGCTACTGCTAATTGCAGTACGGGGAAGCCCATGAGCAGACCTAGAAGCGTGAAGAACGCGGCTGCGGAGATGATTATCGGCCAAGTACTGGTGTGGGTTTCATGAACATGTTCAGTTTCCGCTTTGGCTCCTAAAGCTGCGCTGTGGCCTGCGCCATTGGTCAGGTGGACCACTCCTTCTGAGATAACTGGAATTGTGTCGAAGTTGTGGAAAGGAGGTGGTGAAGACGTAGCCCATTCTAAGGTGGAGGCTTGCCAAGGATTGGGGCCAGCTGGCATACCTTTCTTCATGCTTACGAAGAGGTTGTAGAACATTAAGAGTTGAGACAATCCAAATATCCATGCACCCGCTGTTGCGAGCAGGTTCATTTGACCCCAACCTGTGGAAGCAGTGTATGTGACTATTCTTCTAGGCATGTCGAGCAGGAGGTACATAGGGAAGTAGAGGACATTGAATCCTATGAAGGAAAGTAGAAAATGGGTTTTGGCTAGTTTCTCGTTGTACATGCGTCCCGTTATCTTGGGAAACCAGTAGTAGAGACCGCCAATCAGAGCCATAGCGCTTCCCCCGACCATAACATAGTGGAAATGGGAGACGACCCAGTATGTTCCACGCAACTGGAAGTCTAATGCTACTGAGGCAAGAAAGACTCCGGTTATACCCCCTATCACAAATAGTGCTATGGAGCCTATTGCGAATAGAACCGGTGCCTTGAGCCTGATCTTTGCTCTGACCAATGTTTCGATCATGGCGATAGTGATGACGTCAAACGGCAGCGAAACTGCGACTGTAGTGATATTGAAGAGCTTCATTACCGTCGGGTTTATCCCTGTTATGAACATATGGTGACCCCAGACGACAAAACTGATGATTGCTGCAGCCACCAACGACAGTACAATGTACTTCTTCCCGTAGAGAGGTCTACGAGTAAATGTGGGCAGAATATCTCCAACAACCCCTATAGCTGGGAAGAGCACTATGTAGACCTCCGGGTGTCCAAAGAACCAGAAGAGGTGATCCCAAAGGATTGCTCCCCCTTCAGGGGCAGAGAAGTACAGGGTTCCCAGCGCCCTGTCTGCGAAGAGTATCAAGGTTCCTGCGAGCAGTGATGGGAACGCGTAGAGCATCATACCTATGGTGATGAGCATCGCCCAGGTGAACATGGGCAGGTGTTTGTATTTCAGTCCGGGTGCTCGCATGCGTACGATTGTGACTATGAAGTTGACGGTACCTACAGTTATTGAGGCGATCATCATTATGATGCCTGCTGCCGCAACATTCAGTCCGAGGAAGGGTGTGTAGCGTTGAGAGGATAACGGAGAGTAGAGGGTCCATCCTCCATCTGGGGCGCTTCCTGTGAAGAAGCTCATCAACATGAGTATTCCACTGAAGAAGTAGAGCCAGTAGCTTAGCGCGTTTAGCCTTGGAAAGGCGAGGTCTCTAGCGCCTATCTGCAGAGGAACGATGTAGTTTGCGAAGCCTATTGCGAAAGGTGAAAGAAACCAGAGGACCATTAAGAGGCCGTGGACTGTGACTGCTTGGTTGTAGGCTGAGCTGTTGAGGAAAGCGTTATCTGGCGCTCCAAGCTGAGTCCTCACTAGTAGAGCCAGCCAGCCCGCTGCAACAAAGAAGAAAACGGAAGTAAGTAGATAGAGTATGCCGACGTCCTTATGGTTAGTTGTGAATAGCCAGCGTTTGATGGACCAAGCGGGAGGAACAGATGGCTTTTCTGTTTCTTGAACCATTCCTATGCCCCCGAGGTGCTATACCACGCGTTGAAGGCGCCAGGCTCCATTGCAACCAGCTTTGCCTTCATAAAAGCGTGGCCAATGCCACAAAGCTCGTAGCATTGAATAGTGAATTCGCCGGGCTGTTTAGCTTCGAACCAGATATGGTTCGTCCGTCCTTTTATCGCGTCTATCTTGATCTTGTAGTCGTAGATGCCGAAGTTGTGGAACACGTCTTCGCTTACGACGATCAGTCTTACGGCTTTGCCGACTGGCACCCGTAGCTCTTTTGTTTCCTCATATCCGTTGGGGTATGCGAACTTCCATCCCCATTGGAAGGCTGTGACTTTGATGTCGATAGCGTCTTTCGGTGGGGTTAGAATATTGTCTAGGGCACCAAAGGTTCCGAATACTAGGAAGACAAGAATGGTGGTGGATAGAGTTAGTGAGACAGCAATGGTTTTGACTTTTCCTCTTTCTGCGGGGAGTTTTCCGAGTGTCGGTGCGTCCTCTGGTTCTTGGGTGGAGGTGCCCTTGTCCCTGTATCTCAGAATGAGATAGGTCATTAGACCTAGTACAACTGCGCCTACGATTATCGCAAGAGTGGAGAAGGTTCCGAATAAACCGGTGAATGTTTCATATGTGTTTGACACTAGTATGTTATTTCCTAGGTCGGGCAAATCCAGCGTCTGGGGGCTGGGCGAAGATTACAGAGTTATAAGTTTTGACGCTGCTGCTATGCGAGCTGGATGTTAGGCGACTGCTATTAGGAAGGCGATTATCTCCGCGAGGGCTATGAATATGGCGGTTCCTACGATGGCTTTTCCTCTTGAGGTTAGGGCGGGGAAGCCGTCTTTGAATATGGCTGGGACCATGAAGACGGCTCCTATGAAGAACATGAACATTGATGGGCCGACGAGCTCTGGGAAGACGCCTATTTCGCTTTCGACTATCCATAGGCCTGTTAGGCCTAGGGTCATCATTACTAGTGCGGGTAGGAAGAGTCCCCAGTCCAATGGTTGTCTGGGGGCGGGGGTTTGGCTCTGGACTTTAAAGATTTTCGGATGTGTTGGGTTGGTGCATAACTAACTATTTGCTCAATTCTATATGACCTCAGGGTTCTTTCCTCTCCTCTGCGTCTTCAGCTCATGAGCTGGAGGGAGATAGAT
>JACPCU010000023.1 GCA_016184315.1 Nitrososphaerota archaeon
GCCTTCAGAATCTCTCCCGCAGGATCCCCTGTGACCAGCTTGGTGTCAACCTTCAGGCCTTTCCCGACTAACTCTTCCTTCTCCTTGGCCAACAGCTTCTCTCCCTCTTCTTTGAGAGTAGCGTAGATATCGCCTTCAAGAGCTATGCCCTCAGGCGGATAGACATACGGGTAGACAGGCCGCTCCACAACATGAACCAGAGTGATCGAGGAACCATATTTCTTGGCCAAATCTACGGCGTAGTCAAGGGCCCTGAACGCGTTAGGGGAACCATCTATGGCGACAAGAATCTTAGTGAACAAGGTGTTTGAAGTAGCGTCAAAGCATGCACTTATCTCTTCCCTTGATTCTCAATTCAGAGAACAAGTATCTGTTTGACTAGGGACAACGAATCTTAAATCGATCTCTTGCCATACGTAGGAGCATAGGCCAAGACGACTCGATATGAGGATAATCACCGACCTGCACATACACTCACGGTTCAGCGCAGCCACTAGCCAAACCATGGATCTAAGGAGTCTCGCCCTGAACGCGAAGATCAAAGGATTAGACCTATTGGGGACTGGTGATGCCCTCCACCCGAAATGGCTCAAAGAGCTTACAGAAGAACTCGAACCCCTTGAGGATGGAACATATGTCTTGAAAAACACTAAAGAACAGAAACCATGTTTCCTTGTTTCAACGGAAGTATCTACCATCTATGAGAAGGAGGGGAAGGCACGCAAGGTCCACCACATAATCTTGCTTCCAGACTTAGAGGCTGCAGCCCAACTGGCGGACAAGCTGAAGACTAAGGGCAATGTCAACGCCGATGGAAGACCCTCTCTGAGTATGACTGCCCCTGAACTGGTGGAATCGGTCAAGGAAGTCGATGATAGAACAGAGATTTTTCCAGCTCACGTGTGGACACCCTGGTTCAGCATATTCGGCGCCAACAACAGCTTCAACACTATTGAAGAATGTTACGAAGATCAGTCAGATCACATCCATGCTTTGGAAACGGGTTTGTCCAGTGACCCACCTATGAACTGGAGGCTCAGCCGACTAGATCGATACGTGTTAGTGTCAAACAGTGACTGCCACTCCCCCCTCCCACATAGGCTTGGAAGAGAAGCTAACATCTTTGAGCTAAGCAAACCCTCATACCGAGAAATAGTATCAGCTCTAAGGAAGAGTGGCAACAGTAAACTAGCATCGACCATTGAAACTAGACCGGAATACGGAAAGTATCACTGGACAGGTCACAGATCCTGCAACGTCTCCTTGGCGCCTTCTGACGCTTTGAAGCATGGCAACCATTGCCCGCGCTGCGGAAGGAAACTGACGTTAGGAGTAGAGCAAAGGGTGGAGGATCTGGCTGATCGGCCTGTCGGCTTCACTCCTAGAGAGGCAGCAGGCTACGTGTATCTAATACCGCTCCACGAACTTCTTGCCACCGTCTTGGGTGCCGCATCGATAGCTACCCGTAAGGTTCAGCAGGTGTATAATGATCTGGTAAACAGGTTCGGAAGCGAGTATAACGTCATGCTCTCTACTCAAAGAGAAGAACTTGCCACAGCAGCTGGCAATGAGGTTGCTACAGCAATAGAAGCAGTGAGGAAGAACACGCTCAAGGTTACGCCTGGCTATGATGGGGTATACGGCGTTGTAGACTACGGTGGCAACAAAAACCAGCAGAATGTTCAGAAGCGGACCGGCAGCAAGAATCCTGTGATGGATGATTACCTGTAGCAGAACCCTAGAAACTAAGCGATCTGCTAAGCGTATGAAACTAGGCTACTGTTTTCTTCGAAGGTATATTGCAGTAGATATAGCTATAGTGATGATCGCTGACGCGAAGGCCAAGGGTAGAGACGCAGAAACTCTCCAAAGAAGAAACATGACTATAGGCGCTATGATCGCCAGTATAGCAGGCCCTTCGTCGATCAGCAGGGTTCTCCCCACTGCTCCAAGACGAACAGACGGGTTGATCAGAAGCGAGAGCACGAGCACCAGTAGGGGGAATGCCAAGGCGTATCTTCCATCAATGAACACTGTTAGCAATGAAGAAATGTTGGGTAAGACACCCTGAGTGCTCCACGCTGATAAGACTGCGAGCACAAAACACGCTATTGCTACCCATTGAAGTCTCGCAGAACCGTTAGCAAGGCGTTGAGTTCTCTCCGCCTTTGGGGCAGTCAAAACCTCTAGAAGCAGACCCGCCAATACTCCTGCTAAACCTATGAGGAAGACTTCTGAGCTCTTAGTTACAGTAAGGTAGATGGAGCTTGTCAGAGGAAGAGGGATGCCAACAGATAGAAAGGCATATGCAGTGCTGACGATAAGAGGCGTCAAATACAATACTAACGATATATCATCAACAGTTTCTTTGCTGCTCAAGTCGCTTTGGTCTGACTAGCCACGGAGGCTCTGCTTTTATTCCTTTTCCAAAATAGTCTTCCGGGCAAACGTCAGGTACGCAGTGTGGCCCACCATCATCATTGATGGTCTAGTCATATTGGGCCTCGCCTCCAGCCCTCTGAGGATCAGCTCCATGCTCTCCACATCTACAAACCCTTGAGCCAAGAGCTCTGCCACCAGCTTCTCAACCTGATTCATAGTAGGCGATACTGCAGCCAAAACACCACTAGGAGCAAGTGACTCCGAGAACGGCTTCACAAGGCTCCAGGGGTCACCGACATCAACAATGCCCACATCAGCATCCTTAACGTCAAGACCTTCTTTCGCATCCTTCTCCGCCAAAGTCACATATTGCAACAGCCCCATCTTCTCCAGATTCTTCTTCGCCACCTTCAAAAACTCAGGCCGAGCTTCAAACGAGTAGATATGACCATCAGGCCGAACAAGATTAGCCATCAACCCTGTCAGCACGCCGCTACCCGTACCCGCTTCAACCACGATCGACCCTGATGAAATACCTGTCTTAACCACAATCAAACCCAGATCCTTAGGATAGACAACCTGAGTAGGCCTCTCAACCTTCATCAAAAAATCCTCCATAGTAGGCTTCAAAGCCCAAAGCCTATTGCCTAAAGTAGACTCCAAGCTGCAACCATAAGGCCTACCGACAAGCGAAGCCAAATCCACAATCCCCGCATGAGTATGCAGCTTACCGCCCTTAGCTACTTTCACAAGCCACCTCCGCTTCTTGTCAAGATAGACTAATGCGTATTCTCCTTCCTCGAAACCTCGCTTCTTAGAAGACACAACCAGCAAACCCATTACCTTCTACTTTTAAACGATGCATCATTATGCTTCGATAACTCCATGCCAGTCACCACCATCTTGAAATTTATATTGTAAGGGGGGTCTACCCGATCACACTGAAGAATATCTCAACCGCCACTAAACACCTGTGATAGATTAACCCTTCAGTAGAAGCCCCCAAGATATTCATACAAACCCTGTCTATACAGCAAACACAACCGAACACTTCAGAACACAATACATATTTAAGTGAGAAACAAGCATCCTCCACACACAAGGACAAGGACTCAACGCATGTCCGAAGACGAAGGAATGCAAGATCAACCACAACGCTACCCGTCGCGAAGATTCCCAAGCGCATACTTCAAAGCAAAGCCAGTGAAAATTGGCGACGAATTAGACGTAACCATCTCAGAAATCAGTCGACGGGGCGACGGCCTAACCAGGGTAGACGGATACGTTATCTTCGTGCCCAACACAAAGCAAGGAGACAGCGTAAAGGTCAAGATCACCCAGATTAGGCCCAACTACGCGATCGGGGAAATCAAAACCTAGATCGCCGACGCAACGGGTGGGGCACACCGCCACCACCCATTTATTTACACCGAATATCGCAGCAGAACCCACCAAGTCTCTCTCCCATTTCTCCACACGACCCAGCTAGAACTGTCACCACGAAGAGTTAATAACAGGCAACGACCACAAACCCCAAGCATGCCATATCACGAGATGGCAGCCTCATTCTCATTACCATTTGCGCTCGGACTCATAAGCGCTTTAGCCGTTATTATCCCTGGCATAATCCTCCTGGTGCTGATACGTGGTGTCAACAAGCCCGTGCTAAGAAACCTTACAATAATGCTAGCATCATTCGCCATACTGCATGGAATATACCATATTCTCCTGATTCTGGGACAATCAATCCTAGCCAACCCCGTAGACCTCGTTTCAGTAATACTCCTAGTCTTCTTCGGACTCTACTACAGCGCAAGAATAGGAGGATAACCACATGGTTCTAGACCTCCTCGCCGAAATATCGAGAAACCTGACACCCTTGGGATTAGTAATCGCCTTAATTCTGTTTATCAGACTTGCATCTAAGGCCAAAAGCCTCAACAGCCTCCAAGCCGAACTCTCAATATTCGTAGTCATATGGGTGGCAGCGGAGCTGCCTCGCGCCCTACTAACGACAGGCATGATCAAAGCTAGCCCAGATGCAGTAATGATAGGACTTCTAGCTCACACACTATCCATGGTAGCCTTCGGCATACTCATAGTGCGCAGATTCCTCAAATTAACCGCCAAACGGAGATAGATCATGCAGAAGACAAGTTTCTCTGATGCCTTGATCAAATCCATCAAAGAGGGATTGGAGGAAGCCCTAGGCGCCACCACTGCTAGAGCCATAGAGTTCTACGTTGACCCATCGATAGCAATCAGCAACATTGCTGAATACACTGCTTCCCTGAGAAAGCTCTTTCCAGCGGGCGTCGAGCCGATTGAGAAGAAGATAGCGGAGAAACTCTACTCCAATCTGGGATTCACATTCACATCCAAACAGGAACATGGGCTACAACAATACGTTGATGAAGCCAAACAAAAAGTCAGCGGCTAAACTGCCATCGAAACCTTGAATTAACACATAGCGATTTCATCCTCAGTCTGTAAGGTGTGCCAGAAAAATGATGGACTACAGCCCCCTCTTTGCGTCCAGAACATTCTTTCAAACATATCGCCCATCCAAAGAAGTACCCTATGATTTCCAAGTAGCTGACCCAGATCCATCTTACTTCCCCACAGAACACATCCTTGAAGCTGCCGGCAAAGCGCTATCGGAAAGAGGGCGCGAAGTAGCAGTATACCCTGAACCCATGGGAGACGAAGAGCTCCGCCAAGTAATAAGCGAGAGAACCAAGAGTTTAGAAGACATTTCTGTGCCCATTGATCAGATAATCATCATCTCAGGTTCCACTCAAGGACTTTGCCTAGTGGCAGATACGTTCATAGAACCAGGTGACACAGTAATCACCGAGCAATACACCTATCCTGGAACCCTGAGAGCGTTCAACCGTTGCTCACCCAAGATCGTGGACATTTCCTTGGATGAAAACGGAATGGACACTGAGAAGCTCGCTGAAACGCTGGAAGACTTGAGAAAACGGAAGATTCAACCAAAGTTCATCTACACCATAACTAATTTTCAGAATCCTACTGGCGCAGTCATGAGTCTGAAACGCCGTAGAAACCTTCTCAGCTTAGCAAGGGACTACAACACCCCAATCTTCGAAGACGATGTTTACGGCGACCTGATCTATGAGGGTGAACCAGTCCCACCGATCTATTCTCTAGCGGGGGGAGAGGGCGTCATCAAACTTGGAAGCTTCTCAAAGATCATCGGAGCAGGAATGAGAATAGGATGGCTCATAACACCTACACCAATCATACCCAAAATGCTTACCATAAAGGCCGACTCAGGAGTCAACTCGTTCTCAATGATGGTCGTGGCAGAATATGTAAGAAAACATATGCATGATCGCCTCGAAGAAATGCGAGGCATATACCGCGCAAAACGTGACGCCATGCTCGAAGCTCTGGACGACTACCTAGGTGACTCAACAGAATGGAGCCACCCGCGCGGAGGCTTATTCATCTGGCTGAAGATCCCAATAAAAGTCGACCCAGACAAACTCCTTTCCACAGCCTTAGAGAAAGGAGTCAATTACTATCCTGGACCTAAGTTCTCCCCAAGAAACGAGGGCAAAGAATACCTTCGACTAGCATATTCCAACTACGGTCACGAAGATATACGGAAAGGGGTGAAACTCCTAGCTGAAGCAATGAACAAGACCCGCACATAGTCTGATCATATGTCCCACGTGCAGTCAAAACGGCATGCATTACTACTGGAAGAGTAGGTGATAGTGAAAAATCTGAAACTAGAGTTGGAAACGGTTAAATAGAATGAAAAGCCGCGGCTTTGGCGAGGCCTCTACGTGTATATCTTACGCGTCCCTAGGCTTCTTACCGTAAAAAAAGAATAGGTGTGATTATGGAGGAGAAGGAGGAATTAAATGTTTCTGTACACATGCTCGTCCCCAAGCATGAACTAGTTCCTAAAGAAGAAGCAAACGAAATATTAAAACAGTTTAACGCCAAACCAGATCAGTTCCCATTCATCCTTAGCCGCGATCCTGCGGCTGTGGAAATAGGTGCCAAGGCAGGCGATCTTATCAGAATCACCCGCAGAAGTGAAACTGCTGGGGAAACGATCTACTACAGATACGTGGTGGAGGGATAGTAATGGTCAGATCGGAAAGCAGCCAAGATTCATGGGTTTTGCTGAAAGATGTTCTGGAAGTGGAGGGTGTTGCTCGTCAGCACCTTAACTCCTATAACGAGTTCATCGAGAAAGGATTGCAAAGCATCGTAGATGAGATCAACGATATTGAGATCGAAACACTAGGTAACCCCTACAAGGTTAAGCTCGGGAAAGTTAAGCTCGGCACGCCGCGGGTTGTTGAGGTTGATGGCTCCGTAAGCAATGTGCTCCCTCTTGAAGGTCGGCTCAGGGATCTAACGTACGCAGCTCCCCTCCATGTCGAAATGAGCATTGAGGAGAACGGGATCATCAAAGAGTCTCCTCAATGGCAACATGTCGGAGACTTGCCAGTCATGGTCAAGTCAGTGCTCTGCCCCTTGAACACACTTACAGCAGAACAGCTAGTGGAAGTAGGTGAAGACCCTAGAGACTCAGGAGGATACTTCATCGTCAACGGCTCCGAAAGAGTGATCATCGGCCTAGAAGATCTCTCAGCCAATAAGATCCTTGTCGATGTGGAAGAAACCGGAGGAGTGAAGACATACAAAGCAAAGGTCTATTCTTCTATTGTAGGTTATAGGGCTAAGCTTGAGGCCATTCTGAAACCGGATGACACCATACAAATAAAGCTGCCTACCTCACCAGTAGATCTACCCTTGGTTGTCATCATGAAAGCCTTGGGATTAGAAACAGATCAGAGAATAGCTGAGGCAGTCGCAGTAACAGATGACGAAAACGACCCGAAGAAAGCTGTTCAAGACCTTCTTGAGGCCTCCTTTGAAAAAGCCAGCGAAGTTGTTACTCAACGTGATGCGTTGATCTATATCGGCAACAGAGTCGCTCATGGCATGCTGGATGAATTTAGACTAAGAAAGGCTGAAACGCTTCTGGATCTGGGTTTACTTCCCCACCTAGGCAAATCTCCAGAAGTCAGATACGACAAAGCCATCTTCCTCGGAGAAGTAATCTGCAAGCTCCTCGAATTAAGACTAAACTGGATAGATCCAGACGACAAAGACCACTACGGCAACAAGGTCATGAAGTTTGCCGGTCAAATGATAGCTGATCTCTTCAGGACAGCTTTCCGAAATTTGGTAAGAGACATGAAATATCAGCTGGAGAGAAGCGGCCAGAGAAGAGGCCTCAACATCGTAGGCGCAGCCATCCGCCCGGGCATAATAACAGACCGACTTAACAACGCGATAGCCACAGGCAACTGGGGAAGAGGCAAAGTCGGCGTAACCCAGCTACTAGACCGCACCAACTATATTTCGACCATCAGTCATCTCCGACGGGTCCAGTCGCCCCTAAGCAGATCTCAACCTAACTTCGAAGCAAGAGACTTGCATGCGACCCATTTCGGTAGGATATGCCCTAACGAGACCCCTGAAGGTTCCAACTGTGGACTTGTGAAAAACCTCGCCCTCAGCGCAGTCATATCCGTGAGCTCGCCGTCAATGGAAGTAGTGGAGAAACTTATCGACCTAGGCGTAGTTCGAGCCCGAGAAGCGGAGAAAGAGGAGTATCGTTCAGTCAAGAAGACTGGCTGCAGAATCCTAGTCGATGGACGATTCATAGGATATGTCAAAGATGGTGAAACACTAGTCGACTCGGTCAGGAAACTAAGGCGAGAAGGTCAGATCCATCCTCATGCTAGTATATCACACTATGTTCCCAAAGATCCTAAGGCTACTGCTCGAATCTATGTGAATACAGGCTCAGGCAGAGTTCTCAGACCTCTCGTCAGAGTAGAGAACGGCAAACCGTTGCTGACAAGTGAAATGAACGAGAGAGTGCTCAAAGGCGAATTACATTGGAAGGATCTAGTCCAGATGAACATTTTGGAGCTAGTCGACGCCAACGAAGAGGAGAACTGTTACATCGCCATGGGTGTAGACAAGCTCACCTCTAAACACACCCATATGGAGCTTCACCCCGCAGCTATGCTAGGCATTGCAGCTTCAGTCATTCCTTATCCCGAGCACAACCAGTCGCCACGAAACACTTACGGCTCAGCCATGGCTAAACAGTCGTTAGGCTTCTCAACCCCTACCTACCACTTTAATACGAACGTGAGAGAACACTTCCTAGTCTACCCGCAGCCTCCTCTCGTCAGAACCCGCGCCATTCCTCTCCTCAACCTTGACGACAGACCTACCGGCGAAAACTGCGTGGTAGCAGTACTGTCATTCGAAGGATACAACATCGAAGATGCAATAGTTGTAAACAAGTCTTCTATTGAACGAGGATTAGCAAGATCTTTCTTTTACCGAATATATGAAGGCGAAGCCAAGCAGTACCTCGGAGGCATGAAGGACACCTTTGAGATCCCTTCTGCTGAAGCCAACATACGTGGCTACAGAGGCGAGAAGTACTACAGGTTGCTCGAATCTGATGGCGTCATCATGCATGAAGCCGTTGTGAGTGGCGGAGATGTCGTCATAGGGCGAACTAGTCCGCCCAGATTCATGGAGGAATACAAGGAATTCGAAGTCAAAGGACCATACAAGCGGGACACTTCCACAAGCGTGAGACCATCAGAAGCAGGTGTCGTGGACGTCGTATTCCTGACCGAAGGCGTGGAAGGAGGGAAGATGTACAAGGTGAAAGTCCGTGACATGCGTATCCCTGAGATAGGCGACAAATTCGCTTCACGCCACGGCCAAAAGGGCGTAGTAGGCATGGTGGTAAACCAAGAAGACCTTCCATACACAGAGGACGGCGTGGTCCCCGATGTTATTATCAATCCTCATGCATTCCCCTCACGCATGACCATCGGCCAATTCATCGAATCTATCTCAGGAAAAGCTTCAGCTCTACGGGGAACACCGGTGGACGGAACCGCCTTCTCAGGAGAGAAAGAGAAATCTGTCGCTGAGATCCTTCAGGAATATGGATTCAAGCCTAATGGAAGAGAAGTAATGTATGATGGTAAAACAGGTAGAAAATATGAGGTGGAGATCTTCATCGGAGTAGTCTACTACCAAAAGCTCCACCACATGGTTGCAGACAAGATCCACGCTCGCTCTAGAGGTCAGGTGCAGATGCTTACTAAGCAGCCCACCGAGGGAAGGGCCCGTGGTGGAGGTCTCAGATTCGGCGAGATGGAGAGGGACTGCCTCATAGCCTATGGAGCGTCAATGGTACTGAAGGACAGGCTGCTTGACGAAGCTGACCGAACAGAGGTTCAGATCTGTGAAAGATGCGGCTTGATAGCCTATTATGACAGCAGGCAGCGTAGATACGTGTGCAGAGTCTGCGGAGACGCGGCTAGAATTTCCACAGTAGTCATGGCATACGCCTTCAAACTGCTCTTACAGGAAATGATGAGCCTCAACATCGCTCCGAGAGTGGATCTCAAAGACAAAGTATAAAGTGATTAGAGCTGACAACTGAAGAAACAATTAAGGTGGTTGGAGGAATAAGATTCTCAACCCTTCCTCCCAGCGAAATACGAAGATATGCTGTCGCCGAGATAACTGCGCCAGAAACCTATGATGAAGACGGAATGCCGGTGCAAGGAGGTCTAATGGATAATCGCCTAGGTGTATTGGAGCCAGGCCAGAAATGCGGCACATGTGGGAACGCGGCTGGCCGCTGCCCAGGTCACTTTGGCTACATCGAGCTTGCAGAGGCAGTTCTGCACATTGCTTTCGTGGATGAGATACACAGACTTCTCATGGCTACGTGCAGAGCTTGTGGAAGGCTCAAGCTGCCTGAAGACGATCTTGCGAAATATAGAGAGAGGCTGGAGAAAAAGGATCCAACCGCAGTTGCCGTTGACGACACCGTTTCAAGAGAGATAATTCTGAAAGCTAAGAAGACGAAGGCTTGCCCCCACTGTGGGAAACCTCAGTACGAGATAGAGTTCACCAAACCTACTGTGTTCCACGAGATCACTGAAGGAGGAGGTGCCACTCGACTACTACCCGTAGCCATAAGGGAAAGATTAGAGAGAGTGAGGAATGATGATCTACGACTCTTAGGCTATGACCCTAACACTGCCCGTCCCGAATGGTTTGTGTTGCAGGTCTTACCTGTTCCACCCGTGGCAGTAAGACCCTCTATCACATTAGAGTCAGGTATCCGATCTGAAGATGATTTGACCCACAAGGTGGTGGATATTCTCCGTGTAAATCAGAGGGTTAGGGAAAGTAAGGAGTCAGGGACTCCACCACTCATCGTTCAAGACCTCGTCGACCTTCTCCAATACCATGTGACGACTTTCTTCGATAACGAAGTCTCAGGGATACCACAGGCTCACCACAGATCAGGCAGGGCCTTGAAAACCCTTAGCCAACGCCTCAAGGGGAAAGAGGGAAGATTCAGAGGAAGCCTCTCTGGTAAACGAGTTGACTTCTCCAGCAGAACGGTGATCTCCCCAGACCCATGTCTAGACGTCTCTGAAGTAGGAGTTCCGCTGGATGTGGCTAGGAAGCTCACCATACCTGAGAAAATCTCGCCTTGGAACATCAATTTCCTTAAACAGCTCGTCGTAAATGGGCCTACTCAGCATCCTGGCGCCAACTACGTGATCAGACCGGATGGTGTCAGGATACGGCTGGACTACGTGAGCGACAGAACTGCTCTTAGCGAGTCTCTTGCCCCTGGCTACGTCGTAGAGAGGCACATAGCTGATGGCGATATCGTGATTTTCAACAGGCAACCTTCACTACACCGCATGTCCATCATGGCGCATCACGTAAGAGTGCTTCCATACCGCACATTCAGGCTTCATCCTGCTGTTTGCCCACCGTATAACGCTGACTTCGACGGCGACGAAATGAATCTCCATGTTCCTCAGAGCGAGGAAGCCCGATCCGAAGCCATACAGCTTATGCGCGTGCAAGACCAGCTACTATCACCAAGATACGGCGGCCCCATCATCGGTGGAATCAGAGACTTCCTCACCGCAGCATATCTGATTTCACACGAATCCACTCTACTTACTCCACAAGAATTCTGCAGTCTAGCGGTGTCAGGAGGATACGTAGGGCCTCTACCTGCTCCCGCCAAAGACGGGCCTAGCCCTATGTATACTGGCAAGCAACTCTTTTCCCTCTTTCTACCTCGGGACTTCAACTATGTCATGACGTCCCGCTGGGTTAAGAGCACCAGAAGCGGCGAGAAGAGAGACGTTGTCATCAAGAACGGTGAGCTTGCAAACGGCTTGATAGATCGAGCAGCCATCGGCGCAGAAGAGCCGGACAGTGTCCTCCACAGGATAGCGAAAGACTATGGCACCGAGCAGGCAAGGGGATTCTTAACCTCCATTCTATCGGTACTCAAGGACTATCTGACCATGCGTGGCTTCACCCTTGGACTCGACGACTTCTATCTGACGAACGAGGCTAAAGCATCCGTGTCGAAATCTATTGACGAGTCCTACTCCAAGGTTCGTGACCTGATCCAGCAGTACAAGAACAAGAAACTTACTTTGGTAAGGGGTCTCTCGGCGGAAGAGACGCTAGAGTTCTATATTGTTAACGAGCTTGCAAAGGCCCGTGACCGAGCAGGCAAGATAGCTGATCAAGCCTTTTCTGAGGAGAATGCCTCGGTGATCATGGCCAAGACTGGTGCCCGAGGCTCGGCTCTCAATATGGGTCAGATGTCTGCTGCACTAGGTCAACAGTCTGTTAGAGGCAGGCGTATTGAGAAAGGCTATCAGGGCAGAGCAATGACTCACTTCCCGAGCGGTGAAACTTCACCTGACGCGAGAGGCTTCATCCGCGCCTGCTACCGTGATGGTTTAGCGCCAACAGAGTTCTTCTTCCACGCAATGGGCGGCAGAGAGGGTCTTGTGGATACTGCCGTCAGAACTCAGCAAAGCGGTTACATGCAGAGGAGACTGGTGAACGCGCTTGAACATTTGAAGGTAGAGTACGATCTGACGGTAAGAGACCCCGAGGGACGTATCATACAGTTCATTTATGGCGAGGATGGTGTGGATCCATCTAAGAGTGATCACGGCAAGAGCGTGAACGTTGAGCGCCTAGTTGAAACAGAGATGATGCAAGAGGACAAGGGTAAGAAGGTTTCACCCACGGCTTTGAATAAGATTCTCAAGGAATACGAGGCTGATCTTAATCTGAAGCTGATTGAAAGCTTGAAGGAAGCATTGGTAGATGTTCCCCAAACAACGGCTGAACGCGTGTGTAAGAAAACAGTGGAGTTGTTGAGGAAAGCTACGGTGGAACCCGGTGAAGCCAGTGGCATAGTTGCAGCCCAATCTATCGGTGAGCCTGGCACCCAGATGACTCTGAGAACGTTTCACTTCGCGGGCGTGAAGGAGAGGGATGTCACCTTGGGTCTTCCGAGGTTGATTGAGCTTGTGGACGCGAGGAAGCTGGCGGCTACGCCAGTCATGGAGGTGTATATGGATAAGGAGAACAGGGCGTCTAATGAAGGGGCGTTGCATGTGGCTAGGAGCATACTGTTCACTAAAGTCGGCGCCGTGGTTGAGAAGACTGAGGTGGATGTATCTGGAGATGTCACTTTGGTTCTGAGTCCTAGTCGTCTACAGGAGAGGGATTGTACAGTGGAGATGGTGGGCGAAGTCGTTGAATCAGGCAAGAGAAAGGTTGAGGTGGATGAAGCTAAGAAGGCTATCCGTGTCCGTGTGGAGGGAGCTGATTTGCCCATGTTGTTTACGCTGAGGAATAAGCTTCTTAACGTGAAGGTGAAAGGCATCCCAGGCATCGACAGAGTGACGGTTTCTAAAGAGGAGGATGAGTGGGTGATTCATACGAAGGGTTCTAATCTGGCGAAGGTGTTGAAGATATCTGGAGTGGACCTGTCTAGGACGACCACAAATAATGTGTACGAGGTGTATCAGACTCTTGGAATAGAGGCTGCTAGAGCAGCTATAGTAAAAGAGATCATGGGTACCCTTGAAGAGCAGGGTCTTGAAGTGGATATACGACATATCTACTTGGTGGCTGACTTGATGACTTCTAGGGGGATCTTGCAGCAGATCGGTAGGCATGGCATTGCAGGCAAGAAGACCAGTGTTCTGGCTAGGGCTGCGTTCGAGATCACTGTTCCGACTCTTGCTGAAGCCGCTGTTAAGGGCGAGAAGGAGGAGCTCAGGGGTGTGACTGAAAACGTGATTGTGGGGATGGCTATTCCTGTTGGTACGGGTATGGTTCAGGTGTATATGAAGGGGCATGTCCCAGAGTAGTAAGGATTTGATAGAGTCGGTGCTGAGAAGCACGGCTGAGGGGGGGAAATTCGTCTTCGGTCTGGAGGAGGTGTTGGAGTCGGTGAAGTCGTCTAAGTTGGTTGTCTATTCGTCTTCTGCACCTCATGGTAATGTGAGTAGGATCGTTGAGGCGTGTGCTGCTGCGTCTGTGCCTAGTGTGGCTTACGACGGTTCTTCTCTGGATCTTGGGCGGGTTTGTAGGAAGCCGTTCAGGGTCTCCGCGGTGGCTATCAAGACGCCTGGTGCAGTAGATTTAACTCCTCTTTTAGGGTCATCAGGTAAGAAGCAGTGAGCCTGACTGCGGGTGGTCGGGGCTCATGTTTCGGGTTCTGTTGGGGCTCGGGGGTTTGCGGTGCTTAGGTAGGGGGGAGAGAGACCCTCTTGTTCAACTGTTTTGACTTGGCTGGTGGAGATGGGTTCTCAGGGTCTTGTCTCGCTATGCTTAAATCTCGCCGTGTTGCCGTGATTTCGCTGCTGAGTGTGGGCACGGGGAACCTGAAAAGATGCCAGAGACTATCAAGCTGACCTCTGAGGAGCTGCGTTTGATGCAGCTCTTCCAGCATATTACAAGGGCCACTGCTAGAGATTGTGTGATTGATCCGAAGATGGATCGGGTTATCTTCATTGTGAACAAGGGTGAGATGGGGCTTGCCATCGGTAGGAACGGTGTGAACGTCAAGAACCTTCAGAAGATTGTGGGTAAACCCTTGGATTTGGTTGAGTATTCGGAGGATGCTAAGGAGTTCATCAGGAATTCTCTGAACGCAAGGTTTGTCTCTGAGATTAGGCTTACTGAGAAGCTGGACGGCACCAAGATTGCGGTTGTGGTTGTGGATCAGAAGCAGAAGGGTGCGGTGGTGGGCCGGGATGGGAGGAACGCTGAGAAAGCCCGCCTCTTAGCTAAAAGGTATTTCCAGATATCTAACATTCATATTGTTTCACCTACGTAGAAGGGACATAGTGGCTGCTTGCTGAGTCCAACAGATTTTTATATGCATTGAAGAGGAAGCGGTGAACGAGAAGGCTTGGGACGATCACCCCGCGGAGAACTAGCAGCCCGCAAACTACAGCTGAATAGGCAGCGACTCAAATGGTCCTACAAATACTACAAGAGAAAGATGCTTATGTTGGATAAGAAGGCTGATCCCTTGGAGGGTTCCCCTCAGGCCAGAGGAATCGTCTTGGAGAAAGTCGGTGTGGAATCTAAGCAGCCTAACTCCGCCATACGTAAATGCGTACGAATCCAATTGGTTAAGAACGGAAAACAGGTCACTGCCTTCCTCCCCGGCGACGGTGCCCTCAATTATGTTGACGAGCACGACGAGGTTTTCGTAGAAGGAATAGGGGGCTCTATGGGTCGCGCCATGGGCGACATTCCCGGAGTCAGGTGGAAGGTTTTCAAAGTGAACGGTGTTTCACTTAACGAGCTTGTCTTAGGAAGAAAGGAGAAGCCTAGAAGGTGACATTATGGCGGCTGAGACCAATATGCTTCTTTTCCGTAAGTGGGACATCTCTCAAGTCGAGGTTAAAGACGTGGGCCTTAAACGTGTCCTTTCGTTGCAACCGGTTTTGGTGCCTACTTCCTTTGGTAGACATGAGCACGCAAGGTTCGCGAAGGCTCAGGTTAATGTTGTTGAGAGGCTTGCGAACAGCCTGATGCACTTCGGCCATAGACATGCTAAGAACACTGGTCGAATGGGGGGAAAGAAGCTAAGATCCATCAGTATTGTGAAGACAACCTTCGACATTATCCATCTGCGGACAGGGAAGAACCCTGTTGAAGTCCTAGTTAGGGCCATCGAGAATATCTCTCCGAACGAGGATACTACACGGATTGCTTACGGCGGAGTTGTTTACCACGTTTCTGTGGACATTGCTCCTCTGAGGAGAGTTGACTTGGCGTTAAGATTCATCTCAGAGGGAGTCAGGCAGAGCTGCTTCTCGAACATAAAGAGTGTTGAAGAAGCCTTGGCTGGTGAGATCATATTGGCCTCTGAGGGTTCTGCTGACAGCTTCGCGATTAGAGCGAAGAACGAGCAGGAAAGAATCGCTATGGCCTCTAGGTAGAATGTAACTGTGCACATAATCCTAGAGAGCCACGCCCTCCTCGAGTAACATTCGATGCGTCTAGCTTCTCCCCTTATACGTGTCCAAGATGAACATAGATAGGGAGATCAGTGTGTCTCGTTGACACACCGAATCCCAGTGAAGATGTTTAGAAGGCTTTACTTCTTCTCAACAGTCCAGATCTGAGTGATCTCTCGGACTACTCCGGCAGCAATCGTTGTGCCCATGTCTCTAAGGGCGAATCTGCCTAGTTCTGGGTATTCTTTGAAGGTCTCTATGCATAGGGGTCTGAGTGGCTGAATCTTTACCAGCGCGGAGTCGCCGGTCTTGATGGACTTTGGCTTCTCTTCGGTAGGTTGGCCTGTCCTTGGGTCTATCTTAGATACGATTTCCACGATTGTAGCAGCGACTTGAGCAGTGTGAGCATGCAGAACAGGGGTGTATCCAGGTGCAATAGCTGTTGGGTGGAAGACCACGATGATCTGAGCGATGAACTCCTTTGCAACAGTAGGTGGACTATTCGGACTTCCGAGGACATCTCCTCTGCGAATGTCCTGTTTGGAGATGCCTCTGAGGTTGAAGCCGATGTTGTCTCCTGCGATTGCCTGCTCAATCGGAGTGTGATGGGTCTCAATGGACTTCACCTCTCCTTTTAGGCCTGAAGGCATGACGACCACTGTGTCATTGGCTTTCAATACTCCAGTCTCGACTCTTCCCACAGGCACTGTTCCTACGCCAGTAATGCTGTACACGTCCTGAACCGGGACTCTGAGAGGCTTGTCAAGAGGCTTAGGTGGCTCTTCAAACTTGTCCATGGCTTCGTAGAGGGTAGGTCCCTTGTACCACGGCATTTTGTCTGATCTCCGTACTAGGTTGTCTCCTGTCCATCCTGAAACTGGAATGATGTTGACCTTCTTCAAGTCGTAGCCTACAGTTTTGAGGAGCTTCTCCATCTCTCCCTTTACTTCGTTGTATCGGGCTTCAGTCCAGTTGACTAGTGGGTCATCCATCTTGTTTATGCAAACCACTATCTGGCTTACGCCAAGGGTTCTCAGGAGGAAAGCGTGTTCCCGTGTCTGGCCTCCGGCGCCGATGCCTACTTCAGTTTCACCCTTCTTTCCGGAGATTACGACAGCAGCGCAATCAGCTTCAGAGGCACCGGTGATCATGTTTTTGACGAAGTCTCGGTGTCCTGGAGCATCTATCAGAGTGTAGAAGTATTTGTCAGTCTCAAATTTTTGGAAGGCAAGGTCGATGGTTACGCCGCGTTCACGTTCATCTTTTAGGCTGTCCAGCACCCATGCGTATTTGAAAGTGTCACCTGCACCGGTCTTTTCCGACTCTTTAGCGTAATCATCAATGGTTCTCTGGTCGATTACGCCCAGGTCGAAGAGGAAGTGTCCCATGGTGGTTGACTTACCATGATCTACGTGTCCTGTGACGATTATGTTCATGTGTGGCTTCTGCGGCATTCGCTAAACCTACTCCTTTTGTAAAGACGGCTTTTACTGGGCGCCCTTTTAAATCTTGTGCAGAAATAACGCAAGTTCTGTAGAATCCAGCATATACTGCTACCGTTTCCTGTGCCTCTTCTTTTCGACTCTATCTGCGATATGGCCTATAATGGTCTTGAGAGGTGTTCCGGGGCCGAAGTTTCCTGTTATGCCTTCCTTCTCCAGTATGCGTTTATCTTCGTCAGGTATTATTCCTCCTCCTACTATCATGATATCGCTTGCACCTGTTTTTCTAAGAGCTTTGGCTACCGCGGGGAACGCCGTCATATGGGCCCCGTTGAGAAGGCTGAGAGCGACTACGTCAACATCCTCTTCAACGGCTATTCTGGCCACCTGTTCAGGAGTTACCAAGAGGCCGCTGTATATCACCTCCATGCCTGCATCACGGAAAGCACGGCACAACACAAGTGCGCCCCGGTCATGTCCGTCAAGCCCGGGCTTAGCCATCAAGATGCGTATTCTGCGCTGTTTGCCAGCAGGTTTTTGGAGCGATACATGGGCCGCCAATCATGTTCACCTCAGAATGCTTCTGGTCCCTTCCATTCCCCGAAGACTTCTCTTCCTACAGCCATTATTTCGCCGAGTGTGGCGCGGGCTTTCACTGCTTCGAGTATGGCAGGCATACTGTTGGCACTGGTATCCATGAGGGTACTCTTGAGCCTTAATAGGGATTCTTTCACTTTTCTGCTGTCTCTTTGATCTTTGAGGATTCGGAGTCTTTCTATCTGCCTCTTTTGGACGGCGTTGTCTATCTTGAGGGTCTTGATAGGGGATTCTTGGGTGGTGATGTATTTGTTGACTCCCACAATGACTGTTTTGCCTTTCTCTATTTGTTGCTGCCTCTTATATGATGTTTCAGCTATTTCCCGTTGGATGTAACCTGTCTTTACTGCTTCAAGGATGCCTCCCATGGACTCGATCTTTTCGAGGTAGCGGTAGGCTCGTTCTTCCATTTCGTTTGTCAGCCATTCAACGTAGTATGATCCGCCTAAAGGATCAACCACACTAGGCACCCCTGTTTCCTCGGCTATGATCTGTTGGGTTCTGAGGGCCAAGGTGGCTGATTCTTCTGTGGGTAGGGCCCAGGCTTCATCATAGGCGTTTGTGTGAAGTGACTGAGTGCCTCCTAGAACTGCGGCTAAAGCCTCTATGGTTGTCCTAACTATGTTGTTCAGAGGTTGTTGCCATGTGAGCGATGCACCTGAAGACTGAGTGTGGAAGCGTAGTAGCATGGATCTCTGTTTCTTGGCACCGTATTTCCATCGCATCGCTGTGGCCCAGATCCGTCTTGCAGCCCTGAATTTAGCTACTTCTTCGAAGAAATCCATGTCGCAGTTGAAGAAGAATGAAAGTCTGTGAGCAAAGTCATCTACCTTTAGCCCCGCCTCCAAGCCGAGATCGACATAAGCGAAGCCGTCAGCCAGAGTGAAAGCGAGTTCTTGGAATGCGTTTGCCCCTGCTTCACGGATATGGTAGCCGCTGATGCTGATATGGTGCCAGTAGGGCATATGTTTGGTGCAGTAGGCGATCATGTCTCTGATAAGGCGCAGATGAGCTTCGGGAGGGAATACCCATTCCTTTTGAGCAACATACTCTTTCAAGATGTCGGTCTGAGTTGTGCCCTTCAGTTTTTCCGGAGGCACTCCCTTCTCTTGCGCTGTGGCGACGTACATGCAGGTCAATACGGGGGCGGGTGCGTTAATCGTCATGGATGTACTCACTCGGTCCAATGGGATGTCTTCAAAGATGGTCTTCATGTCGGCGAGTGATGACACGTTGACCCCGCATCGTCCCACTTCACCTTTGGCTCTCTCATGGTCAGCGTCATAGCCGTATAGGGTAGGCATGTCGAATGCTATGCTCAGCCCTGTCTCACCATTCTCCAAGAGATGTTTGAGTCTCCGGTTCGTGTCTTCTGGTGCGCCGAAGCCTGAGAACATCCTCATAGTCCACAGCTTACCTCGGTGCATTGTATGATACACTCCTCGGGTAAACGGATATTCGCCGGGCATACCTAGTTCGGACACGTATCTGAAGTAAGGCATGTCTTGAGGGGTATACACTTCCCTCAGAGGTATGCCAGAAGGGCTTTCCACCTGATTGGTTAGCTTGACTCTTCGGCGCCAAGCAGCGATTTGCTTCCTGAGTCCCTCTTCATCGGCAGAGGCTATGGGAGAACTGGCTCGCTTCGTCCCGATCTCTCTAAGCTTAAGGCTCCAAAAACTCTGCCGCTTTCTCTTGTTTACCACTTTGGATCATCTGTGAGTAGTATCTGAAATTATATCACTTTTTCCAACATCGACTCTTAGTCATCCTCTGCGCAGCCGTTCAATGTCCTCAGGAAGAATATTCTGGGAGTCACTCTTCTCTCCTTTGACTACTAGCCTTCCGTCAGGCAACAGATCTACTGCCTTCACATGCAGCTCCTTCCCACCTATAGTTAAGACAATATCTTTCCCAATGGTGCTGGTTCTCCCTTTCACATCAGAAATCAGTTTGACTAGTCCATGTCGCTGAGCCTCTAAGTACACGCCTTCAAGGTTCCCAAGGACCGTGTAAGCAACCTCATCTAACTTGGAGATGCTACCCGAAGATTCCCGCAAGCTTGTAGCATTCCGCATGAAATCACTCTGAAAACCTTCGATAGGATTGTTCACGTTGATGCCTATCCCCAATACGATATACTCCAGCTCCGAACCTACGAAAACTGCTTCGCTGAGGAGGCCAGCCACCTTGCTTACACCTATGAGCACATCATTGGGCCACTCTATTGAAACATCATCAAAAGAAAAGCGATCCAAGCTTCTCACCACACTAAGAGAAGCCAAAAGGGTGATTAGGTGTGATCCCCCTGTAAGCGACTTGGGCTTCAACACAAGGGACATCCACAGACCGCCGGCGTCAGATCTCCATCTCCTTCCGCATCTACCTTTTCCCTCAAGCTGCTTTCCTGCAACTACTAGCGTTCCTTCCTCTGCGCCTTTTGAAGCAAGTCTCGCCGCTTCGCTCTGAGTTGAAGCGACCGTGGTGTAATAATGCAGGTGTCCTTTGAACAGGCCAAGTCGACTCAGATTGAACCGTAGCCGACGTATCCACTTAGGTTCAGTCATGGATCCTTCCTTCTCCCGCCGTTCGACGCATGCAATAGCATAGTATAGGGGAGCCTTCAAACTTTTATAGCGTTGATCGGATGCGAACTACCGAATCTCCTTATGCCTCATGAAGACAAGATGACCAAACTCAGTGAAATGAACAAGCTGGCTGAGCTGGGAGGCGGCGAAGCCCGCATCAAGGATCAGCGAGACAAGAACAAACTGACTGCGAGAGAAAGAATAGAGCTTCTGATGGACGAAGGCTCCTTCGTCGAGTTTGACAAGTTTGTGACGCACAGAACCAGTGACTTCGGAATGGACAAGAAGAAGACGCTTGGAGACGGAGTGGTAACCGGCTACGGAAAGATAGAGGGTCGCACAGTGTTCGTCTTCTCCCACGATTTCACTGTCTTAGGAGGCTCCTTGGGAGAAGCCTTCGGCAAGAAAGTCTGCAAAGTCATGGATCTAGCACTCAAGACAGGAGCACCCGTCATAGGATTGAGCGACTCTGGAGGGGCACGAATACAGGAAGGAGTAGTAAGCCTAGCAGCATACAGCGAAATCTTCTTCAGAAACACTATCTCCTCTGGCGTAATTCCCCAGATCTCAGCTATCATCGGTCCATGCGCAGGGGGAGCAGTCTACTCCCCAGCCATGACGGATTTCACATTCATGGTCGAAGGCATCAGCCACATGTTCATCACCGGGCCTGATGTCGTTAAAGCAGCCTTGGGTCAAGACGTAACCTTTGAAGCTTTGGGCGGAGCCTCGGTCCACGCTCAGACAAGCGGCGTAGCCCACTTTGTCACGCCTAACGAGCAAGACTGTTTCGCGTTGATCAGACGACTATTATCATATCTCCCCCAGAACAACTCAGAGGATCCTCAGATCCTTCCTACAGATGATCCTCCTGCGAGAAGCGATGATAATCTGCCTCGCGTGATTCCTGATGACCCCAACAAACCGTATGACATGAAGGAGATCATACGCTCGGTTCTGGACGATAACGAGTTCCTTGAAGTACATGCTCTCTGGGCTCCTAACATAATAGTGGGCTTCGGAAGACTCAATGGGCGCTCCATAGGTGTAGTAGCTAATCAGCCTAGTTTCTTGGCGGGGGCCTTAGACATCAACAGCTCCAACAAGGCTGCGCGATTCATAAGGTTCTGCGACGCGTTCAACATTCCCATACTGACCTTCGTTGACGTCCCAGGGTATCTTCCTGGTGTGGAGCAGGAGCATGGCGGAATCATTAAACATGGATCTAAGCTGCTCTATGCTTACTGTGAAGCCACTGTGCCTAAGGTTACCGTGATCACTAGGAAGGCGTACGGCGGGGCGTACTGCGCTATGGGAAGCAAGTATTCTAAGGCTGATGTGAACTATGCTTGGCCTACTGCGGAGATAGCTGTTATGGGGCCTGAAGGTGCTATCAACATCATCTTCAGAGATGAGTTGACTAGGTCTAAAACTCCAGCTGAAACGCGGCAGAAGATTCTTAAAGATTACAAGGCTAAGTTTGCTAACCCCTACGCGGCTGCGGAAAGAGGCATTATAGACGCGGTGATCGACCCCGCTGAGACTAGAAGCGCGGTCATCGGAGCCTTCGAGATGCTCTGCAATAAGAGGGAGTCTAGGCCCCCTAAGAAGCACGGAAACATTCAGCTCTGAACAAGGGGTGCGCTGATTGTTCGGCAAGGTCCTGATTGCGAATAGAGGGGAGATAGCGCTTCGCGTCATAAGAGCGTGCAGAGATCTAGGCATCAAAACCGTAGCCATATACTCTGAGGCAGATACTAAGTGTCTTCATGTTAGATATGCTGATGAGGCCTATCTGATTGGGTCGCCTCCTCCATCTGAAAGTTATCTGAACATTGGCAGGATAGTGGAGACTGCGTCAAAGGCGGGGGTCGACGCGATTCATCCTGGCTACGGGTTCCTATCCGAGAACTCTGACTTTGCTGAGGCTTGTGAAAAGAATGGTATAGTGTTTGTCGGTTCCAAGAGTACCACACTTGGGCTGGCGGGAAACAAAGTGGAGTGCAGGAACAGGATGAAGCAGGCAGGTGTGCCTGTGGTCCCAGGCGGAGAAGGAATCATCGATGATGAGCATGAAGCCTTAGCGTTGGCTGAGGAGATTGGCTGGCCAGTGTTGCTCAAGTCTGCTTTTGGGGGAGGAGGCAGAGGAATCAGAATAGTCAAGAGCGAAGCAGAGCTGAAAGAAGCCTTCGCAGCAGCCCACAGAGAGGCGATGTCTGCCTTTGGCAAATTCGGCGTATATGTTGAGAAGTTCATTGAAAGTCCAAGACACATAGAGTTTCAAATCCTGTCAGACGGCAACGGAAAAGTTATCCACCTAGGCGAGAGAGAATGCTCTATTCAGAGAAGATTCCAGAAACTGGTCGAAATGTCACCATCCCCAGTAGTCAACGCATCCATCAGGGAGAAGGTTGGAGCACTTGCTGCGAAAGCAGCTAAGGCGGTCTCCTATCTAAACGCGGGGACAGTAGAATTCATAGTCGATAGAACCATGAACTTCTATTTCATTGAAATGAACTCTAGACTTCAGGTCGAACACCCCATTACAGAGCTCGTCACTGGGCTAGACCTCGTCAAGCTACAGTTCCAGATAGCTGCTGGAGAAGGCTTCAGCCTAGAGCAAGAAGACATCCACCTCAAAGGATGCGCCATTGAGTGCCGCATTAACGCTGAGGACCCTTTCAACAACTTTCTCCCATCCGCAGGTGTTGTGTCAAGGTATCATCCGCCTTCTGGCCCGGGGGTAAGAATTGACACCGCGTTATACACTGGTTACGAAGTTCCTATGTATTATGATTCGCTTGTCGCGAAGCTGATAGCCTATGGGGGGAGTTTCGACGAGGCAAGGCGCAGGATGAAAAACGCATTGAGAGAATACGTGATCGACGGAGTAGCAACGACCATCCCCATTCACCAGTTCATAATGGAGGATCCAGACTTCCGTAGTGGAAATATTTCTACGGACTTTCTCCAAAGGAGACTTCCAACTCCTGAGAAACTGAAGGACAAGCAGATAATCGATTCAGGAATAGAGGAGATCGCTGCTTCAATAGCGGCAGTTTATCTTATCGGCAGAGAGCGGAAATCAGCCAAGACGACGACTGTAGCGAAGTCAACGAGTGTCAACAACTGGAGGAATTCCAATGGTTACGCAACTAGATGGTCGCAAAGGTGGAGGTTCGCAGAAGACTTTTAGCTTCTACCTGGGCGACAAGGTTCTCCAAGTCACGGTAAAAGGAGAACCAGGTCGTGAAGAGCTAGAAATCAGCGTGGGAGGCAAAACATTCCAAGTGAAAACTCTCGGCGAAGGCCCCGGAGATGGCTTTGCCTTCCTTCTAAACAACAAACCTCGGATAGCCAAGATAAAGGAGACACCAAATTCTATCATTATAGAGATTAATGGATCCACGATAAGCCTAGGCAAAACTAGCACAGGAGCAGCTGCTCGACCGCTCCTCCAAACCGTTGGTAAGAAATCTGTGGCCTTAGTCAAAGATGCTATTCAGAGCAGAATACCCGGGAAAGTGGTGAAGGTTATGGTCAAAATCGGACAAAAGGTCTCACCAGGAGAGAATCTTGTGATACTGGAGTCGATGAAGATGGAAGCTGCTGTGCAAAGCGACCGGGAAGGAACAGTAAAAGACGTTAGAGTAAAAGCAGGCGACAGCGTTTCTGTTGGAACTATCTTGGTAATACTGGAATAGGAAAAAGAACATGCAAACCAAGCCTATCTTCTCGTCAGCCTTTGAATTGCCCCTACCTCATGCTAAACACGTGGGTGTGTAAAACATTCATCTGAAAAGTTACAAACATATTTAACGTGGACACCAAGGGAGCACCGTTCATGCCCACAGCAAGGAGACCCCAGAAGATCAAGCCTCCCATATTCATTCAAGTCCAAGACCTCAAAGACCTCGCCAGACTTGCATGCGCCTTTGAAAGGGCACCCCTGCCCATATTCGCTTTTGAAGTAGAATGCAGCCTCAGACTATGCCTACAACTAGACATCTTCATGGGGCGACCCATCTTCTACTACATCCACGGTCAGCAGCATCACTTCCTAGGATACCGAAACACCGGCGGAACAGAGGAAGCAATTCTTACAGACTCAGCTTCAAACCCTGCCTACATATATTCACCCATCATCGCAATAAAGAAACCGCCAAAAATCTTTGAAAAGGGCAGCGGACGACAACAGGAACGCAGCAGAAAAGTCCTATGCAGCGAAGTACAGGACCTCGCAAGCCTAGCAAAAGTATGCTCCTACAAAACCATCTTCGAAGAGCCGCCAATACCTTTATTCTCCTTCACCAAAGAAGGAAAACACATACTGGGCGCCTTCACGAGAATTGATGACTACGAAGAAGCATCCATCTTCTTCTATATTATCTTAAATGCACCTCCCCCCACACAGTTCCTAAGATTCTCTAGTAGCAACATCGCAAACACTGGTTTCGCAGGAAGAATAGACGAACATGGATACATTTTCATAAAGATAATTAGGCTAACCCAAGAACATCCCCTCATAGAAACCAGTTGACGAACCCCTTCCCAATCAGAATCAAAGAATCAGCCGAAGACCATCAAAGCAGAATAGTCCTAGCCTTAGACATCACGGGGAAAGACCCCAATCCTCTGCTGGTAAAAGCTCTAGGTATCATCGAACAGATGGGCAAAACTCTTGCCGCAGTGAAAATCAATTACCATCTCCTTCTTCCCCTAGATATCTCCAGCCTAACTCGGATCACCGATCAAGCTCACCGACTAGGTCTCCAAACGATAGCTGACCTCAAACTCAACGACATCGCCGCAACAAACCTAGTTGCTTCATCTTATCTATGGGACGCGGGTTTCGACGCTCTCATAGCAAACCCCTTCGTAGGCTACGAGGAAGGCCTAGGTCCGGTTATCACTAATGCTCACGAACAAAACCGCGGTGTAATACTCTTGATCTACATGAGCCATAAGGGTGCAGTCGAAGGATACGGCCTCAAAGTCCACCCCTCCCACCACCGCGGAAAAACGGTGGAGATGCATGAATTATTCCTCGACCGTGCATTGTCATGGAGCTGCGACGGAATAGTTGTGGGAGCAACAAGACCAGAGATAATAAGGAAGGTTTCGGAGAAGGTCAGGGGAAAGCTCCTCGTCTTCTCCCCCGGAGTAGGAGTTCAGGGAGGGTCTGCAGTAGGCTCAGCGCAATCGGGATCCGACTTTCTGATTGTCGGAAGAAGCATCTTAGAAGCTACTTCTCCTGCTCAGGCTTCGGAAGATATTCGCCGAGTGACTTGGCGGCCTTTTTAGATCTAAGGAATCTGTCTGCTTCTGAGAGGATCCTTCGTGAATTATCATAGCTCACTTTTCTAAGAGCCTCGTTGACGGGGCGCCATGAGTATCCTTGATGCTCGAAGGACAACTGCACCTTGGTAGTAGGCGATTTGGCCAAGTAGAATATCACTTTCTTATGGACCAGCCCCTCTTTCCTACGGTAATGATATTCAACGACCTTCCTGAAACCTGCCTCCATGGCGATGTTTTTGATCCCTGTCTCCTCCATTATCTCCCGTCTCACTGTTGTGAGTTCATCTTCGCCTTTCTCAATGTTGCCCTTCGGAAAGTCCCAGTGCCCCGCTGGGTAGTTCAGTAAGAGATATTCCACTCGGTCACCGTCATGATACAAAACTGCGCCCGCAGACCTCTCTTCTATCATTCAAACCAATCCTAGGATCCCTTGTTCCAGTCCACGCTAATCTAAATGGCCAACCAAGGTCTACTAATTAATCGTTAAGGAACGCAGTTCTATGCAAAACCACGGACAAACAGTGTTTCCTAGCTGCCTCTCTTGCTTACTATGCTAAGAAGCCACTCTGTTATCTTAGGTGACCTAGCAGCAATATAGGATAGTCGTAGATGTTCACTAAGATCCGCTTTAGCCAAATCTAGGTTCAGCGTTTTTACTAATCCGCCCGCCTCCTTGACGAGGAAAAGTGAAGGAACGCAATCAAAGGTTCTCAGGCGAGGAAGAGCCTCTACATAGCCATCCAGCCTGCCAAGAGCCACATAAGCCGTCTCCAATGCGGCTGAACCCAAGAACCTCGGATAACGCAGATTGGTCAATAGGTTAGCCACTGCATCTCGATACTTTGGATCCGCAATGCGTCCATTGATCGCTACACAAGCTTCATGAATAGTTTTTTCTTTCTGGAGCCTCGGCAACGGCCGACCGTTCAACTCTACACCACCGTATTTTTCCCCGTCGATCAGCTCGCCTGTAACCAAGTCGATGACTCCCGCCGCGGTAATATCATTGAAACGTCTCCCTTCAACAATCGCGAGAGTCGAAGAATAGAATGGGATGCCCCTAGATGCGTTGGTGCTACCGTCCACGGGATCTACGATCACCAAGAATCTAGAATCCTTGCGGCCTATGACCCCGGATTCTTCTGTAACGATCAAACAGTCAGGGATCCTTTCCATAATAGATGCGATAATCGCTCTCTCAACTATGAGATCTAACTCTGTTGAAATATCTCCAGACGCTCCTCTGCTCACTTTTCGCCCCCCTTTCGCTCCGCCATATTCTTGGGCAACCCTGTAGGCTTCCTGAAGGATCTGTCGCACTATTAACCGATGATTAGTTCTCATTTCTCTAGGTTTACCCATCTTCAAGACTTGACATTTCTGTCTCCCTGAAACTGAGAACTCACACTTATCATGCTTCAGTTACCTTAGCCCTAACCTCGGTAGATGACTTCGCAACCGCCACTCTACGGCCAAGCATTGCCGCAATAAGAATCACCCCTAAAGCTACTCCAATAGGAGCCAGATAGCGGAAAGTCACATCATCTACAACGCTGACAACTAGTCTACCGGTTTGTCCAGAGAACTGTTGATTATTGAAGGAGAAGGTTAGAGTCGGTGGATTCAACTCGAAGCTTAGAGCACGGTCATTCACCAAGGTAACCTCACTCCTGAAGACTTCCCGTGCACCTAAACGAGGAACCTCCAAGCTCGGCGAACCTTCAACGAGTTGGACGCCTGCAGGAAGATTCAACTTCAGACTGACCTTCTCAACAGGTAGATCCGCAGGATTAGTTAAGGTGAGCAAGAGCTTGAAAGGCTTCTTTTCTACTGGGGACGATGGAACAGTCGCCAGACTGAGCTTAACAGGTTCATTAACTTGGAATCTTGTCGCAGGAAGGTTGACGCTATGCCTTTGCCCTGATAGGTAGAAGGTGACCCCTGCTGCTGCAGCATCATAAGACCCTTGTCTTGTGAGACGCGCCTGGTAGCTTGCTTCAAGGTGGTCACCCTGCTTCAGGATGTCGGTCTTCTTGCTAATGTTCCCTGAAACCAATAATCCCGGCGGTTCACCTGCATTAATTTCAACATCTGACACCGAAATATCTCCACGATTGACAACCATGATACGAAGTCCTGTTGCCGAGCCCACAAACCCCTTCGCCAATGAGACGTTTTGTTCGATCCTTATTCCTGAAGGCAAAGTAACTGAGTTGGAGAGAGTTTTGGCGAAGGCACCCTGTATTTCTGTGATACCTTGAGCTGGTGGCATAACGTAGTTTCTGTCGGCCGCCAGTTCAAGCAAGTATTCATGGGTGATCTTGTTTCCGCTTCCCAGCTGGGGTACAACAGCCGAGAGAGAATTGCCGTCTAGACTCATAGTAGTATTAAGGACCCTTGTTCCAGACGGGGCAACATCGTTAAGGGCGAAGAACCTTGACGCAGCTGAGCCTTGGTTTACTGCAGATATGGATACTCTTGCATACTGAGTTTCTCCAACGTTCTTTAGCTCCGCCTTCTTCTCAATCTTCACGTTAGGCACAGCAGGTGCATCCATTCGGTAGAAGAGCTGGATTGGATTCGATTCTGTCAGCTTCTCGCTTCCTTCGTCAAGATAGGTGACGCGCCACCTAGCTGTACTGCTGGTCGACATCAAAGGCTGAGCTGAAAGCTCAGCCGAAACCGTCCAAACTGCTCCTGGAGCAAGTGAGTCAACAGCCTTAACGAAACTGTCATCCAAATACGCCGACAACTGGAATGCGGTCCTGTTGCCAGTATTCTTCACTAGAAGCGTTGTGGCCATGCTGGTTGACGCTTTAGGGTTGGCTATCGGTACAGCTGCTTCGGCGCTGATGACAGGGCTCAACGAGTTTACGCGCAGAGTCAACGGGTTCATCGCCACAGTGTTGCTGGCGGTCCTGTTGCCAATTGCGTAACGATACGGTATCAGGTTCTGGGCTGGGCTAGGTGCCACTGCTATGGGGGCGTCCACCTTTGCTTTCAACTGGTAGATCAAGTCAAACTTCTCCCCCGGTGCAAGCCTAGTCATTGTGGTCTCGGTTGTGCCTCCGACTTTGTCGAAGGCAGGCGTCCACCAGTCCTCCTTTATGCTCAGATCAGTGATCGGCGGTGCGCCTTCTCCTGAGAGATGTTGGACTCTGACTCTGACCTCCACTGTCTGTCCCTTACGCGGTGCGCCTAGATCAACAGTCCTGGTGGCCGAGATTGCCGGCAGTGTCTCGACTAGAGACGCTTCAATTGCAGGGAGCAGAGAGCCTCTTGATAGGCTGCCTTGGAAGACCGCTCGAAATCTCTCTGGGTCATTGGCAAAGGGAAAGCCTTTGAAGGATGAGACTAGGTTTTGTTGCAGCACTATGTTTATCGACGAGGATGAGGAAATGCTTGATGTGGAAGCCTTTGCTGCATTTCTAAATACGTTTTCAAGTCTAAACTGCTTGTTTGAGATGGTTCCATTTCTTACTCCAGCAAGAATCACACTATGCGTGAAACCGTTGCTGGTTCGCTCGCCTTTGAAGATGAACATGGGCATTTTGTCTTCAAAGTAAGACGCCTGATCCAAAAGAAATGCAAATCCACCGTAGTGGGAGGGTATGCTTCCCCAGAGTCGTTTGCTCACTAGTCTCTTGAAGTCTATGTGCGAGTAGAATGTGGAGTTGTCCAGTCCGAAGTTTACAGATGCGAAGCTCCCTTCTACGATTGCACTCAGCTGCGATGCGAAACGCTGGGCGCTTTCGACGTTATCGGCGCTAACAGTAAGTATCATCCCCTCTATGGGGATAATCTCATAGTCCAGAAGCCCGAAGCCTCTCTTGGTGAAGTACTCGTAGAATGGGCTCCACTGCTCGTGTTTTGAAGAGAAAAGTGTGTAGCCTTCCACGCCACTAGATCCAGACTCGATTGAGTTGAGTCCTGAGAGTGTGATGTTGCCTCCGTGGAGGCCGACTCTCCAATATCCTAGGCTGCCAATGGTGAAGATTGTAAGTTCTTCGCTGTATTCCTGTTCTGCGGCCGAAGCTGCTGGTGTTCCTGGGAACAGGGATAGGAGTAGCGTCGACACGACAAATACTGACAGTAAGACAGGATTATGCCCCCGTATGGTAGGCATGTTGCTTCCACGACGAGATCGTGTTAAAAGTTTTCGTCCTTCTACTTTTTCCTGCCCACAGTCTCGGGTGGAGGGTCGTCTACGCCTTTCTCGTTTAGTACAAAGACAACTTCCCTCTCGGGGTGATAAGGACTGTCCACCATCCTTGCGATCCTGTTCTTGCCTGCTTTCCTTAGATAGATGCGGTATGTGCTTGTGTGGCCAACTACGTGGCCTCCTGTGGGTTTAGATGGGTCTCCGAAGAAGACGTCTGGAGTGGATTGAACTTGGTTAGTGAAGACGATGGCTACGTTGTGGGCTTCAGCGGTGCGGAGTAGCAGGTGGAGCATACGGTTTAGCCTTTGCTGCCGCTCAGCTAGGGTTCCTCTCCCTAGGAATTCGGCGCGGTAGTGGGCTACTGCTGAGTCGACGATGACGAGTTTGATGTGGTTCGTCTCTATGTATTCGCCTAGCTCTGAGATTATGAGCTCTTGGTGGGCGCTGTTGTACGCTTTTGCCACTGTTATTCCTTGCAGGGTTGTCTCAGAGTCTAGTCCTCGGGACTCTGCTATTCCGACGATGCGTTCAGGCCTGAAGGTGTTCTCTGTGTCGAGGTAGACTGCGTTGGATTCCAGTCCTCCTCGTTCACGTGGTATCTGCACCATGACGCATAGGGTGTGGCATAGCTGGGTTTTGCCTGAGCCGAATTCACCGTAGAACTCTGTTATTGCTTGGGTCTCGATGCCTCCCGCTAATAGATCGTCTAGGTTCTTGCAGCCGGTGGTTACGCGTTCAACTGCTTGCCTCTTCTTGTAGAGGTCGCTTGCAGAGACAAAGTCTTTCTCAAGTTTCCCTATTTCAACTAGCTTGATTCTGGCTCTGTTGCAGAGATCGGTTGCTTTGCCGAGGTCCCATCCTGTGACCTCTGCTATTTCTGATGGGCCTCTGACAGCTAGGTCTAAGACTGAACGTACTCCTGAGTCTTTCAGTTTTTGTGAAGTTACTGTTCCGACTCCTTCGAGGGATTCGAGATCTAGTTCTTCTTTGCTCATCCGCGTGCGGCGGAAGCTAGGCGAGTAATATTAACCCTTTGACTCGGATACCTAGTCAATATAGTTATGTTCTGTTTTCTATCGGGTGAAGGCTAGTTAGCTATGAAGGTGGGTATTCTTGGTAGTGGTGCTGTTGGGCAGACGTTGGGTAGGGGGTTTGCTAGTCGTGGCTATGATGTGAAGATCGGCTCGCGTAATCCCAATAGTGATTAGCTTAAGGACTGGCTCAGGAAGACGAACGGAAAGATTTCCACCGGTACTTTTGCGGAGACTGCGTTTCACGGAGAGGTCATAGTGCTCGCAACGCTTGGTACTGCAGTCGAGGAGGTGATCAACCTTGTGGAGCCTGGGCGGCTTGCCGGAAAGTTGGTGATCGATGTTACGAATCCACTTGACTTCTCAGGAGGCGGGGCGCCGGGCTTGTTTGTGGGAGTCACTGATTCGCTGGGTGAGCGTATACAGCGGAAGCTGCCTGGTGCAAAGGTGGTGAAGTGCTTCAATACTGTGCCCAATTCGCAGATGGTGGACCCTAAGTTCAGTGAGGGTGAGGCGGAGATGATGATATGCGGTGACGATGCTGCTGCTAAGCGGCAGGTTGTGAAGATCTTGGAGGAGTTTGGATTGCTGAAGGTTATTGACATAGGTGGCATCGATGGGGCAAGGTGGTTGGAGGCTCTTGTTCCATTGTGGGTGAGAGTAGGAATGGTGCTCAATACTTGGCGCCATGCGTTTAAGGTACTTTCGAGTTGAGGTTGAATCTAGGGAGAGGCTTGGGCTGTGTGTTTCGGCTTCAGTTTTGTGGCGCGTAATCTTCATGAGAGACTTATCTGATCCCTTGTTGGCTGTGGATGTTACCTAACTATTCTGCGCGTTTGGCTAGGCTCCAGAAAGCCTTGTCCGCTGAGGGTTATGCTGGAGCGGTGGTTACTTCATCTGCTAATCTTCAGTATCTTACGGGTTTCCGTGAAGGTGTTTGGGAGCGTTTCGCAGGATTATTCTTGTCTGCTGGTGGCGTGGCTACGCTGGTTGTTCCTGAGCTTTCCCGTCGCAGAGCTGAGCATGATGAGAAGATGGTTGATGTGGTTTCATATCGTGATGAGCAGGGGCCAGGTACTTGTGTGGTGAGGTCGCTTAGAGGCTTTGGGAGGAAGGGTGTGTTGGGTGTTGAATGGAGCTTCATGTTTAGGGATTGGGAGTTGATTCAGAGCGTGGGGGAGTACAGTTTTCGGAACGTTTCAAGCATGTTGGATGGGATGAGGGCAGTTAAGGGTGATGAGGAGGTTGCTTTAATCAAGAGGGCGTGTGTTGCTACTGATCGGGGGTTGGAGGATTTGCAGGGTTTGATGCGTGAAGGGATGACGGAGGTGGCAATTGCCAGAGAGATTAAGGATCGTATTATGGAGCATGGAGGGGAGAGTATTCCGTTTTGCTTGGTTCAGTCTGGGCCCAACGCTGCAGTCCCGCATAATGAGCCGGGGAGGAGGAAGGTTGTTCGCGGGGATATTGTTGTGGTTGACGTTGGCTGCACAGTGGATGGTTACAATTCTGATATTACACGAGTCTATGTTTTAGGAAGATTGTCTGTGGAACAGGAGAGGGTGTTGGAAGCTGTGTTGGACGCTCAGCGGCAAGCCATCTCAGTGGTTAAGCAGGGAGAGGAAGCTAGGGTAGTCGATAAGGCTGCTCGAACGGTAATCAAGAAAGCAGGATATGATCGGAACTTCATCCACAGGACGGGTCATGGTCTTGGCTTGGAGGTTCATGAGGAGCCCTACATTCACGGAAGCAACGCTGAGCTGCTCCGTGAGGGCATGGTGTTTACGGTGGAGCCTGGTGTCTATTTGGAAGGGAAGTTTGGTGTTAGGATTGAGGATGATGCGAGGGTTACTTCTGGTGGTTGTGAGGTGTTGAGTGGAAGCAGTAAGGTCTTTTCTTAGATGGGGGTTACTGGGCGTTGACGGTTTTGTTCATGTATTCAGCCATGTAGTGTTGGGTGACGTTCAGTTTCACTGATTTGACGCCGTCGATTTTTGATACGTTTTCCTTTATGTCTTGGCAGATTTTTAGGCCGAACATGGGTGGGCAGAAGGGTGATGTTAGGTGGAATTCTATTTCTATGTCTCCGTCTTTGCTGACTGCTAGTTTGTCTATTAGCTGTAGTTCTACGATGGACATGCCTAGTTCGGGGTCCATGACCTTGTCCAATTCTTCTTCGACTTTTGTCATTTCGACTTGTTTTGCCAAGGTGTTCTAGGATTGTTTTCGGGTTTAAGTGGGATATATGTGTGTTGGACTCTTGGGGGTGATTGATATGCGCTTGTGTGTTTGGTTTAGATGGTGGTGTTCAATCATCGGGACTTGGATCGCTGAGCCCTCGCGTAGGATTGGTTTAGGGGGGTTATATAAAGCGGGTGAGGCGAACACGCATTGAGTTTTGAATAGAAGTGTTTAGGCTGGTGGATGCAATGTTTGAAGGTTCTATGCGGTGGTTCTTCTGGGCTTAGGCGTGAGTTTTCTGGAAGTATGCTAGGAAGCCGGATATGTCCATTTTGAGTAGTTTGACGGTGTAGGGGTCTGTGGTTAGCTTGGCGTATTCGGGGTATTGTTTGATGATTTGGGTGAGGGCTTGGTCTACTCCTCCGTTGCCTGTGGCTATGGGTTTGAGGAGTTCGGCCCACTGTTTGTAGACTTTGAGGTTTAGCTGGAGCATTTCTTGGGCGTTCGGATAGTAGCCGTAGTGGGGGATCATCAGGCAGTCTGGGTTAAGGTCTGCGAGGCGGTTCAGTGAGTCCATGGCTTTTGGGTAGTCGAACGATGGCGGGGGGCTGTCTGGGACAAGGGTCTGTGAGCTTGCTCTGTATACGCCTACGGTGTCTCCCGTGAAGATGCTTCCTGTGTTTTCTTCGTAGATGGCCATTTCGTGGGGTGCGTGGCCGGGTGCCGCTATGAATCTGAGTGTTACTCCGCCTAGGTCTAGGGTGTCTCCGTCGTTTACTGCTCTGACTTTTTGTGGTGGCAGGGGTTGAGGTTCACCCCAGTATTCCAGGACTTCGCCTAGGGCTATTCTCGCGGAGGGTATGAGTCTGGAGGGGTCTATGAGGTGTTTCACTCCCGGCTGGTATGCTAGGACTTCTGCGTTGGGCATTTTTCCGAGTAGTTTGGCTGATCCGCCTGAGTGGTCTATATGTATGTGGGTGACTATGATGTGGTGGACTCGAGTGATGTTGAAGCCTAATGTTTCGATGGCTTTGACTACGTCTTCGGATACGCATGGTGGCCCTGATTCGATTAGGGCGAGGGTTTTGCCTTTGACTAGGTATGTTGAGACGATCGGGGGTTTTCCGAATGTTCCTAGGTAGTAGATGTTGTCGGCGATTTCTGCCGGGCTACTGCTCATCTATTCTTACCCTTCATGCTTCGCTATTTAAGTCAGGTATCGGTGTCAGTCTTCTACTTCTTCTCCGCCACTGAGTATTCTTGAGAGGGTTGCTGACAATTCTACGATGCCATCCATGGTTACTGAGGAAACCGGTATGATCGCGTTGGAGAACCCTGTCTTCGCCAATGCGTTGAGGATTCTTCTGGTTAAGAGGTATGTTGTGTCAGATGTTTCTTTGGATAGGGCGTCTGTGAGGGCGTTGATGTCGCTTGTCCACTGCAGGATCTGCTTCCACTGGTTGCCCGTCAGATCCTTCTTTGATAGTACTGGGACTTGCGGTGTGCCTAGCCGTAGTTGGATTGACGCGGCTAAGAGGGTGGTTGAGACGAGGTTTGTTGCCGATGATACTAGGGCTGAGTCGAAGAGGAATATGACTGCTCTTCCGTCGCACCGCAGGTTCTTGACGATGTAGGGGCCGCTTGCCCTGTAGGCGAAGAGCTCTATTTGACCCGGAGTGTCTATTATGGCGTAGTCTGCGTTGTAGGAATCTACGTCGTCCTGTATTTCTTGGAGCCTTGCTGCGATCAGGTCTGCGGCCATTATCAGGGCGCCGTTGGGGCCGAGCTCGTATTTCTCCATGATTTCTTCTAGGTTAATGTATGTTCTGATGTCCACGTCTGCCACGTAGGGGAGTGTGATGGCCCCTGGGTCCAGGTTGACTGTGATGGCGTAGCTGCCTTTGTTTTCGTACCAAGGTTTCAGTGCTGCTGCTAGGGCTGTTTTGCCTGATCCTGCGGTGCCAGTGATGAAGATGGCGTACACAGGTATGTTCAACTGGGATTGAAATTTAATGATAACTGTTGGAATAGAAGTTGATGAGTAAGATGTAAGTTCTTGATTGTTCTGGTTTGTGGACAGTCTGTTCGTGCGGCTAATCTTATTCCCTGAAGTTTTGCTTAGAAGACGCGGGGAGCGACCTGGATGATGCAGAAGTCAAAGGCCCTATAGTAGCTACAGGAGCCATTATCACGGTTCTAATAGCAGCTTATGCGTACCCGGTCAGGAAGGAAGTAGGCGGGGTCACAGAGCTTACCTGGACGAGGACCGGCGGCTTCATCGGTCTAGACGAAAAGCTCGTCATCAGAGCAGACGGAACTGTGGAATACACTTCTAACAGATTTGGCAGCGCAGATCTGCTCCTCGACAAGGCTGAAGCCGCGGAGCTATTCAGAGAGACAGGTTTCTTTGCAGCAGAGCAGCGTTACACAGCTAAATCAGGCGCAGCTGATTACTACTCCTATGTGCTGACTGTGCAAGTCGAGTTTGACGTCAAGAGTGTTGGGTGGGTTGATGCTTGGGCGTCAAATGAGCCTATGCCCTCAGAGCTTGGAGCTCTGCAGCTCCATTTAGAAAGCATTGTTGAGAGCGCAAGAAAGCAGGCTGGGCCATCGGGCGACGCGCTTCAGAAAGTAGTCACGATAGCTAAGGACTTCCTTGTTCAGACATCCACATTCAGGTTTGACGGTATCCCTGAAACTCTCAGGGTTGCGGATGCTGTAACCCTCGAATCCTTCCCCGAGCAGCATATTGTCACAATCACGTTCGATTCTAGGCATGCGGGGTACGGGGATCGGCAGGGACAGATCCTGCTTCAAGTAATAACTCCACACGTCGCTAGAGTCAAAGTTGTGCGGGACAACGTGGTTTCGGTGATTCTAGATGAGCGATGGGATGAGTTAAGCCAAAAGTCTGTCGGCCAAGCCTGTTTGGCAACGACATAATAGCGGCGGCGTCTGTATAGGTTGGCGCAGTAGAGCAGACGCTGGGTGATTGGCGCTTGGATCAGACTGTATTTGAGATCATTTCGGTTGGAAACGAGCTGCTCATAGGTAGAGTGGAGAATACTAATCTTCACTGGCTTGTGACTCAGATAACCATTATGGGCGGATTTGTGCGGCGCGCCGTCACCATCAGGGATGATTTGAGCGAGATTTCGACTGTGCTGCGAGATTCCATTGGTAGGGGAACGGATTGGGTGGTGATGTCTGGGGGTCTTGGTCCGACTTATGATGATATGACTCTTCAGGGCGTTGCCTTGGCGTTGCGGAGGGAGATGGAGGTGAATGAGGATGCTGTCTCCATGATGAAGCGGCGCTATGAGAGTTTGGTTGCTCAGGGAGTTTTGTCTGATTACGCTATGACTCCTGCTCGCGTCAAGATGGCTACTTTACCTAGGGGTTCTGTTCCTCTGCGGAATTCTCAGGGTTCTGCGCCCGGTGTTTTGGTCACTGAAGGGAAGAGTAGCATTGTGTGTCTGCCCGGTGTGCCTAAGGAGATGAAGGCTATCTTCGCGGAGTCCCTCATGCCTTTTCTGGAGAAGAACGTTATTCGCCTCCACTCTTACAGTGTGACCTTGTTTGTCAGCAGGATTGTGGAGTCTGTTCTGTCTCCGCTTTTGGATGAGGTTTTGAAGTCGTATCCGGCTGTCTATGTGAAGTCTCATCCTAAGGGTGTTGAGGACGGCGTGTCCAAGATACAGATTCATCTTATGTGCAGTATGGCTGATGGCGTGGAATCTAAGAGGAGGGCTGTTGCAGCGGGCAAGATGCTTTCTTCTCTGATTGCTGGGGCCAAAGGTGTTGTGGACAGGGTCGAGGAGGCAGTGGGTCAGGGATGAAGAGTAGGCGTCTGTATCCGAGTCTCCCTATGGTCAGTGTGGGTGCTTTGATTAGGGAGAATGGGCGGGTTCTTTTGATTAAGAGGGCTAATGAGCCGAGTAAGGGTAAGTGGAGTATTCCCGGTGGGCTTGTGGAGGTGGGTGAAGGGGTTAGAGATGCTGTTGCTAGGGAGGTTTTGGAGGAGTTGGGGCTGCGGATCAGGGTTGGCGACTTGATCGGTGTGTTTGAGAATGTTGTTAGGGATGGTGTTGGCGGGATACGATACCATTTTGTTATTCTGGATTATTTTGCTGAACCTGTGAGTGGAGTTTTGCGTGGGAACGGTGAGGTTGCTGATGTGCGGTGGTGTTCGCCTGTGGAGGCGTGGGGGCTGAGGCTTACTTCTACTACTAGGCGGCTTCTTAGGCAGGTGGAGTTTGCGCCTCCTGAAGATGTTTGAGCGGTGGTGTGCTTGTGTGTGGGGTGAACTAGGGGGGGGTTTAAGTAGGGTTGGGGTCGGGTTTTTGTTGTTTTTGTTTGTTTGGCTGGTGTTTCTGGTTGTTCTGCGGTGGTTTGTGTGTGTTGTTTGGCGTTTTGTGAATCTGTTGTTTTGTTGTGTGTCTGACTGGGTTCAATGGGCGGGTATGCTTGAATAAGGGTCTTCCCAGAAACTCGTTGCGTTTCACTTTATGTTGAGAGACGAGAGTGGCGGTGGCGGCGTCATAGACGGCTGGGGGATAGGGTCGTGGGATAGTCATCACTCCTCCTTGGAGTGAGCCGTTGTACGGTTGCTCTCCTCTTGGTCGCCCGTGACGAAGTCAATGGTAGCAGAGTGGTGTTGAAGGGGTAGGTGGGGCTGAAATGAGCTTTGTTGTATACGCTGTTCTTGGACAGAGGCAACTTGCCATGCGTGATAGTCTGCTACTTGGTCGTTTCACTTGATACCCCGACTTCTTCTGCTCGTCTCCATCGCAAGGTGATTACTGCGGCGAACAGAACCATGACAAGTAGATGCACGTACTCTGAGGTTGCCTGCAGCTCGGGGCCAGCGGTTTCTTCGAAGAGCTCGGTGACAGACCAGCCTAAGATGAACACCATCATCAAGAGGCTGAAACTTTTAGTTATCTTTTCGCGTCTTTTTGATTGCATTATGGTTTCCGCGAGGAAGATCACGAAAGCCAAGGCAAGAGCTCCTGTCGTAAGAAAAGTGAGGATTGCCAGATGAGTCATTTACTTCACCCGACGCCTCAGTCTGAGGTACACCAATCCCAGCAAGACTGCAGCGATTGCTGATACAAGTCCAAAGATGTCTTCGGCTAGGTGGTTTTCAACAAAGCCTCCGAGGTGATGTATGCTGTGAGTGCTCAGCATCAAACCCAGCACGAACGACAGGTAAGCGAGGCTTCTGTTCTCAGGAAGAACCCTGTAGGTGATGTAGTAGGGGATCAGCGCAGCGTAAGCTGTTGCAATGAAACTTGCAAGTTCCAGAAGGTTCACTTAACCATCTCCATTAATCTGCGACTCCGTAAACAGCGTATATCAAAGAGAGCAGGCCTAAGACAACTATTATTGATTCGAAGAGATGGACTGTGAGAATGTCGTAGTGGAAGAATTCAAACAGAACTCCTTCAACTAGTGATCCTATTGTGATTGTTGCGAAGCCTATGGCGAGAAAAAGTAAGCCTGTGCTGTTCTTGTGTTTGTGTCCCTTGTACGATAGCCATGTCAGTATGCCACCCATGATTACAGTTAGTATCTTCGTGATTTCAAGGAACAGTATTTCATACGCCATTATTTCTCAGCCTTCATGAAGAAGAAGAAGTTGGCCATTCTTTCCGCGGCGCCGATATTGGGTGAGACATCAATCTCCAGTGCTCCAGCTTCAAACCTGACACCTATGGCGCGAACATTGCTCCTATAAAGCTCATATTTGACGCCTGCGTCCGTAATCACCAGCCTTTCCACCTTGAGTAAACCTGCGTCCAGAAGCTGCTTGACCCTTCTATATGCTGAGGTCATAGGGATGTTGCATTCCCGCATAATGTCCGGAACAGATTTCGCCTTAAACACCACCGATTCCAGCATTCTCCTTGCGTAAGGATCCGCTAATACCGCCAACACAGCTTCCTTCGCCGCCTCGTTTTTTATAATCGTAGGGATCGCTTCCAGAAGTGGAAACCGGATCTGGAAATCGGTTCCTCGATTTAAGTAATTCTCATGGCAATAACATTACGAGGCGATGTAAAGGTGAATAGAAATGTACTTCTGGCCGCGGTAGCAATTATCGTGGTGGCAATAGCAGGCACGGCTATCTACGTAATGGCATCTCCGCCAAAAGTCAAGGAAATAAGGTTAGAGCTGCAGGAATTCGGTTACAATGGTGCAAAAAGTGGTCCGACCCTCACAATCAAGGCTGGTGAAACCTACCGGTTGACTCTAGTCAACAAGGGTGCAATTGATCACGAGTTCAGGCTAGCGAAGGACAAAGAAGCCTTTCTCTCGGACACAAAGAGTGCAATTGCAAAGCTTCAAAGCCAAGGAATCAAAGATGTAGCAGGTCTTGAGGCGGCATCTGCATTCAAGGAGTCCCGCCGATTAACAGGAATACAGGCAGTAAAGATAGGACAGGAATTCGACTGGGACGCTGATGTCGATGTTGGTGAGACCAAGACAGTTGAGCTGGTTATCAACACACCGGGAACATATTGGTACGTCTGCGGAGAACCAGATGGGACCTTCCCGCTTCTGCACGCGCACCAGGGCATGGTCGGACAACTAGTAGTGCAACCCTAACATAACGCGGTCACAATAAGAGACGTAGACGACGGCGACTCTGCCAAGAATAGGAATAGGGTGGTTCACGGGCCCGCCCTATTCCTTTTTCTAACTTTTTCTTTGTTCGACTATCTGAATCTTTGTTGTAGAGATAGACCATAGCTGCCTCTACCCATGTATGCTTCTTCTCAGAAATTCATTTCGTCTTGGACTTCCAGTCTGCTCTTACAGCGGGTTTGCCCCTGAGCTTCTGGACGTAGTTGTAGGCTGTGAGGGCTGCTGTGCAGCCTTGCCCGGCTGATACTACTGCCTGCTTGTAGGGTGTGTCGGTGACGTCGCCTGCGGCGAAGATGCCTGTGTGCGATGTTTTGCCTTCTTTGTCGACTATGATTTCTTTGTTCGCGTTGAGCTCGACCAGGTCTTTGACGAAGTCTGTTTTGGCGATGTATCCCATTTCGACGAACAGTCCGTTCACTGGCAGCTCGCTTTCCTTCTTTGTAGGTATCTCCTCCAAGACGAGTGCTTCAAGCTTGCCTGAGCCCTTCAGCGATTTTACCCTCGAGTTGTTGATGAACTCAACGTTGGGCGACTGCGTCAAGGTCTCTAGGGTGTCTTCACTGCCGATCATCTTGTCCAGCCTGTTCACGATATACACTTTGCCGACCACGTTCTTCAAGTAGACCGCAGCATCCAGCGCAGGGTCTCCTGCACCGGCTATTCCCACTACTTTGCCTTTGAAGAGAGGGCCGTCACAAACCGCGCAGTAAGAGACGCCTCTACCCTTCAACTCCTGTTCTCCAGGCACCCCTAGGTCACGCGGAGTCTTTCCGAAGGCTAGTATGACGGCTGTGCCCCTGTATTCGCCTGAATGGGTCTTGACGAGGAAGCAGCAGGGTTCTTCTTCAACTATCTGAGTTGCTTCTTCGTAGATGAACTCGGTGCCGTAGAGCCGGGTCTGAGCTTCAAACTTGCTCATCAATTCGAAGCCGCCAATGCGCTCGAATCCAGGGTAATTCTCTATGCTATCAGTCAGCAGAGCCTGTCCGCCGATGTCCTTGGTTACCACCAAGGTATTCATGCCCTGTCTAGCCGTGTACAGAGCGGCGGTGAGACCTGCTGATGCGGCACCGATTATTATGACGTCGTATGCTTGAGGGTCTTGTTGGCTGCTCATATGTGAGTTTGCCATGGATAATTCTATCCAATAAGACTTTAGGAAGGACAGGCGCGAAACAGTTTGTTTCCATAAGAATCGTCGTCAAGTTCTTCCTTTGGCGGAAGAGGTGCCTTGTCTTTCCGTAATAGACATGTTAAAATGAGCTCCCGTCAGTTACACCTGTAGCCATGACTGGTTCCGAGCTTCCCCCTGAACGTCTGAGAGCAGTCTGCGAAGTTGGCTCCCTCAGCTGTAGCAGCAGCGAGGAGCTTACCCCCTTGGAGGGTATCATCGGTCAGGACCGTGCTCTCCGAGCCATAAAGTTCGGCTTGGGAATAGAGGTGAAAGGCTTCAACATCTACGCATCTGGCCTACCGGGAACCGGAAAGACCACTGCAGTTAGAAGCTATCTTGAGGAAGTAGCCAAAACCAAACCTACTCCGCCAGACTGGGTTTACGTCAACAACTTCAAGAATACGTATGAGCCTCGGGCCATACGGCTTCCAGCTGGTTCATCGACGAGGCGAGGCGCGCCGTCCCCACCGCGCTGCAAAGCGAGGAGTACGCTTCGAAGAGGGAAAATTTGGTCAAGGACGCGGAGGCCCAGAGGCAACAACTCTTCGACCTAATAGGCGCAGAAGCACAGCGCTCTAGCTTCACCATCCAAGCTACTCCTGTGGGAATAATGCTTGTCCCAGTCAAAGGAGGCAGACCCCTTAGCGAACAGGAGTACTTGTCACTGCCTCCTCAAACCAAGAAGGATCTAGACAAGACACGCGAAAACCTTGAGACCATGCTCGGCAAAACCATGAGGCAAATCGCCGAGTTTGAAAGAAAGACTAGGGATGGGGTAAGAAAGCTGACCGGGGACACAGTGCAGTTCGCCATCCGCTTTCTGGTAGAAGAACTTCTCCAGAAGTATGATGCCATACCTGAGGCGGCCACCTATCTGAATGATGCAAGAAACGATATTCTTGAGAACATTGAGATGTTCCTAGGCGTCGGCGAAGCTGCTCAACCGGGCCAGCCTACTTCTCCATGGATGAAGGATCTTCCTTTCAGAAGATACGAGGTGAACGTGGTCGTGGACAACTCGGCGGTAAAGGGTGCCCCAGTAGTCTTCGAGGAGAACCCGACTTACATCAACCTTTTCGGAAGAATAGAGAAGGAAGCCCAGTTCGGCACCCTTACCACTGACTTCACTTTGATCAAGGGAGGCTCGCTGCACAAAGCCAACGGCGGTTTCCTTGTTCTTCCCGCTCAGGATGTTCTCAGCAATCTTTTCTCCTATGATGGGTTGAAGAGGGCTCTGAGAAACCAAAAGATCATGATTGAAGAAGCAGGGGAAAGGCTAGGATACATAACCACGAAGAGCCTTACTCCTCAGCCTATTCCGCTCGAAGTCAAGGTCATCTTGATAGGTGTCCCTATGATATATCAGGCGCTCTTATCTTACGATCATGACTTCAGAGAGCTCTTCAAGGTAAAAGCAGACTTCGATACTACCATAGAGAGAAACGAACAGAACCTCAAGACCTACGCGTGCTTCGTATGCACCCTCTGCGTAAAAGAAGGGCTGCGCCACCTTGACTCATCAGCCATAGCGAAAATAATTGAGTACAGCTCTAGGCTAGCAGAAGACCAAAGGAAACTGTCTACGAGCTTCGGAACAGTAGCAGACACCATCAGAGAAGCCCACTTCTACGCTTCCCAGGACGGTTCCAAATACATCAGGGACATTCATATCGCCCGGGCCATAGAGGAGAAGACCTACCGTTCCAACCTTATCCATGAAAAGATCGTGGAGATGATTAACAGAGGCCTGATACTGATAGACACCGAAGGAGCAAAGATCGGCCAAGTCAACGGGTTGTCAGTGATTAGCCTAGGCGACGTAGAGTTCGGCAGGCCTTCAAGGGTGACTGCCAGTATAGGGCTGGGCAGGGAAGGTGTAACTGATATTGAGCGTGAGGCCAAGATGGGTGGGCCTATACACACTAAGGGTGTATTGATACTCGGTGGCTATCTTTCTCAGAAGTATGCTTACGATATGCCTCTTGGCTTGTCAGCTAGGCTGGTCTTTGAGCAGAGCTACGAGGGAGTGGAGGGAGACAGTGCGTCAAGCACGGAGCTCTACGCGATTATCTCGGCTTTGGCGGGTCTTCCGGTTAAGCAGAATCTTGCTGTGACCGGCTCAGTTAACCAGAGAGGGGAAGTCCAAGCCATAGGTGGAGTTAACGAGAAGATCGAAGGCTTCTTTCAAGTCTGCAAGGCTAAGGGGTTCCGAGGCGGCGAAGGTGTGATCATCCCTGGGAGCAACATCCAGAACCTGATGCTGAAGGAAGAGATTGTTGAAGCAGTCAAGCAGGGAAAGTTCCACATCTACGCCGTTAGCACTGTGGACGAAGGGATCGAGATCCTGACAGGGGTGAAAGCAGGGGAGAGAGTCAGGGATGGAGTCTTCGAGGCAGGGTCAGTGAACTTCAAGGTGGATGAACGTCTCAGGGGAATGGCTGAAACCCTAGCTAAATTCTCTGAGACTAGGAGCGGGGAACCGCGTCGCCCCGAGCGAGAATAGCCAACGTCTTCTTTCCACGGAAGCCGGCTTGCTGCATAGTCTCAGTATTGAGAATGGTGTCTCAGCTTTATACGCTGGAAAAGAGTAGATAGACCCGAGATAGAAATGAGCAAAGGAAAGACGGAAGGTTCATCGGGGATAATACTGGTCGCCATAGATGGTTCACCGAACTCCGACAAGGTCGTGAAAACAGCTGGGAGCGTCGCCAAGAATATGGGAAGCTCAGCTTTGCTGCTTCATGTGATTCCTAAGCTCGAGGTGCCTCCTGAAGTCGTGGAATATGCCCGAGTCGAAAAGGTTTCTGACCCCTACCAGATGCTGATGAAGTCGATAGCTGACTCCATACTGGACAAATTCGGTAAGCAGTTAGCCGACATGGGCGTTAAGACTGAGCGTCTCACAGAGGTGGGGCATCCGCCGGATGTGATCACTATGGTTGCGAAGGAGCGTAAAGCGTCTCTGATAGTGGTTGGCTTCATCGGTCTGCGTGGAGTTGGCAGGGTCAGGGCCCTCGGCAGCGTGTCCAGAAGGGTTCTGGAGAACGCTTCCTGCCCAGTGCTAGTGGTCCCAACATAGCCTCGGCTAAGTGCGATTGCGAGAGGCGTCATGGGAGGCGTCTCTCTAACCCTCTGTTTGGATTCTTCGCCCTACGTGACCGTAGGAAGCTGTTCACCATCAGTCCAGCAAAGGCGATGAGCAGTCCAAGCCCGATTGCTAGGAAACTTGTTCCCAGCGCCAGCCAGATACAGGCTGCCAACGCCAAGACAGGTTGAAGCACCCTCGGCCAAGACGCTCCTCTAAGACCGCCTTTTTTCGCTTCGCGAACCATGATCACCGCGAAGCTAAGATTCACCATGCTGAATGAAGAAAGGGTAGTGAAGTTACTGATCTGGGCTACCACTGAAAGGTCGCCTAGGCTCAGAAAGAGATTCACAAACACCCAGACAATAATGGTGCTGACCCACGGAGTATGCCTCCTCCCGATGCGTCCCAGCGCCTTCGGAAGAGCATCTGCCTTAGACATCCCGTACAAGGAGCGTGAGACCGATACGAGCAGGAGCAGAACAGTGTTTGCAGTAGCAGCAAGAGCTATCAGCGCCAACGTTATTCCCCCTGCAGGGCCGACAGCTGCTTGAACTGCGTCTGCAAGAGGAGCCTGAGATGCGTCAAGAACCTGCCAGCCCACCAGACTCACGGCTGAAACTGCGACCAAAACATACAGAGCAGTGCTTATGGCTACTGCCAAGGTTAAGGCTCTAGGCAGGTCACGCTCGGGGCTACGCATCTCCTCCGCCAAGTTGCCCAGCTCGTCAAACCCCAAATATGCGAAGAAGACAAGCGCACTCGCACCCCAGATGCCTCCGAACCCATTAGGCGCCTCAACGAGGCTTCTCTCACCCCAATGCGGCAGCCCAATCGCTATGACAGCTAAGAGACCACTGATCTCCACCACGGTGAGAACAGCAGTGATTGCTACTGATTCCTGAATACCTGACCAAGCCACCAGTGAGAGAACCGCGATCAAAACCATGGCGGAAAGCAGAAGAGGCACTCCGGTAAGAACCTGAAAATAGCCTCCGAAACCCAAGGCAACCGCAGCTGCAGAAACCATGTCCGCCCAGATCATCATCCACCCACCTGCGAAGCCCGCAGTTGGCCCCAGTCCTGCTTTCGTATAGTTGAACTCAGGAGAATCCTTGGGGACACGTCTCCCCATGGATGCGTAAGACGCTCCTGTGAGCCCCGCCACGCCAGCAGCGATAAGAAAAGCCAGCCAAGCTGCGCCTCCTGCCTGCCCAGCGACTTCACCGATGAGAGCATAGATACCTGCTCCGACGATGATTCCTGTGCCTGACAGGGCTGCTGGCCACAGGCCGATCCTACGCTTGAGACCTGGTTCATTTGGCAAGGTTAGGACAAAGCTGTGTAATCGAGTTGCAGCCTATTTTAGTCAATCCATTCATGCAGTCTGAAGGTGGATCTAGGTGTCACGTCCTTAGATGTCGTAGACCCCCCTAGCAATATAAATTTCAAGATTCAATGTCGGAGAACTCTTCCGGCTTCATGTCTTATTTGGGGTCTCGCTGAGGTTAGGCGAAGTCTGATCAGGTTTCTGTGCCATGAGACTGCTTGATTGATGGCTCAAGATGATGATGTGAATGTGAGTCGGTTTTTGGGATGCAGAAGCTAGACTCATAAAATGAGGATTGAAAGCCTCTTGAGGAAGCAGACTACAGCAACATAGCTCGCACGAGGCTCTTCTATGAGAAGATAATGAAGGGAACCATGAAATAGACACTGCAGCAAATCAGATCCAATGTAAATGCCATAATAAGTTCGTCTTAGCGGATTATCCGCGCTTTGTCTCTAGGAAGGAATCTGAGGAAATCTCTGTCTTTCGTCCAGATAGTTGCGTCATACCGTTTTACGGTGGCGCCAATCAATGCATCAAGTATGTCTGACCTGTTCGGCTTGTGGCTCGCAGCTTCCTCAGCGTCAGACTTGGTTAACGGCACAACTTCTATCCATGTTTTCTGCAGGAATGTTTCGTAACGGGCTGTTGATCTTCCCGCTGCCGAGTAACCCCAGAGAATCTGAAAGTGAGTGATGACCGACTCGTAAAAGCTGTCTCCCTCGGCCAAGTGGCTGATTATATCATCGCTTAGACGCAGAAGACCTATGTCACTGAGTAGGGACGTGTCCAGAAAGATTCTCAATCAAGGCAGACCTAGCTTTCCTTACATAAGGCTTGAGCCTCACTGACTCTCTAGCGAAATCTTCTATTATTGCCTTCAATTCCTTGGGATCTATCTTAGAGTCAGAAACTTTCTTCATGACGATTGCTCCGTTGGCTTCATCAAATATGATCGAGTCACCAGGTTTAATGCCCACCTTGGTTGCTAGCCTTTTAGGAACTGTTACTTGCAGTTTTCTTGTAACCTGATAGGTTTTCATGGTACTACTTCCTTACTTCACAGATATAAGCATTAACCATCTTCCGCAGCCTTGATGTTTCACTATCATAACGAGAAGGAGCTCATAACTCCCAGCTCAATAAATTTGCATGAGAAGAGTCGCGGGATCGAGACCCGCCCGAGGCTCTCCAATTAGAGAATTAGCCTTATCCAGTATCAAGATAACGACAATCGCAACTCATCCGTATCCAACATCGACGACTTGAGGAGCGTCTTGTCTTTGCTCGCTTTCCAGCAGCGAGGAGACCTGAGTGTGGAAGAGCTTTGCATACATTCCTCCTTTCCCCGTGAGCTCATGACGGGTGAGAAGCCTCAACGGAGCTAATTGTGGTCACCCGGGGAAATCCGGGGAGTGCCTTGTCGGAAGTTACGGTCTTTGTGAGTTGGTGGACCCCTTAACAAAGACGGTATTATGGCTATGGCTGTGATCACGCCGAAGAATAGGAAAGCGTAACGCAAAGCCGTTGTGAGCATGGCAAGCTCGCCTGAACCTATGGGTTGGGTATTACCCATCAACGTAGAAAGCTTATCGTAAGGCATCGCGAACGTCATGAAGAGCAAAGATAGTGGTATGCTCAGCGTATTCCCAGTATTGTTGAGAGTTACCCTGACACCATTAGCTATCCCGCGTCTTTCAGGTGGAATAGAGCCCATTATGGAGCTTGAATTAGGGGAGGTAAACAGTCCTCTTCCTACGCCTAATAAGATGAGACCTATCAGAATTAGACCGTATGGAGCGTCCTGATTCGATGAAAACCACAATAACGCAATCACATTCAACGCTAAGCCTATGGAACTAATCCCCCTGCTCCCGTATTTGTCTGATAGTTTTCCGCTTATCGGAGCAAGAAAGAATGTCACGACTTGCATGGGAATAAGTAGGACGCCTGCTTCAAACGGGTCATAAGACTTGACCATCTGAAAGTAGAGAGACAAAAGAAATGGAGCGCTGCTGAAGGACAGAGAGTTCAAAAAACCGCTCAAATTGCCTGCGGTGAATAACGTTGACTTGAAGAGGCTCAGGTCGAGCGTAGGCTGCATCTGTCTTCTTTCTACAAGTATGAAGATGAGGAAAAACATGGCCCCGACAGTAAGAATGGTCAGATTGAGCTGCGAGACAGGGTTGCCAACGGTTAAGGCGTATAGAAGGGCTGACAAGCCTAGGCAATACAGAGATGAGCCAGCGTAGTCAAACCTTCGACCTACATCTCTTCTGCTGGCCTCCTTCAATCGTTTATATGCCCATAAAGTTCCGAAAACCCCTATGGGCACATTTATCAGAAATATCGATCTCCATCCGAATAATCCCATCATAACTCCGCTCAGAGTATAGCCTGCTATCGACGCCGAATTCGCAGCCATGAGGTTTATCCCCAGCCCCACACCAAGATCCCGCCGAGGAAAGTGATCGGTAACAAGGGCCGCGCTGTTCACAATGAGCAAAGCGGCGCCCAACCCCTGAAGAAAGCGGAATAATACTAGCTGTTCCCCCGTTTGGGATAGACCGCACAAGAGTGAGCCTACAGTGAAAATTGCGAATCCAAAGTTGTAAAGCCTGACCCTTCCAAACATATCAGCAATGCGGCCAAGAGAAACTAGGAGGACAGTGGTCATAAGTCTGTAGCCAGTTATGATCCATACGCCGTGAACAAATGTTGTGTTCAGATCCTGCAGAACTGTTGGGAGGCCAATTATCACGACACTCGAATCCAAACCTGCCATGAATACGCCTACGAACGTAACGGTCATTACGACCCATTTATACTCCATAGGATTGATGTGCGACGCACAAAGTTGGCTATATGCATTCCAAAACGCCAATTGGGCGGTTAGATAGGTTCTCTGGTCAATCGGCAATCGGAGTATGAATATGGATTGCTGGGAAACTAACAGTCAGACCTTATCCGATCCCGCGATAAGGCTAATCTTAAAAAAACTGTGGGGCTGGTTTCCCATCCCATCCTACCGACTAGTTCGGTTGTGGATTCGCACCTGCTGGGACTTCCGGTACTGCGCTTCTGGATTGCGTTGTGTCAGCGAAGGCTGGGATTGTGGTCATTGCCATTAACAGTGCTAGCATCGATAAGATTGCCAGCAGAGTTCCTTTATTTTCGAGACCTAGGATAGGATTCATCACCTATCATTATTTCCGAGATTCATATGGGGTTGCGCAGTTGGATACAGAGACTTTCCCTGAATCAAGAGAACGGCGTGAAACATTTGGAAAACCTTATGAAGAGAAGCCACAGTCTGACCGAGGCTTAGTCTGGTCCCACAAAATTAGGATTGAAAGATTGAAGGCAACCCGCGTCATCGGTGCGAGAGACCGAAATGCAGAAACTAGACTCACAAAATGAGGATTAGAAGCATACATGAATCATTGACAAGTTATCAAGATCAATTCTCTTCCACGATCATTCTATTCATAACCACTCCTGAAAACACTGTTGCCAACTCTTAAATCATCCCAATGATGTAGATTCTCGGGTTTCCATTCTATGAGTAGTTTCAAACGTATTCTTGTGGCGGCTGACGGTTCACCAGTTTCTCTAAGGGCTGTTGAGCATGCATCTAGAATAGCCAAGCATGATGGAGCCGAGCTTATCGTCGTACACGTCGTTCCCAAACCCTCCTTCGACCTCTTCAAGTCTGCTGACAAAGCGGCTGACGCCGCAGCCTACTACGAGAAGGCTAGGCGCGAAGCAAAGCTGTGGCTAAGAGACGTGGAGAGCACTGCGGCAACACACGGTGTGAGGCTCCGAGTCGAGATCCTTGTGGACGCCTCATCCGCCTTAGAAGCGTTGCTGGGCTATGCTGAACAAAGCAACGTGGATTTGATCGTTACGGGGACACGGGGTAGAACACCGTCCACTCGGATCCTGATGGGGAGTGTGGCCAGCGGCTTGGTGCAGTACGCTCGCTGCGCCGTGCTCGTAATCAGGTAACTCAGATGCTTCCGAGGAAGCATAGAAGATGGCCATAGCGAAGCTTAGTCGAGCTGTTCTAGTGTTTCCGAGGAGTGAGCTAGGCACTAGGCTGACTGAGCTTTGCGGCTTCGCATGGTTTCATCCTTCGGAGCGAGAGGGCTTGGTGGATGACCCTTTTCTTCTCATAAAGAGTTCTAGGGCTCTTTCTGTCTACTCGGAGGCAGGCGAGCTGCTGGCGAAGATGAAGGAGGCAGGCGGTATTCTCGAAGACGGAACTGTAATGGTTCCCCAGAGATTTGAGGCGGACGATCTTCTGAATCTTGTTGATGTTCTGACAGAGGCGGTGCGAGAAATCAAGAAGGAAATGGAGAAGAAAGAGCTTGGAGCCTCCATCCTAGAATACTATGGAAAGTTAAGATCTATTCGTGAAACCGCCCTAGGCGTCTTTAATAACATTCGGCGATTCAAGGTTTCCCCAGGCACAAGGCGAATAGTTGTCGTCGAAGGATTCATACCTTCGCATCTATCCGACTCCTTCAAAGAAAAATTCCGCGAATATCTTGTCGCCTTGGAGCCGGTAGAGAAGAGCATGGCCCAAGGACCCTATGTTCCATCTCTCTTGGTGAACCCCGGGGTGATTTCAATCTTCGAAAACATCACTCTAGTCCAGGGGTCTCCGAGATACAGCGATATTGATCCCACGCCGATAATCGCAGTTGTCTTCCCTCTTTTCTTCGGGTTCATGTTCGGCGATGTTGGTCACGGTTTACTGATGCTGACATTCGGTCTTGGACTTGTATTGCGGGAGCGCGGAAAACTTGTCTACTGGGGTAAGATGCTGGCAGTATTCGGATCCTCCGCCCTGTTGTTCGGAACGATCTATGGTACGGTTTTCAGCTTAGGTTTTGATACTCCTATACAGCAAATAGTTTCGCTTCCCCGCTTCTCTGCAAGAGGGTTCAGCATGGAGTCGGCTTTACTCCTCATGCAGACCGCCATAGTAATTGGGACGGTTCATCTGGCAACAGCCTATGCTCTCGCAGTAGCGAACCAGGTTCGTTCCCGCAATTACTTGGAGGCGTTCTTGGGGCATCTTCCCACCCTTCTCCTGTACGCCTCATCAATAGCTTTCGCTTTGGCTTTCTACGGGGCTGGATTCAGATGGGACGCAGTGTTCGTGAACAGTTCACCCGTAGCTTTGCTTGCAGACCTGCTGGGATGGAAAGTACCGTTGTCGTCTGTAGCAAGCATCTCCTTTCCTGTAATGGCTGCGTCTTTTCTGACTCTGCTCTTGGGTCGTCCAGCTGCCTGTCTTCTCAATGCGTATAGGAGAGACGTCTTGGAAGTGTTCGCGGAGGGGCTCTTGGATGCTATTCTAAGGCCCATCGAGTTTCTCGCAAACACGCTGAGCTACGTTAGGATGGGAGTGCTACTGATCTTGAGCACACTTGTGGCATCGCTCGTCACCCGAACTCTTGATCTAGGGCCTGTGGGCATACCTCTATTCGTCGCTGGGAACTTGGGGTTGATGGTGATCGAGGGGTTGGTTGTCGTCATTCAAGACTTGAGGCTTCATGTGTATGAGTGGCTGTCAAAGTTTTACTTCGGCTTCGGGACACCGTTCACTCCTCTTATCCCTGACTTGTTAGCCGGGTCAGGTTCAGCAGCGCCGATCTAAGTCTCCCAGTGCTTCCACTGTTCAGTGGAATGATGGCACGACTTCTCTGGAGAATAGTTTCATCTGTCCGAGAAGCTCCTCCATAGTGGAGCACATGAACAGCATCTCTACATGAGTTACCCCTGCCTCTTTATACTCTTCAACGCGCTCGATGATTTCATCAGGCGAACCAACCAGCGAGCGTTCCCGAAACTCTTCCACAGGTATTCGCGCCGTGTCTTTGCGCTCCTGCATAAGCCTCTGACCGCCTACTCCGCGGGCATACCTGCGCTCCGCCTCGTCATGAGTAGGAGCTATGCTGGTGAACTCATATGCAACAACCTTGAAGTCACTGTTGGCTCTACCGATCTTAGAAGACTGCTCCTTCACCTTCGCCAAGCCCTCTTTGACCTCAGACGGTGTCAGTATGGGCACCCATCCGTCGCCCAGCTCAGCGATACGCTTCATGACCAGAGACTGCAGGTGATAGCCTCCTCCTATTATTAGCGGAGGATGAGGCTTGGTGTATGGCTTAGGATAGAAGTATCCTCCTCTGAAACTGACGTATTCTCCACTGTAAGAGGAGACCGGCTGCGTCCAAATCGCCTTCATGGCTCTAATGTAATCCTCAGCGATCTTCCCCCTCTCCGCATAGGGAACTCCCAGAATCTCCAGCTCACCCTTGTGAGACTCGTTTCCGACTCCTATTCCGATAAGCAGCCGTCCCTTAGAGAGCTGATCCACAGTCGCTATCTGCTTCGCGGTAACAAAGGGGTTCCGCTGTGGCAGCAAGACCACCATGATACCGATTTCCACTTTGCTGGTGATTCCTGCAAGATATCCTGCTGTGGTTAGAGTCTCGAAGATATGGGGATCACCGGCATCCTGACCTTTGTCGGTGAAACCGGTGGTGCTGTGGTAAAGATGGTTATCAATGTCTCGTTCGATGTGATCCTGCATGTAGATGGAGTCGAAACCCATGGCTTCGGCTTCTACTGCTGCCTTAGCTATTGCTTCCGTTGAAGCAAACCTTCCGTAAGAGGGAAGTTGAGGCCCAAACCGGATATTCATATTAATCTCAACCGCCGCAGAATCCATCTATTAGAGTTTTCGATACATGACAAAAAATTAGACTTTGTTTCCAAGAAACACAAAAATGGTTCCGATAATGTAAATGGGTATTTGAACGGCTATGTCTAGGTCTTGGCTAACGGAAAGGATATGCTGGTTGCTTCGGTGGCTTAGGCGGTCTAGAACTCCTCGAGAAAGCTCTAAACAATAGAAGTTAGAGACCAAAGGAGACAATGCCTGAATCGTTTGTAGAGACACTTATCTCAGTAGTCGTAGGCGCGCTGTTGGGATATCTATCTTCTATTGGCTTTTCTTTCGTCCAAGAGAGGTCAAAAAAGAAGGGGTTCAGAACACGACTCAGACAAGAGTTCGAATTGATTCGAGACGAAATAAAGCAAGATATAGGCAAGGGCAATATTGTTGCTAGGGGATTTCGTAGAGACTACTATCAGTCTCACACAAAAGAGTTGCTTGAGATGGTGGATGCCAATACATGGCAAATAATTGTGGATGCGGATAGTGCAATTCATGCGCTGGGAAGCCCTGAAAATATTCGGGAGAAGTATACTAACACTCTAAAATTACTTGATGATGCGATTAGACAATTAAAGTAAGACAACCGACTGACTATCCAGAGATAGCAACTGGGGGAGGCTCAGAAGATCCTCATGCAGGAAGTCATGATGGATTGCGAGAAACTCGTGAACTATCTCAAGAACAATAGTCTGCAGGGATCAAACAACGAATAGTTTCTAGTTAAAGGTGGGTAGAGGCTAAAAACTGGAGGCAAACCGCTGTGGCAGTGGGATGCAAGGCTCAAAAACAAATCCCTTGGAAGCCTGTGGCCTAGGCATAATTTGCTATGGATCTTCACACGACTCCAAGGTC
>JACPCU010000024.1 GCA_016184315.1 Nitrososphaerota archaeon
CGAGAAGCCTCTTCAAGTTGTACACTATCTGCGTTATCTGAGCCTTCATGTCACCCTCGCCCACAAGATTACCTTGGGAATCGACAGCTAAGAGACCGGAAACGAAGAGAAGCCTCTTCGGCCTAGCCTCAACAACATAGGAATACGGGCCCCGAGTAGGCAGAGCATTCGTCTTCACAGGTATCCGAGGCAAACTGAACCCACCTTTACCCGTGGCTCGAGCTGTTACAGCTTGTCGTAGAAGCGCTCTATGTTGGCAGCTATCCGCTCAGGTCTGCGTTTCTCGGGAAGAGACAGGAGGGCAGGGTTCTCCATCAGGTCCTTCTTGCCGCGGCCCTTTCTCTTCAACGCGGATAGATTGTCTTTGAATGTCCGCAGATAGTTGATCATGTCTTGGATGCCAGCCGTGTCAGTCAAGGAGCCGTGGCCCGGGACAATTATCCGTGCTTTGAAGGTCTTCATTTTTTCAAGAGATTTGACCCAGTCGTCCAAGTCTGAGTCCTCTAACATGGGGTGGTAGCCGACGAACAGCAAGTCACCGGCGAAGACCACTCCGGCTTTGGGAAGCAATACCGCTGCGCTGTCAGAGGTGTGTCCCCCCAAATGTATGAGACTTATCTCAGGCTCGTCTACGAGCTTCATTTCCCCGTCGAACGTCATAGTGGGATACGTCAGCCTGACCTCCTCCAGCCTCTTCCTAGCCTCTCCTTGGAACATTTGGATCCTTCTTTTCAGATCACCGGGCAGATGCGCCTTCATCAATGCGGCAGTGTCTTTGTGGGCGACGATGGGGCAGGAGAACTCTTGGTTTCCATACGTGTGGTCGGCGTGGAAATGGGTGTTGACGAGATACTTGAAGGGCTTATCAACGGTGGCCTTAGCATCAGCCACAGCTTCCCGGGTGGTGTAGGGGAAGAGAGTGGTGTCGATGAATACCAGCTGCTCGCCGATGTCGACTAGGCCCACATTTGTTCTTCCGTCGGGATCCATCTTACAGTAAACTCTGTCCGCTATCTTCTGCATCAAACCATGGATACGTCAGACGGCTAGGGTCTAAAACTCTTTGCATGCAGAAGTCATAGCATTATGTGGGTAGTGAACAGCGTCTTGAAATTTATATTGTAAGGGGGGATCTACACGTCCATGCGAAGAATCGTCAAAAGGATTTGGGAGAATAATTGAGGCTATGGGCTTGTTTCTTCCAGCGTGAATGTGAATCGGGCTCCTACGAACTCTCCTGTGCCTACTCGCTCCCAGTTGACCTTGAAGGATTTGCTTGACCGGGTGCTTCTTATTTCAATGGTTTTGGGCAGAGCTGCGAAGAGAGTCTCCACTTTCGCGGGATCTTTGGTCATCAGCAAGCTGCGCCTCCTCTTCATCAGATACTTGATTACCGTAGCCCTAGGCTCGTGTCCCTCCAGCTCAAAGGTTTCTCCGCCAGTGTTGACCGCGAACTTCCTCTTGGCCATGGCCGTCGGAAGAGCATGTTCCCCTAATATTTCAAGGATACTCTACATCGACATGAAGATAGAGAAATTAGTGGCTCGGGAAAAGAGTTCTTAATGATCGGTGTAAGAGGGGTTCCGATGGCAGAGGGGTATGGTCAGGTCGAGACGAAGGCTGGGCTCAGCCTATGTTTGTCTATTCACAATCTCTTTCTATGACTTGTTCGTGGAAGTTGAGTACCCATGCTACCTGATTGGTCATGTAGAGGATGCCTATGAACGTAAGTAGCATTCTGCTTTTGCTCGTATTTTGGGTGATGTGCGATATCCCCTTAATCTATCTCCGTCTGGCAATCATGGATATTGCCGTATTTCTCTATTTGACATGGCCTCTAAGCATATATCTCATATGGCGATTATGGACGACCACAAAACGGCTGAGAATATACAGATTCTTTTTTGCGGCCACCATGATACTGTTTACTTTCTTGTCATATATGCTAGCTCTTGACAAACCCGGAGGAATTGTCTTTGACCCAAACCCTTTGTTGAACATGTTTAATCTAACGGTCTTGTTGTTAATTGAATCAGGATTCTTGCTTATTTGGGACCTGAGGAGCCATGGGAAGACCAAGGATGCTGGTCTTCGCTTTGTCGCCTTCTCCTCAAGTATCCCTTGGATCTCTCCGTTCATTATCGAGATAACATTTCTTGTGCGCTGGTATGTCGAAGGGAATATTCTTATCAAAACCGCGGGCATGTCATTAGGAGGCCTTTTTCCCCAAGATGTGCTCTTCTCCTTCGGTTTCTTAAATTTTATCACGTCATTCTTGGTGTTTTTAGCGTTTGCTTATCGCCTGTGGCTTAGAGATAAAAGGCGTCGGGTATCTTCAAGTAATCGGAGCGGGATGACCGAGAAAGAACATGACAAACAGGTTTGGACTAAGTCTATCGAAGTGCCGCTTCCGTCGTTTGCTCAACATCTTTTGAAGGTTACCACTTCCCAGTTATCCAAGAGAAAAGTTAGCGAACAGTTAAAGAGCCGCTACGTTTAGAAGAAGACTATTCGGCTATTCCTAGGGCAGCCAATTCACGGTAGAGATCACTCAACCCTATGGCCTCAAGTTTCCTGCGCGTAGGCACTCCCTGTGAATCCCAGCCAGCAACAGCGTAGAAGTCCTCTAACAACGATTCATTGTCTATGATCCTCCCCTTAGCGGGGCCGTCAGGCATAGGTTCCTCCAAGAAACGCTTGGGCAGATAATCGTCTCTACGCCTAATCCCCTCTCTGACATTATACGCTCTCTCAACATTATTGACCCTCTCCCCAATCACATGCAGCTCGTCAGAACCATACGTCTCCCCTGTAACAGCGGAAAGCATCTCAGCCAGATCCCCAATTCCGTAGCGAGCGAACTTGCAGGCTACCGCGGAATCGCAGGCTCTTCTCTCCTCCCCATTCTCCTTTACAAGCACTCCTTTGCCCTTCACAGCATAACGATCCACAGACGCCAAGGTCAACTCCTGCGGAATAAGATAGCCCTGCCCATGGTGGCAACCGCCCCTGCTGCCCAAAGCCATAGAGAAACCTATCCCAGAGGAACCCCTAGGATCGTAGCCTCCGATCTCCAAGCCCTTCACGTGCATGGCGTATCGCTGAGCCCCTTTCCCCAAGTGTCCGGCAGCCATCTTGACGCCTTCGGCCAACATGTCGCCTATTCCCTGCCTGTACGCGATCATAGGGATCAGCTTCACTATTGCTTCATGGTTGCCGAATCTGAGGTCAATGCCATCAGTATCCTTCAGACTCCAAATGCCTCTTTCAAAACACTCCATGGCAAACGAAACCACAACACCCGTGGAGATGGTGTCAAGACCCAAAGTGTCGCACAGCATGTCAGCCGCTATCACAGACTCCACATTAGAGTTCCCGCAGTTAGATCCGAGTGAGAAGAGAGTATCGTAGTCCGGGCCCTCGGTGACTGCACCAGCATAGGGGCCTTTGTCCACCACTGTCAGTCTGCCGCACTCCAAGTGGCAGTTGTAGCAACCGGTTTTTCCTTTGATGTAGCCTTTCGCCTTCATAGCTTCACCAGAAATGTCTAAGGCTCCTTCGAAGACCCCGGTCTGGAAGTTCCGCGTAGGCAGGACTCCATGCTTGTTGCACTTGATTGCGTCGTTGCTCGTCCCAAACTCCTTGAAGTAATTCCTAGTGATCGGAGCATCGTCGACAATCTTCTTAGCTTTCTCAGCCACCCTCTCCACTTTGCCGCGATCAGCCACTTCAACTTCTCCTCTGCCCCGGACAGCGATCGCTTTGAGCCGCTTCCACCCCATCACAGAGCCCAGTCCGCAGCGCGACGCAGTCCGCCTGCCTACTGTAACAGCAGCAAAACGCACAAGGTTTTCGCCTGCGGGACCTATGCAAGCAGTCTTGTAGTATCCTCCTAGTTCCCTTAACATGAATTCCTGGGTTCTATCAGTAGGCATCCCCCAGTATTTCCCGGCGTCCCTAAACTCCACTTTGTCGTCGTCTACCACCACGTACGTGGGCTGCTCTGATCTTCCTTCGACAACTATGCCATCGTACCCCGCCTTCTTCAACTCGGGCGAGAAGTGTCCACCCACCATGGCAAGCCCATAGATCCCGGTAGCCGGAGACTTACTGACAACAGCCATCTGAGCAGCCAATGGCATGGCGGTGCCGCAGATAGGACCTGACATAAGGTAGAGCTTGTTTCCCTCGCTGAAAGGCTTGTCTTCAGGGCTGACCTCCTTGTAAAGCAGTCTGGAAGCCAGTCCCCTGCCGCCCAAGAACAGTCCAGCCCATTCCTTCGACCACGGCTCAGCCCTCGACCTTAGCTTAGACATGTCCAGTCTCAGAAGACGACCCGCGTATCCCGGTGTGCTAGTCAACATCAACAGTCCGCAGGCATGCCGTAATAGTTTTTGCCATACCTCTGCATTCTAGGGAGCATTCAATCCACAGTAAGACAATTGTTGGCAGGATTCAATCCGTTTTAACGCGTTATTCTGCTTCTTCCCTTGCCTTTCCGAAGGCTAATGCTCTGGCGGCCAACACCCCTGACATGGTCATGAATCCGATCAGAGTGCCGACCATGGCCAAAACGGAGAATCTGCCTAATACTACGCTCAGCCCGAAGCCTGCCAAAGCATTAGCGGCAGATAGGGCACCATGTATGGTTCTATACTCGATGCTTACAGGGTAGGTTGCGGTTATGACTCGGCCTGTGCTGGCATCGACATATGCTTCGAAACTCTTGTTTCTGTACTTGTATTGGATGTACCAGATGGGCGCATGAAGATAGAAGATGCTTAGCAGCTCAATCTTGTCTTCTCTGGAACTGACTTCATAGATTTCTCGGGCGATAAACTCGCCTAGTATGCGGGCAGCCTCCTCCTTGGCTTGTCTCTCTACAGTCTTCTGGTCGAGTACTCCGTTATGGATCTTGCCGCCGTATTCCTTAGCGTAGGCTTCGCTGAAGTATTTGCGGCTCCGGGTGGGGAACTGATAGTCTAGAAGCGCGGATGGAAGCGTCGGTGACGCGGGGTAGGTTAGGCTCAGTCCTCGGTCGATGAAACCCGCGTCAGGCTTGGAGGTGAAACTTATGGAGCGGTATGCGCCTCCACCGGCAGGGCCGCTGTAGGTGGCGTCTTGCCCTATTCCTGAGAACTTGGTTTCAGCTTTGAGCTCTGCGTGCCAAAACGGGTAATAGTCAAGGGAGACGGACACTATTTCCAAGTGTAGGGGAAGGTCTTCTTCCGCACCGATCTGCTTCTTGACCCATAGCACAAGGCTTTCAATGGCTTCGTTGCTCTGATAGTACGCTGAAACCAAATAGTGTTCCTTGACGATGGCTCCGTCAACTGTATGACAGGTCTTGCAATAGGGGCAGACGGTAACGACGTCTTGGTCACCGACTTCAGCCACGTTGCCGCAGGTGGGACACTTGGCTTGGCGCATGGGTTCCTAGCCTCTTTTGACCCGTTGCTCAGAAGTCGCCTTCAAAGTTGACCAAGCTGCTAACGCAGCGCCACCGAGAATCGGAACAAAGGCCACCAGAGGCTGGTCAGTGTTTCCGAGCAGTAGGCTTGCCACTGCTGCTAAGCCTATGCCGACATATCCTAGGATTGTGTAGCCCACCCGTAGCCCCAGAGTCATGGGGAGTTCTGCTTTCACCACGGTGCCGGAGACCCCGTCCAAGGTCACCCTGAAGCTTTTGCCTCTGTAGGAGTATTTCGCTGTGTACAGGGAGTAGAAGACTAGTCTGCATGACTGTACTTCATCATCGGTGTAGCAGTCGAAGATCTTGGTAGTCATGGATTCAACCCGGTCGCGATGCTCGTCTTCAGCAAGGTTTTCTGCTGTTGCCCTAGCCTCTGATTCTTCAAGGTCCACGTCTAGACAATCGATTTTTTGGCCGAGCATTTTCTTAACGTCTAGGGGCTTAACCTCGGAGATCAGGGCGCGTTTCTTCAATTCCTCTAATCCGAAGAAGACCGCATGTCTTCTGCCTAGGACAGGATACGACAGGACTTCGTTGAATTCCCCACGTACAGGAACATAGACGGGGTAGCTCCTTGTTCGCATTTCGCTGCGGCGGCCACCTCTTCCATCTGGGACTCCGACAGAGTAGGATTCTGTTCGTGTCTCTTGCCGGTATCCGTTGTAACGCGTATGGGCGTGCACTTTGGATACCCAGATGGGTACTGCCTGTCCTTTGAATTCAAGTAGCGCAGACTGGGTGTATACGTGTTTGAGATTCTTCTTCAAGAAGTCTGTTAACGCTTGCTGAGCATTTTGTTGGGATGTTGGTTCAGCCATGAGCCAGTCTTTTGTGGAGATGTCTTCTGTGGTTCCCATCCATCCGCAGTATTTGCAGACATATGCAAGTGCGTCCGGGGTGATTTCTAGTGTTGCTCCGCAGTTGGGGCATTTCACTGTTCGTCCTAGTGCTACCTTGGTTTGGCTCAACAGAACCTGTTCTGCCTTTAAGGAGGTTTAACGTTTTTCCCTATTAAAGGAGGAGACGTGCAATGAACAGGATTTGAGCTGTAATTCGAGGCTGGTTGAACCCTTTTAAGAAAGATGCTGGCAACAATTATGGTTCGATATGCCTGACGTGGTTGAGAAGGTTAAGACCCAGAGGGGGCTTTTTGAGAGAATTGTCCACTATATTCCGGGGTATCGCGGTTACAAGGAGAAGGAGATTAGGCGTGAAAGCGATCGCCTAGTTAGGCAGCAGGCGGCTGCGTCTCTAAAGAAGGCTTTGGATCTGTATAAGCGATCTCTTTCCGCTGGTGCTGATCTGCCTGAGTCGAAGCGGCTTGCCGCGGATAGAGTTCTTTCACGACTAGACTTGCTAAAGGAACGTGTAGCTAAGGCTGAAGGTGGTTACTCGGGACTCTTTGACGCGGTTAAGGTGCGTGAAGATCGCTTGGACCAGATGATTTCGGTGGACCATGATTTGGTAAGTCTGTGCTCAGAGTTGGCGGGGAAGGTGGAGAAGATGGCTCAGTCCGGTGCTTTGAGCGCTACTTGGAGTCAGAACCTCGTTGATGTAGAAGCAGTGATAGGCAGGGTTGAAGAAGCGTTGCAGAAACGCGACGCTGTTATTTCGCAGCCATAGGGAGGATTTGAAGTATGCCTCAGGTGATTGAGTGGAAGACAGCTGGTGAAAACGAGATCGTTTGGCGCTACCCTATCGAAGACATTACCTGGGGTGCGCAGCTCATTGTCCACGAGTTTGAGACAGCAGTTTTTCTCAGGGATGGGAAGGCGTATGACGTATTCGGAGCGGGCCGCCACACAATTACGACGGCTAATCTTCCTTTGTTGACAAGGCTCCTTAGTGCCGCCGTAGGATTCTCGGAGCAACCGTTCAAGAGCACAGTCATCTACATTTCTCTGAAGCAGTTCACAGGACTCTTCGGCCTCCAAGCACAGACAACGGAGTACGCTCCTCTGCAGGCCAGAGGCAGATACTGGTACCGCGTCGAGGACCCTAACATGTTCGTGAACCAGATTGTCGGCGGACAATCTGCCTACACCACTGATCAGGTCACTGACTTTCTTAGAGGATTTCTCAATGAACGTATCATAGACGATCTCTCACACTACGACTTACAGACAGTGTACACCAGGCTTGATGAAACCTCGTTCAAAGTCAAGAACGCTCTCCTAGACAACATGAAGAGAGTAGGTATCGAGCTGATAGACCTGAAGTTCGAGGGCATCGATACTTCCCCAGAGTGGCGTGACAGACTATTCTTCATCAAGGCGGGAACCACTAGTGCAGAAGTGCTACGAATGGAGACCGTGAAAAAATCCGCTGAAGAGCTGGGTAAGAGTCAGGGAGGAGGAGCAGCACTCGGAGCGGGAATGGTGATCATGCAACAGGGAATGGCTCAACCTGCTCAGGCAGGAGTAACCATGGTCATATGCCCCAACTGCAAGCAACAGGTGCCCTCCAACTCAAAGTTCTGCCCGAGCTGTGGCTCCAACCTGCAGGCACAGGCTGAAAAGAAGTTCTGTCCCAACTGCGGAACACAGGTTGCCATCGGAGGCAAGTTCTGCTCCAACTGCGGTAACAAAATCGAATAAAGTAAGGGTATACGCGTGGCAGTTAGGTAATCGCAGTCGGGTGAGCATAGGTCTTGGTTAGCTGGGAATAGTGTAGCCAGATGGATGTTCTGAAATTTCTTGAATCCCCTTCTAACATGAACTTGAAGTTTGAGCTAATAATATTCTGGGTGCTACACTATGCACGGCTGATCCATTGATAATTGTTTTTCTTTGCTTGGGTAATTGTTGCCGACGAAATCTTGTGTCTTGGGCCATGAAGGTGCAGGGAAACGTAGACTTGGAAAAATGTGGGGAGGGGCCTTTTATGCGGCCCCGAAGATTGGTACGATCCACTTTTGCATCCATCCGCTTAGATTCTTGAAGAGGGCTTCTTCGTTAAGGGTGCCTACCATTTCGCTCGGTGGTATTCCTGGGAAGAGCACGTCCAAGGATGATTCAGCCGCGAATCCTAAGCGTATTGGCGACCTGAGGGTCATGCCGAAGGTGGCTTGTCCTTGTGGAGACATCATGAATTCGATGAAGAGTTTGGCTGCGCTGGGGTGAGGCGCCAGTTTTGCTACATCCATGCAGCTGAGGTTGAGAACGATTGGCGATAGTGGAATATAGCCTACTGGTGTTCCGAGTTTTCTTTCGCGTAGCACGTCGTGGGCCAAGCCGATTATGCCTATGTCTCCTTCCTCTGACACGAGAAGCCTGAATATTTGGCTGGTGCTCTTGAATAGCCTTGGCTGCAGCTCGGTGAGCTTCTTCATGTAGTCCTGCCACTTTGCGTCGTCTTTCATGACCATCTGCATCTCAGCCAGCACTTGGGTGAACGGTCCTCCTCTTGACGGATGGTCCATCAGGACTTTTCCTTTGAAGGTCTGTATGAATTCCGGCTTGGCCAGGTCTTCCCATTTCTTTAGTGACTTCAGCAGGGTGAGTTTTTCGCCCTTCACCATATTGGTGTTGTACATGAGGACGGGTATTGTCGATCCGAAGAACGTTACGTGTCCATTGGGATCGAAGATTGGTGGGAAGAACTTCTCGGTTGCCTGAGGTGATTTGTATGGTTGGGTGGCGCCCAGCTCTACGGCTTGCCTGCAGTTGCTTACGTGGAATTCTTGGGCGAAAAGGAGCACGTCTTGCTGGTCTCTAACTGAGTAGATGGTTAGTCCTCCTTCGCGGGATGCGGCTGCGACAAGGTTCTGGTCGAAGACGCTGACTTCTTTGAGAAGAGCCTCTCTTTCCGCCAGCTGCTTCTGTAAGTCTGCCTGGGCCTTCTTCGCCTCGTCTAGTGCCTTTTCCAAGCTTCCTAGTCTTTGTTCTGCCAGAGTCCTTATGGCATTCTGCTCGGTTGTGATGCTTTGCTGCGCGGTCTTCAGCTGGTTGATGTCGCTGCTTACTTGGGTCTGGGCAGTTTTCACGGTGTTTACGTCTTTTGCGATCGAGTCTGCCTTGTTTCTTATTGAGGAGAGGTCTGATGACACTGTTATGGATGTGTATCCAATGGCTCCTGCGGACATCAGGATGGCGACTACGGATGCTACTAATGCGGGGTTAGCCATTAGTCTCGGTTTTCAGAATGCAGGTTACGCTATAAACGTTTTGGGTGAACAGCTTCGAGATGTTAGATGAATACGATAGTTAACATAAGAATTAGCAGTTTTCCATAATTCTTACTACCTAAAAAAGTAAAATATTCATCTATTGATATGAACGTGCCAGTGGTCATATTGTACCAGATCTGGGAGTAGGGGCTCATTTGTGGTGGCTTTGATAGCAGTCGGCTCAGGGGTTATTGTGGTCTTTGGTCGGGACGTTTCCATTTCTGAAGGAAGTGTCCAGCGGGTCCAGTCACAGCAAGACTGGGTGTTGCTCGCTTTGCCCTTCTGGCTTTGAAAATGTAGAGTGACAAGGCAAGCAGGAATAAAGCTACAAGCGTGTAGCTTGTATACGCTAATGCGGCTACACGTTCTGGGAGCTGCTGAGCCTGGGATGCTCTTAGGAAAGGAGGCAGGCTTTGATCAATACGCTCTAGAATAGTGCCAAGTTTGAGTTGTGCCTCATCTAGCTGTTTCTGAGTTTGAAATAGCTTGCTTTCTGTCTCCGCTAATAGCGAACGCGTCCTGTCAAACTCCACACTCTTAGACTTGAGCATGCCTCCCAAGTCAATTTTTTCTTGGGTCAGGGAGCTGAGCTGCGTGGTCAAGGTTTCTATCTGAGCCTTTGCTCCGATGCCAGCTGATCTCAGCGAGTTTATTTGTGAAGTCAGTCTATCGATCTCTGATTCTGAGGTCCTAATCTTCTGCTTAAGTCCTTCAATGTCGGTTTGAAGAGTCTGCACTAGGGACCTTAACGAATCGGCTTCGGCCTTAGCGGTTACTACCTGGGTCTCGGACAGGACCTCAACCACAACGGATGAAGGCTTTGCAGATTGGTAGTCATCATTCCCCTGCCATGATGCTGTGAGAGTCCAATTCCCTGGAATGACTGAGGTTAAGGTAAGCGAGTAGATGCCTCTGTCACTCGGTCTAACGGTTTTTCGCTCTATGATCGCATCAGGCTTTAGAACAGAGATTTGAATTTCAGCCTTCGAGGCAGTTGCTTTGGCTGAATCTGAAGGCCCATCGAGTGCCAGAACACCCGTTACGACTATGTTTGAGCCCTCTTTTACCGTAGGCGTATTTGTAGAAAGTGTTAAGCTGGCCGAATGCTTGAGCCAGCCTTCCATTCTGTAGACCAATCTATCCGAGGTCCCCACGTAGATGTCTGCCTTGGCTGAAGGCTGTGAAGCGAAGCTGGTGGCACCTTTAACAGCGGGGTTCATCCATTTCACGACTCCTGTCTTGCCGTCCAATCTAGCCGTGAACGCATCTGTCCCAACAAGAAGATCATCTGCAGAACCACTCGAAGATCCGGCGACAGCTGCCAATGAATAGATTCTCTGCGCACCCTCAGGTCTAGGAATCTTCCAGATGGGGGTCGCGGTTACAGAATCGATAAGAGTCACCCAGTCTTCCCCGGTGATCCCCTTAACATCAGGATTCAGCCCATTTACAACCACGCTCGGACGCCCGTGCGAAGAAACGCCGATAATGTAGCTAACTGGGGATGATGAATATAAACCGCTCTTCTCCCAAATGGTTTGGCCAGAAACCCCGTTAAGCGCTATCATAGAGTTTTCAAACGTACCACCGTGGGTGGTGGTGTACACTATTACATCATCGTAGCCGTCTCCCGATTGTAGGACCAAGGGAGTTATGACACCCCCCTTGCGCGACAATCGAAGTGAATCAAACAACGATCATCGTGCAAGGAGAGGTGTACCTTGATGAGAGCCATGATAGGCAGGTCCAAGAGGCAGCTCCAGCGTCTGGTGAGACGATTCAGGGAGGAGGGCATCGCAGGGTTGAGGTTCAAATCAAAGAGACCTCACACCATACCGAGGAACAAGGTTCCTCCGGACATTGAGCAGAGAGTCATCGAGGTCAGGAGTGCGACGGGATTCGGCTCCGACCAGCTCGCAGCCATAGTGAATGAGAGCCTCAGCCTCGAGTCAAGGAGACCGATCACCGACACCACATGCTACAACATCTTGGCAAGGAACGATCTCGTGGTAGCTGAGAGAAGGACGATGAAACGGTACAGGTCGTTCGAGTGGGGTCATCCTGACGAACTCATCCAGTGCGACATCACAGAATTCGGTGGCTTCCCCATCCTCACGATGCAGGACGACCACTCGCGGGAGGGGTGGGCTGGACGGATTGACGGTGCGACCGACGATATGGTTGTGGATGGGATGACATGTCTCCATCCCCACGTCTACGAGAACCTGCTCACGGACAACGGGAAGCAATTCTGCAGGATGAACTCGACGATGCGGAAATACTGCGAGAGGCATCTGACTGGTAAGCACATCTGGTCATCAGTACATCACCCTCAGACGTTGGGCAAGCTCTCCGCGTTCCAGAAGGGATTGAAGAGGTTCCTCGTCCACAGATTGGGAAGGAGCACGGACAAGGATGCCATAGACGAGTGCATCCGCGTCTACGTCGACTGGCACAACAACGGGTTGAAGGTCAGGACCACAGGATGCCATCCAGAGGAGAGGTACTCCGGCGAGAGAGATCCTCGCTGGTATGGGAGGCTCGTAAAGGCTCTTAAGCTCGGGTGGATGTTACCCCTCCCTGCGCAAGGGGGATGACACATCCTCCTTAGTTCTACAGTAGCCGTCTCCCGATATATCAGGCAAAGGGAGTAACCTACATGCGATTTCCACGCTTGCACCCCTTTTTTCTTCCTGTTCGGAAGGACTACCACCACTATAAGGCCCCAAGCATGACCTTGTATCTCGCCAGATACTTGCGCCAGTCAACCCATCAGAGAGTCGCGGAAATGCATTGAATGTTGTTATTACGTCTGGAACTCCATCCCCCGTAACATCCCCTAGAACTCCGATAGATTCACGTGGATGCCAGACAACTGAGTAACTATATGTGGGAGGGTTCGCCCAAATACTTCGCCCCGAAGAGGCGTCTACTACACTAAGGGAATGTTCTGTTAGAAGGACTAATTTTGTTGCTTGAGTTTTTTCGAGTGGCTTCAAGCTGTAGAGTCGGCTACCTAAGTTCATTTCATATATTTTTGTTCCACTCACGCCGTTAAGTCCATAAATGACGCCTTTTGAAAATCCAACAACCAGGTCGTCGTTGCCATCGCCAGTGAAGTCTCGGACCGCAAAGGAACCTATGGTTGGACTTCCACCAGTAAAGCTCCAGATCTTTTTGCCAGTGGCGCCATCGAGAAGATATGCGCTAAAGTCACTTGAGCTGACCAGAATGTCTTTCTCTCCATCAGAATTCACGTCGGCAAAAACGGATACGTCAACTATTACTCCCCCTGTTCCAAAGCTCCACACTAACTGATTGGGGTCACCAGCTGATTGTCCCATCGTAAGAAAACTGATTAGAATCATGCTGGATATTAGAAAACGAACTCCCATCCAACAGAGAGACATATGAGAATCATAGCCCGAGTGTCATATAAGATTTGAGTGGGAAGAGTCTTGAAGTTAAGATTAGATGCGTTATTAGGTGTTAGAAAACTCAGTGTTGTTGCATTTGTTCGGGGTCGAGCATAAGCCCATGCGCATTTTAGAGAACCATCCTGAACCAACGCAACAGCATTACTATTAGTAATGTCTAAATAATGCTTTAATCCTTATCGCCAGTGGTGAGTAAGTCTCTCCCGAAAGGATGATGCTTGTGGATGCAAGCTGGGACAACTAGGGAGAGGGTCACCAGTCTATTTTCCCCCAGTTATGTTTGTATCTGATTTTTGATCCTAGCAGTGAATAATGAGAGTTGGGCAAATTACGTAGTTTTCTGCTGACCGAGCCCGCAATGTAATCGGCTATTTGCAGTATAGGCATTCCTTCAGAGTTCACATGCTGTGCAGAGTACTTTGGTTTATTTTTCTCCAATCTCACGCTAGCCATCCAAGTAAGCTTATCGTTCAAATACTTGTTGAAGTCCTTAATTCTCTCAGCAGAATAACGTCTATCAAAATAAAACAGTAATTCATCAGGCGAATAATTAGCTAAGACATCTGTAATCATGTAATTAATAGTCAAATAATTATACAATACGTTGGGCTGTTCACGCAGTTCAGGCTTAACATGTTTCTTATCAACTGCGACGCATCCAGCCTCAAAATCCAATGGCATAATCGAATTTATAACGAGTCGCTTTAGCTTTTCACTGTCATGGTTAAATTTGAATTCCTGAACTCCTTTCCACCCAACCTCTTTCGTATGCTTCTTTAGCCGTCTCATCTTAGTTATTAGATAGAACGGGCTATTAGTAATCACATATACCACTACAAAATACGGAGTGGCCTTCGAAGAAAAACCCAAATCACCCGACTCATCAACGTATAGGGAAAGACGCAACTTTTCCGACTGCAGTTTGAGTCCATATAAGCTTACAGAATCCTATTACCTGACCTGAGCAGTTAACAACTAATTTCAAAGAACATATTTAAGACCGTTACAAACAAAGTGCCAGAAGAGGGGACGTTGCCTAGCAAGGACATAGGCATAACCCATGCCTATTCCCTAGCAAGGTAAGGCGTTAGCAGCCTATCGTGGTTGCCGCTAGGGGCTCCAGAAGCTGGCTTGAAGATGGGTCAGCTGACCTGTAAAGACACTGGTACGAGAATCTCAGAAGAGGAAGCAAGGTTCACGGCGACCTCAGCTTGAAGAGGTTGAAGGCGTTTTGCACATGGTCTAAGCTGTCTCCTCAGGAAATAGTGTCCCGCGCGAACTCTAGCATAGATGATTTCCAGCATCGTGTTGAGGACTATGTATCGTACCTAGAGGGCTCCGGGAAAAGCCCTGCCTATGTAGGCAATCTACTAAAGCCAATTCGGAGCTGGCTTGACTACAAGCATGCGCCGAAGCTCGCAAAGATCAAGATAACGGGATCAGGCACTAATCCGACGACTGCTGATGAGCGCGTTCCTTCACAGGAAGAACTTGCCCGAATACTCCGCTTCCTAGACCCCAGAGGGAGGACGTCTGCAGCACTGATTGCGTTCACGGGGAATAGGATTGAGGTCTTGGGGAATTATGACGGGACAGATGGCTTAGTGCTCGGAGACCTTCCTGAATTGTCAATCAAGGATAAGGAGGTAGTGTTTGAAACGATTCCAACGATGATTGTGGTGAGACCCTCTCTGAGCAAAGCGGGTCACCGCTACTTCACATTCCTTTCCAGCGAGGGGTGCCGCTACGTCAAAGAGTACCTGGAGGGCAGGCTTTCCGGTGGGGAGGCTTTGGACGCGAAGTCCACATTGATCAGTGCTTACAGGTCGTATAGGAACCGGTTTCTATATGCTACTAAGGTCGGAGGTCATATCAGAACGGGGATTCGGGCAGCAGGATTCGGCTGGAGACCGTATGTGCTTAAGGCGTATGCCGATACAGCCTTCGACATAGCTGAGTCGAAGGGGCTGATCACCCATGCTTGGAGACAATTCTTCATGGGACACAAAGGAGACATTGAGGCCCGATACTCCACGAATAAAGGACGGTTGCCGCCAAACATGGTTCAGGAGATGAGGGATGTCTATAAGCGGTGCGAGCCGTTTATGTCAACTGAGAAGATAGAGGGTGCAAGCGAGGAGAAGATCAGGAGAGCCTTCAAGGAACAACTGATAACGGCTCGAAACAAAAGGTTATCCCGATAACGGAAGTTGAGAATCATGTTTCGCAAGGTTGGGAGTTCGTGGCTGCCATCCCTGACAACAAGGCTATACTGAAGATACCCTACTGACAAGTCGCAGCTCCTATTTCTCGGCTACGTCATGGTCCCTGCGACCTACTCTAAGGCTTCCGAAGATATTCGCAGAAACTTTTGGTGCTGAAGATGGATGTTGATTATTAGGTGGCAAAACCTCTTAATCTTCTACCTTGATTTATCCTGCTACAATTGAGTGTACCTTCATTATGCAACTTGTTACACTCCATCCTAGTCAAGATTCGCCTTGATGAAAGCAATGGAAGGTTACAAACACCAATTTGTGTTACTGTAGCGGTTGATAAAAGACAATTTAGAGTTGTGTTTTTTCCATTGGGACAGACAGGGAATAATCCTGTTCTATGTAAAATAAAGACCTAGACAGAAGCAGTATCTTTTATCTCAAGAATGATTGTCTGGTTGCCCAATCTTGGCTCGGACGAGAACCTTCTTCTAGAGATATAGGATTATTGAAGAAAGTATTGCGGGGAGTAAGACTCGACATGATATAGAATTATTCTTCATCATTACAGCATCGACAACCAAAGATTCAACAGAACCCAGAAGGTTGACAGGTGCTGCGGAACCGAAACCATGACTATGAAGGCAAACGAAGCTCCTGAGAAGGAATATCTGCTTGACGCCGTCAAGCAAGGAGAACGATGCTCTTAGCTCTTGAGGATATTTTGAAAGAGCTTCAGACGTTGAAGATGGGGCTCATTCAGAAGATTGTCACTTCTAACGATTCTTCTTTGATAAAAGGTCGTAGGATCTGCTACGTCTTAGGTTGCGAGCTCATGAGCAACAAACGAACATCATATTCTTCATGGTAATGCTCATATATTCATTCTACTGCTGAAGGAGTTGTGTCGTTACCAGAAAGCCCGCGTCGTTACCATGGCACCGGCAAGATACGTTCTCAAGGAGGAATCGAAGGTGAATGTAACTTTACACTCTTGCAATCAGTAGAAGGAAGAATGGTTCTCACATGTACATGTTCAGACATGACAAAAGCAATCGCATTAATGAAAGAAGATCAAAATAACCCACCATTGCAAGCAAATCTTGAGGGAGCACTTTTGGACATGCGAGGTGAGATCAAGGTAAGACAGATAGTTCTGAATCAAACAACCATTTCAACCAAATCCGATGAATCTCCATTTACATTTGAGTTCCTACCGTTCGAACCAGTATTCATAATATTAGATCCCGTTAGTGACAATACGGAAGTCGAATATCGAATGGGACTTACAAATCTCCTTCTCTTGGGGACTGAATGGATCGAGAGAGGTGAGAATAGACTTCTGAATAAACTGACCCTATCGTTGGATGGACAGACCCTCTCGCTGGAACTCCTCAAACCACATTCGGAGATTAGTGAAGAGCTAAGACAGAGCCGCTCAACAAAGGTCACTTCACATCTGCTGACAACTGCAGCCCTTGGAAAGGCTGAAATGGTAGAAGAATTAGCATCCACAATATGCATCCTCCTCTCGTTTGCGACTGGAACGTGGGTCACATGGCTATGGGAAGACTGTTTTTACCAAGGGAAACTTGTCAGAACCACTCTATTCCCATCAAAAACGATCCCATATCACGGCTCCGACAGCGCAATTGATTGTGAGAACGGTAAAGAACTCCAAGATTTTGTTCAAACTAGCTATCCGAACTATCTTACGGCGAAGGATAATCTGGGGCTAAACATAGTAATCGAGTATTACATACATTCAAAGGTTGCTCGACTTCTGGAACTAAAGTATCTCATCGCTTCTATTGGAATGGAATGTCTCAAAAGTCATGTTCCGCAATATATCAGCACAAAAGGGAAGAAAGCTGATGTTAGCACCTTTCGCAAATCCTTGGAAGTCCTTTTCGACGAACATTCCATGCCTTACCAGCCATCAGAGCTGGACTTCATAGGGATACGTGATAAGATCATTCATACAGGAAGATTTCCTCCCGGTACAAATATCATTGACGAATACCGAAGTCTTATCAACCTATATGACCGAGCGATACTCACAATCCTAGCGTATCGTGGCAAGCCATATCTTAATTGTACAAAAAAATATGCAAGGGAACTCATCCCCTAAGCAATATTATTTCAACAAATTTCGTTGACTTGGATGTGGGAAGAAGCTAGTGATTGGGGATAGGTTCAACGCCTCTTAACCATAGAGCTATACTAGGGTTCCTTTCTGACCTTCTGGGTCATCGTTTCAACCTAGCTGAAAGTCAGACTCCATCCCTAGTCATAGACCCGGTTGAGAACATCCTTCAAGTCGTCGTATACCTTTCGCCCCTTATCGGTTATGGCGACTACTTTAGCTTGTTCAACGGCACCTCTATGCGGCTCAGTTGTCACTACGACCAATCCTTTCTCTTGCATAAATTTTCGATATTGTTCGACCGTCTGGGCAGCTAATCCAGTTTTCACCCTCAACTTGTACTGTGACAATTTTTCCCCTTTGAGTAAGGCTTCTAACATATTATAAATCACATTGCTATTTGGAAACTTCGATACCGTCTCATAAAGAGAGACAGAATAATAACCGCCTCGCCTTGACAAATCGGGCAGGAATGAACAAGAGCCATGTCTCTCCCTCGTGACCCAAGCATCATGTACAAGACAATAATACTCAATCACCCTCCCTGCCTTCATATATGCCTTAACCTCCGTTGGAAGACTTGGCCCAAATTCCACTCCTTCAGGAGGAGGCATCTGAGGCCCATTCATCTGTATAAAGAACTGAGTCCATGGATCGGATGATGGAAGAACGGCGTCTTTCTGTATTGTGGAATCTTGTGATACCATAATTACGCCATCAAAACGTAGACCGACAGGCGATAACTTCCCATCAACCTGCAGTACTTTTCTGCACAAGATTTTTGGCACAGTTCCTATTATCTTGCCTTGTTCGAGAAGAGCTTGTGTTCTCTCGTCTTCGATGTAAAGGTAAGCGTAGACCGAATCGTCAAGAACAGCGTCAATGGTATGATTAGCATTTAGTTCCAGAGGTACATTGTCTACCCAAATTCCCCTACCAACAACTGTTCTGGTGGCACGATACAGCTCATCTGTTAGGAATATTATCTCATGTTCTACCTTAGTCGAAGCGATAACTACTCTGTAGACCTTTCCAATCTTTACGTGCACGTGACTTCTACCAAGTGTGTTGCATCTTGAACTATATAGTATTACTTGGAACACTAAACTGACACCAAGATTGAAGGTCAAGCGCTCGATCTGTTTTCCAGAGAAGCTCTTTGAGACTATTGAATCATCAAGAGGCGAAATTCCTCGCTCTCGCTATATCTGCAGGATTCTTGCAAGGGAACTCTTCTCAGAAGAGGACCCTAGCTATTCCAGCCTCCGAACTAATGATTACGCGCCGATCAAATCTCAACGAGGAGATCGATATTAATGAAGTCTCCGGAAGCTCTCTTGGTGCGGTCGTCTCAAGAGGTGCAAATAAGACGACTCAAAGAATTTGTTACGCATCATCTATCTCCTAGCTCTGCACTGCGTCAGCTGATCCTCGCACAAGCGGACGAAATGGATCCCGCCGAGTTCACCACGGTCGTAGGCGACTGGCTCCTGCTCTTGAACATCGAGTCAAAGAAGGACGACAGCCAATGCAACACCGGTCTCTACAGAAAAAGGCCCTGATGAATGAGGTTAGAGTTTGGTTCTGCTGGACGACTTACTGAGCCACCTTTCGCTTACAGTCAAGCGTGATAACTTAACAAAGGTTATTCTTGCGCTAGTAGCTCATTCTGCAAACACGTCGAATCCCTTGAATTTGTTCATGAAAGGTGGCTCCTCCATTGGCAAAACTTACACGACAGTTCAAGCTACGCGCTATTTCCCAGAAAAAGGAGTGTGGTATCTGGGTGGTTTATCCCCCACCGCTCTTGTCCACGGCTATGGTCAATTAGAAGACTACCAGAATAATCCTATAACCGAAAGCTATGGTGAAGATGGGAAGATTCGCTATTGGGTCAATGATGAGGACGTGACCAAGCAAATACGGGAAATCGTAGGGGAAGCCCACTATGCGATAGACCTCAAGGGAAAAATCCTGGTTTTCTTGGAATCACCACATATCGAGACCTACAACTTTTTGAGACCAATCCTGAGCCATGATAAGAAAGAGATAACTTACAAATTTACTGACAAGACATCAAAAGGAAAGCTGTCGACCCGAACAGTTGTCGTACGTAACTGGCCTGCCACTATTTTTTGCACTACTGATGCAAGATGGATGGCTGAAATGGTCTCGCGTTCGCTCACTATTTCACCTGAGGAAAGCCAAGAAAAGTACAAGGAAGCTAACAGTCTCACGGCGGGAAAATTTGCATTTCCCGAATCGTCAGATCTCGAATTAGAAGAGATCCAGATGAGAGTTAGAAAGACTACGCAGGATTCCCTCTATGTAGCCAAGGGATTAATTCCTTTCTCTTACAAATTGGTGGAAGTACTACCATCAACAGAAGGTGCGGACATGCGTCACTTTACCCAGTATCTCTCGTTAATTCAGCAATCTGCACTCCTTAACATGGGTAGTCGCCCAGTGCTCACATTCATTAACCCATCCAACAAATTGGATAGAAAACAATTCGTCGTGGCGACCCGGGATGATTTCTCCCTCTTTGATTCTATCTTCAGACAATATGCAGCATCTACAAGGGCAGGAATACCAAATCGTGCAATTGAGCTCTTCACCAAAGTGCTATTGCCAAACAAGCATCCTGATGGTCAGCCTGTCGCATTGTCGGCTAGGGAGATTTCTAATAAAGTCATGGAAGTGCTGAATATAAAACGTTCACAAAAACAGCTGAGAGATTATGAGCTAAAGCATTTAGAGCAGGCCGACTATGTCAAGAAGTACAAGAATCCTGATAATAAGCGAGAAGTTTTGTATGAAGTAGCGTCGGAAAATGACTTCCTTGGGTTGGAAAAAGGCGACAATGGGCGAGCCTCGGAAAATATTGCATTGCTTATGTCCTTTTCCGCAGACGAGGCAAAAAATTGGCTGAATCGATTACACGACGCAATGGGAATACCGTGCATATTCTCAATTGGGATCGATGGTCAGGCCATAGATGAAACTACGTTCTTGTCGATGATCACAATTACACAAAATTTGTCCCCTTCTGGGAAAGAAAATTCGTAGGTGAAGAGGATGCAAGAAGCTCTCCGATTGTCGCCTTCCATTGAACAAACAGAGGAGGAATCGAGGACTTTGTATCTCTGCGCAAAAGGCCCTTGCGGTTCTTTTGTCGAAGAGCAGTCGATACTGCATATATCAATAGTGGACAGTCTCCATCAATTTGATCCTGAACGAGCGTTCCCTAAGCTAGACGGTGGAATATCATGAGATTTGTCTTGAACAAGTCCTTCACAACCCAAGGGAAGCATGGTGACAGAATAGTCCTAGTTGCTGAGGTCTTTGGTCTGGGATTGGATGCGGAAAGGAGCTTCCAGGTCATTGAAAATTTACAGATAGACCTGAGACCAGGTGACATCTGCTATGTGATAGGTGATTCTGGCGGAGGCAAGAGCACCCTTCTCAAACTTCTCCAAGACCAGATCCGACAGGCAGGAATCTTCGGGCAAATAGTCGATGACAAATCCTTGCTGATCCCTGAAGATGAGATCCTGATTGAAGAGGCTGGTGCCACGTTTGAGGAGGCTCTTTCGAATCTCTGCCAAGCAGGCCTCGGAGATGCCTACCTTTTCATCAGAAAGTTCAGCGAGCTAAGTGACGGCCAAAGATACCGGTACCGGATAGCCAAGATGCTTAGCTCAGGAGCCAAGGTCATGGTCTTCGACGAGTTCCTCAGCACATTAGATAGGGATACCGCAAAAGCCGTCGCATACTGTCTTCAGAAACTTATGAGGCGTGAACATAGAACACTTATCGCCGCAACAACCCATGAAGATCTCCTCGAAGACCTGAACCCCAGCGTAGTGATCAGAAAGGAGTTTGGTTCAGCTGCTCAGATAGAATACAGGAACCCGACTCCAGCGATCAGCCATCGCTTTAGCCTAATTGAGACGATAACGATCGCAGAGTCCGGCAGAGAGGATTACGGGCAACTGTCGCAATTCCACTATCGTGCTGGTCTCCCTTCAGCTACGAGGAAAATCTTCTCTATGAGACGTAGAGGTAAGATCATCGGCGCCATAGCCTATGGCTCCAGTCTTCTAACCTCTTCTGCGAGAACAAGGTTCCTAGGATACTCACCTTTGCCCCAAGAGGTGAACAGGGACTTCGTGAGGATCACGAGAGTGGTGGTTCACCCGAAGTATCGCAGCCTAGGTTTAGGCGCTAAGCTGGTGAAAGAGACTCTCCCTTTGGTCGGCGTGAAGTATGTTGAGTCTATGGCGGTTATGGCTCGCTACAATCCGTTCTTCGAAAAGGCGGGGATGACCAAGGTTGAGTCCAAGAGCGGTCTGGTTCAAGAAGCGAAGGATAGCCTAGAACTCATCGGAGTAGACTTCAGGACAGTCGATCAACTAGGTGAAGAAGAATATCGTAGGGTTATCCAATGTTTGGTGGAGCACTGCCCTTACCTTGCGCTGACAAACATCTACGGACATCGGACTAAGCTATCCACAGACGGTCTTCTGGAGGACCTTCAAGACCACTCATTCACTAAGAGAGTGTTGGCTGAACTCTCAACTTTAGCCGAAGAGAAGGCGTATTTCATATGGAGGAACCCAACGCTATGAAGACAACACCGGTTGCTATAGCCGTAGATAGAATCCATGCGAACAGCTGGAACCCAAACTCTATGAAGCCTGAGATCTTCGAGGCACTAGTAGAGGACATCAAGAGAAACGGGTTCCTCGGAGCCATCCTGGTTAGAAATTGTTCTTGCAGGAATTTTGACAGCGAACACTTCGAGATTGTAGACGGAGAGCACCGGTGGCTCGCCTCACAGGACAGGAGGATCGACCTACATAAGATTCCATGCTACATAGTGGAGAGAGACGACATATCTGCAAGAGTAGAAACCGTCACTCGTAACCGTGAACACGGAGACTTCGTCAGAGAGAAACTTGTCAAGCTGATAGGAGAGTTGAAAGGTCCTTTCAGCCTCAGAGAAGAAGACATACGGGCAAGAATGATGATCCCTGAAGCAGAGTTCTCTCTGATCCTGAATCCAGTCAACATGAAGCCTGAGCCAGTCAGGAAGCTGGAGCTCCACGGGAGGCGACCATCATTCACGGTAACAGCCTCAATCTCCTCGAAAGAACAGTATGACATGATCACGGGAATGTTGGACACAGTGATGCAGGAGGAGCAGTGCGATAAGGGGCATGCCATGGTGAAAGTTTTCACGGCTTTCCGGGCGATACGGAATGATACTGTTAGGGGGGAGGGTTGATGGCTGAGAACATCGGGATTGCGCGTCGGAGGGAGCAGGTTCAGCGGCTGCTCATTAGGGGATTGTCTGCAAGCGAGATCGCCAATTCTATTGTTCCTCCTGTTAGCGAGGTTACGGTCAAGCGGGATATTGCTTGGATTCGTAAGATGAATGAGGACTGGTGGAGGAGTAATTCTCAGGTAAAGGCTAGGATGATGCGGTACTTGAAGGAGAGGCTTGATGCTATGAGGGAGGTGGGGAGGGAAGGCTGGTTGGTGGTGTATGAGGCTAGGGATGATTTGAGGATGAGGGTATCTGGTTTGAATGTCGTTTTGGGTGCCGAGAAGGCTATTGGTGAACTCTTAGGGTTTACAGGCATCTCGCTTACGGATCTTGAGGTTCAGGATAGGTTGGAGAAGATGGATGTGGAGATTACGGATTTGAGGAGGCTTGTGCACCTTGCGGAGAACCATGCTCTCAGCGCTTGACGGTAGGCTGAGGGAGCTTCAGATGCTGAGAACGGGGCTTGTTCAGAGGATTGCGCATCCTACTGGTTCATCTGAGTTCAATGAGAAGATAGGTTGGCCGAAGCATCCCCGAACTGGGAGCCCGACTCGTCTCTACCAGTATCAGATGGATATCATGGATGCCGAGCAGAGATTCATCCTTGTAGTTAAGTCGAGGAAGATTGGGATCACTGAAGCGATTATCAGGAGAGCTGCCTGTCTTTCGCTGTCACGTTACGTTGGTTTTCAGGTGCTCTTCGTGAGTCAGAGGGAGGATAATTCGGAGATGATGATGAGCAGGCTTCAGGGTCTGTTCTGGAACTCACCTTATGAGAACCTCATCGCTAAGGCAACATCCGACTATCTCCGCCTCCAAAATGGGTGTGAGATTTACTCCTTACCCAGCACCGCCCAGTCTCTGAGGGGATTCCCCAGAGTGAAGGCGGTCTACTTGGACGAAGCGGCTCATTTTGTTCAGCTTAATGACGAGAATATCTATGCTGCTCTCCGGCCTTCAATAGTGAATACACAGGGAGACTTCGTTATCGTTTCGACTCCAAGGGGTCAGAGAGGGTTCTTCTACAAGCTTTACCGTGATGATGACTCGTTCAGGAAATTCGTTCTTCCGTATCATGTTGCCCCGGGCTTGATAGAACCTGCAACGGTAGAGGCGGAGAGGGCCACATTGGGGCCCTTGTTTGCGCAGGAATATGAATGCGCTTTTCTCTCTTCTGAGAACGCTGCTTTTCCGCCTGGGCTTGTGGAACAGAGTTTGTCGGACTATGAATTGGAGGAGCTGTGATGATCCGACTGGGCGGTCTTGACGATTTGGCCTCACGTCGACTACTCTATCATTGAAACTGACATTTGTAGCTACGCAAATCGCCATGAGCTGCTCCAGCTCGGAGTTGACGCCACTAATGAGGTGAGCTTCTCTGAGAGGCTTCGCAGTCTCGGACTCCCCGTCAAGCCCGTCAGGTTTACCATGTCTCTAAAACAGGAGCTTGTTTCCGACGTCATGCTCTTCCTGAGCCAGAAGAGGCTCTCTATCCCGAGTAGAGGAGCTGAGGAACTGCTAGCACAGATGAGAGAGCAAGAACGAATCATATCTCAGGCAGGTAGTATTCGATACGAGCATCCATCAGGGAGGCATGACGATGTTTTCTGGGCTTTTGCGATAATGGTGCACCTAGCTAAGCCGTATATGCTTGGAACATTGGACTTCAGGATATATCCAATCCATCGCTAATTTCTTGCATTTGTTGGTTCTGCTGACTCTTAGGGGTTTTGATTCCGTCCCGGAGGATCTACCGCTCGCCATGAGCTACCGTTGATTTCGGGTAGAGCTAGATGTTTGACTCATCTGCCTGGAGTGAAGGTCGAGCCATGTGATCCTCTTGACTTTACCATCATCGTTTACGAAAAGAAATTCTAATCCGAGACGTTTCGCAGCCACCCAAGGGACCCTCCTGAACAGCATGTCCCGATACGTCTCCGGGTAAGCGACTGCATATCTGTAATGCCTCTCGTGTTTCACTCTTTGAACGATCTCTCCCAAACCCGAGACAAAGAATCCCTGCCTTGTTTTCACCGGGTTTTTCCCCGGAGGCTCGCCCTTACATTCAACGATGAAATAGTTTTGGCTGCCGGTTCTCCTAACCTTGATATCTTCTCCGTGCTCGGAGAGGGTCTTGACCTTTGAGATAACTCCGTAGCCCTGCTTGCTCAGCCACTCTAAGACTCGGTTGCGGACGAACTCTTCATTCATCTTGGGCAAGCCGGCTGGGACAGCCATGACACCCATTTATCCCTTTTATGGGCTTAGTCCCGACTACCCTTATTCTCCTATCCATCCACGACCCCATCAGGGACTAAGTAGTGAGTGAAGGAGAGACGATACTTGGAACGAGTAAGATCGACCCACGCTACAGAATCACTTTGATCCAGCCGTTGCCCGACTTGCTGGGCATCACGGATGGCGATCTAATAGTATTTGTAAGAGACAGGAACGGAAACATCATGATCAAGGCATCGCAAGTCTCTAAGGTCAAGATCAGAAAGGAGGAAAAACGCTGACAGCCTCATAGTCCAGAAGGCTCGCATCGGTGCTGATAATTCTTCGGGATATGATTTCTCTTATTTCATTTACACAAGGTTTGGCTAATATCCAGTTTAGTTATCGCCACTGGGTACAGGATACGCGCTTCTTTATGAAGACCCCTCTAGACTTGCCTTGTGCAGGGGCACATCTGGGACTAGCTCTTTAAGGGCTTCAGCCCAAATTGGGTTCACCAAGGAGGAGTCAATTGTTCTAATGATACTCTCTTTAAAGGCTGGTTTTGAATCCCCGGCCAACAAGAAGATAATAATCGACGTTCTCAGGCAATCCCAGACCGTGGATAGCAGCGTCATGACTTTCTCACGTTCTTTTTGGGTAAAGGATGAGCCATGGACCAACATGCTCCTATATCTATAGGCGTCACGAATAGTTCTCTGAACTATCTCTCCGTCCAACCCTGTGACGTTCATGAGTCTCGCGATTCTGGTGGCGAGTTTGTAGCCGACTTCGGCTTTGTCCGTAAGGTATAGGGCCTCCAAGCCCATGATGGCCGTTGCGAGTCTCCACTCATCTGGGACAAGTCTTAGTAAAGAGTCGCTGTAGTAGTAGAAGGCTATGGATACTGGATCACTAGCTTCTCCCCAGCTTTCAGCGATAGTCCATCTCTTGGATAGGGCATCATAGAAACGGTTCAGGTCGCTGCTCTCATCCATCCCTATAACGTATTTCGGCTTGGACTGACGGAGGTCTAGGCTGTCTATTTGGTCACCCATGCCTTCGATGCACTGACAGTTGAGGCGATAGCTAATGGTATCTACAGCTCCTTCTCTGTACAGTCTCAGTATGGCTGTGGTCTGCTTGATGATTTTTTGCACCTCACGTGGATTCTTTGTCTTTACAACAGCTTCGAGGATAGAGTCAGTAGACATTGATTCCCCAGAATTAGGAGAGAAAGCGTTTTTCATATCATCCAAGTCTCCTTTAGCAACCTTACGCAGATCTATGTTGGCAGCAATCTTAACTAACCCTGACTTCACTATCACTCCCTGTATTAGAGCCCTAGGGGTGTACTCGCATGGTTCACCCTTCAAGTGGCCGATCATCCTTTCGACAAGCCCGTCTACGGTCTGGACATTGGCGTCATCAAAAAGCAATTCGTTAAAGATTCTAGCGACAAACATGCGGGCGTACCTCTCCTGCTCTGATTGGTTTCCAAATCTTTCCTTCAGTTTCTTGACGACTCTTGCAAATTCAGTTTGCTTCAACAGAACTCCTAGTGAAGTGTCACCTCTTCGAATCATTTGACCGGCCCTCTTAAGAGTCGAATAACCCAGAGTTTTCAGGGCTTCACGTAGACCTTTATCATCAATGTTACTCATTTACCACAACCTTGACACTTGTCTGCCTTAATATGTAAATCCCAAGAAATGGTAGTGGAGCACGAAATAGGTAACATAATCCTTTAAGAGTTGACCTAGTTGAAAGCTAGGAGAATTTGCGGAGAGCACAACCCATAGACTTTGCCCTTGTTGTCGCTGTAGTAATGGTGACTCTGATCCTTGTCGCCGCAATTATCAGTATTCCAATAAGCCCTTCACTTACTCTTAACTTCATAATTGCCAATAATGTTTCCCATATCGAGCTTAGTTCGGCCTCATACGAGAGTCCCGCTTCCCAGGACCATATTAGGCGACAAAAATAGAACTCTTCCAGTTCACTGAGCCGAAGACTCCAACGAGGACGCTGATGTTCTCGACAGGATGCCTGAATGGTTCAAGCGACTGGGAGAGGTATATCTGCGCATCGGGAGACTAGCCAGACAGGTCAGAACCATTAACGCTGGCTAAGAAGCAGGGCTGGGACTTCGAAAGTCGCGGAGTTCTGCGATAAGAATGGCTTGTAGGTTCAAGACGTTCTTCTTATTTATTGAGCATGCTACCAGAGGTTTTCATCGCGTTGTACGCATAGGCAAACGCTGGTCTCACCACTAGAAGCTTGGCGATTTTTTCTATATCTTTTTTCTTTAATAGGATACCCTCATCATTTGTTACGAAGATGGGGCCACCATTTGAGGAACTAGGGAAGGCTGAGGCGTAGGCCAGGTGAGGTGCGTCGCTGCGGTTTATATGTGTCTTCAAGCGGTTTTCAACATCCGCAGAGCAATTCCATTCGCATTTCTTATTGTCTAATTCTAGTCTTAGCTTTTGGAAGTTATCATCGAGAATCCGGTTCGCTTCAAGAATCAGTTGTTTTAGCGTGTCTCTGAAATCCTCTATAATGATGGTCGTGCCTTTGCTAACTAATTCAGACCACTCTTCCATGACCCAAGATTCAACCCAGTCAAACATTGCCTTCCACTTTTCAATTTTCTCGGGGGGAAGCTTTTCAAGCTCCTTATAGGTATCGTCAAATGACTTCTCAATTAGCTCTGTGTCTTTAACATTGACGGTGGAGACCTTAGAAGGGTCCCAAGGGTCGGTCTTGGATGAAGCAAACTTTGACAGAAAGAGATTCACAATATATTCTGCGGTATCTAATGCTGACTTCAATACGTCTCTAAATTCATTTTGGATTGTTGGTAGAATGGTGCACTCAAGTTTGTGTTGCTTAACTAGCTTGAGAAAAAGTCGATTTGAAGCTCCGAACCTTTGTTCTTGGAAGACTAATCCGAATAAGATGTTGGTGTCGGGGAAAAATCTTGGTGGTCCTCGAGCTCCCAAGGGGCCCACTAGAATAGGTTTGAGTATACTACGCCACTTAGCATTTCAACGGCTCTTGTCGGCATTGTTGGCGTTGTGTATAGTTCAGGTTTCAGTTTCAGAATTGTGTCTTGTAAGCTGTAAAGCGCATCCTCGAATCTTAGGTAGAGACTGTCAAAGAATTTCTGATCCAATTTTCCTCTATTAAGTGGGTTATCAAGCAATAATTCTTCGTATGAAGATACGTTCCAGGTTCTAACGTAAGCGAGAAGGCTGCTGCAGGCCCTGTCAGCCGCGTTTGACGCATCCGCTATCTTATTCGAGACCTCTGTTGATGGTGTTTCTACGTTCTTATCGAACTTATAATAATCGCCTCGGTAGATGCTTGCTTTGTTTACGAAGCTGTTAACCCAGATCTTTAGGAAATCATAGGCTTTGATCTGTGTGTGTTTCAATAGGTCGAGTCTTGAGAGCACTGAGAGCGGAAAATCGGATCTATAAAACGCAGCGGGTCTTCTCTGAAGCTCTGAAGCAAACATGTCCATCATAGCGTTACAATAGTCGTCCAAAGCAGAGGAATAATTTATGAATGCCTCACCTTTGTTACGGGCAGTCTTTTCGACTCTCTCTACTCTCTCGTCCAAGCGGCGCTCTATATAGTATTGTTCTGTCTCAAGAGCTAATGTATCTGCAAGTTTCTCAGCGTCACACCACTGGGGAACCGATATGCCTAAAACAGATTCTCGCCATGCCTTTAAGAAGGAATTTCGCAGATCCAAAGCTTCTTTCGTGCTTTTTGCTTTATTAGCTGGCGTGGTCATGAGGATCTGTGACACGCTTTGCGGAATTTCTTGTTGTCTCATCTCAAACAGCTACCCTATACGGGGGCTTGATATCTTGTCAGGTTACAAGCCATTATTTAAGTCCTAGTATTCTTAATTATCACAAACTACTTAAATTTTCTGAAAGAATGTTCAGTCACGCTTCATCCTATGCGGGAAGGAGCCCAGTTTGAGATAAACAATTCCCTCGGATGTATCTTATCGATTTTCCTGGGAAGGATGTAGAACGATGAGCACTTTCCTGTTCTTGGGCACGTAGATGTATTCGCCTCTAACATACTTTGGCCAAGATTCCACGCATGAAATTTGTCATGTCTTGATAGTCGTTTTTCGCAGCATGCTCCAGTGCCGTCAAAAGATCCCTTTGGATGCCTATTCTGACGCTTACGATGTTGGAGTCTTTGACGCCTTTTCTGAGTGTGGGTAGAGGCGGCTGTGACTGCTCGTTTTCAGTGCCAGCGGCACCTTGGTTCTGCTCTCCGACAGTTGCCAGTCTAAGTCACCCTCCTTGGCTCTAGTTTCAATTTAGGTCTATGACCTCCAGCTCCCTCTTGTGATACTGCGAGACCTGCACCTTGATGGCTCCGTTCCTGATTTTTCGCTGCGAACTGTTTGAGCTGTACTAGCTCTTTGAGGCCGATTTTCCTACCCTTAACTTGAATCGAACGAACATGGTCGGGGAAGGCTGCTCTGACATCTATTAACCCGCATGAACCGTATGATCTTGTTACTTCGAGTGCACCCATGTCTTACAGCTTGCGCATTACGCGATACTCCCTTGATCTCCCCTTCCCGTGGTTGCTGGTTAACTAGGAAGCCTCTAAGAACCCATTTATCCGATCAAAACACCAGTAGGTTCTCAGGAACAAAGAGCCATATTTCTCCGAGAGATCTTCACGAGTATAGCGGTCTGAATAGGGCAGGTCTTCGCCGACTCTGAGGCCAGCCCCCTGAGCTGATTGTACTCGGTTAGAAGCTCGTCTTACAGCAGCATCAAACAGAGTTAAATACGGGGCCTGAGATAAGCACCGTTGGACAATTTTGTCTGAAAACATCCTTGAACGTCTAAAACAGACAGATTTAGCAATTTTTGACCAATTGCAGGGCTTAACTAAGGTTTCCCCCGATCGCAAGATCTACATTCCCAAGCAAGCAGACCTTAAACCTGGGGATAGGGCCGCATGGATCTGTGTCGACGGAATGTGGTTGCTCAGAAAGGTAGGACAGAAGCAATTATGAGTTGGCGAAGAGTCACATCTTCTTTGGAGAGGTATCGCACTCTAGCTGAAATCTTAGCTAGCTGGGCCACTGTAGCCGCCTTCTTCTTCCTTGCATTTGGAACCTGGCAGACACAAGATACAGTAAGAGCCGCACAGGAACAGCTAAAGATATCTCGAGAAGAACTCCAGAACAGTCAAGAGCAACTCAAAACTACACAGGATGAAATAGCCGCTAGGTTAAGACCCTGGGTGGGGCGACTTGATATGGAAGCAGAAGGTTTTGAGACAATGAACTGTGGATTTACGCCAGACCCAAGATTAGATGTGTTCGCAATCGATCAAGCCAAATGCGGTGCAATCACCAAATTTTCTTTCGTATATTTCATTAAGAATTATGGTGCTCTTCCAGCAAAAAATTTGCAACAGAGGAGAGTAAATAGCAGCTCGATTGACTCACTTCTTGAAAAGCTACGACAGAGTACTCCAGGAAAACCTGCACTGCTATTTCCAGGGGAAGAAGTTCCCGCTAGGTTTGATGTACCTGCTATAGACATCGTAAATGCAAGCCATGGAAAGAGTTGGTTCGTAGGCTTTCTATTTACATATGAATACGGGGGGGAAAAAGGCTTCTACGAGACGATCAGTGAGTACCATAGTGGATTATGGACGACGGTTCACGCGGATTCTGGTTAGGTTAAATGTAGAAGATCTAGGAATGCGATGAAGCCCGACTAATAACGATTCCACCAACAAACCATCCACTCTCGCTACTATTGTGAGAATGGCGACCATCTACGGAAAGCATAAGCTACCCGAACCTTGATGGCCCCTACACGCATCAAGAACCAGCCCGCCTACCATCCCTATAGAAATCCGGCTCGGCCCATCAACAACCATCGAGCTGGCCTGCCATTGTCGTAATACTAATTCTTTCATGGTAATCCCCATTTGAGCCTCAGCGGATATACCAAATTCAGTACGGAAACCATCGCCCGACGATCCTAGCTTTGATCGCCAAAATATCGGATTTATATCCTCTAAGAGAACAAATCCCCAGTTCACGTAAACATACCCATGCTACAACACTGATGGTTTATCCCGTATCTTCTTCAGAACCAAAAGCCACCTCACCAGTTTGTTATCCTTCACGAATTCCAGAGTATCGGGAGGATTCATTAGACCTTAGGTGTAATTAGACCTGCATGTAAAACTTGCAAGTCTTGGCGCCGTTGTCGAAGAGACCCACGTAGTTAATTATAGAATCAAGACCGATCGTTTGTAAGAATCATAAGATTTCTGCATGGCGTTAATTACGCCTAAGGTCTATTGATGACATTGAAGCCTACTTAATCTATAGATGCAAACCCAAATACAACACTCAACACAAAAACACGGAGAAGCAGTATTGGAAGCCATTCCGAATAACTAGCACTCTGAATATATCGATCCCATGAGCAGATGCTATCCATTCGCTCCAGCCACAGCGGGACGACTCGATCAAATAACATCAACATCAAATCACTAGCACTTTGAATAGTGGATCCATATCCTTGAAGGTCGTACAGTGCCAGTACTTTCATCTTTGGCGTGAACAAACCATTCCTAAAGTTTTGTTAATGATCACCTATGGCTACATGACGTAGCTTGATAAACGGAATCATGTCATCCTTCCCTAGTCCATGATTTTCTACTACCTGAGTGCAGAGGGCGCGACTATGGAGACTCAGCATACCACGGGAATCAATGCCCATCTAACATCTGCAGAAAGAAGAAGGGAATCTGGAGCTTAAGCCTATAGAGGATTAAATCCCTCACGGTCCGTTCGGAAGCGCAGGTCGGAATACGACTGCTTCATTTCTTTATATAGACTTGAACTGAGATCGGTATAAGAACCACCGTCCCCACCATTCTTTACCCTGACAGGCAATCTGATTAAGAGAATGACAGAGGTTATGGTGTAGGATCTCGGGAAGGAAGTTCATTGATCTCCTAATAATGACACTCCCACACTAACGTAACCATTGACAGCAAAACCATCTTGATCGCGCGGAGTCTTGTTCCTAAATTCAGGTCTTGTCGACGCCACAAATGGACATCATGGTAAGAGCGTATGTCTTTGTTGCTGAAACCAAGTCAGAGATCTTCATCGCGCGATCACGAGCGTCAGTATATGGCTCGTATAAGCGAGGAGCCCCGTAACAGATTGACGGGATGCCAACTTCATTGAAGGCGTTGAGATCTCGCCACATGCTGAGTTCGGATGACGGGGGTTGAGGAGGATCGGCGCCGTGGATATATCGGTGCGCTTCTCCAACGGCGTTGATCAGTGTTTCAGCGTTCTGGGCGATGAAACCTCGATTCCATTGATACAGTGTTACTTTACAGTCAATACCGAGGGATTTGATCAACCGTTGTATCTCCTGCTGTATGGATCTGGGATTGGCACCTGGTGCAAGCCAAACGTCAATGTAGATGTTGCAATTGCGGCCACTGATTCCTGAATGCCCGTCGCCCCGAATTCCTTCTATCTGGGCTTTTGGGATTATCACGCCGCCGTGAAACTCGATTTGCTCTCGTTTTTCGTAGTCAGTAGCCCACTGTTCCAGCGCCAAGGCTACGTGTGCCGCCTTGACAAACGCATTGGGGTTTTCCTGCCAAGACTTGCCTCGCTCCAGTCTCGGAGTGTAGACTTTTCTGCCTGGAACTTGGATCTTCAATTCCGCCCTTCCACATTCCGCAGTGATTATCCCAAAACCTGAGGTTTCTCCGATAAGCGCGTAATCCGCCACAATACCACGATCGATTAGCCACCTAGAGCCGAAGCCCTCTCCAGGATAATCGACACCCTGAAACTCGTCTACGGAAGCCCCACCTGTTTCCGAGGCAACTGCAGCAATGGTAACATCACCCTTAAGATGAACACCTGCCTTCAGCAACGCCCGAGCCGCAATCATGAAGGCTGATACTTGGGCTTTACAGTTGATGATACCGTAGCCGTAGATGAACTCGCCATCCACAAATCCTTTTTCAAAACGCTTAGCCATTTCGGTATGGCCCACTGGGCCTCCGCTCCCCGTATCAATATGGGCGTCACATATCAGACTGGTGCCGTCCCCTGTCCCAGGAATAATACCAAGCGCGTTCGCGCTTTCCTCGGTAATTGGTTGAAGCCTAGCCTCGATGCCATTTGTCGTCAGCCAATCGACAACAGCTTGAGCGACCTGTTTCTCCTTTCCCCGTGGGCTACGTATCCCACCTAGAAGTAGACAAAGGTCAAGCAAGTCCTGCCGATCCTTGTCTATGATACCAAGCACTTGATCCCACAAAGGAGAGTGCACACCCTTAGATTGAGGTTGATGGTCAGACAAAGCTGCGCTCGAAGTCTCCCACTAATGGGCATTAATTAGTATTCTCAGCAGGGTCAACTGCGGTCTTCTAGAAGGTCGATTGTCCAGCTTCAATTCCTAGAAGCTTCTTCATATTGTTGGCACTATCTATTGCTTTAGCCCTAAAGTGGTTGTTGAACAAGATGTAGGTTACTTTGGTCTTTTCTTGGATCTGTTTTATTCGTGGTATCCATTCTTGCAGCTCCTCGGTCGTGTAGACATAGTCATATCGCTCGTAGGTCTGTTCATGCCGCCACCATTTAGCAACATTCCTCCCGTGGAACCTCACGTAGCCTATTTCCGATGTTGCAACTGCAGAGGGAACGGGCAAGGTCTTGAACCTAGGAGTATCCACGTTGGCGAAGCCTGTCCTCTTCTCGCGAAGAAACTCGTAGACTTCGTCTTTCTGCCAGTCTCGTTTCCTGAACTCCACGCATAGGGGGGCGTCAAGATTGTTTGCAATGTCCGCTATGTGGGCGAGACTATCTTTAGAGTAGGGGAAGGAAGAGGGAAACTGAGCTAAATAGCAGGCTAACATGCCCTTCCTTATCATTGGTGCAGTTGCCTTTCTGAAGGGCTCCAATGTTTCTAGGAATTTGTCTCTTGTATGGGTGAAGGTGCTGGGTGTTTTGACTGTGAACCTGAAGGAGGAGGGAACCTTCTTCGTAAGCGCGTCTATGAGAAAGAGGCTTGGAATCCTGTAGTAGGTAGAGTCTATCTCTACGCAATCAAAGAAGTTTGAGTAATGCTTCAGGAAGTCTTTTGATGCGAGGTTCTGTGGGTAGAATGCTCCTTTCCAGTCTTGATAGCTGTATCCTGAGGTTCCGACCCGAATTTCGCCCATTGTCTTTGACAACAGGGGCATGTGATATTTGGGTTCACCTGTGTTCTTGGAGTGAAGCGATTGTCTGTATGGTGAGGCTGGACAGATTGAAGCTTTATCTAGAATCTTCGATTCATCAAGACTGCAGCCATGTTTAGAACGCTGGCCTCAGGAATCATCATAGTCACATTTCTGTTATTACCCCAAGTCTTCGGAGAACCAGCAGACTGGAGTAGAGAGCAGGGAACAAGGGTTGACGGCGCGGTTCCATTCGTGATGAAACTGTCTGATGGAAGATTTCGGCTCTACTACTGCGGTGCAGGCATGATGAGCGCAACCTCAAGCGACGGCGTGGTATTCGTGACTGATAGTGGTGTAAGAGTGAATGGGGGATGTGATCCATCCGTAGTTAGGCTTAGTGACGGATCATACAGAATGTACTACAAAGTGGTGAATCGGCCGGGCGGACCCGGTCAAGGACAGCACGACGTCTACAGCGCAATTTCGAAAGATGCTCTTAGCTTCGTGCCTGAAGGATTACGGATCAACGCAACATTAAGCGGGGACAACGGGTGGGCCTCAGTGCCTGAGGCGATAAAGCTGCCTGACGGCAGAGTCAGAATATACTATGTCACAGCCAACCCTCATGGGACGACCAGCGCCATCTCAACCGACGGCCTACAATTCATCAAAGAACCCGGTCTGCGTATAACGAATGTAGACGGACCGAACTCACTAGTGGATCCTGCGGTCCTGATTCTGCCGACAGGAATGTTCCTCATGATCGTCTCAGCGTTCAATCCGCAGATGACGCCAAATATCCCTCAAGGGATCTACGTTGCTAGATCCGAAGATGGATTGAACTTCAAACTAGACTTCGAAAGGAAGATAGCGCCAGACTCAGGCCTAGGTGAAAACGAACTCTTCGATCCCACCATTATAAGGCTCGACGATGGATCATACAGAATCTACTTTGGCGCAGCGGACACCCAGGGTCTAACGGTCACCCGAAGCGCCCGCTGGACACCGGTAAAACCTGTGACCACTCAGAAATTCACCGTCTCAGTCGACAACAACGAGTTCACAGTCACCGTGGCTTCAAACTCAACCATCTCGAACATGCGGTTCTCAGTAAAAGAGAAGAGATTAACCTTTGCAGCAACAGGAGAAGAAGGATTCTACGGCACCGTGGACATAACTATCCCCAACAGACTACTCAACGGAACAATAACGACCCTCATCAACCAGCAAGCAGCAGCATCCACCTCCAACACAAACCAGACCCATGCCAAAATCCATCTCAACTACACACAAGGAAACCACACAATCACCGTCACAGGGACAAACGTGGTTCCCGAATTTCCCAGCTACATGATTCTACTGCTAACCCTAACTACGCCACTTCTGATAATAGCCGCCTCCAAGGGGAAGACCAAGCCATCAGCTAGCCGCGTAAATCGATAAACCCATCAATGCTCGTTATTATCGTCAAAATGGCAACTCCAACTCTATTTTCGTGTCTCTATTTCGACACTATGCCCAACTAAACGGCAAACTGCTTTTAAACAAAGAACAAACGCTGACACCTATGCCCATAAGCAAAGAACCAGCTACTAGAACATTGGCAATACGCATTCCCAGACCCCTGGAGCAACTGTCCAAAGACGAATTAGAGAGAAAACAGCACATAGGCAAGGTCACCACTCGAACCCTAAGAACCCTTACTGAGAAATTCGCGAGCAGAGGATTCGAATGGACTCTCCCAGTGATATTCGCTAAATCCACAGATCCCTTGTGGCCCGACCCAGGCGCATCCATAGAAACACGAATTGAGACAGAGATCTACGGCGAGACCGTGAGAACAACCCTGAGTATGATCATACACAAGATAGTCGCATGCTCCCTCCTGCACCCCAAATTCTTCACCCTCTCACCCAATGTCCGAATAGAGAAACGGGAAAGAAGAGCCACAGGCTGGCACGCCTACGAGTTCACCCAACTGGACTTCGAAGCAAGAAACACAGAGTCAAAAGACATCAGAAGAATAGTAGAAGACATTCTACGCGGATTATTAGAAGACTTGAAGAAGAATAGTAGAGAAGAACTAACTTACTTCAACAGATACAAGAGCCTAGATGCACCATCTTCTCCGTTCAAAGTCTACGACAGAGAAGACCTTGAAGCCAAATACGGGAAACAATGGGAAACACAGCTACCATCAGCTATCAAGGAACCAACATGGGTAACGAACATCCCCCGAGAATTCTACGACTACGAAGACTTCGACACAAGGAAATGGGACAACTACGACCTCTTCCTCCCCCGATACGGGGAAGTCCTTTCAGGAGCAAGAAGAGAATACGAGCATGGCAAGATCACCGCCAAAATGGAGAGGGACGGCGTGAAGAAAGAGAACTACGAGCTCCTCTTGACCCTAGCCAAAGAAGGTAGAGTAAAGCCTTCAGCAGGAGCAGGCATAGGAGTAGAAAGACTGGTAAGCTGGATAGTGGGTGCAGAGCACATAGGTGAAGTGCAGCTCTTCCCCAAGATACCTGGAGTAGTCTACGAGCTCTAACAGAGAGAAACTAAAAGAAAAGGAAGGGGCCGGGAGCTAAGCCCCGATTTACGCTGATTATTTCTCTATCGGGTTCCTGACCATGTTGCCCCATTCAGTCCATGAGCCGTCGTAGTTCTTCACATTCGGGTAGCCCAATAGGTATTTCAGCACGAACCAGCTGTGAGCGGAGCGCTCCCCTATGCGGCAATACGTGATCACAGACTTGTCTGAAGTCACTTTCTTAGGCTCGTAGAGGCCTCTGATATCCTGAGCTGACTTGAATGTGCCATCTTCCTTGACTGCTTGGGCCCAAGGCTGGTTTACTGCTCCGGGTATGTGACCGCCTCTCTGTGCGTGTTCATTCGGGTATTCCGCTGGAGCCAAGACTTCGCCTTTGAACTCTGCTGGTGACCTTACGTCCACAAGGACGATGCCTGCTTTACCTAGAGCATCTTTGACCTGTGGGAAGAACGCCCTAATGCTTTCGTCTGGATCCCTAGCAGAGTAGTTTGACGGAGAATAAGTGGGCACATTGGCGGTGAACCTGCGTCCCTCGTCGATCCACTTCTTTCTTCCACCGTTCAGAAGCCTGACACCGTTGAAACCATAGTATTTGAAGACCCAGAAAGCATATGTTGCGAACCAGTTGTTGAAGTCGCCGTAGAGCACAACGGCAGTGTCCTCTTTGACTCCCAGCCTGCTCAGCAGTGATCCGAAGCCCTGTTTGTCGATGATGTCCCGTGTGACAGGGTTGTTCACGTCCTTCCTCCAGTCTATTAGAGATGCGCCTTCGATGTGGCCCTGGTCATATGCAGTAGTTGGATCCCAGTCGACTTCAAGTACCCTTATGTTGGGTTTGCCTGTGTTGTCTGCTACCCATTGGTTTGATACAAGAACCTCTGGATGAACGTATTCTTGCGACATGTTTACACCTTAGGAAATAAGGGGTTTTACTATTTATTTAACTATAACTGCGTTATATTTTAGTATTGTTGATTATCTGCATGATGGGAGCTGAGGCTTTGAGAACCCTTATAGTCAACACTGAAAATCATAGCAAACGTGAATGACCCTCAGGATAAAGAAGGTTGAAGCCTATCCGCTGAACATAGGTTACAAACCCGGTTTCGAGTTCACGGTTTCATACGGCACCATAAGCCAAGTCAGCAACATCGTTGTCAAAATCACAACAGAGGAAGACATACAGGGCTTGGGCGAAGCGACACCCCTACCCGTCTTCAACGGGGAAACCCAAGAAGCAGTCATGGCAGTCATGAAGATCTTTGCGCCATTGATCATAGGTGAAGAAGCATCCAACATATCTAAGATACATGAGAAGATGGACACCATTGTAGGCAACGTTTGTGCAAAAGGCGCGGTAGACATAGCTCTATACGACATTCTGGGCAAGGCTACCAAACTCCCAGTCTACAAGCTTCTGGGCGGAGCCTTCGCCTTCGATGCGCCTATGCATTACACTATCAGCATAAAGAGCCCGGAAGAAATGGCTGAGGAATCCGTCAGAAGGGTTGACGAGGGATTCAGAACCCTTGAGATCAAGGTGGGGAAGGTCAAGGGCAGGGCTTCCGTCGACGACGATGTGGCAAGAGTCAGAGCTGTGCGTGACGCTGTGGGACAGGGCGTTATTTTGATTGTTGACTCCAACATAGGGTGGACTGTGAGGGAAGCCATCGCCGCCATCAGGCGGATCGAAGGACTGGATGTTCTGGTTGAACAGCCGGTGCGCACCATGGAAGGCCTCAGGGAAGTGAAGAGCAAGGTATCTGCACCCATAATAGCTGATGAAAGCTGCCAGAGCGTAGACGACGCAGCCAAGATCATCAGAACCGAGGCGGCAGACATCATCAGTATGAAGATCACGAAGGTGGGAGGCTTCTACAGAGCAGTCAAGATCCTATCCATGTGTGAAGCCTTTGGCCTAGGATACCGATATGATAACCAAATACAGACAAGACTTGCGGGCACCGCTGCTCTGCACTTGAACATGGCGTTTTCACGCGGAATCCCATCAGGAGGCACCCAGTTCCTAAGACATTCCCAAGACTTCGTGGCTCAAGGAGGACTGAAAATAGAGAAAGGCGTGTCACGCCTCGACAACCCTGACAGCCCCGGCTTAGGAGTAACAGCCAAGGAAGAACTACTCGGCCCGCCCGCAGTGTACACCTAGTTTCACGTCGGTTCCTTTGTGAGCTTCCTCTTAGGAAAAGCCACTATGACTACGCAAGGAGTTCGCTTAACTACCTCGTATTCATCTCTGGTGAGAAGCTTGTGGAAACCCGAAGGCTTATCGCTCCAAAGAATCATCGCGTCAGCCCCTATTTCCTGGGCGTATCCCTTCAAGTCTTCGCCAACTTCCCTGACAGGGAGAATCTTCGGGATGAAGAGGCGTCCTAGGCTCTTGATGCTGTCAGCGACCTCGTTGGAGAATCTTTGCTCCAATTCGCCCAAGCTCTTCGAGAAGTCGACGGCGTCCAGAGGCGTGGTGAGAGGCAGTGTCACCACTCTTGCAACCACCAGCTCGGTGTTTGGCGCCGAGGCGGTGCTAGTCAAGGCTGCTGCAACTATGTAGGGGCTGGCATCGTGCTTATCCCTCATTATGGGAATCAGTATCTTGCTGGGAGCCAGAGGTATGGTGACACCGGGATGCGGGGACTCGACCAGTAGAACCGTGCGCTTAGAGTCTCTTACTACCCGATCTGAGATTCTGCCGAAGAGCTCTCTGAAAAAGGATTCTCGGTGGGCCGCCATGATGATGGCTTGACAATCAAGCCGCTCAGATGCGGAGACGATTTCTTTTGCAATATCTGATACACTGGGCTCCTTTCTGCCCGTGTCGATCTCAGTTACAGTGTATTTGACTTTGAGAGCGGATGCGAAGGCTTCAATCCTGTTGAGGAAAGTCTTGACTTTGTCTTGGTCTTCGTTCACCGATTTCACGTGAATCATGTAGATTTGGGACCCTGAGTACTCAGCAAGGAAGAAAGCTATGTAGACAGCGTTCCATTCCCGTGATTCAAAGGCAAGTGGCATTAGAATAGGTGAGTCATCCCAGCTCCACTCAATCTTCGAAGCTTCACTGGGCTTGCGTGCAGTCAACTTGTCGCCCCTCCGCTGGGCGCCTTCTGCTCCGAGGATGCTGACATTCTTCCTCTTCTTCTAATAATAAGGTAGGCTATGAATCCTACTGCAAACCAAATGCCTCCCAGCAGCCTTCCTAGTTCATGGGTTCCCACAACCAACAGCCACACGGCTAGGCATGAGATGAAGCCCACCACGCCTATTAGGGGTATTTCATAGGTCTTGCCTCCTCTGGATACCTTGAGGTTCACAGGGCTCTTCCAAGCCCTAGGAGTATGGTCTTTGAACCTTAGGACTATGAGAGACAAGTTGACGTACATGTAGGCGATCAGTGCACCGAAATTGTAGAGTGAAGCGATTAGGCCGAGCAGATCTACTCCGGGAAGGGAAAGGTTCGCCAAGATGAGTGCCACGGCGACAAGGGAGAAGATGACGATGGTGACATACGGCGTGCGATACTTTGGATGAAGTTTTGCGAAGAAACTTGGGAAGAGTTTCAGCCTACCCATAGAGAAAGTGACTCTGGACACGCCGATAACTCCTGTGTTCGTTGAAACATAGCACATTATGAACCCCATAAAAGCAATCCACACACTCAGCATGGAGCCCAAGACCGGGATCTGCGCCACAATAGGCACTAAGGGTGCCTGTGAATGGCCGCCCAGCACATCTGGAGATAGAAGCGTCACAGAAAGAAGCGATGATGCAACAGTCATGACGACTACGGTCACGATGGCCCATTTGGTAGCCTTTGGTATGATCGTCTGTGGATACTTGGTCTCCTCAGCTGCCTGTGAAATCGATTCTATGCCTATGTAGGACACTATTGCCAAAGAAGTTGCATAGGCAAAGCTCGGCCATGTGGGGTTGACACCGATCTTCAGCACCTGCGGAACCCAAGCTGAGAGACCCCCGCTCATGATTACGAAAGATAGGCCGACAACAAGCACAGAGCCGATAGTCAGTATGTCGACGAACACGACGAGCTGATTGAATCCCGAAGACCATCTTATGCCCAGCACATTCAACACGATCAGAAAGAGGATTATGACAGCAGCTGTAATCCCATAGTAGGGCGAGGCCAACAGGAAACCTTGGCCTGTGAAGATCTGAACAAGGAAACCCAAATAGCCTATAGACGCCAACGAGAAAAGAGCGATGTCTATCGTGTAGTCCAACATGAGACCCCATCCTGCGAGGAAGCCGTGAGCCGGCCCGAAGGCTTTTAGAGAGTAGAACTGGGCTCCGCCTGCCACAGGGTAGGTTGATGCCAGCTCAGCGTAGCTGAGGCCCGTAGCTACGTATGTGATTGCTGCTAGAGCGAAGGCGAGTGGAGAAGCATGTCCAGCATACAGAGCTATGAGACCCAAGGCGATATAGATGTCTGCGCCGACATCGGCGTAGCCCATCGAGAAGGAGCCCCATGGCCCTACTACCCTCTTTAACTGTGACCCCTCGCCGGGGACGCTACGGGTAGTGTCCGGATTCTGCTTTGGCAACTCTCAGACCTTTAGGCAACGCTGAACGGCGTGAGTTAATCGACCCGTTTTTAATGATTCCTACTGATTGACCGTATGACCAAAGCAAATACAGTCAGCTGATCATGGAAGATTTAGTGCTGTAAAGTTGGCGTGAGATAGCGTTCGGAATAAAAGTATGACCCGAAAACTTGACAGAACTCGGTTTTGAGCATAAGGTGGGAGACCGCAGAAATTCTGGCGGGGTCTGACGCTGTCTTAACAACATTAGTTTCTGGCTTAGACGTACCTCTGCCTCTGAGCATAGCCACTGGCCTAAGGCAAAACTTTCTTTGAATTGATTTTATTTGGAGACATGTTGCTTAGGCGTTGTCAACCTGCCTGAGCCTGGCTTACCAACTACTTCTCCGTCTTCCATTACAATGTTGCCTCTAACTATGGTGAACACTGGTTGACCTTCCACTTCTCTTCCTTCGTAGGGTGTCCATCCGCACTTGGTGTAGACCTTATCATTAGTGATCTTCTTTCTTTTGTGCAGGTCGATTACTGTGAAGTCTGCATCTGAGCCAATCCGGATCGAACCTTTCTGAGGGTATAGGCCTATCATCTTTGCAGGAGCTTCCGAGCATACAGTCATCAATCTTTCCAGGCTTATCTTTCCTTTTTTGACCTCTGTTAGCATGATGGATAGGTAGTGTTCCAGCTGAGGGCAGCCGAAGGGTGCTATCCAAGGGTCCTTCAACGCGGTGTTGACTTCCTCGACGGTGTGAGGCGCGTGATCCGTAGCCAGCACGTCTATGGTTCCGTCGTTTAAGGCGTCCCAGACTGCTTGAACCCGTTCTTGTCCTATGAGGCCGGCGGGAAGTGCCTTGGGTCCCAGCCGGTCCAGTTCTTCGCGGGTTATTATGAAGTATTTCGGGTCTACTTGGGCGGAAACGTTTACTCCGTCCTGCTTCGCCCTTCTGATGGCGCGTATGCCTTCAAGAGAGTGTGTATGAAGCAGGTGCATCTTCACCGCTGTTTGCTTAGCCATCAGCAGCAGGGTTGTTATGGCTGTGCTGTACACTAGATCATTCACATAGACTTGACCGAAGGTTATCCAGTCTTTCTTTCCCTGCGCCCATGCTTGTCTCGACAATTCGTCAAACACTTCCATGTTGCATGGATGAATCAGACATGGCAGTCCAGTCTTAGCCACCGCCTGCAGAGTGGCCAGCATCTTCCCGTGGTCATCGATGCATATCCTAGGGTCGTGTGGATACTCGCCTTTTACCATAAAGATCTTGTAGCCCAAGGCACCAGCCTCAGCTATAGCCGGGATCTCGTCGAGTGTAGGGAAGACGAAGTGGCCGAAGTCAACCACGGCCTTCGCCTGAGCAAGCTTCTTCTTCTCCTCCAATGTTCTAGCGCTATTGGTGGGAGGTTCACAGTTGGGCATGTCTACTGCAAGTGTTACTCCTCCTGCAGCAGCTGCTTTCGTCCCTGTTAGAAAATCCTCTTTGTGAGTGTAGCCAGGTTCTCGGAAATGAGAGTGGGTATCTACAAGCCCTGGAACAACTATCTTGCCCGAGGCATCTATAGTCTTATCCGCTTTCGGAAGACTAGGCTCCTTAGCCACCAAAACCACTTTTTCTTCGTTTACAGCTATTCCCGCTTCTAAGAGTCCGTCTGGAAGGAGGACTCGACCATTTCTTATTACAAGGTCTACGGTCATAGTCGGCAAAGGAAGGTGAAAGCGGTATTATATAGGATACGCCAAATATTCATGCGCTGAAACAGGCTTGTTCACTATTTTTCAAGTACGGCGAAGGCCTGTACTTCAACCATTGATTCTGGAGAGGCGAAGCGTTTTACTTCTACAAGTGTGCTAGTAGGATAAGGCTTCTTGAAGAATTTTCTTCTCACTCCTGATGCTCCCTCAGAGTAGAACTTCTCTATGCTGGTTGTGAACCAGATGGTGCAGACCACGTTCTTTATTGAGCCTCTTGCGCTTTCTACTACTTTCTTGAGGTTGCTGAGGGCGAGCTCGGTCTGTTTGACTATGTTGCCCTCGTACAGAATATTTCCCTCTGGCCCTCTAGGTGATTGTCCTGCTATGAAGAGGAGTTTGCCTTCTGCTATGATGGCGTGGGACCAAGGTAGGCCCTGCTTGTCGAGGGTCTTGTGTTTACTTGGCTCAAATATTCCTTTAGGCTTAATGAGTTTCTTGACCATGAGTGGGATGTGAGCAAATCTAAGGATATAAGCCATTTCGGGGAGTGATCCTGTTGCGTTGGTTCGGGATGGTTCTCTAAGACGAGCATGATCTTCTGCTCTATCTTGAACAAATGCAACAGAACCGCTTGGCGAATCCTTAATATCCCATGAGTTTGTTCTTTGTATTATCCGGCATGCAGGTCTCGAGGCAGGGTCAGGACATGTCCTCAGTCACTAGGACTGCGTGCGGTCTTTGCCAGAATTTTTGCGGCGTTTTGGTTCATGTTCAGAATGGTAAGGTTGTTAAGGTTGAAGGGGATCCTGATAATCCCCGCAACCACGGCCATGCTTGCGCTAAGGGTCTCTCAGGTCACTTCGCTCTCTACTCGCCGAAGCGTATCCGTAGACCTCTGATAAGGACGAATCCTCAGAAGGGCTTGGGGGTAGACCCGAAGTGGAAGGAGATCACCTGGGACGAAGCAGTAGGCATACTGGCTGACCGAGTGAAGAAGATCAGAGGCAACCCCAAAGGATTCAGACATAAGATCTTCTTGGTCTGCTTCGACATGTGGTCACGATGGAACGGCCCTATAGTAGGGTTTCTTGACGCTATGCAAGTGCTTCACGGACCTTTCGGCGCAGATTGCTTCTGCGGTAATGCAATTCACCCACCTGCGTATCTCAACACAGCTTCCTTCGAAATGATTCAAGACTCAGAATACGCAAAGTACTACCTGCTTATCGGCGCCCAAGCTGGCTCCATTATTCACTACGACACGATGAACACTGCTCGTCACATAGCTGAGAAGAGGCCTGGCGAAGTCAAAGTTGTAGCCGTAGATCCGATATGCTCCTTCGCAGCATCGAAAGCCGAGGAATGGGTACCCATTAGACCAGGCACAGATGCAGCATTCATAATGGCAATAGTCAATCTTCTGGTAAACGAATACAAGATTTACGATGCTGATTTCCTGAAGAACAAGACTAATGCCCCTTATCTGATCGGGACAGACGGCTTGTATGTCAGAGAACCGAGTGACGATAAGCCTCTCATATGGGATTCTGCCGATAACAAAGCCAAACCTTTTGACGGCAGCATTAAGGATTTTGCTTTGGAAGGGAGCTTTTCTGTCAACGATGTAGCTTGTCAGCCAGCCTTTCAGAAGGTGAAAGACTATGCTAGCAAATACACTCCTGAATACGCGTCGACTATTACCACGGTTCCAGCGGATACCATCAGAAAGATAGCTAGAGAGCTGGGGGAGGCAGCATCCATAGGGGCCACGGTGAACATAGATGGGGTTGAGCTGCCTTATCGGCCTGTCTCAGTTGTCTGGTACAGGGGGCTAGGGGCCCATAGACATGCGTTTATGACAGGTATGGCAGCCCTCATGCTTCCTACGCTACTCGGTGCGATCCAAGTTCCGGGCGGAGTAATTGGGCATCCCCCCGGGGAGTCGTATGTAACGGATGATGGCTTGCTATCTGTTAAGCTGGACAGGACCCGAGGCTCCTTCACAGGACCTCCGTATCCTCCGAGACAGGTGAAGAAGCCGTCGAGACTCGACGTATTCGAGCTCTTCCCTGTATCGATCTACTCTTTCCCCATGATTGTGCCAGTAATACTTGAACCTGAAAAATTCGGTATGACTGAAGAAATAACGCCGGACTTGGCAGTGATCTGGAGAGATAATCCAGTCGGCAACTCGTTCGCCCCAGAGCAAATAGCTGAAACCTTGAAGAAGATTCCCTTCATCGCTTCCATAGCGATTGAGCCTGACGAAACATTGGCGCTTGCTGACCTCGTCATCCCAGACCTGCACCACTTTGAGAGGCTTGCTGAAAGCTTGGGGGCCTATCTTCATGGATCAGGCTACTGGTATGCAGCTAAGCCTGCTGTCGCGCCGCCGTTTGACTCTCCTTACAACAACTTGGTTAGCGTAGATCAACTCTTCCTTGAAGTCGCGAAGAGGGCGGGTATCTTGGGCGAATGCTACAGGTCTCTTAATAAGATCTGGAAACTTGAAGACTCGCCTCATGAGCTAGACACCAGTGGTGAGTATTCTTACTTGGAGATCGTGAACAGGAGGCTCAAGTCGTGGCTGGGCCCTGATAAAGACATAAACTGGCTCCTCAGCGACGAAGGCGGCTTAACGGTTGGCCAGACAAATATTCAGGAGCATTACGTCGGACCGTTCAGAAAGGGGAGGCTCCACCTGTACTATGAGTTCATGATCGGCGCTGGGAAAGATGTTGACAGACTAACCAAAGAAATGTCGATACCTTGGGATACGTCTGATTATCAACCGATACCTGACTGGAAGCCATGTCCATCTTACTCGCAGCGGCATGGCGAGTATGACCTTTTTGTGATCAATTCTAAGATCCCTATGCAAGTTCATGGCATGAGCAAGTTGAACCCTGTCTTAGGGCAGCTCACCGATTACCATCGCTTGGACTATGTGTTTCTGAATCCTTCTACGGCTAGGCGCAAGGACATTGAAGAGGGTGATGAGGTGGTTATCGAAACCACTAAAGGTAGGAAGGCTGTGGCTGTGGCGAGGCTTTCGGAACGTATTCATCCAGAAGTTTTGGCTACAATGCAGCACAGATTGTCTAAAGGAGCTGACTTTAACGAACTGATAACCTTGGATAAGGAGACTTTGGATTTCGTTGGCTGCGCTGTGGACGCGTGTATCTTAGCAAAGGTCGGGAAGGCGAGGTAGTTAGACGGGTGTTGAAATCCTGTTAACGCTTGAAACCCGAAGGAATTATATGTGGGTTGCTGAAAGAGGAATGGAAAGGAGCACCAGTCTTGCCTTCTGCAAAACCCTTGAAGAAAGAAATCATCATTTCAAAGAAAGTGATGTCTCCTGTAGGAGCATATGCGCATGCCGTAAAATGCGGAAACATGATCTTCATATCAGGCGTAGGGCCCTTCGATGAAAAAGGGAGGATCCCCTTTTCAAGCCGCTACGCCAACAAGAATGAAATCAAAACACAGACAAGGCTTACCTTAGAAAATATCCGTCGAATACTGGAGGATGCGGGTGCCTCGCTTGACAACCTTGTTCAGCTAACTGCTTATCTTACCTTCTTCGAACGTGACTGGGAAGGCTACAACGAAGTTATGGGAGAATACTTCAAGGATAAGCCTCCTGCTCGAATGACCTTGTCTGTAAGTCCTCCGCTCTACGGGCTACTAATTGCCATGACGGGCACCGCGATGCTCTCAGACTAGACCTTCTCAGCTAAATAACAAACCTGTATAGACGACCACAATAAAATCAAAAACATCTAAAGTTAGTCTGTAATATCCGCTAAATCCAATTATTTCTCATACGAATACTTAAATAGAAAAACAAAATATCTCCCAATATGGCAAGTCGAACCATATTATTCGCCGTTCTAGCAGTAATAATCGCTGGAGCATCTTTCGGAGCCGGCTGGGTCGCAAACTCAATGCTGACACCACCCGCCAGAACAGATAAAGTCATCATGACTACCGACTGGATCCTATGGGGCTACACCACACCCTTCTTCGTCGCCAAAGACCAAGGCTTCTACTCGAAAGAGGGACTTGAAGTAGATGTGCTGAGAGGAGTAGGCTCTGCAGACACAGTAACCAAAGTAGGCGCAGGCGTAAGCCACTTCGGACTCTCCGACGCAGGCACAGTTCAACAAGTAATCGCCAAAGGCGCAGACGTGAAGATAGTGCAGATGTACACCCACACAAACGCCCTCGGTCTAAGATACATTGAGGAGAAAACCCCAATCAAATCAGCAAAAGACCTAGAAGGTAAAACCGTTGGCGAACCAACGGCATCAGCCATCTGGCAGATGTTCCCCGTATTCGCCCAAAAAGCTAACATCGATATCAACAAAGTTAATCACGCTGACATAGCGGCGGGAGTCACAGTCTCTTCTCTGCTCGCAGGGAAGGTTGACTCCATCGGAGGAAACGCATTCACAACCCCCACAATATCCATCGACGCAGCCAAACAAGGCTTGACAGTGAAAAACCTAGTCTTCTCAGACTACGGCTTGAACCTCTACGGATACGCCATCTTAAGCCAAAACAAGTTGATCAAGGATAACCCAGACCTAGTTCAGAGATTCGTACGAGCAACTACTGCAGCTGTTGTCTGGAGTATCAAGAACCCTGACAAAGCCATAGAGATCTACAAGAAATACAACCCTGAAGCAGACCTAGCCATACACACAGCTGTCTGGAAAGCCACGATCCCCTACCTAATGGACGACCTCGCGAAACAGCAAGGATACGGCTACATGGATGACGCCAAGATGAAGATCACCGTCGACACCGTAAACCAGGTCTTCAGCCTCTCCGTCAAACCAGACCAAGTCTACACCAACGACTTCGTCTCCAAGGTTCCTAAAGAGCAAAGACTACCCTAAGTCAATCACTTAGAGAGGGGGCGAAGCAGCCCCCAACCCCTTTTATTAAGAAAATCTAACGATTATTGAGCTGAAGCAGACCGCGCCCACCACGGGGCAATGAATCTTCCCATGACCGCTATTGCTTCAAACAAAACGACACCTATGACGACCAAGACCAGCAGAGATGAATAGGTCATCACCGTCTGCGACTGCCCTCCGGCTACAAGGATAAGGTATCCAAGACCCTTGTTCCCTGAAACAAATTCGCCGACTACAGCCCCGATTATGGCCAGTGTCATAGCGATCTTTAATCCTTCGATGATGTAGGGTATCGAGTTCGGTATGCGGGCCTTGGCGAAGACCTGCCATTTGCTGGATTTGAATGCCTGTAGGAGCTCCACCAGCTCGGGTTCAACGGCCTTCAAGCCTAGGGTCATGTTTATGACAAGGGGGAAGAAGGAGAGGATGAACGCGATGACTATCTTCGGGTAATCAGCGAACCCCAGGTAGATGACCAAGAGGGGCGCTATCGCGACTTTGGGGATGACCTGCGTCATAACTATGATGGGGTAAACTGTGTCTTCGAATGTTGCTGACCATACTATAGCGATTGACAGGGCGAAGCCCAACAGGATTGTGAGGACGAAGCCTAGGACGGTTATGAAAATGGTGTACAGGGCGTGGTTGAACATCAAGCTGGCGTTTTCATAGGTGAATATGAGGACTCGGGAAGGCGAGGGCAAAAGGAACTCGGGGATCTTGGCTGCGAAGACGATTGCTTCCCATACGATAAGCATGGCGGCTATGGCGAGGCTCGGGAATAAGGCTCGTCTTATGTTCAAAACTGGATTTGAATGGATATGCCACTGTTATTTGTAATTATCTGCTGTTCGGGGATACGGTTATTTACCGAGGTGCAAAACTATCCTAGAAACTCAATATGAGTAACGGGCTTCAATCGCTGCTCCTAGACAAAAGCTGGGAGGTCTAACGCATGGCTCTTTTGACGATTGCCAACCTTTCCAAGACCTATCGAACAGCAAAGGGAGGCGAAGTAGAAGCCCTCAGGAACGTCAGCATCGATGTCGACGAAGGCCAACTTGTATCGCTTGTCGGCCCCAGCGGCTGCGGCAAAAGCACCTTGCTCAAGATTCTTGTAGGTGTCTTGTCGAAGACTAGCGGAACGATAAGTCTGAGCGGGCAGGGGGTTTCCGGTCCCACTGGTAACATGGGCATCGTGTTCCAGACTCCTGTTTTGATGAAGTGGAGAAGCGTGTTGAGCAATGTGTTGCTGCCGATAGAGATTATGGGTCTTGATGGACAGAAGTATGCTGAAAGGGCTCACTCGCTGCTGGAGATGGTTAATCTCTCGGGATTCGAGTCTCATTATCCTTGGGAGCTTTCAGGAGGCATGCAGCAACGCGTCTCCATCTGCAGGGCTCTGATCGCTGATCCGCCTATTCTATTGATGGATGAGCCTTTCGGTGCCTTGGACGCTTTGACGAGGGAGGAGATGAACTTGGAGCTGCTTAGGATCTGGAATGAGACTAAGAAGACGATTCTCTTTGTTACGCACAGCATCCAGGAAGCAGTCTTCCTGTCCGACAAGGTGGTGGTTATGACTCCTCGACCTGGAAAGGTGGATCAGGTCTATGATATTGATATGCCTCGCCCCAGAGCAACGATGGTCAGATATTCACCGAAGTTCGCTGATTATTGTGAATCTGTCAGAAAGACGATCTACGGAACCAAAGCTCAAGGCTCCACAGGAACAGGCTTAGCTGGCACCGAGTAGCAGAACGATTTTCGCGGAATGACTGGACACATGTTCACGCTTATATCAGACTCAGCCACGCGGAAGACGCTGTATGACTGATTATGATCTTAGTGTCGATTTCGCCGGGCTCCGACTAAAGAATCCTCTACTGGCTGACGCAGCCGGCTACGCCGTCAGCCCTGCTGGACTCAGAAGACTGTTGAAAAGTGGTTTAGGAGCGGTCATAACGAAGTCAAGCACCGGGGAAGCCTTGCCTGCTTGGCCTAGGAGATGGGAGTGGAGCCCAAGGCCCAGGGTCTACTGGGATGACGTGACTCTTCCCTATCCTCACAGCAAGACTATGGACGGCACTGAGGCGCTGATAAACCCCGGTTACAAGAGAATGGCATCCTACATCAAGGAGGTTAAACCTCTTGCAGACGAGTTGGATGCTTACATAATCGGCAGTTTTTCTCCTCGCAGCGAGCAGGAGGCAGCTGAAATCGCGAGGGAATACGAGAAAGCCGGTGCAAGCGCTATACACATGGATCTGGTTTGTTCAACTGCAGCTTCCTTCAGAGGCAGACAGCACCCCAGTAAAGGCTGGGAGAAGCTCGGAAACTGGTGGTCTGAGACTCCGGAGAGAGCAGCAGGAGTCATGAAGGCAGCTAAAGACGCTGTTGACATACCTGTAGTTCCGAAGTCCTTCTTCTTAACATGGGCCAAAGAGCGGCCTGAAGCCATCAAGATGATCGAGGAGACCAGTCGGATAGACGGCTTGGCAGTGCACACCTATAGTATTCCCGGATGCGTCTGGATCGACATCTTCAGGGGTAAGCCCTATGCCTATCCGAAGTATCCTTCTATGGATGCTATCGTGGCTCTTACAGTCGGTAACACGATGAATCTGGCGAAGGTGACCAAGAAACCCATCTTGACTGCGGGAGCTATTTCAACAGTGAGCGATGTGATCCAACTCATCATGGTAGGTGGAACAGCCATCGGCCTCTGTAGAGCCCTCTACAAAGACATACATGTGGTGAAGCAGATCTGCGACGACTTGGAGTCCTACATGGCCAGCCAGACGCTGGAAAGCCTTGACGAAATTAGAGGAATAGCTCTCAAGTATCCTTTGAAGGGACCTAGCGGGCTTGCTCCTGAATATGAAGATCAGGCTGTGCCGTTGGATCAAGTCAAAGAAACGCGTACTAGGAAGTAAGATCTGAGAGTGAATTTGTCTTCTTAACTGTCAGATACAAGGCCCAGGATTAGCCTAATCCTTAGACTATGTGTAACTGCAGACGAATTTCAACTCGTCTGACATAGGGCCTTCAATACCTTCTCCGGCGTGATTGGAAGGCTGCAAATCCTTACACCGATGGCATCGTAAACTGCATTCGCTATTGCGGGGGCCACGGAGACCAACGACGGCTCGCCTAGTCCTTTGGCGCCATATGGGCCAGAAGGGTCAATGGTTTCAACCAGTATGGCCTCGATCTCCGGCGCCTCCTTCGGGCTGAGGCACTTGTAGTCGCGGAAATCAGGGTTCAGAACCACTCCGTCATCTACAACCATTTCTTCGTATAGTGCAAAGCCTATTCCCTGAGCAACCCCACCATGTATCTGGCCCTCTGCGCCTAGAGGATTGATCGCCCTTCCGCAATCAGTAGCAGTCACGCATCTTAGAACCTTCACTCTACCGGTCTCTCGGTTGACTTCAATCTCAGCGAACTGGGCTGTGAAAGACAGGGAATTCCCTGGGGGCTCATATTCTCCCATGCCGATGATAACATCTTCACCATTGTTTGAATCGCCGAAGACAGCATGGTAATCCATCTTCTCACCAAGTCCGGTCTTCGCGGTGATAACGCCATCTGAAATAACGAGATCCGACCGGTTTATGTTCAAGAGGCGAGAAGCTTTCTCTAATAGCTTAGCTTTTGCGTCAAGAGCAGCCAGCTTGACCGCGTAACCTGCTATCGATGTTGTTCGACTTGCGTATGTTCCGAAGTCAAAGGGCGCTGTCCCCGTGTCTCCTACGTGAACCCGCACCTTGTCGATGTCAATACCCAATTCTTCAGCACAGATCTGAGCAAAGACTGTTCGAGACCCCTGCCCTATGTCAGCCGCAGCACTATACACGTGAATCACTCCTTTACCGTCGATAACGACCTTGGCCATTGACCTTTCAGGTATAGCTGGTTTAGCACCGGTTGCGTGGCAGTTAAAGGCAACCCCCACTCCCCTTCCGTTTCGCCTACCCTTCTTTTCCCCCCATCCCATGCGTTCGACACCCTTTCTGACACATTCCTCCAAGCCGCAAGAAGGTATTTGATACCTGTTCACAGGATCGATGTCACCAGCTCGAACCGCATTCTTGAGCCTGAACTCAATGGGATCTAGGCCCAGCTCCGCAGCAATTTCATCCATGTGAACCTCATTCGCAAAATTCGACTGAGGGTTCCCGTACCCTCTAAAGGCCCCAGCTACAGGTGAATTAGTGTATACCGCGATACCCTCGAAACTTACGTTCGGCGCCTTGTAGAGAGTGGCCCACCTGACTCCAGCTACTTTCATCACACTCGGTCCAGCAGTGGAGTAGGCTCCTGTGTTGAAGACAGCCTTCATTTGTTTTGCAACCAGCGATCCATTCTTACTAACCCCTGTCTTCAACCAGATCTGCGACGGATGCCTGCTGACTGTTGCCCTCATGTCTTCACCTCTAGTATACTGGCTCTTCACCGGCCGACCCGTCTTCATAGACAACAGTGCACACAAAGCTTCATCTGCCATTTCATCCTTGGAACCAAAACCTCCTCCCACAAAAGGCATGACCACCCTGATCTTCTCAGTCGGCATGGCGAGAGCCTTCGACAACACATAGCGTACATTGTAGGGCACTTGCGTCGAAGACCAGACTGTGAGCTTCTTCTCCTTATAGTCAAAGTCTGCTATGCAGCCGTGGGTCTCCAAGGGAACATGTTGAACCCTCTGGGTCTCATACTGCCCTTCGAACACATGGTCAGATTCTCTGAAACCTTCCTCCACATCACCTATGTTGAAGGCTGCTTTAGCAGCGATGTTCCCATTGAGGTGAATCTTCGGAGCCTCCGGCCGGAGGGCTTCTTCAGGGGAGAATACAGGTGGAAGCACTTTGTATTCGACTTCGACATGCTGCAAAGCTTCATCGATTATGGCAGGGTCATCCGCAGCCAAGGCCATGATCTTGTCTCCCACAAATCTAGCTTCCTCAGTGAGGAGGAATTCGTCTGCGGGCAGCTGGTCAAGGTGAAAGTCTCCTCTCCACGCGCTGTTAAACGGTATTCTAGGCATATCCTTTGGTGTGAGTACTGCTCTGACTCCCGGGATCATTGCCTTGCCCGCGTCGATGCTCAGTATTCTGGCATGGGGATAGGGGCTTCTAAGTATCCCAGCGTAAAGCATCTGGTCAAAGCTCATGTCGGCGGTATACTTGGCCGAACCTGTAACGGCTTCCAAAGCATCTACTCGGGGATGCCGTTTCCCTACAAAGCGTAGATGCTCGACCGTCATTCTTAGCTTTCAGCCTGTTGGAGTAACTTTATGACCTTTTTCTTTCTACTTTAATGTCTTAGACTATTGAGATCTTGCATCGCTTGGCTGGTGGCGGGATGTGAGATGGAGGTGGGATGGTTATTTCTCCGCCTGCAATCACCATTGCGATGCCAGGCAGATCGCCGATTTCGAAGGAGTTAAGCATGTCCCTTGCTGCTGAACCATGGGATCTGTCGCCGACAGCCAAGCATGCGGGAGCTCCTTCCTTTAGCAACCCTTCATCTATTCCGAAGACTTTCTTTGTGTTGCCAGTAGCCAAGCAGACAGTCTTTGAGCCAGGTATTCCGGCCATCGATGAGACTAGTGTGAGGGTGCGGAGGATAGACTTGCAGCCTAGATCGGCGGCTCCACTCGGAGAATCGCTTCCCACGATGGTTCTATCCAAAGCGTTGTGCTTCTTCACAAGTTCTGCGGCTTCCACAGCAGTCTTCAAGTTTCCGCCATAACATATCTCTACAGCTATCTTGGTTCCGGAAACGATCTTTTTGATGTCTTCCAATTTCATTGATATGGGCCCACCGTTGACATGCGAAGCAACATCAGGGCTTATCCTGACAACGTCCTCAGCGGCCACATCTCTTGCACCCTCATCGGGTGAGCGTCCGCCACAGTGACACGCTATTTTCATACCATGTCTCCGGGCAGTCTTCACTAACTCGACTATCTCTTCAAGGGTTAGCGTTGTTCGCCCGGCTTCACCTATAAGCCACACTCCCTCTTCTCTGAGCTCTTCGAAATCTTCATCTGAAAAAGGTGCGTCGAGAGAAAGAGCCCCACCGTAAACTCTCATTCCACCCGGCTGAAAGTTGTCGAAAGCTTTCTTAGCTAAAATAGCAAGGGCCTTTATCCCAGACGTATCCTTCGGTCGTCCCTCTAGGTGCACCTCTCCATTAGAAATCATGGCCACTACTCCTCCAAAGAGAGTCTCCTTGAGGTAACCCACTGCCCTGAATCGAGGCGACCAGTCGCCTATGGTAGGATGAGTATGTGAGTCAACCAAGCCCGGGATCACAGTCATACCCTTAACGTCGATAACGCTGTCTCTAGACTTAGGTTTGAAGTCCTTCCTCTCACAGATGCTGGAGATACGCCTGTTCTCAATTACAACTGTGTCCTTGCCATCCAGCAAGGGATGAGAAAGTTCGCCGGTGACTACTGTCCCTATGTTGACCAGCGCAGTAACACTCATTTCCCATCGCAAGATGCACTCATGCTAATAAAGCAGTCACCTACCGGAAGGAAGATGTAGGAGACAGCGTCTTGAAGATGACCTGAATCTAAGCTCGTCAGCTAAACTTGGCCGACTAGGCGAGCAATCATCTGCCCATATGAGCCTAATCAGTCAGAAGAAAGGTCATTTGAAGAAGGGAGCGACTTTCTCCGCAAATAGGCGCATCTTTTCCAATTCCTCCCCGCCCTTGAAGACTATGTTGAAGTAGGAGATTCCTGCATCAACATAGTTCTGCAAAGTAGCGACGCACTGCTCGAAGGAGCCCCACACGGGCTTTTCTTGCTCAACGAATTGTTCCCTGGACAGCCCGGAGGATCTTGCGAATCTGTCCATCTTTTCAAGGGCCTTCTGCTCGCTGGGACCGATGAAGACTCGGATCTGTATGGATCTGCGAACCTCTTCAGGTCTCCTTTCCTCAGCTTTGAGAAGACTGTCTAACACCTGATTTTTCCTCTTGCATTCATCAGGAAGAATCTTGTACATGTTGCATCCATCAGCGTGCCTAGCTACCACTCTGAAAGTGAATCTTTCACCCATTCCTCCAACCCAAATAGGTGGGTGAGGTTTTTGAACAGGTATAGGCAGGCACACAGCTCCGTCAATCCTATAATATTCGCCTGTGAAAGAGCTTCTGTCTCCACCCCACATTTCTTTGATTATCATTAGTGCTTCGTCTAGGCGGCCTGTTCTCTCGGAAGCCTTGGAAGGGAAGGTGATGCCGTAGGCTTTGGCCTCCCTCTCCATCCACCCTGTGCCGATCCCGAATTCAAGTCTTCCGCCGCATATTACATCCAGCGTTGATGCCATCTTGGCTACCAGCGAAGGATATCTGAAGAGATTGCAGCTGGCCATGGTGCCTAATCTGATTCGTCGGGTATGAGCTGCTAACGCGGTTAGAGTTGTCCAGCATTCGGGTTGGGGTTGCCCAAAAGGCTTGTACGCAGAATACATCAAGTGGTCGTTCATCCATATCGCATGGTAGCCCAATTCTTCAGCCAAAGTTGTTTCGCGAGCAAGATCCCCAAAGGATCGGCCATCTGCCTCCAGTCTGATGCCGAAGTCTACATTTCTGTTACCAACCATGTTCTGCACGCGACCAGTCTGATTCAGATAATCTGTATCTTACGATTGCATGTACGTCCTATCTTCACCCGGCGTCAAACGATCCAGCGTCTACTCTGAACCACGGGAATAGGCGGGTCCAGGGACCCATTCGCCGTAGCCGGGTTTCACCAAGATCTCGCTATTCTCCATTACGACTGTTCCGCGGACGATGGTAATTACAGGTACTCCTTTTACCGTCCTCCCCTCATAGGGTGTCCAGCCGCACTTGGTGTAGCCGACTTTGATCTTCTCTTCCCTTTTCATATCCACAATTACGAAGTCTGCGTCAGAGCCGATTGAAATAACTCCCTTTCTTGGATAGATTCCGAATATCTTGGCCACGTTTTCCGAAACCAGCTTCGAAACTGTCTCCAAGGAAATCCTTCCCCTGTTGACCTCAGTGAGTAACAGTGGGAGATAGTCTTGGATCTCTGGTGCCCCGTAGGGGATTCCGTGTATGTCTTTCCACCCTGGTTCCATTTCCTCTTTTGTGTGGGGAGCATGATCGGTTGCTATGAGGTCAACTGTGCCGTCATTAAGCGCCTCCCACAGCGCTTCTATGTTGTCTTCTGTGGTGGCTGTCACAGCAAAGGGGCCCAGTTTCTTGATGTCTGAGGGTTTGATGAAGAGGTGTTGCGGATTTGCCTCCACTGTTATACTCTGTCCTTGGGTCTTAGCGCTCCGTATCATGTTAAGACTATCACTTGTGTGGACATGAAGTACATGTAACCTGACTTGAGTAGCCTTCTGCAGAGGTAGAAGCCTGGCTATTCCACTTGTCCAAACCATGCCGCCGTAATGGTTTCTGGCCTCCCAAAACGATTGTGGATCTGTCCGCCCTCCTCTACTGAATCTTTCGATGTCATGATCAAGGATCTTGGTGGTATAGGGGTGGACTGACACTGTCAGCCTTGTCTTCTTGACTTCTTCAAAGAGCTCTAGAAAGATGCCGTCGTCGTCGAGGAAGAGCTCCGCCGGATGTGGATATACGCCGTCAGCCATGAATATTTTGTATCCTGCGGCGCCTGCCTTAGCGAGCTTAGGGATTTCTTCGAGGAGCGGCACATAGATCACGTTTAGCCTCTCGCCTCTTCTGGCTACTTCCGTCTCCGTCTTGTTGTCCGTGACTCCGACAAGGTGGTTGAAGTCTATCACTGCTTTACTCTTAGCTATCTTCTTCTTTTCTTCAAAGCGTTCCAGAGTGTTTGTGGGAGGTTTGACGTTAGGCATGTCTATTGCTGTTGTTACTCCTCCTGCGGCTCCCGCCATGGTTCCGGTAGTGTAGTCTTCTTTGTAGGTTAGTCCAGGCTCTCTAAAGTGGGAATGAGTGTCGATTAAGCCTGGAAGAACAATTTTTCCGCTTGCGTCAATTACCTTTTGGGCTTGGCTGACCAGGTTTTCAGATCCTAAACCGACTATTTTCCCATCGTTCACAACTATACAGGTTTTCAAAAGTCCGTACGCGGTCAGAACTTCACCATTCTTGATGAGTAGATCTATCATAAGCAAGAAATCGTATCCACGGCGAAGACGCCATAAATTACTTTTTCGGTTTTGGGTGCTGTAAAGTTGGCGTGTGATAACGTGCTGAATAGAAGTATGTATCACCCGAAAACTTGGTAGAACCGAGGCTAGGAATACTGATTAAGAAGCATCGGTAGCCAATGGTGTTCCAAGGCGGATAAAGAGGTTGGGTAGAAGCGATTTCGTCTGGACGCCCACAACCAAGCTACTCAAAGAAAGCAACATTTCAAGATTCATGGAGAAACACGCCATATCATCCTACCGTGAGCTGGTCAAGAGATCGATTGACGAGCCTGAGTGGTTCTGGGACGCAGTAGCCAAAGACCTTGGCGTAGACTGGTTCCAGCCGTACCACAACGTGCTAGATGCCTCTGCGGGAGCCCCGTGGGCGAAATGGTTTGTAGGCGGCAAGATCAACGTCGCATACAACTGTGTCGACAGGCACGCTAAAGGAGAACGAAGAGACAAGGCCGCATACATCTGGGAAGACGAAGACGGTCAAGTCAGAAAACTAACATACCTTGACCTATACAGAGAAACCAACAAAGTGGCCAATTCATTGAAAGAACTCGGTGTCAAGAAAGGCGACACCGCAGGAATACTCATGCCCATGCTTCCCGAAGCAATCGAAGCATGCTTCGCCTGCATCAAGATAGGAGCAATCTTCGTCCCCATCTTCTCCGGCTACGGGCCTCAGGCAATCGCTTCGAGGCTCCAAGACAGCGAAGCCAAGATCCTCATCACTTGCGACGGCTTTCTGAGACGTGGGCCCATCGAATTGAAGACCGTGGCCGATAAAGCAGTAGAGTCTTCTCCATCCGTTAAGCACATCATAGTCTATGACAGACTCAGCTTGAAAGTGCCTTGGAAAGATGGACGAGACCTCAAGTGGAGCGACCTCGTTGCTAAGAGCTCTTCAGAGTGTGAACCTGAAGTCACCGATGCGTCAGACCCCTTCCTTCTCGCATACACCTCTGGCACTACAGGCAAGCCTAAGGGCGCTGTCCATGTGCATGGAGGATTTTCAGTTAAAGTGGCTCAGGAAGTGGCATATCAGTTCGACTTCAAGGATCAAGATGTGTTATGCTGGGTCACTGAAATGGGGTGGATCATGGGGCCATGGGAGGTCATCGGGGCGGGGATATTGGGCGGAACAGTCTTCATCTTCGAGGGCGCTCCTGACCATCCTTCTCCTGATCGTCTGTGGAGCATGGTTGAGAAGCATAGGATAACCACCTTGGGTATATCACCTACTCTCATCAGGATGCTGATGAAGTACGGCGAAGACTATGCTAAGAAACATGATTTGAGCAGCCTGCGCATATTGGGTTCTACAGGCGAACCGTGGAACCCTGACCCATGGATGTGGTTCTTCAGAAACATAGGCGGAGGCAGGTGCCCCATAATCAACATCTCTGGGGGCACCGAGATAGGCGCATGCTTCCTCTCGCCTTTGCCGATTACCCCTTTGAAGTCCTGCACGCTTGTTGGACCGTCCCTCGGCATGGATGTAGATGTTTTCGACGAGAAGGGTAATCCGATAAGGGGGAGCGTAGGTGAGCTCGTCGCCAAGAAACCGTGGCCAGGGATGACGGCGGGCATATGGAGGGATCCGAAACGGTTCATCGACACTTATTGGTCTAGGTGGCCCAATATTTGGGTTCACGGGGACTGGGCGTCCATCGATGAGGACGGATACTGGTTCCTCCACGGTAGGTCAGATGACACAATAAAGGTAGCAGGGCGAAGACTGGGGCCTGCTGAGATCGAATCAGCCATGGTGTCTCACCCCGCCGTGCTCGAAGTGGCTGCAGTAGGAGTGCCAGATGAAATCAAGGGAGAGAACCTGGTTTGCTTAGCTGTTCTGAAACCAGGCTTCAAACCTCAGCTAGAACTCAAGGAAGAACTGAAGCGGCACATCGAATCCCAGCTAGGCAAAACTCTGAGACCCGACGACATCAGGTTTGTCCGCTTCCTCCCCAAGACGAGCAGCGCCAAAATCATGCGTAGACTCATAAAGGCTAAGCTGATGGGCAAACAGCAGATCGGTGACACCTCAACACTGGAGAATTCCGATGCGTTGGATGAGATAGACCTAGCAGTCTAGTCTCCATACGTTTGGATAAGGCTGATTACGCGGCGCTCTATTTCATCCCTAATCTCTCTAACCTTCTCAGGAGACTTGCCTTTAGGATTGCCCAACAGGTTTCAGAACACAAGGGGACGAGCGATGTGAGGCCGATGTTCCGAGAGGCAAAGGAGAGGGTGGAAGCCCAAGGTTCTAATCAGCGATGGAGCGTTCAACTTCCAAGAGGCCAATACGAAGGAATACTGGACTCGATACAGGGGACGATAGGACAATCCACGTAAGAGACATACGGATGGACGGGACGGTTCATAACAATAAGATGGAACGACAGAACGGCGAGGTTCGGGACAGAGAGAAGGTCATGCGTGGACTCAAGCGGGAGGATTCGCCCGTTCTTAGCGGGTTCCAATTCTCCACAACTTCATCAGAGAACATGAGGGGTTAAACGGAAAGACTCCTGCCGAGGCCGCTGGCATCCGAGTCGAAGGGAATAACAAATGGCTCACAATAATCCAAAACGCAAGTCAGGTGACGAGAGTTAACACGGAGAAGAATCAGAGGTAAGTAACGCTAAGTTACCAGAACCGACGAACACTTCATTTAAGTATCGTTGCAACATGGAATAGCGGTATGAAGCAGATTGACGGGAAGCAGATTCGTGAATCCATCGGCGAAATAATAGTTCCGAAAACCACTGCTCTCTTAGTTTGGGATGTCCAATACGATATTGCCAGCAGAGCCTTCAACATTCAAGACATGATCGCTAACCTGAAAGAGATCTTGCCAGCTGCAAGATCAGCCGGAGTCACCGTCGCCTATTCGCAGCAGACAGCGTTTCCATTGGAGCAGGAGAAGCCGGTCTGGATCAGGCAGAGGATGAGGAATGCAGGAGTGGATGATCCTTCAAAGACGCCTTCTAGGAATGTAGAGGGCACTAGGGGATGGGAGATCTTCGATGAAGTCAAACCTCAGCTCGGTGACTTGGTCTTCAGAAAGAGGCGGCCGACCGCTTTCATCGGAACAGAGTTCGATTTGGTCTTGAGAAACAGGGGCATAGAGGCTGTGGTGTTGACTGGGGTTTCCACCGAGGGGGGCATAGAGGGCACTGCAAGAGATGGCCTTGCCTTAGGCTACTACATGGTTGTTGCAAGAGACTGTGTCGGCTCCTCTCGAAAGGAAGCGCATGACATGGCCCTCAAATATATTGAAAGCGTCTTCGACGTAACTGACTCCAAAACACTGCTACAAATCTGGAGTAAGTAGTGGCGAGACAAAACTTTACGGCTCCTAGAACATGCGTATCAATTGTCGTGGCGAAGCCTTTCATGGTTGTCTTCAGCCAGTGTCGTTGGATTCTCGTCTGATTCGCTGTGTTAACCCTCGTTTGGCGACAGACGTTTTGCGGTGATATGCTCTCGTACCACTTTGTCAGGTTCTTTTGAGGAGTTGGGCAGGTGGTTTGGCCTAGCTCCGTGTTACTGCATTTTGTTTTCGCTGTATTAAGATAGAAATGATTGGCCAGTCAGCCCATATTCCAACAGTTAGTCTAGGGCGTAGAACATTAAGCCAAAGTGAGGAAGGAATGGTTCCAGAACTTGGCGGGGCACGTAAATTCTCTCAAGAACGTGTTTGGGACCAATTAGACTACAGAAATGGGGGGCGTTACTTAACAGGGATAATATCTCCATAGTCGTTCATTGGATCGTCTGCAGCGTTTGATACTTAGGATAGTGCTCGATTTCCACCTCAACACTTGAGGTCTAGGCTTGCCGTTATCGTGGGTTTGTCCACACAAGGCGTCGTTGTTGAGGACGAACGGCCGCACCTATTCACATTGTTTTTGACAATGTCAAGTCTTAGGCCTTATCCGCGAATAGATCATGTAGTGTCCAGTCCGATGATGAAAGTTAAAGCTAGTTATCCTTGGCCTGTATGGCCTCATGGAGAGTAATGCCATGGCCTGTCACGGGAAGGAAAAACTGAGGGAGACTGTATCATCCGTAATTTCACTGACAGCTTTTGCGTCAATCAACTTGATGAGCGAAAGCAACCCACTAGCTAGATATATTGAAAAACTCTTGTTAATATCATGCTTCAGTATTAATGTGTGCATCCCGTTTCTCTGAAGATGCCTGCTTTCCCGAAATCGCACGGTGAATAAGAACAAATAATCTAACGTGGATTGCTTTGTAACATTGCCAAATATGTAAGTAATAGTTGCCCTGATATATTTCTCTGTAACCTGCTTTCCAAGGTTGCCAGCATCCTCAGGACTTATATTCCCGAAGAGCTGGCGCAACCCGTTTTGGCTTATAGGTATGTAGCCTAGTGTTTCTTGAAATTGATACCATGTTAGATATTTTTCTAGACTCGACTCACAGAGGGCGTTTAAGCTCATATGCCTATCCTTCGACAAGTGTCTGAGTCTGGAGAGAGAGCGTGTTGAAAGCCTTAGCGTCACGGATGCCGTTCTTTTCTTCCCTTCATCATATTCTTCATGTCTGTCTAATCTGTTGGTAGCGCTCATTGAACCTTATTAGGCTTACCTAATCAAAAGTATCATATTAGGCTTTCGCCTAAACATAACTGGTTCAGATCCCTGAGAGATCGGGTGAGTGTGCGGTAGATAGATATTCGTTTCCTGACGAACTGCGACGTATGGATTCTCTCATGCAGGATGTCTCCAGTTGCTTGTCCACAGTTTCCGTCATTCTGACAAATGTTGGCGCTGAATCAGTAGCAGACAGCATGTATCTTCGCAGGGTTGGATTTGATTTTATCCTCCACATAGCTGCGCAGGAGGCTGAAGTATTCTTCGCCCAAGATTTCCCGGACAATCCGTTCCCACGCCACGCATCCTTCGCAAGTGGCATGCGATTCGGCGGCATTTGATTCAGGTCCAATCATGATCGGTTGTTCTTTGAATTTGACGGTCTCACTCTGAGCTGTCCATAAGTCTCCAATATTCCCGTCGCCTTTTCCTATCGTAGTGACCCCTTCATTCGATCCTAATTTTCTGATAATGCATGTTCTTACTCCTCTGTTGATAGCCTCAACGGCGCTTCTGAGATCGGCGAAGCTAGTAAGGAGTATTACTGTCATATCGGGATTTGCTTGGCGTATCTTGGTTAAGAACTCGATGCTATCGGTCCCCAACGCGTCCATATCGAAGAATGCTAATCCATAGGGATTCTCAAGCGAATCCCAAATCTCTTCACGATTAGATAGAAGCACATGCACTCGCAACCCGTAAGATTCGAGAATTAGTCTAAGGGTATTCCAGACAGGCTTGTCGTCACCAAAGACAAGGATGTCAAACAGACTACCGTGGCTATCGGAAAAGTCATAGTCATGCGTTGTCCCATTGCTGTGCGCATCGCGGTATTTCATTCTGTACATTGAGGCCCTATACACTAGGTTCAAGGTATTCACCAAACGGTAGATGTCTGTCTCCGTACAGTACAATTCCAGTTTTTGAGCTAGTTTCATGACTATCGCCGCTTTCAGCAGCTCTGCTCCTATCCCGAACAATGAATCAAGCCTTTTCTCCAGCTGTTTCAAGTCGAGGTTATCTTGACTTAATTCCGACATTACGACATATGCTCCACCTTGACCCAATGCTTCACCTAAAGCGTCCAAGACGCATCGATCGATGTGGCAATTCGAATCACTTCGATCAGTCCGAGTCAAACTCATCTGTTGAACATTTAAACACTAATACTAATAAGAGTTACGCAAGCATTGCAATCATATCAATGCATCTTATTGCTTATGAGTGCATTCTGCTGCAATCACCTCAACCAGGAAATGAAACATGCAACTACAGAGTCATCCTCCGATAGCCCAGAACATACTAGGAAAAGGGCCGCCCTCCGGATCTTGGGTCACCTGCCGACCTTAGAGGAACAAACAAAGAGAGTAGAAACCTTCTCAAAGCTCTTGGTTCACTAACAGGAAGTCTCGTTGTGGACAGTATCAGATGATCTTCAAAGGATTGACGAAACTTACGTTATAGTCGTTTCTCGACATCGGGTTTGACTCGCCAAGCAGACGCGAGGGCGTACAAGCACAGTTTCTCCGTTCAAATATGATCTGAGAATGGTGGTTTGGCTCGCCAAGCAGACGCGAGGGCGTACAAGCCTGGGAAGAGCAATACAAAAAAGAGGGCTTCGAATACACTGTGGACCAACCCATAATAATCCGCAATCACACTGAATTCAATTAAAATGTGAAATACCTCTGCAAGTATATGAAATAACGGAGCAACAGTGAAAAACACAAAGGTCTTTCCCATCGTTCCTCCCCGAAACAGTCGAAATAGCCAGTAGCTATAAAAAGAAAATCCGGCAGACAGGACGATAACCAGTAGATTAGTGATCACTTCGATAACGTTCACCAATGAACTTCCGCACCAATCATCGTGAGACTAGGTGGGCTTCCAGCATTATGATAAACCTTGCTACTGGCGGTTCTGTTAACTCTGCAGGTTGCAGCGTAGGCTGTTTACTGGTTGGTGATGATCAAGTCTTAGGATGATCCACTTTATTTGGACAATCTTCGGTCGGGAGCATCCCTTGTTCCGCATATCGAACATGTCTTGACGCCAGTGCCCATCTACCCCTTTCATGCATTAGCTTCTATCTGAAACTTTCCGTGAGTATATCATTAATGCGATCCTCAATCCAAGAACCTCTAGAATCATATAGAAAAGTATCGAATAACAAAGGGATAGACTATATACCCTAAAGTTGCAAGCGAGTAAATGTATGCGAATATTCCAGAGAACAAGATCATTACAGCAATGTAATACGCTGAAACGCTCAAGGTAATATGCCGTTGAACTTCACTATGATCGGCTAGTTCCATTGCTGTAACAAAAATGAATAAGCTGATTCCTCGTGTCTCCGAAGATCCAAGGGAAACTGAAATTCAGATTCTTTACGTCTATCGCAGAGAAAAGATGAACATCCACCAACATCACAAGAATAAGGATTGCAACGGATCTTAGAAGCGCATAACCGGTTAAAAAATCATTCTTTTACAGCAAATAGCAATATTTATACCTAACGTGTTGCTACGGATTATTGTGCAAATCTTCTGAAAAATCGGCGTATCAACAACCTGGCGAAGCCGAAGAGGGTTGTCTTCAGAGAGTTGAATCAGCCCGCCTTTTTGTTGGATTATTAGTCAGTAGAGAGACGGAATCTCAGCCTTATCTCTTTTGAATTGGGCGAGTGTGAGACTGCTGTCATATGTCGGGATGATAGTGTCTGTAATACATGGGACAGAAACAAGGATATTTTCTTCGGTTTGTTATTGTGTGGCGGGGAGTGGCGAGTAGGGAAATTGCAAGTTTCGCTTGATGCCTCCAGGTTGGGACAGGAATGGGCTCTTCGAGATATGCTGGAGGAACGCCACTTGTTCGCGATGAGATTTGACACCTTCCGTGACATTGGAGATGGACTGGTAGAGGTCTTCGGAGTCGAAGTTGCCACCGTAATTCTCTACCAAGCAGGAAGATCAGCTGGAACCCAGTATTATGAAAGGGCCCTGAGAAGGGCTGGGAGCAAAGAAGCCTTACTCAAGTCGGTGGGTCTCTTTAAGGAGTGGCGCGGATGGGGTGAGATCACGTTCGTGGATGTGAACGGAGATGAGGCGACGGGGAAAGTCATCGTAACGAATTGTTTTGAGTGCAAGGCAGGAGCCAAGACGAGAGGATGCCCGTTCTTCAGAGGTTACTTCGCGGGGTTCCTCTCAAGATTCTTCGGAAGGGAGATCTGTGTCACCCAACAACAACCTTGCACAGATGGATGCGTATTCCCCTTCATGCCGAGCAAATTCAGGCATGAGACACCAGTCAGGGTTCAGCTTAAAAAATCGCTTTCTGGAGAAGCGCGTCCAAGATTGAGAATCTACCTGATGGTGTCAAGCGAGCTTGATTAGACCTATCAAGATTCCGTAGGCAGCTAGGGAGAGAATCAGACCGAGTAATTGTATCAGGATACCGCGTTTGAGCCGACGCAGATAGAGATGACCTACACCCATTTGACCGAATAATCCTAAGACTGGTGCGACCATTACAATAAGAGAAGGTCGACGCATCACGCGTACGGATTGTCCTTCTGGACTAATAACGTCCTCCTTAGGCCTCGGCTTTCGGTTAATCCTAATCGAACCATAATCAATGGCGCCTATGGTAAATATTGGAAGAAGAAGTTCTAGTTGCGTGTAGTCCTCCTTCCAAGTGGCGGTGATCTGACGTGGACGATCCATTATGACCGCGTCATCAGCTTTGGTTGATGCGAAGTCTCCGCTCCACCCATTGAATACCTGTTGAACTATCACACTCACACTTGGCTCGACTGATACCTGCGCGCTTTGGCCAGCTCTATACCATCCCTCGCCTTTCGGACTACCATAGGCAGAGCTGATCTTCAAGTAGTATTCTGGTTCCCAACTCGCGATAAGACCATTTGCGTCCTGCATGGTGAAAGACACGCTAAGCTCAGATGAATCTACTGATCCACGCCATCCTGTGAAAATCATGCGTGTATTTTCAGGTATTTCGTTTGAAGGTGAAGTAGCCGTAACTAAGACTGCTTCTCCCTTATCCACCCATGACGACCCCCTGTCGACAAATCCTCCCCCTGCATCTATGCTTAGGAAGAACTGTGTTCTCCAATTAGTTGACAAAAGAATCGGCCTATCTACCTTGACTTTGATGGTAGGAGAATCAGAGACAACATCTCCGCTCCAAGATTTGAAGACCAGTCTGGATGACGCCGGAACTTCGTTAGATGGGCTCTGGGCACTTACCGTTGCTTCTGAGTTGGCGTCATACCACCCCTCTCCTGATGCTATTCCTCCTTGCGGATCAATCTTCAGGAAATACTGAGTCTTCCAATCCGCAACGATCTTCTTAGGCGAGTTAATGATGATGGAGGGGGTATTAGATGAGCTAACCAAGTCTCCCTTCCAAGAGAAGAATATCCTTCTGGTAGCATTTCCAAAGTCAACCGTACTGGTCACGGAAAGCCTTGCTAAGTCGCCTGCGTCATACCATCCCGAACTGGACGGGTTCCCGTATGCCGATTCAACAGTCAAGTAGAATTGAGTCTTGTAGTTTGCAGTAACCGAACCGTTCTTTTCCATAAGTATGCTTAATTCAGGGCTATTGGAAAACCAGTCTCCAACCCAGTCCGTAAACACTCTTCTCGTCCCATTGTTATGGTCAATAATCTGGGTAGCAGTTAGTTTCACAACACTGCAGGAATCATGTGTCCCGCTTCCAGCCACGTTTCCGTATCGAGCGAATACCGACAGGTAATACTGGGACGCAGTGAGACGGCAGGGGCCTAGTGCGGTTTCTGCGATGGTGGGAACCTTTACTTGAAACATCGATACAGTGTCAAGAGAAGCTACGACAACAAATCTGCCATCCTCTGAAACATCGACAACATCAATGGGCGACTCTGAAACCTTCATGGAGAGCAATTGATTACCAGATAAATCGAAGAAACGGACCTGACCATCACCTAGTCCCGCAACAACATAGTCTCCTTGGCTGTTCATGGCGATTGAACGAACAGAGGGCAAAGAAACTAGCCTGAGAAGGTTTCCTTTCCCATCAAGATAACGCAGGAAACCGTCCTGCGAAGCAATCACCACATGCTCAGAATTGGAGGACGCAGCAGAACTCAGGATCGGTTCCAAAGTGTGATATGTCCACAGCGATCTTCCAGAAGAGTCAATAAGTTGTATTCTAGTGTCCTCACTTATTACAAGGGTTGAAGGAATTGCAGCAGGAGATATTGCGACTCGAACGGGGAGAGTTCCGTGAGGTAATGCAGAACGACCGATAGACCAGAGAACGTTGCCATCATCACTCCGAAATGTTACGCCCTCATCCCCTGATGATGCTACGTATCTCCCTCCAGATGAGACTGCAACAGTCTTACCACCGGGGCCTCCATCCACCGACCATAATTGTTCTCCGTCACGGTCAAAGAATATTATCGAACCCGTTTCATGTTGCTCAATCGACACTCCAGTGAACGCTACAATCCTGGTGGCTTCGAGAGACACATCCACACCTAGGACTGCCTGAGGCATCCTCTGTTTCCAGAACACTCTCCCATTGCCAGCATCCAACAGATGAAGGAAACCGTCTTCAGAGCCTAAAACTACGTATTTCCCATCACCGGAAAGCGCCAAAGATCCACCGAGAAAAGAAGGAGAGATACGACCTCCTGCCTTGTATGACCACAAGGGTTTTGCCTCAAAGCCACTTTGCGCATAGGAATCCAAGACAGTTGAATTTAGAGCGTAGTTGATCATTTGGATAAGGAAGTATTGCATTTCAGGGTCTGTCCCGATTATGTCACTGGCCATTATTCCGGTGTGCAACACAGCGCCTCTAAGGTGATTTAATTCGTAGGACGCGACTGTTTGACCGCGGTTTCCACCAAGTATATTCCATCTGACTATTATCTTGACGTTGGGGTTGGTGACAGTGTTCTCTTCATGTTGCTTGTAGTGGCGGAACAGGGAATGATTTTTGCCGTAGGTGTTTCTCAGCAGAACGCCAAGAGGGTGGCTTGGATCTGGTATCGCTCCTTCTATTTTCGGGTTTCCGCTGAAGTGGACACCGTAATTGCTTCCTATCCACTCTGTATTCTCATTGAACCAGCGGTGAAAATCCCCCTTCCATGCGTGGGTGCCATTGAAATTCCAGCCGTGCCCCTTTACTAGGCTCAACCTCTTTGCTTGAGGATGATAATCTACTTCAGCCAAGAATTGCGTCGCGTCCAAGAATATTATTCTCCCTCCGGTAGCGACGAAATTCTTGTACTCCCTGTATTGCTTGGCTGTAACATATTCTGTGAAACCTAGGATGAGGACGTCGTATTTCCTTCTGTTTTGGTCGAACAGCTTTCCCTCGTGGACATCGACATCGTTGATCTGAACAGGGCTAAGACCTCTGTCGTGGGCTAACCTACCTTCTATGAATTCTGCGAGGGACAGAGACCAGCCCCATGAATCGACAATTGAGGCATTAAGAAGTCTCAGATGTTGAGGTGTTGTGATGAAGCTGTCTCGAGGAGCATTTAGGTAGAGCCCATAGAAATTGTAGAACGAAGAATAGGCCGTTGCAGTGAATACCGGCCTAACTACGGCGGTTCTGACGCTGTCCCTAACGCTGTTTCCCTGCGAAGTCGGAATCTGTGAATATAGAAGGATTATTATCAAAAATGCTATGTAGAATAATTTGCCAAGTTTTTTCAGCCCTTCGGTCAAGATAATCGGTCACGTGCCCGAGCTCGTTATAATCTTTATCTGTTTGACAGTAGGGAGACTTGCGCAGTTGGATTTTGACAAGTTTGTGATTGCAATGAGTGGGAAGGCAATATTACGGTAGATTCTTCGACCAAGCCCCGGACACTACTCATCTCATTCTTTAAAAGCCTAGGATTTGACCAAGTAGGAAACTGGGGAGGATTATCGTGCAAAAGAGTTTACAATACCCTTTCTGAAAAAGTCAATTACCTCTGCCCAAGTCAGAGTGCCATCTTGCAGAAGCCAAACCAGACTACATTGAGCAGCAGATATTCAAACATCAATAAGGTTTTAAG
>JACPCU010000025.1 GCA_016184315.1 Nitrososphaerota archaeon
TAGCTGAACCAGTCGTCCTAGGGGCTAAGGTGTCCAGATAATAATGACACAATACGGAAAACGGGTTCAGAGGTCTAAGGCAGGCCTAACGGGTCTTGAAACAGCGATCATACTGATCGCGTTCGTCATCACCGCATCCGCATTCGCCTTCGGAGTCCTAAACCTAGGATTCACATCGACACAGAAGAGCACAGAAGTCATCGGAAGAGGACTCAAGGAATCAGCATCAGCAATCGCCCTTGACGGCGACGTGGTCGTAATGGGGACTACAAGTCAGCCAAACAACGTAACCTTCTCAGTCAAACTCTCAGCGGGACAGGAGCCCGTCGAGATCAGTAGCGCAACCACCGCAATCGCCTACACAGATCCCAACAAGAACTTGAACAATGTCTACTCATCCACCACGGTCACCAAGGTGTTGGGCGACTCAGATGCCTTGCTAGAACCAGGTGAGAAGTGGACCTTCGTAGTGAAGCTCAACGACGCAGGAATCTACGGCGCCACAGTATCACTCAGCACACTACAGAAATTCCACATCGAGCTCAGACCAACCACAGGCTCAGTCCTCACCGTAGATAGAAGACTGCCAGCAGCCCTCGAAAACATAATGGTTCTCTCCTAGAAACAAGCTAGGAAGAGAAACACCGTGCAACAATCCACAATGGAGGAGCAGTGTGAGAAAAATGAGCATCTCTAACGTCCTGTTAGAGAGCGCCAACTCCCTACTGGGAGTTCTCCTTGCTCTCTCCCTTATTTATTTAGGCAGAGTCTTCTGGGACACCAAGCTACGCTCAAGCCTGAACATTCTGTTCGCAGCTTCAATCACCATGATTCTAAGACAAGCATCGCTACTACTAGAGATTTCGTCAGGTTTCCCAGTCACAGAAGTTCTGACGACTGCAATGATCTGCCTGTTCATAGTGGGCTTCTACCAGATGAGGAAGACAATGCTCGGAATCTTAGGGTTAACCCAAGATCCACGCCTAATACAATCCATACTCGCTGGTCCGCCGAAGAATCCGTCGAAAGGTGTACAGCATGGTTAAGAGCCCCTCCCCTATCTTTTTGTCTAGACCCCTTTTCTCTTCCCCGTCGATAGGGGTATTATCCTTTGGCAGTCTGACTAATTCGCCTCTTAACCAGGATACTCCATCTTTTAGATTTGCTTTGAGCAGGTTCCTTGAAACCGAACTACCTAGGATTGACATTGTGTTGCCGCTTCCATTAATTTCACTGCTCATTGCAGTGTATCTCACAGGCGCAAGGCGCGTAGGTGGCCGACTGAAGCGCGCCGTTCGCATCGGAGTGAGTGTGTAAGGAGGTCATTGAGTTGCTCAGAATAGACGAATCATTCATGACGCGAATAGGGATAGCGGGCAACCGTGAGCCTGCAGTCGTTAACGATCTGCCGGCTGAAGCAGCAGCGCTTGACATGATCAAGGCAGAGTTACAAAAGAAATTCGGAATGACAGGGAATGAATCAAGAGTATTCCTTTACCTTTGCAAACGTGGTCCTCAGAGAGCAGGTGACGTAGCAAAAACCTTGGCGACCAATAGAAGCGAAACATACAACGTGCTTTCTTCACTTCAGAGCAAAGGTCTAGTCACAGCTACGTTGGAGCATCCAGTTAAGTTCGTGGCAACAAGCCTAGACAAAGCTCTCTCAACACTTATACAAATCCAGAAGATGAGGATAACCGAAGCAGAGGATACAAGCAGATATCTTTCAGACCTTTGGGTTTCAATCCCCAAGGATGAGAGTGAGGACGAGCTTGACGAGAAATTCCAAGTTCTCAGCGGCGTCAACCAGATATGCAACAAAGCCCTCCAGTTAAGCCTAACTCTGCAATCCTCACTCGAAACGGTGCTTTCTGAAATAGACATTTCCAGGCTTCAGCTATTCGGCTTCCTCGACGAATTAGGTAGAGTTAGAAGTCGAGGAGTAACCACAAGAATCCTGGCGACTTCGGAGATACTTGATCCCGAACTCAAGGTGAGTCTCAGTGGATGCGAACTGCGCAGAATACCTGTTGACCTCTCTACACTTCCAAGGTTCATCATGTGTGACGGCGAGGTTCTCCTATTCATGAACAGCGAAAAGTCTCAGCGCAAACAGCTAAGAGCGCTATGGACAAACTCGACGGTCTTCTCTCAAGCCATGAAGATATTGTTCAACCAGGTCTGGACACGCGTAGGAACAGGCATCTACAATCAGCAAGTGGCAGCACGCCCAACATTCTGAATCTCATCGCTACCGTAGTCGGGTCCTAATGAAACTCTTGATTCAGAGGGTTTCCAAAGACTGCGCCATGCTTATAATCAGCGAACCTGACCCATAACTGTCTCGCTTCATGGCTTACGAGGAATTTGAGCGCCGCTTAACCGAATACGGCCTCCAATCTAACGAAACCAAGGCCTACATTACTCTGGCTTTGAGGGGGCCCAAGAAGGCCAGTGACCTAGCTAAAGCCTGCGAGCTCAGCAGAATGGACACTTACCGAATCTTGAGGCGCCTTGAATCTAAGGGCTTGGTTGAAACGGTGCTGCATAAGCCCATGCGGTTCGCCGCTGTCCCGCCGGAGAAAGCCTTCGATATACTCATCGGAACCGCCAAAGAGAGAATAAGCATACTCGAACAAGAGAAGAAACGGCTCTTCGAGCTGTGGAACTCTATTCCCCGGGAGCCATTGGACTTTGAGGATGAACGATTCAGGATCCTGTGGGGTAGAGTAGAATTCTTCAGTACGGTGAAACGAATCTGTTCGTCATCTATCAGACAGATCTGCATCCTTACAACCAGGAACGGCCTAAGCAGGCTTTACCATGGAGGTCTCGACGATCTCTTGCAGACTCTCAATGGTATTGATGTCAAGATTCTGGCAGAGGTTGACCACGGAAACTTGGAAGCAGTCGAAAGATTCGCATCAATCACGTCACTCCGCCATGTCAAGCCTACTTCAGCCCAGTTCGTAATTGTGGACGATTCAGGTATTGTAGTCAACATGGCTTTGGATGATTCAACCATCCTTAGCTCAGAGAACGACACCAGTCTTTGGACCAATAGTCGAGGCTACATAGGTTTGATGCAGCGTCTGTTTGACAAGCTCTGGGTAGAGTCGGTCGATGCAGAGAAGGCTGTTCAATCCGTAACCTCTGGGCTCAGCCTCCCTGAAACATCGGTTCTCTACCAAAAGGAGCAGATCTGGTCCAAACAGATAGATCTAATCAGATCCGCCAAGAAGAGGATCATGATCTTAACACCTTACACCATGATACCCCGGCTGCTTGGCGAATCCCTCAACTCAGCGCTTGAGAACTGTAGACAAAGGAATGTTGAGATACAGGTGCTGGCCGATTTCGACGAGCAGAGGACTGCGGAGCTGAAACGGATTTCAGACAGATATGATTTGCGGTTAGTGAACTTCAAGGTCACCACTGAGACGTTGGCCGTAGACGATTCGGCTACACTTCTTGTGAGTCCCACGGTTGGAGGAGTTCCCGAAGCAGCGTTCTGGACTACCCAACGGGACTACTCTGAGCTGATCCTCAACTTCCTTGAACAGGTCTGGAGCAACGCGCGTGACCCCTCGCCATACTTCCTTCGCACCTCGTTAACCAGAGACTTGAACACAGGACTGACGCGGATCGCTGAAGAACTGAGAAGCAAAGGATGGGAGGTAAACATGCCTGGCGTCATCGAAGGTATTTCCCTGGTGAAGCACTCTTTCAACCTTGTAGCTACTTTTCAACGAGAAATCTTGATCATCGATTACTTCTTGAGTAACGAGCCGGTGGCTACAGAGTTACTGGCTGTCTATGGCGCCAAGAAGTCTGATATTAAGCCGAGTCGCGTCCTTCTCCTTGTGGCACCGAAAGCTGATCAAGAGGCCAACCGGCTTGCCAAGTTTTTTGGCGTAGATCTAATTGAGGGAAGTGATGCGTCCCTTCTATTGACTGAAACGCGCCGAACGCTTGGGCTAGGTTAGCAAGGTATCTTTGCTGGTACTGGCGGAATTTGATGGATTCTACCTGTTTAGGACAAGAAATTATCCATGAAAACGACCATGAATGCCTATTTACATCCATAGAAGTATGGAAATGACGTCAATATGTAATCATCTTCTATAATAATCGTCAGTAACAAACGTTGCTCACAAGGGTAAAAGAAACCCTGTGTTCCTCACCAATAGAAGACTTGGACACAAATGGCCGAAGATCCAAACTAGAGATCTTCGTAGACATCCTGGACACCGTAGCTAAGGGCCACGAAGGTCCCACCCGGATCATGTATAAAGCGAATCTATCTTGGGTAGTGCTCCAGAGCGCCCTTAACTCACTTATGACAAATGGTTTCTTGGTAGAGGAATCTGACAGTAAAAGAAGAGTGTACCGGCTCACTGAGAAGGGAATGCAGGTATTGAACCATTTTCGGCAGGTCAAAGAGGAGCTCGTCGTCGCTCCGACTCTAAATCACTATCACCCCGTGTGACACCTTAGTTTCATCGACATCCATGTGCGATTGCAGCCATTCCTTCACTTTCTTAGCGTCCAGAGAGATCGTAACCCCTTCCGTGAGACCTCCTTGGAGAGAATTAGTGGCATTGAATTTGATGGAATATTCAAGGCCGCATTCTAGCTTCAAAATCCTGTCACGATGGGAAGCGTTGCTCCCTGCGAGCTTGGATGCGGCAATACTACGGTAAACAGCCTTGTCTGTCTTCAAGAACTGCTCTACGTATTTGAGGAGTCTCCCGTTTGGAATAAGGGCTCTTATGCTGAACGCCGTACTGACATCATAGAAGAAATGGGTGGCAGCTGAGCTTCTTTCTTTGAATTCTTTCCAGTCCTCCAATACTTCCACAAACAGGCTGCGAGATTCAATTCTAGTTCTAGATGGAGGCTCTTTCGCCGTCACTATTGCGTCTGCTATGTCTTCAAGTCTTCGCGCAACTTTGTCCAGGGCTTCCTCGTGCTTTGTCAGCACTGCGAATATTAGATCTATGCTAGCCGCGTCCTTGTATGGACTGTATTTGCCGCTCATGTTGACTCAACCAGATCGAACATGTTGCGTCATGGCAATCTCACGAAGCTCCTTGAGAAATATATCAGAACCAAGCTGATGACGACGAGTGCAAGTGAATGCTTGAAGCCGTCCGATATGCTTCCCTCGCCCATCTTCCCCGCCACCATTCCTATCACCCATCCTTCGAATATTGCTGCGATGAGCAGCTGGTTTACGGTCTGTGACGCACGTGTCGCTGTTGGCAATGTGGTGTTGCTGACTAGGGGTTGTGTCATAAAGAAAACCATGAGGAATGTAGTTATGATGACCATTATGCCTGCAAGGTAGATCACGAAGATGTAGGGTTTAAGAGATGCTCTTCTCTCAGATTCCATATCATTTATTCTTCTTGTGAAGTTCGCCATTTCGATGAAGTTCTTCGTGGTTCCTCCTCCTAAGTCCACGACTTCCATCATTAGGGTTCCCACTACTTTCACTATCCAGCTGTTGACTGCCGAAGTGAAGGTCAAGATTACACTGTTGATGGAAACACCCCATGACAGCTGGGCCCCCATCTTCCTAACGTGTTTCGAAAGACCTGCGTAGTTTTCAGAGGAGAGCTGCTCTATGCTTTTTTCAGGTGGGAGCCCCACTTTTCGTCCCTGGGACACATCACGTATGAAATCAGGTAGGAATTTTTCCAAGCCCAGCTTCTGTCTGGAATATCTTATCGCCAGAATGGACGGGGCTACGTCAGTAGCTATGAGTGCTAATGAGATGTGCAGGTAGTCGCTTACAGGGATGGGTAGCAGATAGATGGCTAGTCCTGCTGGGATCGATGCTAGGAACGCTTTGATGGGTCTAGTGTCTTTGAATGGCTGTCTTGGCTGCAGGCTGTCCAGCAGCCATATGAATATGGCTGATATGGCGGGGACGCCTACAAAGGAGAACAACATGATATTCTCTATTCCTCCTTGGCTTCTTGAGAGGAGGGCTTGGACTTGGTATAGGGCGAAGAGGCTTATCCCTAGGAGGGCCGTTATTGCAACGTATCCCTCTGCCAAAATGGCGATGGTGTCCGAGGTGCGTTTGATCTTGGTGCTTCTTGCTTGGAAGACTTCTGAAAGCTTGTTGTTGATGTAGCTGACGAAGTCGCCTCCTGTCTTTAGGACTGTTGTGTACCCGTAGAGGAACTCTGAGAATAGTCTGTTCGGATTGTATTTTCCAGCCTTTTCCATCGCTGAAATCGGGTCCAGTCCGAAGATTTCTATGTCTACTATGATTTTCTTGGCTTCTTTGGCCGCGGCAGGGAACAGTTTCATTTTGGCAATTCTCCTTAGGGCATCTAGGGGTGATACGCCTGCCCCCGCCAAAATCGCTACCAGTCCTATCACGAAGTGCAGCTCGCTTTCTAAGGCGTTGGCACGCGAGGATTGACTTACTTTTGGCCCGTAGGATGCTACAATCGGCGGCAGAAACACGATTATGGGCAGAATTGCCAGCAGGGGAATAATGAAGAATCGTGAATATAATCCCCAAGCAAATACTGATGCTCCTATGCCGAATGCGATAATGGCTAATAAGATTCCTACTGCGATGAGGCCTTCAGGAGAGATGTGGAGGTTTGACTTCAGTATCTCCTCTCTTAGCAGAGGCATGTTCTTCGATATCCTCTTGGCAGGCTTATGGAACAGTCTATAGGCGATTGAAGTGAACCTGTCGAACATTGTTGATGAATGGCCATTCTTAGATCTGGCTTTTCGATGAAAGATTGTTAGTTTCATCGATTTGTCTCCTTAACCATTTCCAGCGGCGTCAATCCAAGTCCCCTGAGATCTCTTTCCGCCTTTCGGTAAGTCTCCTTGGGACGAGAAACGTATTCCTCGAATAGGGTGGATAAGTCTTTGAAGTTGCGGATTCCGTGGTGCTGAACCCATTTGAGAACCATGCTCCTCCTGTCTATCTCCTCCAGCAACTCGGGGGGCGATACGCCCAGATCCCTGCCCAACTTGTTCAGCTTTGCGCTATTCTTCAGTGAGAGGGCGCGCTGCTTGTCGGTAACTGGGTCCCATTCGAATACTCGTAGATAATCGCCTACGCTGTTTACCTCATCCACATTTATGACGCGCCTAACCGTTCGGAAGCCTCCTTCGGGAATGGGTATGGAGACTCGTCTAACCGTGAAAACGACATCGAGGAATGGGATAAACGCCGGTGCTACATCCATCGGTTTCGACGTCAGTCTCTGTACCGCTGAAGAAACCTCATCGGCGTGAAGAGTGCAGAGCCCGCCGTGTCCTGTGCTTATCGCTTGGAAGAGGACGTATGCCTCTTCACCGCGAACTTCGCCGACCACAAGAATGTCCGGCCTCATCCTCATCGCTGCTTTGACAAGGTCAAAGAGGCCTACGTCTTTGGCAGCCTCTTCGCTTGCAGCGTAACTCTGTCGTGACAAGAGGGCTACCCAGTTTGAATGAGCAATGTTGATCTCTTGAACCTCTTCTATTGTGACTATCTTGGAGTTTATCCTCGTTAATGTTAGAAGTGCGTTAAGGAGAGTTGTTTTACCTGCTCCCGTCGAGCCAACTACAATAGCGGTTGCGCGGTTCTCCATGAGAAGCCATGTGTAAGCAGCTAGCTGATGGTTGATCACGTTGAAGTTCAACATGTCTATTACGGTGATAGGGTCTTCTCGGAATTTGCGTATCGTCAATGTGCCGCCGTGGGGTGAAACTTCTCGTCGGAATGTGCCTGCTAATCGGTGTTTCCCAGGGAGAGTGCCTTGCACTAGGGGGAACGCCGTGGAGACGTGCCTACCCGCCATGTGTGCAAGTCGTGTGACAAGGTTGTCTAGTTCTTGATCGTCTTTGAAGAAGATGTTTGTTTCCAAGTTCTGGTATTTTCGGTGATAGATGAAAAGCGGTCTCCCGACTCCATCTACTGAAATGTCTTCTATGTTCGCGTCCCGCATCAATCCGTCCAGGACTCCGAACCAGACCAAATCCCTCTCCGTGAAGTAGAGGATCTTCTCCCAGGAAATCGGTGACACTTTGATCGAATACTTTGACAAAACTTTGATTGCCTGCTCGGTGAAATAATTCTTCGGATCCACGTCAGATCGGGGAACTGTTAATTCGCTTTCAAGAAGTTCAAGAAGAGACGTGTAGATAGCAGCCTCGGATTCGGATAAGGCTATCTCATCTAAGTAATACCGTCTATTGAACGAAGCAGGGTCCTGCGCGATCACTGCGTATGCGAAAGGTGTGTTGAGCGGATAGCGGTCTATCGCCTTCCATGTTGGGGGTATCGGCGTGCCAGTAAACGGAAACTTGATCTTCAGCTCTTTGTTGTTAAGTGAACTAGGGTTTTTCTTGCGGAAGAACCTATTCGGAAATATGTTTTTCATGCTTAAGATATCACTATTCCTTCGAACGGTATGCTCTGGCCGTATGGCGAGTCTCCTGAGTTTTTCGTGCCGCTGTTATCTTGGTCAGAGTAGCCGAATATTACGATGGTTGTGAGATGGACGCCGGCATCGCCACTGTCGAAGTTCCTAAGCGTGCTCCCACCCGCATCATCCGCACCGAAGTACACTGTGACGTAGCTGCCGCCTGAGGCTAATGACGTACTCCAATCAGTGTACGCTCCGGCACCGTCTGTGGATGTGTTATCCACATTTGGGGGCGATACAATGTACAAGTCGCTAGGAATGCTGCCGCCTCCTCCTTCTTGTACATGAAGAAGAAAGAAACCTGTGCGTTTTTCAAGCAGCAATGGCTTTGACGCGTAGTTCGCTATTTCTGCCCTGAACAGGTATCTTGTGCCTGATCCGGGTGTTAGCTCCCATCCTCCTGTCCAAGCAGTGGATGATGGTCGACAATCTTGGGTGACTGGTTTGCATGACTGTAAGCTATTATAATTGAGTAAGAGATTTCCTACGGCGGCGTTTATGGTGGTTATGGCTGTTTGTGCTATGATAGGATCGGCGACCTCTGGGTAGGTTGTTTGAAACATGTTTCCTCGTTCGCTGAGAATCTTGATTGAGTAGTTCTGACCCGACGTGGGTACTATTCCGGTGTCGACAATACCTGTGCTTGCAGAAGGGTTCAGGTAGAGGGGTAGGTTCGGGGTGGTCTGTTGCCCTACTTGTCCGTCCAGCACTTTGACCCAAGAAGAGTTTGACATGATAATTGCTACCAGTTTTGTTGCTACTGATCCAGTGTTCGTTATGTTGAGGCCTATGTTGTTGTTAGATTCGATAATGCTGGATAGTGCCCCGTAGCTTTCGTTGGTGCGTTCGTTTTCGGTTTGGCTTCTGCTTAATGTCTCCGTATTTAGGATCTGCTGGTTTTGAGCTATGAAGGTGAAGTAGCCGGCGCCTACTGTGAATATCATGGAGAACAGGATGACTGCTCCGACTATGGCTGAGACTCCGCTTCTACTATTTCTTAGAGTCGTGCGTTTCATCTGTGATTACGCCTTCTGAAGATAGAGATGGGAATTACCCCATTGGGCTAGGCCCTTGAAATAGTATGATTGTCCCGCTGTGACTGTGTAAGTTATGGTGATGCTTGCGAGGGTCGCACGCGGCAGATTTAGGGGGAATCCGGCTGAGGTGACATTGACTAGAGATGTTGGAGATGTTCCGACATACAGCTCCATTATTTGTGTGTCAGTTTCACCATAGTTGTAGAACCAAATCCTGACCTGTCCAGAAGAAGGGTAGTTGAAAGCCACATTTGAGATGATGATCTTTTCCCGGAGCTGCTGGATCTGGCTGTTTACGGTTTCTCCATATGAACTCGCACTGACCGAAGCCTGCATGTTAACAAAGGAGAAGACGGCTGCTCCTGTGACGACTGTTATGACAAGGGTTATGAGGCTTGCAAAAAGATCTGATATCGCAGCTCTACTTGCATTCTGCCTTCTAATTCGCATAGACTTCATTAAAGCTTCTTTTTTGATTCATATTGCTTGTGAATCGGAAATCCGACTTACTGTTATAGACGCGCAATCTATGTCCAGATAGATTTGGTACGTCCTTCTTGGTCAAATTACTGTTATGCCTAACGTATTCTGTAGCGCGCCTTATGGCTTAGAAACAACTCTTTTCTTCTTGGAGGCGGCAGATAATAAAAAATGGATTGGGTGGGTTACCCACTTAATGGAGTAGTTCCCACCGTTCCTTTCTACTTGAACTTGCCCGTGAATTGCACCCTAGATCCGTCGTTCAGAAGGGCTTCCCCGATGTAGGCTTGGCCTGATGACGCGATTAGTGGTCTATCTCTGATGTATATAGTGCTGGTACCACCTGAATTAATGATGCCGCAGCCAGTGCCTGCACCCGTGAATGTGGAGAATGCGGCGGTGGTGTTCGTAGCTGTGTAACTTTGGCTGCCGTACTGGATGGTTATGTCTGTAACTGTGGCGTTGGACACGCCGGTGTTGCGGAGTACGATTGAACCCACAGAGCCTGTGGCTAGGCATCTTATTTGGAAGTTGGTTCCAGCAGCACCAGAGTTTATGGACGTCGAGGACGATGATACCTGCGCAGTTGCTGTTTGAGTGCTGAATACTCCGAATACGAAACCGCCTACAGCTACGCCCGCTACCAGAGTAGCTGCTACGATGATCACAGTTGCTATGATCGGTGAGATACCGCTTCGCGATGATCTAGAGATTCGGTTAGTGGATTGCATGTTACTTCCATGAGAAGGCAGTTTTTTAGTTAAGACTTATGAAGCGTAAATCAGATACTGTAATCTATATTACCGATAGCGTGCTCCACCTACTAGTCTAACGTGTTGTTCAATCATCTCAGCAGATGCAGCAGATTGTTTATCGTTATGAATACGTATAGGACGTTTCCTGCTATCAATCCCACCAATACCCCAACCTTCACCATTCTTATGCCGAGGTCGAATCTGTTTCCCTGAGGCTTAAGACAGGTGACCACTGCAACAGGAAGCAGAGGATAGTATTTGAGGGCTAAGGCTGCGAGGAAGCCTTGGAACCCTCTCTCAAACAGAGTGGCAGCAATCATGTTTCTCTCGACGAAGCCAGGTCTTGTGCTCATCGCCACAAGGGTTGTTACGATATCCAGGAAGAAGAGTGAAACAATGAGGGAAGCGGAGAGCATGATCCATATGTTCAGCCGCTTGACGTCTATTGATAGAATGAGCTCTCTTTCGTCTCGGTTCATCTGCTCATAGTATTTACGGAATTTTTCCGCTGTGCCCAAGTTTCCTTGGTGAGCTCCGTTCATGCTACTTCAGGCTATCTCCTAGGATATCTTCCCATATTTTAGGGAAACGTGTCAATTCAAAACACTACTGACCCTTATCTGCGTATCTTGAGGCAGTTCAGAAGACCCTATAAGGGCTAATGAACCACATCTTGAGCTTTATGTTGTAAGGGGGGGAAAACTACGCACTTACTGAAGAGCCAACAGCCCCTCCCACGTAAATAATATGGCCAACACAGCAGGACACTCGCCGAGATAACTACGAGTAAGGAGTATTCTGGTATCTGTAAACCAGATTGCCGATACATAAAGCTCTTAATTTATTTCCGGGAACCGAATCAAAGTTTGAGCACCAAGAAAGAATGGGCCGCTGACAACAGAGATCAAACCGCCGATCATCTTCGAGGAACCCTGAACGAGCTGGCCCAACTATCTGAGCTTGAAGAAATTGAACTCAGCTACGCACCTAAGCTTGTAGACGCCTTGAAGTTTCTACTATCAGGTGTCGATCAAGCCATTTCCCTCAACCATGACGCCTTAGGAAGATCCTTCCAATTTGTCAAAGAGGCCTACCTTGTATCCGACGCTGTAATCATCATGAAAGATGAAGCAGGAAGCACCTTATCCAAGCCTCTGTCACAGTTTGACCCAGAGAACATCCTCTCCATAGTCCAAGACTCCACTCCAGAGATAAGGCGGTTAACTACAGAAAGAAGGAAGATCGTCCATACTAGAATCCAGATGGCTGAGAAGATGCTGAGCGAATATACAAAGGCCAAAGCAGCAGTCAAGTCTACTCCTCGGACTGAGCCAACCGAATTAGACGCGGTTCAAAGCTCCATCGCTAACCAATAGTCTAAGGATGAACATCTTTGATGCAGGAAGAAACTTTTCACTTAGCTTCTGGTCTGAAAAGGTTCTACTCAGTCGATCAAATACGCAGCTACATCCAGAGTCTCTCCCGTTGTTATCAGGGCGAAGCCACGAGGTACGGCGACTGGCTGGGCGACCTCCTACGTAAGACCCAGCAGAATGAAGCTGACAAAGCCGCGGATAAGCCCAGCCCTCCGAAAGGAGGTTCAAAACCCGTTTCCAAGGGATGGGTAAAAATGGGCTCGATGCAAATAAACACAAAGGAACCTCTAGTCGCAAGCGCCGAAGTATTGTTTGACGTACTCGACGAATTCAAGCTGAAGCTTTCACGTGCAGAGGAAGCTTTGAAGTCTCTTGCCGACATTACGAATCTCAGTGTTCCTGAAGATGCTTCCTACATTCTATGTATGAAGGATGGTCTAGTCGAGCGGCTGATAGTTGATACAGGAACAGCCATGCCCAGTAAATTCAATTTCACAGCCAAATTCACTGTGCTTCAGAAGAGAGAAGAAAGCTCCGCGTAAGTCTTCACGAAGAACTTCATGAGCTGGTAAGGATTCTTGAGCACGCAGCTCACCTTGAAATGCTCGCTGATCTCAGGGTTACTTATCCCGACACCGATAAGAAAGATTCCGGACCTACTTACTTTCTGAATGGCTAACGCTAGGCTCTTCTCTATTTCCGGATACCCAACCGGATAACCGTCTGACACAACCATCATTATCTTGTTTTCAATGGGCACAGCTGCGAGCGTTGCATGGCAAGATAGGATTGCATCCGGGAGCAACGTCGAATTTTTTTGGGTGAGGCCGCCTATTCGGGCTCTGCTTTCCATAGAATAAGGCTCATCAAAGTCTTTGATGACATAAAGAGACTTGTTGAATGCGAAGACCCCCCACTGGTTCTGTGACGGAATCAGATCTTTCGCGACCTCCGCCAAACATACCGCTACACCCCTGGCCTCCTGGGCGAAGTATGATATACTCCTGCTTGTATCTATCAGAATCGCCCACGCCTCGTCTTTGCGAACTATTTCCTCCCTCTGAAAAACGTCGTTTCTGATATTCCCTGACGCCAACACCTGCATCGCCATCTGAGTGTCTATATGCCCGCTTTCATGTCCAGAGGTTTCGTCAAGCATGTTATGGTATATTCTCAACTGGTCCCTGATGCTCCTTAGGGCTCCTGACAGTGATGACCGTGTCCTAAGAAACATCCCATAGTCGCCCTTTGGAAATCCAACTGAATCTAGGTTTGTGGATGCGATTATCGGTTCATAGCGGGCTCTTATCTCACTCCGGTTCCCTTCTGTCAACTCAATCTCGTGGTAAAACTCCTTGGCTTCGGCTGACGCGTTAACACTCTGCTGGTAGTCCTTATCTACGTCTAATCCCAATGCCCGATGCGCTGACTCTAACAGACTGCCATCTTTCTCTTCTTGCTCCAGTATCTTGTTGTCAAACACGCTACATGTCCCCCGTGAATCTGCGTAAGGCATGCATGGGATCTCGTCAAGCATTCCCAGTCTTGAGATCGCATCGTATGTGGCATCTGCTGCTTCAAACAGTGGTTGCATGCCCTCCGTTCGTTCTCTTTCGATCGCCTGCGTCACCAGTGCGCGAGTTTTTGAGGCAAGATTGGATATGGTTGTTGTTTCCTCAGCGGAACGATTTCCCCCAGCGTTGACTCCCCATGTCTCAAGTAAGAGTTCGGTGGCGAAGACTAATGGCTTGCTGCTCACCTTCCCAATGCTATTCACTCTTAGTGAGGAGACGTAGTTTGCGTAGGCTATGTCCCTGAGGGTGCCTCTCCACTTTGCAAATGCTTTGAGGGTTACTCTGAGGTCCTCGATCAGAGTGACGCAGAATGTTGCCGTTGTGAGGTTCTTGTTTCTTGCCCAAGGCGCATAGGTCTTGAAATCAGAGTACGCCGCGTGAAGACTGGTGTGAAATAGCGATGCTTTGAAGAGCCTCCAAAGGCTTCCATATGATTCTTCATCATCGTCGAAGTAAAGACCGTGGAGGATACGGAATCCGTCCTTGGCGGAGATGGGGACTGGAAGTTTGATCACGTATCCATTCGGATCCAAAGAAAGAATGGGACTGACGAGCTCCTCATCCAAGATCAGCCTTAGGCTATGCTGGTCTTTTTCAGATATGCTTACCGCTGTGTTCCAAGCATATTCAAGGAGATCCAGGCGAAGATACTCCTCCACTGAGCCCCAGGACAGTCTGCAGAATCCTCCTTACGGCTGCACGAACCTCAATATCGTCAGAAGTCACTGACACAATCGTTTCCTCAGCAGAATCTAATGGACTCACACCATCAGCTACAAGCACCGCCCAATTCACCAAATCACCTACGGACGGCGCGTAGGGTATGTCACCATTCTTGTAGCGTTTCCTGAGTTCAGCGGCTACTCTTACTAGGTTTCCAGCTGTTTCCAGGGGGATCTTCGCCCTCTGGCCTACGATCTCGATCTCCCTATCAGATATCCGGGAACCTACGCTCAAGTAGTCGAAGTTTAGCCAAACACTCATTCTTCTTCGGAAGGCTGCGTTCAGCGGCTTTGTTCCTGCGAACTCGGCCGAGTAGGGGTTCATGCTTATGATCACATATCCGTGGGGATGTCGGGGGATGATCTCGTTGTCCTTCTCGTTGAGCACCATGTGCCCCCTTGTGTCGAGCAGGGGGTTGAGGCGGGTGGCCACATCCTGCTTCATCATGTTGGCCTCATCAAGGTAGAGTATGCCACCGTACCTGCACCAGGAGACTATTTGGCCGTCTACCCAGTTCTCTTTGCCTAGCCCTACGAATCGTCCGAAGAGGTCGTATGCGGATGTCTGAAGACCGCAGTTTATCTCCCAAAGGGGGAGCCCGCATATCTGGGCAACCAAGTAAACTATGTGGGTCTTGCCCGTGCCGCTGGGACCTATGAGCGAGCACTGTTTGAAGAAGAAGAGTGAGCGTATTATTCTTTGGACATATTGTTCACCTGAGTCTACGTATTCAGGGATGTTGTTGGGGACTAGGCTCCTGAGGGTTTCGGGGATGGAGTAGCCTTGGGCTAGGTCATATTTGGTAACACCGTATTTGGTTCTAAGCGATTCTTCTCCCATTTTGGGGGTCAGGGCTAGGCTGACTATTAGTGAGGCATTGTCTCCTTCGGCCTTTATGCGGATTGTCTGAGTCAAATGCCAGCAGATTCCATTTACAATAACACACTCATAGTTGATTAAACGATTATGGATTCAAGATATAGAGTCGAAGTGCATACAGCTTTATACCGTGAACAATGACCCCACAGTGATCAGTATAGACTAGGTGAGCCGCTTGGCTGAAGTTGAAGTAACAGTTAGTAAGGTTGAGTGTTCGAAGCTTTCGGAGAAGAATGAGGAAGACTCTGAAGTAGCATTCAACATCAACGCGTCGCTAGTTGAGGTTGAAAGAAACCCAACGGGGCTGTCACTGAAGTTTGACATCGGTGTGGAGACTCAACCCTCCGTCGGAAAACTCTCTCTTACAGGCTCAGCTGTAGTTAGAGGCGAAGGCGAAGAAGTTCAGGCCCTAATAGCTGTAAAAGACTCAAGTTCAGTTCCCGCCGTTTTCATGAGGATATACCAGAAGCTCTACCCAGTCCTCTATCTCATGTGCGGCACTCTAAAGATACCTCATCCCGCACCTGGGCTTCTGAAGGCTACGTATGTGGGTTCGATGGTCGAGCAAAACCGAATCTATTGAGCAGAATAAAACCCTCACGCGACTAGGAACGATTCTCTTTACGGCCTATTCTGATGTCTTGACGTTCAACGGCGACCTACTTGTTTCTAATCTGACGGGTTGATCTACGCCGTTAATACTTGTCGCCCCTTCCTTGGCCAGCTCAACATAAAAGGTGCACTTCTTGTCCCCCATTGCTACACACGCCGTCTCCACGCATACGAATTGCTTCTTGAAGATCATAGATATGAACCCACGTATAGCACCGGTCAGCGAAACGCAGTACGGTCTCTCACTCTTAGAATATCTACAGACTGGACAGCGTTTAACAATTACCTCGTAACGATTCTCCTTGACTTCTCTAACTGTAGAATCAATGGCGTAGCCCATTTTCAGCATCATTTTCATCAATTTGGGCAAGTAGTGCATATCGAGGGCGTTCCTCGGATCCTCCCCCGTCCTCTCAACTACCTGATAGGCGACAATGCGAGTGGTGAAATCCTGCAGAAAATCCTCAACGCTCTCTAGGTCTACTGTGGACGCAGCAGCACTGTTCGGGAACAGACTAGCGTAAAACGCCTCATCCACTTTCCTTCTGATGAAGTACGCATCGGCAGGCACAGTATTGGAAGTCAACCACAGCTTGGAGATAATCCGCCCAGCTAGGCCAGAAGGAAGCATTAACGCAATCTTGGTTCTGACTGACAGGTTCTTCTTCACGACGGGGCTTCTCTCAGGCTCTACTCTGCTGAAGTCTATGTATCCTGATAGCTGCCAGTGGACAAGCTTATCCAGTATCACGCTCTTCCGGTCAGAAAAGAGTGTTAAAATGCGTTCAACACTGTACTTCAACATTTGCGAAAGCAGAAGTCTCTCTCTGACTGAAAGCTCTTCGCCTAGATGCACGGGTCCCCTGACTATCTTCAAGTAACTCTTGTTTTCATCCAAGTATCTCGCCCTCTCAGCCAGCTCTTTTTCGCTTAACGCACTGAGGGTGTCTGTGAACTCCTGTCCCCACTTAATCTTCAGTTTTCCTTGGCTGATGATGTACGGGAACTTCTTGAGGTGATTATCTATGCTGCAACACCGTATGGGGACAAAAGAGAATATGTTTCCTTCAGGCTCAGCATAGATCTCCAAGACTCCATCCACTATGGAGCTCAATACTTTCTCCGCTTCAGGGAATGTTCCTCTTGGAAGGATGAAGAATTCCAGAGTCTCGTGTTCCGAAATGCTCTTCTTCCAAGATCCAAGCATCTTCAAAACATCTTCATGCTTATGGGACACCAATAGGTCAGTGAGACACGTATGTATGATCACCCATCTATGATGATCTTTCCGAAAGTCGTTAAGGGAAGATGAGATGTAAGCCAGCGCCTGACCTCCAACTTCCAAAAACTCCTTAGAATCGGTTGAACGTTTCCCAATGCAAACTTCTGCACAGGCCTGCCCCGGAACATCATTGACCAGAATAAGCTTAAGCAGATCCTTCGCCTCAGAGAAGTTCTGATCCACTAACAGAATTCCTGAACCGAAACTAAGTGTGACGATCTCATCGAAGACTTCATGTGAAGTCTTGAATCTAGGCGTATTCCCTCCACCTACGAAACACGGTTCACAGCCATATACGTGAGAGACTCCAAGATCCCTTTCGCGTTGCTCTCAGGCAACCCCGTAAGCTGTCCACGGGTTTGCACAGCAGTGGAGGCGGCAAGTTCACTAGCGTAATCAACAGAGCCAGCCTCAGTGACTATTCTCCTTACCTCCGAAACATCCGAATCGGTGTACATTCTCCTACCTATGATGCCGAGGAGAAAATCTCTTCTCTTACTTGAGGTGTTAGATAAAGCATGGATGACCAGTATGTTCTTGGAGCTGTTCCTCAGATCTGTAAGAATGGGCTTACCCAGAATGCTAGCGTCTCCCATGACGTCCAAATAATCATCCCTGATCTGATAGGCTGTCCCGAAACCTTCGCCGAATCTTTGTAATGCTTTGGACAAGTTCTCAGATGCTCCTCCGACGACTGCTCCTGATGCAGCTGCGCCGCCAAGCAAGCAGCCTGTCTTTAGCTTCACCATCTGGATGTACTGCTCTAAGCGTGCTGTGGTGAGTGATAGAGTTTGGTCAAGATACTCACCTATGGCCGTCGCCTTGGCTGATTCTCCCAGCAAGGAAAGAAGGGCGTAGAGTCTGTTCCCGTCCAACTTGCTCTTCTTGTATTCCACGACCTGCAAGAATATGTCGAAGATCAGCATATCTGAAGTAAGCAGGGCGGGTCCAAGCCCAAACTGTGAGTAGATTGTTGGCATGCCTCTCCTTCTGTCTGAGCTGTCGACAATGTCGTCTTGGATCAAGGAGGAGCTATGGGCAAGCTCGTAAGCGATAGCTATTGGTAAAGCTGGTTCCGCATCGCCTAATACTGCTTCGCATGAGAGAAGCGAGAGGATAGGACGAATTCTTTTCCCGCCTTGGAGAGCCCTTTTTGTAGCATTCTGTAGGAAAGGATAGATCATCGATTGGCGGTCAATGTACCTGTCTACCTTCTGAGCGTAAGAAGCGATTCTCACGTTCAGATCCGAGAGTGCCGTATCCAAGTAATGGCCATAGAAGTCAAGAGATGTATAAGGTTTTTGGAGAGGTGGGCTTGGTCCCCTGACTATTCAATTAAGTCTGATTTAGTCCAGATGGAACGCGTGTTGGACACGTTGCCAAAAGATAGCGCGCTTGCTTTGCCAAGACGGGCAATCTTCGCCTCGCAGCCTTACAAGACTGGTTGAGAAGACGGGATTGGCCAGGTCAACCGTATTGTCTCACCGGGGAAGAGATGTTGCTTCCTGTAGTCAACTCGCCTAGAGGCGGTGTGAAGGCTCACTGTGAGAAGTGTGAGATAGAGGGTTGGGTGACCCCGCTGATGAACCTTCCAAAGGAAGAGCACCTTAGCTGAGTATTCAACAAAGCAAATAAGCCTTTCATCTACGGTTAAAGCCTTGTCCATGCAGCCGGCAACCCTGTCCTTCGATAAGGGGAGCATACTCGTCAGGGGTGAGGTCAGAGTACCCTATGCTGCTTGGGATGATAGGGTGAAGGCCTTCAGGGCTCAAGCACTGTACTACAGGGAGATGGTTGAATATCTGAAGCGCAGTGGGCTCTTCTTCAAGGATTCCGTCCAAGACCCTGTACCCTGTCCGATGCTCAACTGCAGCCTTCAGCTGAGGGGCTATCAGCTCAATGCGCTGAAGGCTTGGGAGGATGCTGGGAGGAAGGGTGTCTTGGTGCTGCCTACGGGATCGGGGAAGACGGTGATAGCCATCAAAGCCATCGCCACGGTGAATGAACCGGTCATAGTAGTTGTCCCCACCCTGGATCTGCTGGAGCAGTGGAGGAGTAGGTTGGAGGAGGAGCTGAAGGTTGAAGTCGGTGTCTACGGTGGAGGGGATAACGTGATCAAGGCTGTAACAGTGTCAACCTATGACTCCGCCTACCTTAGGGCTGGCGAATTGGGCAACAGGTTCAGCTTCATCGTCTTCGATGAGGTGCATCATCTTCCAGCTGAGGGATACAGGCAGATCGCCGAGATGTTCACCGCACCCTACAGGATGGGTTTAACCGCAACCTTGGAGAGAGAGGATATGCTTCACAGGGAGATCCCCCGGCTCGCAGGCGGCATCGTATACAGGCTCAAGCCTGACGATCTTGCTGGAAGATACCTCTCCAAATACACGTTGGAGAGGATCAGCCTAGATCTCACCGATGAAGAGAAGGCTGAGTATGAAAAGCATCACAGGATCTACACAGACTATCTTGCGAGCAGGGGGATCAGGCTTGCCTCGCCATTAGACTTTCAGAGGTTCATCATGAGGAGCGCAAGAGATAGGGATGCGAGGGAAGCATTGCTCGCAAGAAACAGGGCGATGGATGTAGCCTTCAACTCAGAGGCGAAGATCGATGCCTTGGAGGAGATACTCCGCTCAAGCCCTGAGGATCGTGTCTTAATATTTACGCAGCACAACCAGCTCGTATACAGAATCTCCAAGCGATTCCTATTGCCGTATATCACCCATCGGTCGGGTAAGGATGAGAGGGCTGAGGTGCTCAAGGGCTTCAGAGAGGGGAGGTATAGGGCAGTAGTAACCTCGAAGGTACTTGACGAAGGGATAGATGTGCCTGAAGCATCCCTCGGGATCGTAGTAAGCGGGACAGGGAGCTCAAGAGAGTTCATACAGAGGTTGGGCAGGCTGTTGAGGAAGAAGGAGGGGAAGCAGGCGAGGCTCATCGAGCTCGTATCGAAGGCCACTTCAGAGTCTAGGACGAGCTGGAGGAGGAAGAGGGGCATAGGGTAAGCCAGAAAGGACGGGGTTCAATTGCTTCCATCAAATCTCCTAAGAGCCAGGGTTTCAAAGGGTAAGATACATCCAGTCTACGCACCCCTCGAACAGAATACTCTAGGGTTGGCTGAGCAGATGGTCGAAGTGTACCAACGCAATGTGGGCAGGAAGAAGGCCTTTCTCATCCAGAGGCTGAAGAGCCTCGAGGCTGAAGGCTTCGACTACAGGCTCGTCAGGGGGCTTGCAACACTTCTTGAGAGGAGATGCGTCTTCGAAGTGGAGAACACCATAGATCCCGAACACGCTAGGAGAACGGTCTTCGAAGAAGCCAGCAGAAGAAGAGCTGTAGGCGTAGATGAAAGGGAGAGGGTCATCAGGGACATGGCTTTGAAGCTCAACCTCAGCCCAGACGCCCTCGAAAAATCCCTTTGGAGCGATGTGGAAGAAGAGCTCATCCTAAATGAATTCGAACCCCTAGACCCAATAGCGCTCATCAAATACTACAACCTCTCCCTTGCGCAGACTACGCTCTTCAAATCATTAAGAATGGAGTTCACAGCCTCAGGTAACTGGAAGAACATCTTTAGAGCAGTGAAGCGTCTAGGCCTCATGTACCACGTCGAACAGGCTGATGAAGGCTACATCGTCTCCGTGGATGGACCCTTATCCTTGTTCAAGATGACCGACAGATACGGAACATCCCTCGCGAAACTGCTGCCTCAAATAGTGTGCGCAGAATCGTGGAGGCTGAAGGCTGACATCATCGGCAGAAAGAAGAGCAGGATATTCACGTTCGAAGCCGAGAGTGATGACGTGAAGGGCATAATGGAGGATCTGGAGCGTGAAGACCTTCTCCAACTGTATGATAGCACCGTAGAGGAGAGGTTCGCCAAAGGCTTCAACTCCTATGGTACAGGCTGGGTGTTGAGGAGGGAGCCTGAGCCCCTCATAGCGGGTAGGCATGTGCTGATCCCTGACTTCAGCTTCGAAAGGTATGGTGTCAAGGTGTATCTGGAGGTAGTGGGGTTCTGGACACCGGAATACTTGGAGCGGAAGATCAGCAAGCTCAACTCCATATCCAATGTCGATATCCTTGTAGCGGTGGATGAAAGCCTTGCCTGCTCGAAGCTTCAAAGGCTGAGGGGTAAGGTGTTCTACTATTCGAAGGACGTCCCCTTGAAGCCTATCCTTGACCACCTTAGAAGCCGTGAGGAGGAGATCCTTGTCGAGCAGGCTGGAGCCTTGCGGAGGCAGGGTGTACGGCTGGAAGGAGCTGTGGTAAGTATCGAAGATCTAGCTGCAGTCCACGAGCTTCCACCGGAGATCGTCAGAAGGGCCCTTGCAGACTTTGATGTAAATGGGTATAGAAGGATCGGAGAATATTATGTCAAGGAGGAGAGAGTTGAAGAATTGAAGGAGAAGATTGAGGGGCTTGGCGAAGCCAAGCTCTCGGAGGCTGAAACAGTTATAGAAGCCTACGGACTAACGAATCCACATCAGGTCTTGGAGGCCCTTGGTTACACAATCATGTGGGAAGGATTGGATTACGGGAAGAGCAGGATAAAGAAGGCAGCGTCTCCTGAAAGCGGCCGAAGTTCGACGACAACCCAAGATTTGTAGTCATCAAGAATCATTGGAAGTGTGGCTGCACGGTGATCCATAGCCTAGAAGATGAATACTATGTTGCCTGATGGCTTAGCTGGATATCCTCTTTCCTTATTTTCTCCTAAGCCGGAGAGATGCAATCACAGCTAGTTTAGAGAGGCTCTTAGACTCTCGTAGAATTGAATTACGATGAGCAAGCAGCAGATACGGTGAATTGCTGGATATGTTCACTCATTGCGCATTCTTGGTTCTTCTTAATACCAATACACATACGATAAGAATCGGTAGGTACATCGCCACTGCGAAGCTAATGCTTGACTCTGGAGTCCGGAAAGACTTGATCGGCGAACCTACAATTGAAACACCAACGAACAAGACAAGTACTCCAAGAATAGCTGCTATGGTTGCTTGGATTCCTTTTCGATCATTCACTTTTACTATCTTGGGCTCTTCCATGGGTCATCCTACCTTGATATAGGAAAAAGGCATCATAGCTGCTTGTACAAGTATCAACAACAGCGTCACCACGATGCTGAGAACGACTAGCCTGAAAGCAAACCTAATTATCTTTGATTCAGACGATACTACATTTCCTTTGAACAACAGCTTCTCGATGGCACTCAGTCCCTTCAAAGGCCTGTAGTCGAGCACGGTGTGTTCGAACGCTATGTCGTAGAAGAACACCAACAGAAACCAGCCTACCCAGTTGTAGGCCGGCACGCCTAGTACGTAGATTGAAGGTGCAAGCCACACCCATAACTCATTAGAAGATGCTACAGGATCTATGACCGCATCCATGTTCACCGCCAGTAGACCAGAGGCCACCGCCTGCACAACTGCACGCCTCTTTGGAAGTATCACCTCATGCACGACTATGAATGAAGATAGGGCAACCACAAACCAGCCCAGCTCAATCCACAACGGTACCAGACCAACCCAGAACAAGTAACCCGGGTATTCAGTAAGGAAGAGCCCGGCAAATCCATAATAAGTATAGGATCCGGTCACCACACCAATATTCTCTATTGGAGCAGTCCACAGGATCGAGCCGGCAAAAAAGATGAGTGTCTTGACTCTCCCGTACCTTCTAAACCCAGCATACAACATGACAATGGCCAACAGGACAGCTCCAATCTCAGCGAGCAGTGGTACAAGAGAATTCAATCCGGATCGCCAGACACGCTCCCAGTCTAGTCTCCATTAAACGCTTCTATTCAAACTTCTGGCCGTCCTCGCTTTACCCGCTTTATATAACCCCCCTAAATCAGCTCTATGCCCGTGCGCGGAACCCGGCAAGCCACGACAATTGAACAACACCGCGGGGCTGAACCTTTTTGAACCCCCACCTTGCTCAAAGCGTAGTCCACCATAGATGACATCCCAGGGAAACGTCACTGCTGCTTCTCTAAGAAGCCGGGTCTTCGCTGAAGTGATTTACGGAGGCCATATGCCCGCGCTGGACACCAGCGCCTTCACCTTCACCACATCTCTTTTACTAGGTTTTTTTCCAACAGTTGACCTTCTAGTCGCAGCCTACCTGTTCACCTACGGCTCGTATACGTTGAACCGCAAAAGAGAGGCTGAGCTCGACGCTGTAAGCAACCCTGAGCGAACCAAGTATATCCTTGGACGAGCCAAGTACCTCAACCTGATCATAGGCCTATGCTACCTTGGTTCACTGCTCATAGCGTTCAACAGAAATCTCCTGTTTCTTGCAGCCCTCTTCGCGCCTCTGATTCTAAGCTACTTCTACAACATCGGCTCCAAGAAGTTCGTCGGCGTAATGGGCGCTTCACGGCTAAAAGAGAAGTTTCTCATCAAGAACATCGCTGTGTCAGCCGGATGGGCCTTAATCCCTTTCCTTGTCCTCCTCTACTTTGGAGCAGGAGTTTCTCCTGCCGTACCAGTGGTTTTCATCTTCATCTTTCTACGTGTCTTCATTAACACCGTCTTCTGTGACATACGGGATGTTGACAGTGATCGGGCTGCGAATATCCGCACGATACCCTTGATGGTAGGAATCAGGAAGACCAAGCTCCTTCTTCTAGGGGTGAACACGTTTTCGGGGCTTCTTGTCTTTGCTTCAACTCTAGGGGGGCTTCTCCCACCGATGGCTTACGTGGTTAACTTGGTGACCTTGTATGGCTATTACTATCTGCTAAGGTCTTTCAAGCCCAATGTTAACATGAAGTATCTGTGCGACTTTGTGGCTGAAGGAGAAGAGCTGTTCGGTGTTCTACTTGCTGTGACGGGTTTGATGCTCACCTAGGAGAATCTGCTTCTACAGCGCTATGGCGTTGGGGTAAACCTCGATACCATGGCTGGTTATCTTATATGGATGAGGCTGAGCGTCATGGTCTACGCCCCTCATCTTCTCAACCGTGAATACCCTGATCAGTCCTCCCTCCGCCTTCACGACCTTCCTCATGGTTATTACCCCCTGCGCGAGGAACTCCTCGAACTGATATCTGCGGTCGATCGATGACTCGGACAGCTCTGTCACGAACATGGTTGTGCATCCTAGGTCAGCTATTCCCTCCATCAAGTCGAAGAGCGCGGTTCTCCTTTCAACTTCACCGGGATACTGCAGGGTGAAGACTGCAAGAGGGTCTACGACAAGCCTTTTAGCGCCAATTTCTGTAACGCTCTTCTTGATTACGTCAATAAGCGAGACAAGAGAGAACTCTCGTTTGCCAATGGTAAGAGTGCCTATCTTAACTTCTCCTGGGAGCCTTCTGATAGGACAGGCATCGATCATACTGATCTTTCGCTGCTTCTCCAGACCCGCCAAGTCCCAACCGAAGTTCAAGGCGTTGACCTTCAGCTGAGTTACGCCCTCGTCTAACGTTACGTATACCCCTGGCTCGTTGAAGGTGATGGCTCCTTGGCATATGAATTGGAGGGTAAGTGTGGTTTTGCCGGTGCCCGGGCCTCCGAGCACAAAGACTACGTAGCCCTTTGGTATACCTTTGTCTTTGAGGAGTTCATCAACACCTTTGATCCCGGTCTGGGTGTAGGTCACCGCCGTGCTTTCAGGCATTAAGAGGCACTTGGCTTCGCGTTTATCGCGATGATTATTAAGCTTGCTCTGCTCTACTTATAAGTTCTTAACAGGAATTGTAATAAAGGGCTAGTTTTTACCGTGATTTGTCACTGGTTGGATGATGGGTTACTTTTGAAGCGAGTTTTTCGCTGATGGGTTTTATCTCATCGTCCTCTTGTAGCTACTTCATAGGCTTCTGTCAGATATTTTATTGCCTTACTGAACTGTCCGTCGTCGAAGGCTTGCTGGGCACGGTTGATCTCCCTTGTGAATGTTTCCGCTGCTTTGCCGCTCAGCGTCGACCCCAAGGGTGCTACTGTCACGTAGATGCCGCCGTAGAGATCGTTGATCACCTGTAGCACTTCAGGTATGTTAGATAAGCGTTCAAGGGTTGCCACTGCGTCTCTACTGTTTTCGAAGGAGCTTCGCAATTTGTCGAGCTGCGCGTCCGTGACTGCTTGGAAGAGTTCTTCTGAAGCGTCGCTCAGTCTCCTGGCTGTTTGCGGGTCAGTGCTGGCCGCAGCTAACCCATCCACTGTTGCTATTGACGTGATAAGACCCATCATATATGGCAGTAGATTGTCGTCGAGCCTCGAAATTACGGTCTTAGCTTCTCTAGTTACCCAAGCTTCTGATGTTGCTGGACCATTTCTAAAGGATGCAGATGCTGGTCTGATCGTGTAGGATTGGGTTACTAGGTAGCCGGTGGCCTCCAATGGGAATACGGTTCTGATCTCCTGCTTCTCACCCTGCCTCATCTGGTCGAACAGGATCTCCCCCGCGGGCAGCGGTGAGGGCACTACTGCACTAGGTATGCGCGCAGATACTTTCCCATCGTTCACCCTCACGTCAAGCAGATCCGGGGCTGCAGAAAGGTCAACTACTGGTAGCCCACCTAATGCGCTTTTCAAGAGGAGATATGCGTCTTGGTTGTCTACCAATGTGAATATCGCGATAGGGATTCCAGTAGTCCAAACCACGTATTGCGCTACCTCAAAGTTTCTCCCCGAGTTGGACTTCGTTATGTGGTACACGTCCACCTCCAGGAATCCAGGGGGAAGAGGACCCGCGTCGTCTACGTCTATGGAAATATCTCTGAACTCGGCGAAGCCTGCTTGAGCTATGTTCCACCCTCTTTCGGCGGGCTGCGCATGCACTATCGGGATAGCCGATACAAGTATCAGAGCTGCGACTAACAGTGCGGGAAGGGTTTTCCTGTTCATGACACATCTGTTCAACACTTAAACATTTAAGCGTTACTGCTGTATGGGATTCCTTCCGACAACACATTCTTAAGTATCAGGAAAGAAACTTGGAGCATGATAATAGCCGGTAGTTTCGGAATGAACAAGTTTAACGCTGAGCAAAGAATTGCACATATTAGTCAACCGTGGCCTAGCACAAACCTTATCTCAAGTCACGGATCAAAGTGAGATAGACATGGATGCTGTCAAAGACTTCATGACCGGTTCTCCGATCACCATAGATTCAAGCAGGTCTGTGCACGACGCTGCAAGGCTCATGACTGAGAAAGGTGTCGGATGCTTGATCATAACTGCCAACGGAAAGGTCATGGGGATAATCACTGAAAGGGATCTTGTGTCAAGGGTTATGGCGGAAACCTTTGATCCGAAGAAGGTCTTGGTGGGCGACGTCATGACAACGCCCTTGTTCACCATCACGCCAAGTATCGGCATAGACAAGGCCGCTGAGACTATGGCGAAGTATAAGGTGCGACGTATCCCTGTTGTTGACAACGGCACCCTTGTGGGGATAATTACCGCCAATGATTTGATCAGAGCATTTGCCAACAAGACAAATGGTGAAAGACAGATCCTAGATGTATTAACGAAACAAAGCAAGAACTCTGACCAGGGGCCGTATCGATAAGCCCAGCTTAGGGCGCTGATAACTTGACGGTGAATGAACCTGATCCTGTGTGGATGAGATAAGGGGCATCACATCCTGAAGAGTTATCAGAACTCAAAGTTGCATATCTGCCAAACTACAGGAACATAGGAACGTCAATAGTATGTCAACTCTCCGTCCTCATGGTATCTTCGGATTCTTCATCTAGACCTTGACCTCTTCTGTTTACCTTGCTTTCTCACAAAGATAGACTTGCATGATGATATGGACGTTAGGAAGTCAAAGGACACATCGTTATTGTACTGGATGCCTAATTTTCGGTACAACTCTTTAACTATAGCCGCCTCCAGTGCGACAGCTCCATCTCCGAAGACATGGGACAACCGCCTGTGGAAATCTCTTGGTTTTCCAGCGAATCGGGATAATTCAAGATTAAGCAGAACAGCCTGCATCCCACTAGTGCCCAAGACTCTGATCATCACGTCAAGAATAGACTCGGATAACATCTTCTCGAATCTAGTTTCTTCGTCCCTTAAAGCTGCATCACCTCTCAGGGAGAGCATGATGCGTAACACGCTTGCTAGCTGTTAATTCTGAACATGATTTGTTCATATGAGTCCTCAAACTCCGACAGCAGCCTAAGGCCCAGCTTGCTGACCGCCAGTAGCCGTCTTCCGCCCTCTGATGCGTCTTCCAGAAAACCTTCGCTGACAAGATCTCCGATGATCTTCCTGAACTTCGCAGCATCCGGTGTCAAACCAAAGTTGCGATGCAGTGACTCCAACACTTCCCATTCGGTAAGACTGCCCTGCCGGAGGGTAATGAGAACAGTGAACGGCAAAACGCCTTCAAGCCACTTGGCTCTAATCCTCTCCTGCAACCATGTGCTCTTAACGCTGATTCACCGTCCTTGTACTAAGCTTCGCTGACAACTAGCTTGTTGAATTCCAGCTGAAGGGAGCTTAGCTCATATCTCCAAGTCCTTAGCAGAGAAGCCCCCAGAGTCGACAGCCTAAGCAGAGTCCGCTTTCCCTGTGGCTGCTTGCTGACCAAGCCGTGTTCAGCCAAGTAGTCTATAACAGGGTAGATCTGCCCCGGGCTAAGGAGAATATGGAACCGATCATATATCAAAGTGAGAATATCATAGCCGCAGAGATCCGATCTCTCAACTGAGCTTAATATGAGAAACTCTAGAAGGGAGTTGACAAGACCCCGCCGGTATCGTCGCAAAAACGACTGGATCTTTGCCTCTTCTGCCGTATTCACAACTAATACCAACCCTGTCTGTGTTCACGGCAAGCAGGCGTATAACCTTTTCGAAAACCAGGGCTTTGGCACGTAACCCATTTTGAGTCTTCTGACTATATCCCTTGACCTATGTTCCTATAGCTCCTCTTCTCATCCTCCTGTGACTGATGGTAAGAAAAGGAGAATGGCATGACTACGAGAATGGCAAGAAGAAAGAATATGGCGAGTTCGTAAAGAAGGCGAGGGAATTCGCGTACGCCCAGCCAGTACCAGCGATCTACTACAACACAACCTCAAAGGGAGGGAAGCCAAACAAGAACGACCCACGAGCATTGGTGATCTGTCTGCTTCTGAAGATATGGCTTGGCAAACCGTATCGGGACATGGTATCATTCCTCAGTGACAGCACATGCCTCTGGCCAATCATAGGGCTCAAAGCTCTTCCTGGGAGGATGGACCTCCAGAGGGCGATGAACCGTCTCACCAAGGAGTATCTGTCTCAGCTGAACTCTTTCATCGTCGAGCAGGGCTACTATTCCAAAAAAGGTGCAAGACAAAGCATATCTGTATCTTATCCCGTGGCACGACTCGTAGGCCTAATAGATAGGCTTTGATGCTCGAAGGAATAATCTATGCGTTTGCTCAATCAATCGAAACCAAAGGCTCCCAGCTTAAGACCCCTACGAGAGGTTCGCATCTAGATTGGCCTACACTCAAGGAAGATGCAAAGCTATCCTTGTACGGACAGCTATTGGAGAATCTCTTGAAGAGGTCGTCGGAGAGGATAACTAGGGAACCCTTCGCCATTACGATAAGTTGTTAAATCTGTGGTGAGGTGACGGGGACTTTTCACTCTGCATCGACTACGACATCCTTCCTAAGGACATAAAGTCTTTTTCGCCTTCCTGTTTCTATACCGGCAACGGCCTTTTTGCACTTCAGGCACCTGTAAACCTTATCCTTTTCGTCGAAGCTGGCATCAAAGTCAGAACGCTTAGGAGGTTCTCCCGTGACGTGAGCGTGAGCTACTACCCATTTCTTGGGCATAGTCGGGTTCTGTCACCTTAGTAGTTAATATTTGCTTCTCTAGAGTTCATTTGGAAATCCTCCAAAGTATCAGAAAGCAAGCTATGGGGATGAATGCCAGGAATACCCTTGCCAGTCTCTCGTTCTTGGGCGTCAGCGTCCTGAAGTTCGTGAGCCATCCGAAGAACTTTTCCATAGTTGATATGGTCTACCGGTAGGAAACTTCGTCGAATACCCTTGGTCTATCGCGAACAACAAACATGTTCTGATCGCAAACTCAACAATGACGCTTGACAATGACCAGTCATAAACATAGAGGACAATTAGATGGGTTCTCATGACGTACAACCTCCCAATAGTAGCCAGATCACCGACTCAGCTAAAGTAATGTGCCAAAGCCGCAAACCAGCTTAAGTTTATTAGGCATAACGGCAACAATCAAAACTAGGATTGAGGGTCAAGCTCAACGATCTTATCGAGGCGGTGAACCGAGTAGGCATCAGAAACGTGTCGCTTCTCTCCCGCCTCACCGGGATGCCCAAGGAAACGATTCGATATGCGCTGAAGCACAGGTTTCCTGAGCTTGGACTATCGGTCGGTCTTCAAGTAGATTACGATAGACTCGGGCTTGAGAGAACATTTGTAGTTCTCGAGTTTGCCCCCGGTGCCTTTGATCATGCCACAGAGCTGTTGGACAGGCTGGCTGACGTTGCTTTCCTCACCTACCGTGCACGAGAAATCTTCCGGCCACCATGTATAGCTACATTCGGGGTGCCTGTGGCGCTGAGGGAAAAGTTCGACTTATTCCTCAAGAGAATGGTGAAGGAGAGGATTCTCCTAAGATTCAGGGTAGAAAGAATTGAATGGACCAGGCACCTTGCACTGATAGGTAAGTATTACGACTTCGACAACAGGAAATGGTCCGTGGACTGGAAGCGCCTGGATTCTTTGCAGGAGCCTCCACCAGCGCCACCTTCAGCCGTAGAACCCTCGCCGTATCCCGATGTTGACGTGACGGATCTTCTGTTGATCAAGGAGCTGGAGCTTCATTCCTGGAGGAATGTTACTGATATTGCTAGGAAATTAGGGATGAATGAGAGGACGGCGAGGTGGCATTATGCTAGGCATGTTTCACCGATGATCGCTTCGCACTATGTTCGCATAGTTGCAGCAAGCTTGGAGGAGCTCCGTAGGCTGATCGGCCTCGTATTTGAATTTAGGCATCTGTCTTCGGAGCAGTTGGCTCTTGCTAGACGGGTATTCAACAACCTTCCCTTCACTTGGAACGAGAATGGCCGTAGAGATGGGTACTATCTGGCGGTGCTGACGGTTCCATCTGAACACCTTGTGGAATCCCTTAAGTTTCTTAATTCGCATCTGCAAAAGGAGATTCCTAGCTGGGAGACGTATTCATTGGACTTGACTTCCAGCTGCTGGTACACAATACCTTACCAGAATTTCAGAGAGGGCGCAGGATGGTTCTTCGACGAAGAAAAAGTGTTCGAATCCATCCTTTCAGTTAAGAAAGCTGTCAAAAAAAGGTAGGAGCGGACCTTACCACGGCATTGGTCCGCCTGGATCCGCAAAGGCAGCAGGTAGCACTCCGAGAAGGATGAGCGATGCGGTGGCTGCGGCTACGGCTATTCTGACGAGGAGCGGTATTCCTATGTTGGACAGCATTTTCCTCGAAAGACGTAAGTCCTGCTTAGTATTACCGTATTATGCAAGAACTAGTTACTAAATTCGTTATGACGGCAATAGCCTGTATTTTCTGAACTGATGTTAACACGTTCCCTTCAATTCAAGCGGATAACTCTATGAACTGGGTTATCCTTCGGTTAATTTTACGTGTGTGGCTAATACGAACAGGTTAGGGTGCTCCTGAAGATGGAGGATTCAAGCCGGCGGTTCGTATCTCTTCCATCTGTATTCTGCACGTACGCCGGACAGAGTAGGTGTGCTCGCTGCTAATGTGTTTCTGAAATCCGTCTGCGGGGGGCTACCTACTTCATGATGTCTGCAGCGTTCACGACTCCGAGAAATCTTTCCCCGTTACTGGAGAGCTGAATGGCTTTGGCTCCATCCGTAGTTAGTCGTGTGCTTCCCAGGGTATCCTGATGGAAGTAGGCCGTTGCTAGATGAGCCACTCTAACGATCAGTAATCCGTTAGTATGGAAATATTTGGTCACTGTACTGCTTCCCGCCTCTTCCGAAACGATGTCCAGCCCGATGAACGTGCAGACTTTAGCGGTACCAGACTTTATCGTCCCAACCCTCTTGCCATCCTAAGATCACATACCATCCAGAAACATAGCGCGCCTTGTAGGAATGCGAACCTTGTTATTCGAGAGCTTTCTTCACCATGAAGCTGTACCGATAGAGACCATACGCCAAGGTCGAGAAGACCAACATAAGCACGAAAGACTCCGCAGACCTGAATCCTGTCAGACCTGTCAATTCGTTGCCCTTCTGAGTTATCTAGGCTTTGGCTGAGACTACGTTGAACTCGCACACGTTGCCTCCTTTGCGGTTGCACTTCACCCCGCTGGTTTCGTTCTCCCCGAAGAACACTTTTGCAATCCCTGCAAGGTCGTAGATGCCGAGCCTTTGGGACCCAGGAGCCGCGGCTCTACGCCTCTACGGTAGTGTCTCCCGCGGATAGGTGTATTGGTCATTTGGGTAAGTTCATTTGAGGATCAGCTTGAACATTCAGCTTCCCATGTCCAGGGGCTTGATCTTGGTGACGACACTACTCTACACACAGACACTATACACTATGCATAGTGTCCACCCCTTACTCCATAGTCCACTCCATAACCCTGGTGTAGTAGCCTTCTCTAGGAATCCACGCTGGTTTCCCTAGGACACACGCTCAAAACCTGGGTGATAGTAACGGGGTAGTGTCGATAGTGTTTGTATAGTGTTTTATGGGAAGAACCACCTGCTCTTCGCCAAAACGGTGGACTGCCCCAAATGCGGCAAAAGAGGCGGACTAAACTACAGCGTAAGAGAGAACACCAAGACAAAATGGATGAACGCATACGCAATCGTAACGCATCTAGCCACCGTAAACTCGGAAACAATCCACAAGGGGAACTGCTATCTGGGACCAGTCGAAGACCTAACCCCAGTCATACAGATCATGAGTCGCGCCCAGAAGACTCAGCCTTCACCACGCCAAGCATAACCAGAAGAGCAACCGGCACCGTCGGCGGATAACCTTACAGATCTTCCCTCTTTGTTCAGAAGGTTAGTGTAACTGTCCCGCCGTGTGCGAGCATTAGGGAAAGTTTGATTGCGAATCATCGACTACGCCTTCACCTTGCTCCGCTCTGGTCTTGCTTTGTGCATGGCTGGTACCTCTGTCATTATTAATGCACCTGCCTTAACGGATTTGCCTATGTCGAAGCCTGAGCTTCGAGTGTAGCAGACAAGTTTCCTGCTGCCTGTGTTATCAACTCTAAACTTCATCACGCTTCCAGTCTGCTCCGCGTGTTCTATACTCCGGCATTCGAATCCCCTATCTTTAAGGCGACTCAGAAGGATCAAACAAAAGAATATGGAGGCCACGGTCCCGTAAATCGCACTGCGAAGCCTTCTTTCTCCACCTTGTCCAACGATGAACCGACGGTGCGTGCTTGCTCATCATTCGCAAGCAAGGAGAGATTCATCAGCATCTTCATTCCTTCATTGACTTTCACGATTCTTTCCACTCTTACTCCATCAACCTCGCCCTGTATCCTCCCGTAGAAATCCTTGTAGTATCGGGCTATAGACGCCTCAAGTTCCTTCCTTACCATGCTTTCTAACTTGAGCCTCCGCATGTAGGCCGATCCCTCTGAACCAGAACCGATGCTCTCCTTAATTTTCGCTAGCTCCCCATTCTTCCGAACTATCTCTTCCATTACCGCATGGGGAGCATAGAATATTTGGACTCCGTACTCCCTTCTTTTCCTGATCCTTTCCATCTTTCTTCGCAGGCCCTCGAACTCCCAAGAAAGCCACTTCTGCAGCATCGACCTTGACGTGCTGTGGTCTTCCGGTTTTATTATCGTATCAAAGCGAAGTGGGATGACTTCACCAAACTTCTTCATGGCAACGTCCAGAACAGATTCGTGCGCACGTATCCACTTCTCCATGACCCGCCTATCTTCGCTTTTGTACGGCTCTGGCGGGCAGTTGTGCACGATAGCAGAGAATCCTTTGCATGGAATCGTGTATACTTCAGACCCCTCTATTCCTATCTTTCCGAACGTCAAGCGCTGACAGCCGTCGGCTATGCCGTACAGATAGAGGCACTCACTGACACTTTTTGACATTGTGTTCATCTCCTGCGAGCTACGCCTGATGCTTTCTCCATGGCTAATGGCGCTCCGGCCGCTTTCCCCCACTTCCCCGGATCCAAAAACTGGTTCAGCACCTCGTTGACGGCATTGTCCAGCGAGTCTCGAATTTCTCTTACGCTTTCTGCCGCTCCGCACTGAAGCTTTATCTCCTCTATGGCGGAGTCGAGCTGTTTGAGAGCAAGGCCGAGCCTTTCGACCTCCCCTTCCGTCAGACGGCCTGACTCTGTCCTCTTTAATGCCTGGATCTCAAGTGTTTCCTTTATGATCTCGACCAGCGCCAGGACTAGCCCAAGGACTCCGCTCTTCAGGTCGCCTTTATCCAAGTCAATCTCCATCTTTTTTCTCCTTCTCAAGCCTTACTTCCAAGACACCGTTGGAATACTTCCACCCCGCTATCCTTTCGACCGGCGAAGGCAGTTCCATCTCCTGCAGATATCCGCCTTTAACCTGCAAGATCATCTTGTTTTTCCCCTCGATCTTTGCTTCCACGTCTTTCTCTTCAACTCCATGCAACTCTACTATGGCAACAAGGCAATCATGTTCGTCGATGATGTCCAATATCTCCACGGGTGCCTTCCGCCCAATCCCCCGCGCCGAGCCTTTCGTCCTCGAGTACCTGTAGATCTCCTTCCCGTCTACCAGCGTTCTGACGGAGACGTGGAAGTCCATGTGGGGCTTGGTCCTGCCTTGAGGCGCCTTCCCTTGAATCCTCTTCTCTATCTCGTCGTTGACCTCGGCCATCTTCTCCTTGAAGTCTGACGACTTTTTCAGCTCATCGATGACCTTTCCAAGGCCGGGAAAGATCGCGCCAATTATGTTTTCGGCGAAGTCTTTACCCGTCTTTTCCTCTTTGGGCTTCTTCTGGTCAGAATCTTTGTTGCCATCATCGGACAATGCTTTCCACCTCCAGAGGCTTGCCTCCCGTCTTCTTCGATGCTCCTTGCGCCTCGGGCCAGTCATTCCAGACGCCGTACTCGATCATTGTGTCTATTGCTGCGAGAGCCAGGCTAAGCTTAAGGCCAATCAGTGGTACGCCGGCGAGCGAGATCATAACGTCCGCGTTGACGATGAGCCCCTTGTCTAGGGCCCTGTCAAGTACGTCCACTAGCGCTCCACGGCCGCAGCTCTGAGGCTCCAATCTTCTCCCCTCGTGACCTTCTTTTTTCTTGCCCTGACGCCTAGCCAGCCGCACCAAGGACACCCCTGTTCCAGCAGTTCCTGGGTTGCAACCCGCTTCCCACAGTCGGGACATTCCTCCTTATCCGTCCCTGCGCTCTTCCACGCCTTCGCATGAAGGTTCGTCCCCGCCGGAAATTCCAGACCATACTTCGCCGCCGTCTCGAATGAAGCTAATGCCGCCCTCAGCTTTATGCCGAGGAGCTCTACGCCTGCGACGCTGACCAAGATGTCCGCATTTATGACAAGCCCCTTGTCGAGTATTCGGTCTACGGCGTCCGCTAGCGTCCCGGCGCCTTCCCTTGTTGGTGCGAGTGTCAACCCGAAATCACACTCGTAGCATTATTCAATAGCTTGACCGCGTTTCTCATTCTCTGCCTACTCCTAATGTGTATCCCCACGCTTCCTGTGCCCCTCCCTCTCGATATCAACGACCTCCCCGCTGTCGGTGAGCTTCACCTCGTATACGCCGAGGAGATCCATCGAGTCAGGAATGGCCTTTCTTTCAAGCAGTTCCATCGTGATATACCATAACCCGCTCCCCTCATCCCTCCTGGCTCCCACTACTGAACTGACTTTCAGACTTGTCAGCAGGCTGGCTTCCTTCTTCGCGGTCTCGACTGCCTGACTTAGGCTCAACAAACTCGCTCTTTTCATCATGTTCGTTCTTCTCGCGATTTGAGCTCCTCAAGTCTTCTTCTTAGATTACCCATATCTTTTCGATACTCCTCTTCCTGAATCTCTCCGTTTTCGTACCTGAGCTGCGTCTCCATCATTTTCTTACGCACGGACCCGACGGTAAGCAACATATCCTCCTCAGCCATCTCCACGATTTTATCCAGCACTTGAATGGCGATGCTAGCCAACGGACTAAAGAGCACCATCTGCATCAACCACCTATCTCCAAGTGTACGAAGTCGTAGGGTGGAGAGACTACGTACCTCAGGCTGACTTCCCCTCCAAACTTCTCTTCGACAGCGTCGACGGCTCTGTCGAACTCGCCTTCTTTGCTGCTATCTACGAGAAACGCAGCGTTAAGTATCATCTCGGTCCTGAGCGGTTCGTTTATCTTGCTGTCAACGGCCAACGGTGCAAGCCTCCCGTAGATCTCGGACGACATTTTCCTGCCCCGCTCCGCCAGCTCCTCGCTGACAGCCCTGCCAAGCTCCACTCTCTTCCAGTAAGTATCCTTACGGGCTATCTCCTCCTTCAGCGCCTTGACTTTCTTGCTCGACGTCGCTACCTCTCGGAGCGCTGTCTCCTGCTTCAAAGTGACTTTGAGACCGAGCTCAACTTTACCTGCGAGGTATTCGAGGGCTTCTCTCAGCTCGTAGTATTTCTGACTCAGAAACGCCTTCACGTCCTCTTCCGTTGCTACCTGTCCAAAGGCCATCGGAACGACTGCGAAGCTCCTGGTAACGGTCTCGGCGACCTTCTGATGAATTACCCCGTACTCCATCACTTCGTACTCCTTTTCTGCCGAGTCAGAGACAACTGCTGCTAGGTCCTTGAAATGTACCGTGTAGACCGCTCTTCGCTCGATCCCTATAGCTCCGAAGGTGTGGGGCATCTTCGAAAGCATCACACAGTACACGTACTTCCAGCGTGAAGCGCTCTCAGTACCTAAGGATGATCTCTGCAATGTTCTCTTGTTCACCTCTTTTCTCGACGGGATCGCTTCCATTCCTCAAACTCCATGCCACTGATGCCCTTTCCTTCTGCTTAAGCAGGTTCATTCTCGCCTTCTTTACCGCATCGGAGCGGGCCTTGAGGAATCTCTTTTCCATTGCTACGATCCTGTCTTTCTCGTCGTCACTGAGGATCGCGCCAAACTCGCGCTGCAGTTCATCCCGTATGCTCTGCTCTATGAGGGAGGTCCTGCAGTATGCCCTCCGCTTTCTTGCAATATCCAAGCTCGACCTTACATCCCTCGCGGTCCTGATCATAGGAGGCCCTCCTCATTGAGTAGCTTCTCTATGACTGCGACTGGGTTCGTATCGCCCTTCTTTCCTTTCCCTATCTTTGGGGACAGAATGTCGACGCATACCTGTTTAAACGCATCCCCATTGATGTTGCCGTCTGGATCTCGCGTTGTTTTCGCGATGATTATCGATGACCTGAGAGTAGGAGCCAGCTCGCAAAAACCCGATTCCCTTAACCTTCTGACCAAACGCACGATCTTTCTGGCCTCCTCGCGCGACGCCCCTGACCTGGCGCAGGTTATCTGCGTCTCCGTGTCCTCGTCGTAGTAACCGGTCTCTATTGTAATCATTCTGTCGAGGAGCGCATCCTGAGACCTGAATACTCCTGCATATTCCTCAGGGTTGCTTGTAAGTATGGCCGAGAACTCTGGGTGCGCCTTGATGTAATTGTGGCTGTTTCCGTAAGCACGTGGGAGCTCTAGGATCCCTTCTTCAAAGACGGATAGGAGAACGTTGTTCGCCTCAGGCCTAGATCTGGTGAACTCATTATAGATCAGCGTGAATCCGTGCTTTACCGCTGCTGTGAGCCTTTCGTCGGCCCACACTTTCGACATGGATTCTTCCGACTTGTACACCCGTGAGATGTAGTTGTCCACAACCTTGTGCCATCTGTAGCCGAGCTGTCCGCCCACTAGGGAAGAAGTGTTGAACTCCTCGTCACCGTTGATCAATACCACTGGTTTTCCGATCCTGCTGGCAACATGCAGGGCCAGCGTGGTCTTACCGCAGCCAGTAGGCCCAGAGAGGTGGACCGGGTACCCAGCATTCCTGTATCGAATTGCGCGCGCAGTAAGTGCCGAGATGCGAGGTGTTTCAACGAATCCTCCGTCTGGCCTTGGGTGGATTACCTCAACCTTAGTGACGCTCAAGCTCAGCCCTCTCGCCTCTGTCGATACCTGGCTCCCATCCTCGTTACCTTCCGTTCCCTAACAAGCTCTCTGAGGATGTTGCTCAGCGCCTTTTGCGGAGCACCAACCTCTTCTCTTATGCCGATTACAGTCGCGCCTTTTGCGGATGTACTCTCTATGAAATGCAGTATGCGACTCTTCAGTTCCGATAAATCTCCCTCTTCTCTGACCCCTAGTTTTCCTCCCTTCTCGTCGCGCACCTTTTCTTCCCTCGGAAGACTCTCTTCAGACGACCCTGCAGACACAGCCGCGGTTCCAAAACCGGAGCTCCTGAATCCATTCAGGATCTTCCTGACGCTCACTCTCTTTTCTTCCCCATCTTCAAAAAGCTGAGATCGCAACGCCCTCGCCATTTGTACGCGCTCCGCTCTCATGGAACAAAGCCTGTCACCGGCGCGCGTCGGTTTTGTCTCAGTTTGGCTCATTGCAGGTAAAACACCCAGAGATCGTACTCCATTTTAACCTCGACAGCGTTGTCGATACTTAAGCAATATTCAGAAATTTGAATATCAGACGTTAAATCCGAATTCGTCCGCTCCTGAATCCTTCCCCCGTTCGCTCCATGAGAACCAGAAATCCAAGAGCCAATCTAAGACGGTGTCTACTGAATCGGAGTTGCTTTCCTTTTGGAGTTCTAGTAGCCGTTTATGATTCCTTTCCGATATGTCTATCTGCAACGATGTTAAGACCTGATCCAGCTCCTAGATCTCCCCTTTTTGCCCCTTATTTGCCTTATTCGTCCTCCTTATCCATTCTACACAGTTCGAAATCGACAATATTCTAAATCCTGAATACTGCTTAAATATCAGTATCATACTCAACTCGTTGAGTTCAAAAGTTGAAAAGTTGGAATACACAAATGGCTGAGACGGAGTCTGTTGGATTTGCAAAAGCCACCTCTGAACTCGTCCGGAAAGGTGGGTATGATATCGAATCTCACGGAGTGGTTGAAGGAGAATCAGGAGCAAGGCATAACGTCGACCTGTTGTGCAATTACGGTGGCAACATATTAGTTGACATAAAAAAAGGAAACGATTCTGTCATATCAGTGCTCTCCATTTACATGAAGATGCTTGATTCAAAAAGCTCTAGGGGAGTCCTGATTGCCGTGCCAAGAGCCAGTTCTCAAGCCAGGAGGCTGTCACCAAAATATGGTCTGACCCTTATCGAGGCTGAGAGCCCGGATGAGGCTGCGGTTTCCCTTTGTAGAGTGATATCAGAGGCTCGATCGTCGCAAGCTCGAAGTTCTCTAGTTGTTCCGTATGAAGAAAGGGTAGATCCTGCAAGATTTGAAGCAGCATATGCCAGGAAGATCAGGACTAGATCGGTAAAAAACGCATTGGACCTAATCATTCTACTATCTCTGAACCAGACGACGCTCACCGGATATGAAGTAATGAGTCTAGTTCATAGGAATCTTAATACTCTCCTCAGCCCGGGAACCATCTACCCTGTTCTGAACCATCTTGAGAGGCAAGGCCTGATAATCTCCAGCGAAACGGGGCGGAAGAAGATCTATCTGCAGACACGGCTTTGTAAGGAGATCTTGGCATCAATAATGCAAGCCTTTGAAGGCGACCAAAGAGTGATTCTCAAATTTCTATTTGATCAATCTCGACGAATGCAATCTGCAAAGGATACGAAAGAGTCAGATTCGATAAGCATTAACTTCAGCCAGTTGAGTAATGCATGTAGTCATGGAAACGGAAAATTTTGCGAGTTGTGCAGCAAGGAATGCAAACCAGAAAACTGTCCGTTTCTCGTAAAGAAAGAGGTAGCATTTTGAGAATGGGTTTAGCTACGAGACTTGGTTAAGCGACCGGACCATGTGCTCACTAGGTCGACGAAGGCAATCAATATTGACTATCTGGTACGGTGATAGCAAGTGTTTCTTTGGTGTATTCTGGCCAGCCGAAGAACGCAGCTCGCTATTCACAATCATGTGGTGCATACACCGCGCGCTGAATGATCTTCCATTATTGTTAGCGCCTCTCTCTACGAATAGCAATCAAAATTACATCACTAGGATTTGAATAAAGTTACATTCAGACCACAACAAGGTCTATTCTGTGACACCGTTGCCAGATGATTTCTGGCCTGGAATGAGGTCAATACGGAACTTTAACCCTCGAATCCTTTCAATGTTTTATCACTGAAGCTGGGGTATCGGATATTCTCCTTTTCGTGGCTGAAAGAACCGGTAAATTCACTATCTTCATTCCCTTAGGAATGCTCTGGTTCGGAATAATCGAAATCCGATACACTTCGTGAATAAAGGGCTTAAACGGTTCTGAACAATCATGAACTCATGGTAGAAAAATCAATGTCATCTACCGGTCTGGCAGAGGTCGTGGACAGGATCCTCGACAAGGGTATAGTCGTCGACGCGTGGGTACGCGTCTCGCTGGTCGGGATTGAAATCCTTTCAATCGAGGCGAGAGTCGTAGTGGCTTCTATCGACACGTTCCTGAAGTACGCAGAGGCGGTCGGACTGACCGCCCCGGCAACAGAGGCCCAAACTACGACAGAGGGTCCTCTCCAGGTCGCTCCCAAGGCTAGGTAGTTGAAAAGACGCGAGCAAGCCGGTGCTGAAGCACCGGCCTCCCCATTTTTTTCAAGAGGCCGTTTTGTGGAAAGAGGCAAAATAGTTTATGTCAAGTCAAGAATCTGCTTTCGAGACCCTTCTTCAAGAGAGCATCGTAGAGGGGTTGGATGCCCTCGGCAGAGACATGTCCAAGACCGTGCTATACTTTGTTTGTCTCAATAAAGGCATCGAGATCAATGAAGTTTGTAGCCATGTCGAACTCTTTATTAGCGGGCTGAAAGATTTCTTTGGGGAAGGTTCGGCGGCAATAGAATACCTCATCTTGGAGAGGCTAAACAGCAAGATTCGATTGATACCGTCTTTCAGAGGCGAATTAAGTCTTCTGGACTATATCAAGCTGTACGAGGAAGTAAATCAAACAGGCAAGAAGGTTTGGGAGATATGAAATAACTACGGCGAGCTCCGTCGTGAAAGACGGGTCAATAGTTCGTAGGTTTTGTTTCATTCAGCAATCTTGATAGGTTGACCTTCTCTGGTGCATTCTCTTGATGCTAAGATGGCTTTTGAACTGCGCTCTCTTTAGTGATGATTATGGGTGGCCTATCTCTTCAAGGAACTCTGTGTTCTTTTTCAAAGAGACTTCTAGGTGTTTGAGGCACTTCGATTCCTGCTCAAGGCCTCCAGAGAGTGCTTTTGTTGCGAAATGATTACTGAAGAAGCTCCCTGTTTGCGATACTCCATAAGAAATAATGTCCTGCTACAATCAATGTGAAAGCCCGACACGAAAAGAATGGCTCCGACGCTAAGACAGGTATAGGATTGGGATTACGCAGGTATGCCTTCCATAAGATAATAGAATCTGCAACTAAATGCCCGAATTCAGTGGCGACTCTTTCATTCTTAGCTTTTATTTTCACTCTTCTGATTTTTCGATTCTGTTCAATTGAGATACGTGGCTGGGTCGTTTTATGTCTCTCCAAAGGGTGAGTTGACAGAGGTACAGCTGCGTGGAGTTGTGGCTTCAATTCTTCTCACTAAGCCGGTAATCGGCGTCAATAGCTATGGAGAGTTTTCAGAAGAAACTGATCACGGAGAGTTTGTTGCAGCATCCACTGGATTTGCGCAAGCCGTCGATAACGGGTCTTACTGAAAAGAGCTCTAGGGTTTGCCCAAAACTTTCTTCATGTCTTCATAATACTCTTCGTAGGGATGAATAGGCAGGATCTCGAGTTCCACGCTATGCCCATGCTCTTTGATGATGGGCAGCCCGGAAAGAGCATTATCAAGATCGCGGTTAGAGGGGACATCCACAATTGCCAAGACTTGTCGTAGTCCT
>JACPCU010000026.1 GCA_016184315.1 Nitrososphaerota archaeon
TGCAGTGTTGCATAATCATAGCGAATAATCAAGGAAATTTGATTCGAGTGCGCTTGAGCTGACGGCATCACCCCTACTCCATGTCCGCAAGGGATTGGAGCAGCTACAACGACGCACTAGTCAGAAGGGGATACATCGGCATCGACTCCTCCATGCTGGATGTCTGGAGGAAGGAGCTGAAGAGGGAGAACAGGGGGAAGGTCGGGGTGCCATACCGATACCCTGAATCCTTAGTCAGGCTCATATCGTGCATGAGGCTCATCTTCCACCTTCCTTACAGGCAGGCTGAGGGTTTCGTCAAATTCCTCTCCGAGCACATCGATGGCCTCTCCGTTCCAGACTACTCTACAATTGCGAGAAGGGCCAATGGGTTGAACATCTCTCTGGACGACTCACTCGTCAAATCCGATAACCCGGTCAGCATAGCCGTTGACGCATCTGGCATCAAGGTCCACAACGGAGGGGACTGGATGAGGAGGGTCTGGAAGGTGAAGAAGGGCTACCTGAAGTTCCACATCGCCGTGGACACGAAGACGAGCCAGATAGTCTCGATGGACGTGTCATCGGAGAAGGTCCACGATGGAAGGAGACTGAAGAGGCTTGTGAACAGAGCGAGGGAGAACGTCAGGGTGAAGAGGGTTCTCGGGGACGGGGCCTACGATTCCAGAGCCAACTTCAACTTCCTTGCTCGGAATCATATCAAGGCCGTGATCAGGGTGAGGAGGAACTCCGTTCCGAAGAGCAAGGGCTGTCAGGCGAGGAAGCTTGCGGTGATAGAGCAGAAGGCGTTCAAGCCCAAATCCTGGAGCAGGATACACCGATTCGGTTACAGGTGGAGGGCTGAAGGCGCATTCTCGTCGATAAAACGCATCTTTGGTGAGTACGTATCAGCCAGGAAGTTCGCCAATATGGCAAGGGAGATGCTGATGAAGGCATCGATCTACAACGGGTTCATGGCAGCACTGATGTAAAAGGAAGGCGACAGAGTGACTCACAGAGATGACATATCAACTCATAGAATTATGCAACTGAGCAGTGTGTTGGAAACGTTTAATTGCAACTCTGATTATTTCCTTTCTTGGGTAGGAAATGGTAAGAATCAAGGTCAGACTGGGTGCAAAAGGTCAGCTTGTAATTCCAAAGGTCATCAGGGAGAGTTTAGGTCTAACCGAGAATAAGTTCATCATTCTAGAGCTAAAAGACAAGACATTAGAGCTCAAGGGTGTTGACGAAAACATCCCAGACAAATGGGAGTTAATAGCTAAAAGGGAAGGACTTGATGTAACGGAAAGCCTCGTTTACGGGGACAAGTTGTACGAGCAGGTTTTCAGTTAGATGCTGTACTTGGATGCGAACTTCTTCATTTTTGCCCTCTTGGATAATACAGGGAAAGGTCAGAGGGCGAGGGAAATCTTCAGAGGCATAGCAGGCGGAAGAGAAGAAGCTGTAACATCTCCCTTGACTTTAGATGAATTAATGTGGGTTCTTATTAGGGGAGATAGAAGACAGCTGTTTAGAACCGCTATCGAAGGCGTATATGCGACACCGAGCCTCGAAATACTAACGGTTTCCTCGATAATACCGATGACTGCCTTAGACATGATGGAAGAATATGATTTGAAGCCTCGGGACGCCTTCCACGCTGCTATCATGAAGGAAAACAGGATTACCAATATTGTAACTGACGATGCAGATTTTGACCGCGTTAAATGGATTGACCGTATCACTTTCTAAACAACTTTCTTGTTCACGGATAGGCAAATCGTAAGCTACAAGAATGATCGTTTTGAAACGCATGGTCTTGGAGGAGGGGTTGATGACTAGTATTACGTTAAATCCGATTGGTGTTGTAAGGTCTCCTTTGAAGCAAGGTCCAGTCAAAGATAGACGGACCGTGGTTTCTGAGATCATCCTCGACAAAGGGTTCGCTGGAGGCGCAAGAGGTCTTGAGGAGTTCTCCCATATCTATGTGCTGTACTGGGCTCATAGAGCCCGTGCGAGGAGGAAGACTAGTCTGATGGTGAATCCTGCTGGGCGGACTGATGTTGCCCCTGTCGGGGTCTTCGCGAGTAGGAGTCCTCATAGGCCTAACCGGATTCTTCAGAGTATAGTCGAAGTGTTGGAGCGGAAGGGGAATGTGCTTCGCGTCAGAGGTCTTGACGCTTTGGATGGGAGTCCCGTGTTGGACATCAAGCCATATGATTTGTTCGACGTTATTGATAATCCCCGTATGGCTGCGTGGTGGCTTCAGATTCACGATCAGTGCAGCGTTAAACGAAAGTAGTGAACTCTTATTGCTTTGTTCATTAGAATCAGGGATTGGCGAGCGATGATGAGTCTAGCCCTAGCGATCAAAAGATGAGCGCGATCTTGAGTTCCGAGCTCGCCACATCAACGCAATAGAACAATTAGTACTGAAAGCACTAAGACCACCAAGAGAACTGCCACAGCCATCCGCTTCTTTCTTGAGCGCTTACGCTCACGCGGAGTGAGCAGCGGCGGAATCATTATTCTGAGCAAGCAGATTCACTCTGTCCAATCTTTTCTCGAAGGCTTAGATTCGATGACAACTTCGCCTTCTATCAGCTTCCGCTGCAGCTCCACGCTGAATTCCTCCACATCTACGCCTATCTGCTGTAGCCTACCTGTGGTTTTTCGTGGAAGCTGGGTGCTGATGTTTTGTCCTCCCCATCGTCCAAACGCTATGGCATTGAAGCTGAGCTTCTCTTTGCCTATGATGACGTAGCCTGAAAGACGGTTGGCTACTTCTCCTGCCTCCACCTTCTCCACATGAACTTCGAGGTTAAGCTCCGACGCCATTCTTACTTCACTATGATGCTACGATTGATGCGCCCGTCAACAAGATACAGGCTGTGTTTGCTGGGCGACTGAGCCTCTGCTGCAGAGACAGAGTAATTGTCGTTTACTGTCAACGGGCAAGTCTTGCCATCAACGCATGAATGGTCAAACTGTTTTCCGGGTTTAGCCTCCAGCAGCTCCCACTTCACCTCTGCGCCAATCATGCATATCAGGATGGCCCACTTTGATCCTTCATCCCTCTTGGGGAACCCTACAACAGAAGAAAGCTCGGTGAGCCCCCACCGCTTATCCTCGCAGAACAAGTCCCTGCATTTCGTGCATATCCAGACATCCACGGCGCCAAAGGGATCCTGCGCGGTACGTAGGAAGATGTTGACTACACCGTAGTAGACTGTGCTGTGGCTACAGTTCTCCATTAAGCCTCAGGCTGCCTCTACCGGATGCCTAATGGCTCTCCATTTAAAGCATGCTTACCGTTTACTGACGGGTCTGTTCTCAAAGGGCTCTGAGAGACGCTTCGACAGGCTATCCGCAACAGACCGTTTCTGCTTGAGCATGAGCCTATTCTCCTCTTCCAGAATCTTGTACAGGTTGGTTATCGCCATCCGGGGATGCAGTGGTTGAAGCACATCGCCGTCAGAGGGGCTTCGGATCACCATGCCTTTGCTAACCATGACTTCTACGCACGACTGGGCTTCCTCGACGCTGATTCCCAGTTTCTCGGCAATTCTGTCTGCTTTCATATCTCCTTCAGAGACCAGCGTAAGGTAAGCGAGTGCAACATGTTCTGACACATTGAATTCTATGCTGATTGTCTTGGCGTCTTCAGCTATCCTGCGCACAGAGGGCAAGCGGGGTTCCGTTGCCCCTATTTACTTTGATGCAGAGATTGATGTTTCTTTCATGGGGTGAGAGTCATTCCACAGGTATCCAAAGTAGCTCCTCGCCAGTCTAGCCAGACCGGGGTGATCCGCCCATATGGCGATCTGGGATTCAGACCCGTCTTCGCCGCCTAGGAGAAGAACCACTTCCTTGTCGTCAGCTATGACTCCTCCTCCGAACATCTGATCTCTCAGACGAACCTCAGCGTATCTTGAGAGAGAACGGAGAAAATCTGGGCTGGTGCCGGAGGACACCATTATCATGACGTTGAGACCCTTCTCCTTTAGGGCTGATGCCACAGGGATGAGTGTAGCTCCGAACTCGTCAAGCACCGAGGGCAATGCCACCATCAGCTCCTTCTCGCAGGTGTCAAGAGTTTCTTTGACTTTGCTGAGGATGTTGAACTCTCCTCTGACTATCCATATTTCGGGGAGCTCCTTGCTGCCCCTCTTATCATAGAGCGGCATAAGGTCCTTCAGGGCCACTTCCTCGTTCTTCGCCCTTTCCCGTTCAAGCCTCGTCCTTGTAGTTTCAAGAGCTGTGGATGGAGACTTCGGGTAGAACTTGCTTGGCCTGGAGCGATCCGCCTCGATCCATCCCTTAGACTCCAAGGTGCCCAACACATCATAGATCTTGGAGTAGGGGACTCCTGAGTGACGGCTTACCTCTGCCGCAGTCATGTTACCGAACTCTATCAGTGACGCGTATGCCTTAATCTCATACCCGGTGAGACCTAGGCCATCCAAGGCGCGCTTCGCTCTCTCACTCACACTCACAGGTATCCACTTTTCACCTTCGGATTCGTGCGACAAGACTTATAAGTAATTTGTACAAAGCACTTACAACCCTTAGTGGTGTAAAAGAATGGCACTCTTACAGATAGAACGGAAACCCGATTCAGCATTCCAGGGACGCCTTATCAGGCACACCCAGAGCATTTGCCCTGACTGCAACCGCATCCTGCCAGCCAACGTAATTGAGCACGACAACAAGGTGTGGCTGCACAAGGTCTGCCCCCAGCACGGGGAAGTCGAGGAGCTCTATTTCGGCTCCTACGAAATGTACCAGAAGTTCAGCACATATTGGGTCGACGGTAAAGGAACCCATGCACCCAACGTGCCCATCGACCTATGCGCATGCCCCATGAACTGCGGTCTATGCTCGAACCACCTGAGCCACACCGGCTTAGCGAACATCATTGTCACCAACAGATGTGACTTGACGTGCTGGTACTGCTTCTTCTACGTCAAGAAGGGCCTAGAAGGCGCATACGTCTACGAGCCTACCCACAACCAAGTTAGAGGAATGGTGCGTGCCCTCAAAGCAGAACGCCCCGTGGGAGGAAACTCCCTGCAGATCACCGGCGGTGAACCGACTCTAAGAGATGACTTGGCAGACATTATCAAGATCATCCACGAAGAAGGCGTAGACCACATTCAGCTCAACACCAACGGCATCAACCTCGCCCTCCAACCAGAGCTAGCCACAAAACTGAAGGCGGCTGGCCTAAGCAACCTCTACCTCAGCTTCGACGGCATCTCTCCGAGAACCAACCCGAAGAATCACTGGGAAGCCCCCTACACGCTGGATAGCTGCAGGAAAGCCCATGTCGGAGTAGTCCTTGTTCCCACTGTAATCAAATCTGTGAACGACCATGAGCTCGGCGGAATCCTGAGATTCGCCCAGAAGAACATCGATGTCGTCAGAGCCATCAGCTACCAGCCTGTCTCCTTGACGGGCAGAATGAAGAAACAGGAGAGAGAGAAGTATAGGATCACTATCCCTGACTGCATCCATAGGATTGAGGAGCAGACCGAAGGTGAGATCACAAGGGACGCTTGGTTCCCTGTGCCCAGCTGCTCTCCTATCACTCACTTCGTTGAAACCTTCACAAGGAAGCCACAGTACGAACTCTCAATACACTTCGCCTGCGGAGCAGGAACCTACGTGTTCCTAGACGAAGACCGCAACAAACTGGTACCCATGACATCGTTCGTAGACATCAGGGGCCTCCTCGAATACCTCGACGAGAAGTCTGACGAGATCAACTCCGGCGGCAACAGGTATATCGCCGCTGCAAGATTCATGGCCAAGATAGGCTCCTTCATAGACAAGGCCAAACAGCCAAAGGGCTTGAACATGTCCAAGCTGCTGGTGAACGCGTTGATCAAACATGACTACTCCTCAGTAGGACAGTTCCACCTGAAGAGCATGTTCCTAGGTATGATGCACTTCCAAGACAAGTACAACCAGGACGAGGAGAGGCTTCAGAGATGCGACATCCACTACCTGAATCCTGATATGAGGATCATACCCTTCTGCTCCTTCAACGTCATCCCTGAGTGGTACAGGGACAGGATACAGAAGAAGTACGGCATTACCGTCGAGCAGTGGGAGAAGGAACATGGCGAGAAGCTGGAAGCGAAGCTCTACAAAGGCACTCTGCGAAGACTCGGAGCTCAAAAGCCACACGAAATCATGGGCTGCGCCACTTCAGCAGTTCACATAGAGCCCATCACAGGCGTCTAGGCCAATACGTCAGGCAACACGTAGAGGGAGCGGGTGGAGCAAACATATCCACTCCTCCAACCATCCTTTTTTCAAACACCTTATTATTAGCGCAGAAACCACCTTATTAGGAGCGACCGAACATCTTGAGCCATGGACAGCTAACCGCGAAAAAGGCTGGGCCTACTCGCATAGGAAGCATAAGTCTCAAAGCTGACCGGGACACAATTCTGGTAGACGAGCCTATCAAGCTTCTACTTAGATTCCAGATAGACGGCGGGTTCAGGGACAACTTCACTCAACAGGTATGGGAAGAAGCCTACAAGGCTCATGACGTAAGGCTGAGACTTACCCTGACGATAGGTTTCGCAAAGAAGGTTGGTGGCGTCTTCTCAAGAAAGGTCGGCAAGCCCATCAAGATGGTCAGAAAAGCCAAGCTCTTCTGGACTAGGAACCCAGAGCGTCACAACAGGACATGGGTCATGGTGATCGATGAAAACGAAGCCCCAATGATTCCGAAGAGCGGAGCGGAAGCCCAAAGCCTCCTCCTTGACTTCAACAGGAGCTTCGACCTATTGGGAACAGACTTGGGAAAAGGAACGCACTCTATTGTTGCGAAAGTCAAAGCCAAATGGGGGCGACACTATTATGCACCCAAGGGAAGCGTCGAGGCTACTTCGCCGCCCATCAAGATCGTATGTACATAGCTATGCTGGCCCCGCTACGAATATATCATGCATATTCCGGGCGTAGCTCATCAAAGGTGTTGGCATGGCTAAGTATGACGGCATAATTGGGCAGGAAGTCCTCTCCGTCACCGAAGAAGAGAATGTGTTGACCGTGATCTTCAGGGATAATCGATACCTCTTCGTAAGAGTGGAGAACGGCAAGCTGGCCACAGAATCAATCCCAGAGTAAGCCCTCTTCGCGTCACGCATCTGCAACTTACCTTCACAGTTAATATGCACATCGCCGATTCCATTCTGCCATGGCGTCCGACGGCCCGACCGCGATAAGCTACAGCATCGAGCTCGACGAAAACAAGAAGCTCTATCGGCTTCTACTTCAGCTGCCAGCTGAACCACTGTGGAGAACCCTAAGCGCCTACTATCAGAACGATAAAGCGCAGAAAACACCTAACGATGCTCTAACCCTCTACCCCGATCCCCAGATGATCAAAGACATCTACGGCGCCATAGCAGACGCTGAGCAGAAAGGCTTCAAATCCCGTGACTGATCTGGGTAATAGTCTACTTTGAAGTGCTGCTGTGAACTACTTTTTCTTCAGATATGCGTGGAAGGCGTCGATTCCTCCCTGCGCTACAGCTATGTCCTGCTCCACTTTACCCGAACTGGTGCCTATTCCTCCAACCACCTCGTCGCCAACGTTTATGGGCAGTCCTCCTCCAACTATCATGAATCTACCCTGGTTGCTTATGTTGACTCCGTATGCAGGAGCACCGGGTTGAGCTACAGCTTGGTACTCATGGGTAGCTCTTCTTGAGCAACCGGCTGTATAGGCTTTGTTTATGGCTATGTCAATGCTCGTGATCTTGGCTTTATCCATCCGGTAGAAGCCGAGTAGGTGTCCACCCTCGTCGACTACAGCTATGTCCATCTCCACGCCCATTTCCACAGCCTTCTTCTGGGCACCTTCCAGTATCACCTTAACATCGTCCAAAGTCAGTTTACTCGCAGTCCTCAAGACTAATTCAGCGTCTGCAGGGTTTGTCCGCTGGATTAAACCCTTACGGTCGCATCAACATCATGTCTATCCTGGACTGCTTAAGGTTAATGAACATCTGGCGAAGACCTCCACCGCAGGTAGTGCAGCAGGACTTGTTTCACCGTTGGCCACCCAGACAGTTTCTACTCGCTGCAACCTTGCTACTGCTGATCACGCTTAACTCGACTAATCCGATCCGCGCTGAAGACCCTAAGACAACACCTAGATCAGACGCTGCCTACGTCCCTCCGCCATCACCACCTTCGCCGGCCCCACGCGATTCCCTACTCGATCTAGGAACGCTCCTTGCCGGAGACATCAGGTTTCCCAGTGACCGTGTAACCGGAATAACTGCGCCTTTCACCAGCCCCCTGTCTGATCCTACACCAACACCTCAACAGACCAGCGAATACATGATTGGAAAAGTAGGTGTAATGATAGTATTCGTTGAGAGCAACGGCGCCCTAGATACCAACATCGAAGATTGGACAACTGGGAGAATGCAGGAAGTCGAAACCAGTATTCAACGCGCCTTAAACTGGTGGGCAGGTCAATACCCATACGCATCAGGGAAACTCAGCTTCGCGACAAACTCCCAGAGAACTATCGCTTCTACCCGTTATGAGCCTATAATGCGGCCGAGCACCGATGATCAACTTTGGGTTCCCGACGTTTTAGCCAACATCAACTGCGGCTCAGGGTCAGACGCAGTAACAATAGCCAGAAGCTGCGCCCAAGAAACTAGAGGCAAATGGGTGACTGACTGGGCCTTTACCATATTCGTAGTGGACAGCTTCAAGGACACAGACGGAAGCTTCAGTGACGGCACATCAGCCTTCTCCTATCTCTTCGGACCATACATGGTGGTTACCTACCACAACGACGGCTGGGGGATAGATAGAATGGACAGGGTCGTAGCCCACCATATTGGACACATCTTTGGAGCCACCGACGAGTCCAACGGCGTATCTGAGAAAAGCGGCTACCTCTATACTTCAGACACCGAAAACTCCAGCTGCATCATGCACATCTACGACTGGTGCGTCTCCAAAGGCACAAAGGGACAGATAGGCTGGGCGGACTCAAACACAAACAACCACCCAGACATATTGGAGAACGATATACAGCTAGAATTCACGAAGACGCCGACCTCTATAACGGATCAAGCTCCCCTCATCTTCGAGGGTCAACTGGCCCTCAAACCCTATCAATGCCTTTACCCCATATGCCGAAGCATCACCACAAACAGGTTATCCTCCGTCACATCCTCCACCATCATATCTGCCAGAGACGGAGCATTCGACTCAGCCTACGAATCCTTCACCTTGGCAATACCTGTGTCCAAAGGAGGCTTCTATAACACCACCATAGACGCGAAAGACCTAGCGTTAGGCAAGCTTAGCCGATTCGACGCAAACGCCACCTACACTTATCTAATCGTCAACGATTCTAGGCGAGACTCGAACACCCTTAGAACAAACGTGGGAGCCCAAGAAAAGATGAGTTTCAGGCTGTTCTGGGCTCACAACAACTCTGCAGTAAGATCCGGTAAGATTTGGGTGGAAGGAGTTGAAGGGTCTCCTTCCACAGCCGGATGGTTCAACGTCACATTATCCAGCCAAGTAGTAGGTAAACGATACTACCACGTTAACGAAGCAGAAGCCCCAATCAAAGCTAAAGAAGGCGAAATAAAGATACGCAGCATAACTAAGACTGCAGACCCACTGGAAGTCACCTGGGACAGGGTCTTCGTTCAGCTCTCCACTGAACGCAGCCGAATTGACGTCAGCTCATCGGCGCCACTATCTGTGCGGGCCTACTATGAGTCTGACGGTGCAGTCTTCCAAGGAAGCATCAGTCTAAACGACGATTCGACTCAGAGAAAAACAGGCAAGTACAGCTACAAGGCAACTTCAATTCAGGATAGACTGTACGGCTTAACTGCTTTCCGTTCCGACGAAGCCGAAGTAGTTTTTGACCGAGTGAACATAGTGCTCAGCTCCAAAGACAACAGAATTGACGTTGGTAGCGAAGCCAAGATAAAGTGGTCAGCCAAATACGAGTCCGACGGTGCACCTTTCGAAGGCGAAGTTCGCCTAAATAACGATACTACCAAGACCAGCGTGGGAAGAGCCGTATACAAAGTGTCTTCGATAAGAGACCCCAGGCACGGACTTACCGCCTTCGAATCCAACCAGATCGACGTAATATTCGACAGAGTAATCATCAACCTCAGAGCAACTGCAGAAAGAGTTAACGTCGCAACCCTTGCTCCACTGGTATGGTCAAGCAAATACGAATATGACAACTCTACCTTCACAGGCCAGATCCAATTCAACACGCCTTTGACTCAAGACAAGGTGGGCAGATACGACTACTCCGTCTCGTCCATAAGTGACCAGTTGCACGGCATCTCAATATTCGTTTCCAACAGAGCTTCAGCGGTCTTCGACAAAGTGAAAGTCACCTTGACTCCGGAAAAAAGCAGGATAGCTGTGGGAAAAGACGCGCATCTCATTGTAGACGCACGCTACCTCTACGACAATTCCACCTTCGATGGAAGTGCCACCCTCAACAACACTCTCACGAAGAATCAGGTAGGTCAATACGGATATACCGTGTCCAGAATAGAAGGAGGAAGATACAAGATAACTTCATTCGAATCCAGTACTGCCTCTATCATGTTCGACCGAGTAGACGTGGTCTTAACTGCTCAACTGCCCCGAGTCGAAGTTGACCAAAACGCCTCTATCAGCTACGCTGCTGGCTACGCGTATGATGGAACAGCCTTTCAAGGCAAAGTTCATCTGAATCAGCCCACTGTGCAGAGCGAGGCTGGGAGGACAGAGTTTTCTGTCAGACAGGTTGTCGACGAAAAATACGGAATCAACATATTTGCTTCAAATATTGTTGCTGTGATCTTCGATCACATCCATCTGAGCGACGTTGCCGCAGAAGGTCTTACTCCGGGCGCAGTCAAGGTTTCTCTCCGCCTTTCTTACACGTCTGATGGATCCCCAGTTGAAGATGGCGGAGTTACCATTAACGGTGTTAAAGCAGCACATGTGGGCGGAGGTGTCTATGCGGCGCAGGTGGGCACGCTGATGCCCTATCTCCCAATCCAGATAAAAGTGGATAAGCTCGGCTTCAACGGACAATTATCCAGCCAAAGTTTCTTCCCATTGGGAAACACAGTTCCTTGGATTGCAGCTGCCGGTGCAATTGCCGGGGGAGTAATCTGGCTGCGGAAGCGCCGTAAATCCTCAGTCTTCGAAGAAGAGACGGTCGTGGAAGAAGAAGCGGAGGCCACCTGAACGTGAAATCCCTAATATACATGTCATATGCGCTCATTCTGTTCTAGAGGCTGGCTTTCCTTGGCTCACGGTTTTCCTGCTCGGAGCTGGCTTTACGTCCCTGGGCATCGCGAAAAGATGGTTGTAAAGGCTCTTGAACGAGGACCAGATGCAATAATCTTCGACTTGGAGGACGGTGTTCCTCTCTCAGAGAAGAATTCAGCAAGAGACCTCCTGCGGCGTCACTTATCGAAGATCCGGGAAGCAGACCGCCGTATTTTGATCAGGGTGAACCGCATTGACAGCGGAATGGTTAAGCAGGATCTGACTGTCCTGAGCGACGCTGTAACGGGGATTGTGCAGCCCAAAGTTTCCATACCTCGAGACATACATTCGCTCTCAGAACTTCTCGAAGAACATGAATCTTCCACTGGAATCAATCGCGGCAGTCTATCCGTCTTGCCGCTAATAGAGACAGCTCAAGGAGTTCTGAACGCCTACCAGATCGCCTCATCTTCAAAGAGAATCGCGGCAGTCTTCTTCGGATCAGAAGACTTTACCCTCGACATGGGCATCAAGAGAACTGTTGGAGGGGGAGAAACCCGTGTCGCGAAAAGCCTAGTCGCCATTGCTGCGACCGCAGCTAAGGTTCAAGCGGTCGACACCATCTATCCGTTCATCGAGGACGTAGAAGGCCTAGTCAAGGAAGCCTCTTCTGCCAAAGAGATAGGCTTCTGGGGCAAGCAAGTGGTGCATCCACGTCAGATTGACCCCGTCAACAAGGTCTTCACTCCAAGCGAAGAGGAGGTCAAAGAAGCGAGGAGGCTCGTCGACGCCTATGAAGAAGCGCTGAAACAAGGATTGGCAGTGGTCGCATTGGACGGTAAGATGGTTGAGCCGCCCATAGCTGAACGAGCAAAAAAGCTTCTAGCTGTCGCAGAGGGCATTGCACAGCAGGCAAAATAACCCTGCGGAACTATGAATCTTCTCCCAGTGTCAACAATCGTTTTCAGACGATGACACTAGTTTTCACCGTGTCTTGAGGAGCGGTTTCGAGTTATTCTTCATCAGACCCGTAACGCCAAGGCTGCTCTCCAACACCTTGGTCAAGATTCACTTTCCTAGCTAACACAAAGAGTACCGAAGATAGACGATTCAGGTATCGGATGATTTCACTGTTAGTACGCTCTTCAGCAGACAGGGCTACAGCATTTCTTTCAGCTCTTCGCACAACTGCGCGGCAATAATGTAGGATCGCCCCGGGTCTGCTGCCGCCGGGAAGAATGAATGTGTCCAACGGAGGTAGAGTTTCAGCCAAGTCATCGGCGATCTTCTCCAGTTGCTTCGTCATTTCAGGGGTCACTCTTGGAACTGTTTTCTTTCCTACGCGTCTACCCGTGTCCAAAGGCGTAGCCAAGTCTCCTCCAACTATGAAGAGATCTGCCTGAATCTTCTCCACTACCCCAGATGCTTGCCTGTTTTGCAGATAGGTTTTGGCGTAGCCCAGGAGAGAGTTGAGCTCATCGATTGTCCCGTAGACCTCGATTCTAAGGGAGTCTTTTCTGACTCGTTTCCCGCCGAAGAGCCCTGTTTCACCGGAGTCGCCTGTTCGGGTATACGGCTTCAATACTGGATACGCCTCTACGCTATGTATTGATCAGAGCTAATTGTTAAAACCTTCTAGGCTGTTAGCTGGAAGTCTGATGCGCGACTGCGTCTTCTGCAACATCGTTGAGGGTAGGGTTCCGGGTGCCATTGCGCATAGAAATGATTCTTTTGTCGCTGTCATGGACAAGTATCCCATCAACAAGGGTCATACACTCGTCATGCCTGCAAAACATTACCCGACAATACTAGACATGCCCAAGGAGGAAGTGGGCAGACTCTTCATCTTCGTCGCCAAAGTGGCTAAGGGGGTGAAAGAAGCTACGGGTGCTGCAGGCCTGAATATTGGGTTGAACAATGGGCAGGCTGCTGCTCAACTGATACCCCACCTGCACGTCCACGTTATTCCGAGGCATCAAGATGATGGGGCTAGCTGGAATAGGCCGAGCAGGCTGCTTGTGGCTGCGGACGAGCTTTCAAAGTGGGCTGAAGCCATAAGGCAGAAGATAAGTGAGTGAACTGCGGATAAAAGACACGCGCGTCAAGGGAAGAACAATTGGTTTGAAGGAAGTCTTTCCAGCCATTTATGAGGATCTACACAGTGTTTTCCATGAGGAAGTCTTCAGTATTGGAGATGCCTGTGGGGCGTTGATGCTCTCTAGAGAAGAGGCTAGGAATGCTCTGCGAAGACTGCGCGGACAGCTACTCTTGTTCAGTTTTATGAAAGGAAAGTATAGGCTGCTGAGTCACGTTGATGCTCGGTTTGCTAGGAAGCGCTTGGTGAACCTTAATCGCGTGAAGAGCACTCAGCATGTTCATTTGATCGTCAAGGCACTGGGACTCTTGCACCAATGTTTCCCTGAGAAGCTTTTCTCTGCATGCCTCTACGGCTCCGCTGCAAAGGGCGATATTCTTGCCGACAGCAATGTGGAATTATTGGTGGTTTTGGAGAATGAAGGAAGGCTAGTGGATCGTGTGAAGAGCATCTACCAGTGCGTGGAGGAGATCGGGTTTGAGCGGAGATTCCTGTTGAAAAACGGTTTAGCTGGCGACATATCGATCTACCCTCTGACTAAAGAGGAGGCAAAACGTTTCCATCCGATTTATCTGGATGTGGCTGAAGAAGGCATCATACTCTACGACACAGAAGGCTTCTTCCAACGCCTTCAGTTCCAATCTTTGGGCACCCTGATAAATTCGGGGGGAGTCAAATTCAAGTCTAAGGAACGGTGGTTCTGGAGGATGCCGGCAGACTTCTCTTTCGGTGACCCTATTGGGATTCCACGCCTTCTCTGATTCGCTCTTCAAGCAGGCTGAATATAGGCTTACGGTGGCGAGAAGAGCCTTTGACGATGCTCAATACGCGTATGTGATCTGTTTGAGTCAAGAAGTGGTCGAATTGGCTTTGAAGTCACTGCTTAGAAGGGTAGGCGTAGCTTATCCGAAATCTAGAGATGTGGGTGAATTACTCTTGATCAACCGGGACCTCTTCAACAGAACGGCTGAGGCCGAGTTGGACGAAGCAACGTCAATATCCACGGAGCTGAGTAGGCTCAAGGATTTCGCTGCCTACGGCGATGAGGCCACGGCTGTACCCTCAGAGAATCTGTTCGAAAGGAGCGATGCTGAAGACGCCCTTAGAAAAGCGGAGAGAATACTGGCTCTTGTTAAGAAGGCTCTGAGCTAGAAATTCATCGACTCGCTCTTAGAGCCGTTCTGAGTCAAAACGAGTAGGTCAACACCGTCTCCACTCGCAGCGTCCCTTTGAACTGCGGAGCGAATAGCCTTCACCACAAGTTCCTTAGCTTGCTCCTCAGTCATATTGGCTGTGTATTCTGATTCGACGACTCCTATTGCCATTTCAGCGCCGCTGCCTACAGTAGCGTAATCGTCAGGGATGATGGAGCCTAAGGGATCTAGAACATAGATCGTGGGCTTACCATCCACACCACCTATGATCACCTGAGTGAGAAGTGGAGTATATCTCATCTCGAACAGAACCACAGACATCAGCTTAGCTACAGAGTTAGGTGGAATCGGTCTGTTCAACTCGAGTTCACGGAGCTTAGCGTAAGACGTAATCTGGCGGATAAGAACCTGCATGTCTGCCACCATACCCGCGCACGCTGCTCCCACTCTGTCTGTTATGTTGAAGACCTTCTTGCCAGAGCGGCTCACTACAAAAGTTCCGTAGGTGAACCTCTTCTCGGCGCCTAGAACTACTCCGTCTTTGAACGTCACACCCACTGCGGTGGCACCAGGATAATACATGATAACTAGCCTGCCTCTAAGCGGTCTTTATTAGGTGTTACTGCGAAGCCTCTTTCCAGAAATCCTTACCATTACTCCCCTCTCCTCCCTTGCCAATTCATACCCACAGGATGTGAACATGCGTGCAACGCGCAGATTAGTCTCTAAGTGCCCCGTGACCTCAGAAGTCAGGAACTGCGATTCACCCTCAGTGCACACCAGCATCGGGACAAGCATGTCTGAAAGATGGCGGTCAACGGGCACACCTAACGAGTACTCATCGGTAAACCTAGCTGCAGCCTCTCTACCAACTTTCTCGGCAGGCAAATCTCTTCGCCCGATGTTGTCTCCGCCAATGAAGATGCTTTTTCCATCTACCTGGAATACTGTTATGGCTGTTCCTGGGGAAACAGCTTCTTCCTGCCTTATCTCAATGTTTCCTACGTGTATGCTTCGACTCTCAAGGTAATGTTTGGCTGATGAAGCCTGTCGTTCAGCAACACTCCTAGGAAGATTGGAGCATACAGATAGGATAGAAGATGCTCCTGCAGGAGTCTTGCCTAGCCTTAGCGGCGTTGAAGTTTTCCTAGGTTTGACAGAAACCTTTACGATGCCTCCTCCCTTAGGATAATAACCGCGTCTAAGAACCTCCAGCTCAACCTCCACCCCTAGAAGGCGGTATGCGGGTAGCACTATATTGCGGAAATAGTCCATGGTGGGGCTTCCGCTTACGTCGGTGCCTCCTATGAGCTTCACATCGATGCTTCCACCTCCTAGGCTCACTGCAGGTATGATTGCTTGGAGGAGCAGAGTGATGCTTCCAGCTGTGCCTATGTCGAAGTCTAGAGAAGTAATCTTCTGTTCACGTGGTATGAAATAGATTCTCTTTGAGCCTAGAACAGCATCTTCGACGTACGCATTGAACACCGCTGCGAGTGCTTTTACAGCCGATAAGTGTTGGGCTCTAAGGCCGGGGTTGCTTCTCTTCGCCCTGATATTGATGACCTCTACAGGTTTGCGGGAGAGTATAGATAGAGCTATAGATGTGCGAAGAATCTGGCCTCCTCCTTCTCCGCGTGCTCCATCTACTATTACCCGCTCTTCTTCGACCACATCGGCACTGTACCTGCTGTCGCTGTATAAACAGCATCCCACATCTGATTTGGGGCAGAAGATCTAGGAACGAGAGTTATTGGGGTGGTCTTTATTCATTACGCCCTTGACGCGGTTCACACCGTCGATGTCCATGATTATTTTGGCTACCGCTCTGGGGACTAGTTTCTCCCATTTTCCGTCAGAAAGCATTCTGCTCCTTACCCCTGTAGCCCAATAATCCTCACGTTTGTAGAGCGATACTGGCTTTACCTCGTAGTCAGCTTCTTGGAAGAGACGGCGAGTCAAGGCTTCGTTGGTATATACTGTGTCGAAGGGAGGAGTGTAAGATGTTACCTGAGCTACCCATGTTGAGTGCATCAAAGCGTCCGGGACAGGTATTACCATGTAGCGCCTAGGGTCGATTTCTGCCTCAGTAAGACTGCTCCTTAACATCAGTATTCTTTCACCTGCAGTGAAGGGATTGTCAGGTTCATGGCTCTTCTGGGTGCTGCCAACCACTATGATCAGTTCATCCACTTCGCCGAGGATCTTCTTTACCGCGTAGAGGTGTCCGAGGTGGAAAGGCTGGAAGCGTCCTACAAAGAGACCTCTTTTCACAGAACCGCCCTAATCACGCATTGTGGCAAACCTTAATAAACGAACGCGTGGCAGTCAAGTCTCTACACTGGATGGAATGAATCAGGCTTGAAGCCCCTTGTAATGACACCCGGTCCAACAAATGTGCCGGAAAGAGTGATGCGTGCCATGCTCGCCCCAATCGTAAATCATAGGTGCGAAGAGTTCAGCAGCCTCTTCCGCCGCATCGTCGACAAAAGCAAAACTGTCTTCGAAACCAATGGCGACATTGTAGTCCTGACAGCCTCCGGAACAGGGGGAGTAGAAGCCGCGGTAAGAAGCGTTGTGAGAAGCAACGATAGTATTGTTGTCCCAATCTTCGGAGAATTCGGTGAAAGACTCGCTGAGACAATTACATTAGCGGGGGGAAAGGTGATAAGAGTCAATGCTCCCTATGGGTCAGCCCCTGAACCAGACGCTATTGAAGCCGCTTTTGAAAAAGCAGGCAAAGTGAAAGCCCTATGCACCGTGTCTAACGAGACCTCTACCGGCGTGAGATACAAGTGGCTCAAAGAGGCTGGGGAGATCGCTGCCAAACATGGTTCTTTCTTTATTGTAGACGCTGTGACAAGCTTGGGTGGTGACGAAATCAGTGTAGATCGTCTTGGGATAGATGTCTGTGCAACCGCCAGCCACAAATGTCTGGCAGCGCCACCGGGCCTCGCTTTACTATCCGTGAGTGAGAGGGCCAAGAAGTATGCTGTTGAGAACCCGTCCTCGACGATGTACTTCGATCTGGCTAAACAATTCAAGTTCGCTGAAAAAGCTGAAACACCCTACACACCTTCACTACCATTGTTCTACGCTCTTGACGAGGCTCTAAGCATTATCCTTGAAGAAACACTTCCCAAGCGAATACAGAGGCATAAGACTTGCGCAGAAGCCTTCTACGACGCTTTCGAAGCCTTGGATATGGATGGTTTCGCCCAAAGAGACCTTCGCTCTAATACCGTTACCGCCTTCAAGTACAGCAACGGCGTGGATGACCATAAGTTCAGAAAGACATTGGAAGAAAAGTTCCAGGTGCATATCGCAGGAGGCTTCGGAGAATACAAAGGTAAGCTCTTCAGAGTGGGATGCATGGGTGAAGTAGCTGCTTACCATGTGTTGACCACCGTGGCTGCAGTTGCCTCTGCCCTTATGCTCCAGAACATTCGGTGCGATCCCGCTCTGGCTATGAGTGTAGCCGAGCAGAAGCTGAGGATCCTCGACCGTTAAGCTCATGTATGCGTAAAGTATTTGTCCAATCGTTTGGAGTGCAAGGTGGGTTAACAATTGCCACTTGAAGCTGGAAGCTTTATCCTCGCCAACTACACGGCTAAGGAAAAAGACACAGGTGAGCCTGTCGAAACCACCTTGGCTGAAGAAGCCAAGAAACTAGGCATCCACGATCCTACCCGTGAATACGAGCCTAGGCTCGTCGCTGTTGGAGAAGGCTGGGTCCTACAGGGCGTAGATGAAGCTCTTAAGAACGCGAATGTGGGAGACAAATTGACTGTTGAAGTTCCCCCTGAGAAAGGCTTCGGACAAAGAGACGCATCAAGAGTCAGGCTTATCCCCATCCGAAAATTCGGCGACAAAGCCGATGAGCTCAGAATAGGCGACGTCGTAGAAATAGAGGGCCGCGTAGGCACAGTCAGATTCATCGGTTCAGGCAGAGCACAAGTAGACTTCAACCACAGATTCGCCGGAAAAGTCTTGGTCTACGATCTTGAAGTAGTCAAGAAGCTTGAAACAGAGCAAGACAAGACTATCGCCCTGATAAAGCGACGCATACCCGTAGAGGAAAACGAAGCCAAACTCTCATTCGAAGAACCAGCTCTGAGAATAGAGTTACCGCAGAAGACCTATCTGGCTGAAGGAATACAGATCATAAAGAGAGCCTTATCCAGCGACATATTCAAGTATCTACTAAAGATCAAGACGGTCACCTTCCTAGAAACCTATGAAGCACCCAAACCCCAGGAAACAGTGGAAGCAAAGCCAGCACAAACAGCTGAAGAACCAGCTCAGACGCCCGAAGAACCCCCAGCGAAACCCGAAGAAACCGCAGCCAAAACCTAGACTACACTCGTCTCACGCGCCAACCTAAGAGCAGAATCATAGTCAAGGCTTACTTTATGGAGAATGGTGTACCGCTCAGGTCTAACACTGGGCGCCATCACCAACGCCTTAGCAACCTGCTCCTCAGTCAAACCGATCTGCTTAGCCATCGTAGGCGCGTTGACCTTCCGGAGAGAATCCGAAATACCCTTCCATTCATCGCCTTGAATCTTCGAAACCATGATCGCACCCAGTCCGCACTTCTCACCGTGCAGTCCAACTCCAGGAGTAATCAGGCTCAAAGCATGGCTGAACAAATGTTCTCCACCACTACAAGGCCTACTCGACCCGGCTATCCCCGCAGCAACACCCGCGCTGATCAAAGCCTCAACGACGCCCCTTACACCATCAATCTCACGTCTACCGATCTCCTCCGCTCTACGCATCACAAAACGTGCACTTAGGAGCGCCAGACTGGCAGCATACTCGCCGTAATACTCGTTCTTATCCTCCCAAGCCAGCTGCCAATCCCTCACAGCAGTGATCTTAGCCAGCAAGTCACCACACCCACTGGCCAGAAGCCTCACAGGCGCATTGGCAATAACATCAATATCCGCCAAAATCCCCAGTGGCGCATGACAAATCATTGAATAAGGCCTATCCATCCCTTTTATGGACGCCATCGGACTAGCGATCCCATCATGAGAAGCACTGGTAGGCACACTGATGAGAGGGAGCCCAGTATTGTAAGCCGCAACCTTAGCCACGTCAACACTCTTGCCTCCACCTATCCCCACAACAGCAGCCACCTCTTCTCTAGCCGCGGTGCGCTGGACCCGCTCAACCTCATCAAGCGTAGCGGCCTCAACCTCCACCCAAATAGGAATCCCATGGCTCTTCGCCAAAACGTTGACGATACGGCTCCCGATACTGCCCCTAACGTGGCTGCCAGACACAATCAGAACTCTGCCACTGAGACCCAGAGCCTCCAAGAACCCCGTGAACTCAGAGATGACTCCGCTTCCCACCAATATCCTGCGGGGAAGCTCAATGGCGTGGAGACCCAATATCCCTGCACAATGAATCTGACCATTATCTCTATTTAATTAACTATGCTGGCTGACGGTTTTGGTAAACCTTGGCTTTGGCTGACGGATAATGCGTATTCGTAACTAGTCGATAAGTTACCAAAACTATGAATGCAACGCTTAAAGACAACACCCCGATAGGCTGACAATACACGCAGAGGAGGAATAACGCTCGCCACTACCACCACGACATCCAAAACACCAGGAGGAGTAACTCATGGGTATCCACAGAGTATACATCTACCGTTCACCCAACATAGGGATCTTCCTGAAAGGATCAGACAAATTCCTCCTAACCCCCCGAGGACTGGCAGACTCCAAAGCCGGAAAGCTCTCAGAAACCCTAAAAGTCAATGTGATTCAAACATCAATCTCAGGATCCAGACTACTCGGCCCCCTCATAGCCATGAACACCAAAGGAATCATCGTCTCGCGCCTAGCAGAAGAATCTGAAATCGCATCCATAAGAAACGCCACAGACATACCAGTCGAAATCCTTGAAGCCAAATACACGTGCATCGGAAACCTAGTTGCCGTAAACGACAGCGGCGCAGTAGCGTCAACAGTTCTCCCTGCCGACGTCCTCAAGACGATCCACGATGTTTTCGACGTCCCCGTGGAAACCATGAGCATCGCTTCATACACACAGGTCGGCTCCATGATCGTCGCGACGAATCAAGGCGGCGTCATCCACCCTAAGGCTTCTGAAGAAGAAGTGGCCTTAGTAAACGAAGTCTTGAAGATTGAGGCGGAACCCTGCACCGTTAACGGAGGAGTACCCTTCGTAGGCTCAGGGCTCGTGGCCAAAAGCGGGGAAGCCATAGTAGGAACATTGACCAGCGGCCCAGAGCTCGTAATACTGGCCAGGGCCCTCAAGCTATAAGGCAAGGGTTTTAAGACCAATGAAAAGAGGGGAGGTCTGTCCGTAAATGGCTGTAAGCAGCGAAGAACAAATCCAAGCACTAATCGGAGAAGTCAGAGTGCTAGAGGCCTACATGGGTGACTTGAATAACCGCGAAGGTCTAGTCGCCAGAGCCATCATTGAAACCAGAGCTGTCACAGAGTCTCTGAAGGCCCTTGAAAATCAAGCTACGACGGAAGTCCTATTCCCAGTAGGTGCCGGCGTATTCATCAAGACAAACACCCCTTCCCCCGACAAGCTGGTTGTGAGCATAGGCTCCAACATAGCAATGGAGAAGACAAAGGACGATACTTTCGTCTTCCTCGACGCCCGCCTCAAAGAACTTGAAGGCGCAGCAGTCTCCATACAGCGGGAAAAAATGGATCTTGCCAATAGGCTCAACTCTACTAGGGCAGCTATCAACAGGATGGTGGAGATCCAGCAGCATCAAGGACCGGTTTAAATGTTCGAGAAGCTAAAAACAGCTTTCAACACGCTAGTGTCAGCAGCCTCTGAAAAGACCATCTCAGAGGCAGATGCTGATAAGATTCTATGGGACTTTGAACTAGCCTTATTGGAAAGCGACGTGGCTCAAGAGGTCGTAGCAGGGCTGGTCAAACGGTTGAAAGAAGAACTGGTGGGAAACAGGGTGAAGAGAAGCATCGGTGTCAAAGATATTCTGAAGACAAGGCTACAAGAGCTGCTGATAGAAGTGGTAAAATCCCCTCAGACTGTTGACATATTCCAAAAAATTGAGGAGAAAAAACAGACAGGAGAACCCTTCATAATCGTATTCTTAGGCATAAACGGCACCGGTAAAACCACCACCATCGCCAAATTCGCCTATGTTCTGAAGCAGCACGGCTTCTCCGTCGTGATGGCAGCAGGTGACACTCATAGGGCTGGCGCCATCGAACAGCTAGGAGAACACGCAACACGCCTATCAATAAAGCATGTAGCCCAGAAGTACGGGGCCGACCCTGCCGCGGTAGCCAGAGACGCTGTGCTCTACGCCAAGGCCCATCACATCGATGTGGTGCTGGTGGATACGGCTGGCAGGATGCAGACGAGCAGGAACCTTATGGACGAGATGGCGAAGATCGTCCGTGTAACTAAGCCTGATTTCACAGTCTTCGTTGGCGACGCTCTTGCAGGGAACGATGCTGTTTCCCAGGCCAAAGAATTCCTCGCCGCCACGAATTTTGACGCTGCCATACTTACGAAAGCCGATGCTGATGTCAAAGGCGGAGCCGCACTGGCAATATCATACGTGACGAAGAAACCTATTCTCTTCCTAGGCGTAGGTCAAACCTACGACAGCCTGACACCTTTCAACCCCGCGTCCTTCGCTGAATCTCTGATCGAAAACAATTCCCAATCCACCAAATAACCTATCCAAGAACAGGTCCTGACAACTCTGCGGGCCTGAGGAACAGTGCCATTACTGACAGCTTATAGAGTAAAGGGGGTCTAGGCTTCCACAAAGAAGATAATCCATCTCCCCTGAAAAATCACTAGAACCCGCGATTCATCAGGAGACAAAGTAATAAGCCCATCCGCAGATGCCCGTGTGAAGAGAAAAGTTGCTGAAAGGGCGAAACATTCTCACTCTAGCCGAACTCTCCTCAGAAGAAATAATTCAGATACTCGACCTCGCCCATATAATGAAGTCTGAGCGCAACCAGAAAATCTTCAGAAAACTGCTTGAGAACCATACCCTCGCCATGATCTTCCAGAAACCCTCCACCAGAACAAGAATCAGCTTCGAAACAGCAATGTTCCAGCTCGGCGGCCACGCCATCAACCTATCAGCCAACGAGCTCCAGCTTTCCAGAGGAGAAACCATTGAAGACACAGCCAGAGCCATCTCACAATACGTAGACTGCGTAATGGCCAGAGTCTACAGCCACAGTGACATAGCCACTCTAGCAAAGGCAGCATGCATACCCGTAATAAACGGGTTGTCAGATTGGTATCACCCATGCCAGATTCTCGCAGATCTGCAAACCATTAGAGAAGTGAAAGGCCGTTTTCAGGGACTTCAAGTCGCCTGGGTGGGTGATGGAAACAATGTGTGCAACACTATGCTCATAGCCTCAGCTAAGATGGGCATGGATCTAGCCGTCGCCTGTCCACCTAAACATACCCCTCTGCCAGAAGCAGTGAAGCTTGCAAAACGCTTCTCCAAGGAGACCAACGCTGAAGTCAACATAACTGAAGATCCAGGCAAAGCTGTGAAAAACGCTGACGTCGTCATTACAGACAGTTTCATCTCAATGGGAACGGAACCCGAACGGGAGAAGCGGCGCAAGACATTTCTCCCTAAATATCAGGTGAACCGGTTTCTGTTCTCGAAGGCTAAATCCGACGCAGTCTTCATGCATTGCCTCCCAGCTCATAGGGGAGAAGAAGTCACCGGCGAAGTCATAGATGGACCTCGATCAGTAATCTGGCAAGAGGCTGAGAACCGGCTGCACACGCAAAAAGCCCTTCTCTCACTGCTTCTCTTGGATGAAGAAGCGTTTCCTTGGCCGCCTATCACAGGACCTGTTACTGCTAAACTCTGACAATCTCCAGCTCAAGTTCTTCAAGCATCGAGAGGATGACTGCTTTTTGGGCTCCCAAACCCTTCCAGTCCAAGAATGCATACTCCACTTTTTCAACGCACTTCTCAACCATCTGTCTTAACACTGATGCTTGCAGGTGCTCCAACGCGTATTTTGATGCAATAGCTCCGACAGCGTATTCTGAATCGGTAATCAACCCAGCAAATTTTTCGGAATAGTGAGACCCACCGAACCCAACGCCAACCTTGCTATGTGAGATTGGATGAGTAAGGGTCTCCATTAGAACACCGGCGATAAGTAACGCTGCCTTTGAGTCCACCCACTCGTTCTCAGATGAACCGATCTCAACGTATAGGACAGGTTTGTCAAGGCTTGTAGGTCCGTGGTGAGTCGCTTCAATTGCAACTTCGTAACCTGACGCCTCGTTCTTCCTCTGCGATAGCCTCTTGAAGTAATCTTTCAGTAGGGACGGATAGGTGTAAGCAAGCTCCAATGGTCTTCCTCCACGCGAATAATCTTCAGAAAAATTGCCTGGAAAATGGGTTGTTAGCGATGGAATCCCTTTGGATGAAGTGTGTCTGGAAACAAAGACGTAGAAACTCGGAGAGAAGAAGTCTTTCAGATGCTCAGCCGTTGTTGCTTCTTCACGCAGAAAGATCAGTTTGGCTTCGTCCTTCCTGAAGACAGCTTCTTCTTCAAACTGTTCCTCTGTCTCTCGAAAGCCAAATTGGCTGATGAGCGTCTGAGCTATGTTCATGGACGCAGGGTCCTTTTTGGAGGCAACTATCACGTAGCTCTGGTTATCGTTGGGATTCAAAACCATGGATGCCCCAATGATGGTTATGCTACTCTAGGAGGACAAGAATCATATATATGACCCGTTGCTGGCCAAGGGTTTAGCGGACTGGAAGGGTAACGATTGGACATAAGACGATCGATAGACTCGGCGGTAAACACGTTGAAGCTCGCTAGAAAGTCTGACCTAGACGAGTTCATGCTTTACTTGAAGCTCATATTCTTGGGCATAGTCATAGTGGGCACGATCGGATTCGTCATCCAGTTCGTCGGCGCCATATTGAAGTTAGGGTGAGCAATGAGATTGACTGAAGCTTCCTTATCCAGGTTCTTCGCTGTTAAGACTACTGGCGGCTGGGAGAAGACCGTGACTTCTCTGATTTCTACGAGGATCGTGTTGAAGAAGAAGCCCATACACTCGATCTTGGTATTGGAGAGTCTGAAGGGCTACATATTCGTCGAGGCCGATAACGCTCAGGTGGTCAGTGAGACAGTTTCAGGCTTCAAGCATGTGAAGAGCACTGTTCCCGGTATGATTCAGTTCCAAGACATTGAGAAGTTCTTGGTGACCAAGCCTGTGATCAGCGAGGTCAGTGTGAACGATATTGTTGAAATTGTGTCTGGGCCCTTCAAGGGAATGAAGGCCAAGATCAACAGGATTGAGGCTGCAAAGTCTGAGGTTACCGTGGTTCTACTGGACGCTGCCTACCAGCTTCCTGTGACCATCAACGCTAACTACTTGAAGATCGTCGAAAAGGCAAAGACGGGGGCGGCGTAGAAATGGGAGAGAAGAAGACAGTTTCAGCCTTAGTCATGGGCGGTACCGCTAATGCCGGTCCACCACTTGGCCCTGCTCTTGGCCCGCTGGGCGTGAACGTGATGCAGATAGTGAATAGCATCAACGAGAAGACAAAGGATTATGGCGGCATGAGGGTGCCCGTCAAGATCGTCGTGGATACCGAGACCAAACAGTTTGATGTTGAGGTAGGAGTACCTACCACTGCTGCTCTTGTAGTGAAGGAAGCTTCTCTTCAGAAAGGGTCAGGGAAGCCTAACTCAGAGTTTGTTGGAAGCTTGAGTATGGAACAAGTAGCCAAGATTGCCAAGATGAGATCTGGCTCTTCCTACGGAAGGAATAATCGTTCCATGGCTCTAGAGATCATTGGCGCATGCGTGAGCATGGGCGTTAAGGTGGAGGACAAAGATCCAAGAGAGATTGTTCTTGAGGTGAAGCAGGGAACTTGGGACAAGGTTCTGCTACCCAAGACATAGGACGGGAAACTATTATTAGCCCGTGTTTAAGGTAGGTTTTCTAGAGCCCTGTAGGAAAAGGCTGATGATCAATGGTTTCGGTTCAAGAGATGGAGAAGGTTGTCGCTAAGGCTAGGGAGGGCGCAGAGAAGCGGAGCTTCTCCCAGTCCTTTGAGCTGTTAATTGGGCTTAAAGATATTGATTTGAAGAAGAAGGATATCAGCATAAACGAAGTTGTGTTTCTACCCCACCCTTTGTCTGAGAAGAGCAGTGTCTGCGTATTCGCATCAGGTGATCTGGCTCTAAGGGCCAGTAAGGCTGGTGCCGACCGAATCGTTGCACCTGATGAGTTGAGTAGGATTACTGGTGATAAGAAGACAGCTAGAAAGCTTGCTAGGCAGTACAGCTTCTTTCTTGCTGATACAACACTTATGCCCGTGATAGGTAGGGCTCTCGGTCAGTCTTTGGGTCCGAGGGGCAAGATGCCTGCGCCTGTTCCTCCCAATGCTCCTATTGACGCTCTGTTGAACCGTTACAGGACCGCTGTTAGAGTTCGCAGTCGCGGGCAGATGGGAGTAACATGCAAGGTTGGCGATGAAGCTATGAAGGATTCGGACGTGGCTGAGAACGCTAATGCTATTATCGGTTATGTTGAGAAGAAGCTTCCCTCCGGGATGAGGAATGTGAGGAGAGTAGGCTTCAAGATGACTATGGCTCACCCGGTTTCTATGAAGGTGGTAGAGGATTGAGGACACAGGTTGTTCAGTATCCTGCTCGAAAGGTTCAGCAAGTAGACCGAACTGAAGAGTTGTCGAAGAAGTATGGTTTGGTGGCCGCGTCTAGGCTGAATAAGGTTAGAGCTGCTCAGCTTATGTCTCTTAAACGGGATTTCAGGGGCAGCTTGGAGATTGCTATTGCCAAGAACACTCTTGCCGCCATAGGTTTAAAGAAGACCGGGAGAGCTGGGATAGAGCAGTTTGTAGATGAACTGAAGGGACAGAACGCTCTGATCTTCACTGATTTCAATCCGTTTAAGCTCTACCTGATTTTCGAGAAAAATAAGGTGAATCTTCCTGCTAGAGCGGGTGATGTCGCCACTGAGGATGTTGTGATTACTGCAGGTAATACGGGGCTGGCTCCTGGCCCTGTACTCAGCGAGTTTAAGGAGGCCGGTGTTCCCACAAAGATTGACGCTGGCAGCATTTGGATTACTAAGGACACTGTTGTAGCTAGGCCCGGAGACGTGATCAATCCGAAGATGGCTGGATTCTTGGCTAGGATGGGGTTGAAGCCGATCAGGGCTGGAGTTTCAATATATCTGGCCAATTTTGAGGGTAAAAATCTGCGTGAGCAGGATGTCAGGATTGATCTTGAAGAGTACAGAGGGTGGCTTGCCACTGCCAGGAACGAGGCGCTGAGTCTTGCTCTTGGAGCAGCTTATCCGAGCAAGGAGGTTCTTCCCATGCTTCTTGCAAAAGGGTTTGCTCACGCCAAGGGTTTGGCCGCTTCTGCAGGATACGTGTCTAAGGATACTGTTGGTGATGTGTTGGGTCGAGGCCATGTGCAGGCTTCTGCTCTGCTTCAGGCTGTCAAGGCTAAAGGCTACTCCTAAAGCGTCGAACCAGCCTTTTCTACTGGATGCGAGACACGCGTATCCGCATAAGGCTACTAAGTGAAGGCAACCATGGGGACGTATAAGAGACTGACCTAGCCATTTCGCGGAAAGTCATAGAAAAAAAAGAGGAAAGGTTGCTTGAACGATTATTCTTTTCCCCAGAATTCGTCGGGAGTGACTGCCACTTCGTATCTGACAGGCGTTATCTTGATGCCTTCTTCTTCCACTTTCTTGAGGAAGATTCTTCCTGACTGGTTGATCCAGTCGAAGTTTTTGACTTTAGCTATGTACATCAGATCTGCGTCTTGAGGATAGTAAGGCCCTTCTACTGTTCCTCCGACCTTTTTGGTGATGTCGCTGAAGATCTTGTTGATTCTCTTTAGATCTTTTTCCGTGCCTTCGAAGTCCGCATACCAGATGATGATCATGTTCAGGTGTGACGACTGCTCAGTAAAGTATAAGCTTTAGGGGCGCGTCCCGTTGTATGTGATCAATTCTAAGGTTAATACAATGCAACGCACAGGGAGACTATTGTGTTCATTATGCTTGAGATCTGTTTTGACAAAGACTATATGGCACCTTTAAGCCGATAATCCGATCTGGGACTAGAGCGGGATGGAAACGATTGCATTGATGCAGAGTAGTCTTGGCGCGCAAACAGGTTCTGGCAAAACAGCTCTCCTCCTCATTTCAGCAACGTACGATGGTGAAGCTAAGAAAGCCAAGCTCAAATTCTACGACCCCAATACTAATACGATAATCCCTTGGGAGGATAAGACTGGTCATAAGCCGTACTGCTATGCTAAGGATCTATCACCGAGCGACAGACAGACTTTGAAGAACCGGCCTGATGTTCTGGATCTTGTGGAGGAGGAGAAGCTTGATCTTCTTCACGACTCTACAATCAAAGTGAGCAAGATTGTTGCTTCTGATCCTCTGGCGATAGGTGGTTCTTCTTCACAGCAAAGCATCAGGAACGTGACTCAAGCATGGGAGGCCGATATCAAATATTATGAGAATTATATGTATGATATGCGCCTTATCCCGGGAACCTTCTACGATGTTGAAGCTGACCGCGTAACGCCTGTCAGATACGAAGTTCCTGAAGAAGTCGGCGAGAAGCTGAAAAAGATCTTGGAGTCTGCCCACCCAGAGTTTAAGCAGCATATTCTCGAATGGGCAAGCCTGTTAAGCCAGCCGCTTCCCGACCTGCGTAGACTCACCCTTGACATAGAGGTGTCTTCACCTGAAGAGAACCGGATACCTGATCCTGATAAGGCGGATTACCAAGTGATCTGTGTCTCAACTGTTGCAAGTAACGGCCCGAAGACGGTCTTCATCCTTGAACGCGAGCAGGTGGAGCGAGGCGACCTGCAGCTGGGAGCGGACGTGAAGACCTTGATGTTCAAGAAGGAAGATGAACTGCTCCAAGCATTGTTTAAGCAGATATCTGATTACCCGATCCTAGTCACTTTCAACGGCGATGAGTTTGACTTGCCTTATCTCTACCATCGGGCATCTAATCTTAGGGTCCCTAAGGAGGCGGTACCCATCAGCTTAGGCAATAACGTGGCAAACATCAAACACGGTGTGCACATCGATCTGTACAAGACTTTCATCAACCGTTCCATACAGATCTACGCCTTCGGCAACAAGTATTCCGAGCATACTCTCGGCGGCATCACTGAAGCTTTGATCAACGAGTCGAAGCTCGAGTTTGAGGGTCTTATCGGCAATCTTCCGCTAACTCAGCTAGCCAAGTACTGTCTTAACGACTCGGTCATCACCCATAAGCTGACCGCTTTCAACGCCGATCTGCTCATGAAGCTGCTCCTCGTCATCATGAGAGTTGCCAAGATGCCCCTAGACGATGTCTCAAGGCTATCAGTGTCAAATTGGATTCGAAGCATGCTGTACTACGAACATAGACGCATAGGTGCCTTGATCCCGAAGAGGGAGGAGCTGGATGCTATTGGGGGGGATGTTTCTGCACCCATCATAAAGGGCAAGAAGTACAAAGGCGCACTTGTCGTTGAGCCTAAGACTGGTGTCCACTTCAATGTGGCTGTGCTGGACTTCGCAAGCCTGTATCCCAGCATCATGAAGGTTTACAATCTTTCCTACGAGACGGTTCGCTGCAACCACGCGGAGTGTCGCAATAATCTTCTACCCGGTACAGAGCATTGGGTTTGCCGGAAGAGGAAGGGGTTAACTTCCTTGGTGATAGGTTCGCTGAGGGATCTTAGGGTAGGCTACTATAAGCCCCTGTCTAAGCTCAAGACTCTTTCCACTGTTGAGCGGGAACTTTTCAACATTGTTTCCCAAGCGTTGAAGGTCATTCTAAACGCCAGTTACGGTGTCATGGGCGCAGAGATCTTTCCGCTTTATGATCTTAGTGTGGCTGATGCTACTGCGGCCCTTGGGAGACATGTGATCACCAGCACCATTGAGAAATGCAATGAGCAGGGCATAGAGGTGGTTTACGGGGACACTGACTCACTGTTCTTGAAGAGCCCCCGTCAAGAGCAAATCGAGGCTGTGACTGCTTGGGCGGATAAGGAACTTGGCATAGAGCTCGACTTGGATAAGTCGTATCGATATGTGGCTTTTAGTGATAGGAAGAAGAACTACATGGGTGTGCTCCCAGATGGCAACGTCGACATCAAGGGGCTGACGGGCAAGAAGAGCCACATTCCTCCCGTCATAAAGAAAGCGTTCTATGAATCAATCAATACTCTGAGTCATGTCAAGTCTTCCTCAGACTTCGAGAAGGCGCGAGAAGAAATCAAACGGAACCTAAAAGGCACCTACGCCGCGCTAAAAGACAAGAAGATTCCTCTCCAAGACCTTGCGTTCAACGTCATGATGGGTAAGGACATTGAAAGATTCGTTGACTCCATTCCTCAGCATGTGCGGGCAGCCATGCTTCTGAGAAGCAAAGGAAAGGAGGTTAGGGCAGGGGACATAGTGTCCTACGTGAAGACCACTACTCCTCCAGGAGTTAAGCCTCTATCTATGGCTAAGCCGGAGGAGATTGACTCAGAGAAATATATTGAGCATTTGAGGAGTACCTTCGACCAGCTCTTGGACTCCATCGGCTACGACTTCGACGAAATCCTCGGCGCCACCAAGCTGGAAGACTTCTTCTGGGGTTCCGGTAGCTAGAGCAACGCTTAACTGTCCACTTGAATCCTCCGCCCACTTCGAGGAACCACACCCTTGAGCTACAGAGAACTTTTCGTCACCACTCAACCCATGGTCACCTACATCAAGCCAGGCATTCCCCCTGCAGTCAGCGTCTTCGGTGTGCCATTCGACTCCTCATCCACTTATCGCACAGGCTCAAGATTCGGACCCAACGCGATTAGAGACGCTTTCCTGAACATCGAAATCTATTCTCCCAGACTCAAAGTCGACCTCGAAAACCAGAGTGTAGAGGATCTGGGAAATCTCCACCATACCGCTAACATAGAACGAATGGTTTCTTCGGTGGAAAAGGTGGTGGGCGAACTGGTTGACAAAGGCAAAACCCCTGCCATACTTGGAGGAGAACACACACTCACCTACGGATCCTTCTCAGCTATGCCTGAGGACACGCGCATAATCTACTTTGACGCACACTTCGACATGCGAAACGAGTATTCAGACCTCAGCCTTATGCATGCAACCTGTCTTCGGAGAATAATCGATAAGAAAGGAGCAGACAAAGTGATCCATGTTGGAGCCAGAGCTGCCTGCGCCGAGGAATGGAGCTACGTAGAAAAAGAAAACATCAATGCGATAACATGCGAAAAGCTCTTCAACGCTCCGCGCCCAGAAGAGCTGCTGAAAGAAGCGGTGAAAGAGTTCAGCAATGTCTACGTGAGCATAGACCTTGATGTTATTGACCCTGCGTATGCACCTGGAGTTGGGAACCCGGAGCCCGGGGGTCTCTCCACACACCAGATACTGGAAATGCTCTATGCGCTAAGAGGCAAGCACATTGCTGGATTCGACATAGTGGAGCTCATTCCCCACTACGACAACGGCGCAGCATCCACAGCAGCTGCCAGACTCTTGGCAGAATTGACGTGTTTGATAGTGTTGGAGAAAGGACGATAGACAATAATTAACCAGAAACAACAAGTTACACAGATTAGGGCTGAATATACAAAAGGGCTCTGATCGCCATACAGGCCAATGAACAGCATCTTGCAATTTGTGCTACAAGGGGGGGAACTACCATCCGTACTTCAAAGCTCTATCTGAAACTCAAAAGCAAATTCTTTATATTTTCCCAAACAAGAAAACAACCATGGCTAAAATGATAAGCTGCGACTGTGGATGGACTATTATCTCTCCCCAAGGAGAAGCAGACGTAAAGAAGCATGCTATGATGCATGTGAGCGACGCACATCCGGGTGTAATGCTTACTGAGAAAGACGCTGCCAAGATGATCAAGACAATTTAGACTACCTCTACTGGACTTCCAAATCGATAATCAGAGACCATTCTCCATCTCTATCCACATTAGGGCATGCCGCTGATGATGGATTATGTTTGGCAGCAGCTTTGCAACCAGAACTGCTACAATGTTAGAGGCGTAATGAGCGAGTAGGAGACACAATCGTCTCCGGATGAGTCTTCCAAATAGGCGGCTGCACATCTATGTACAGTTCAACCTCGTTCCCATCGGGATCACGTACGTAGACACTGTGGGTGACTGTGTGATCCGACATTCCGACTATCTCGATCCCTGCAGCCTTCAACTTGGACACGGCTTCCCTTAGTTCGTCATCACTCTCCCCGATCTTTAAGCCGAAATGGTAGAGACCTAGTCTTCGACCTTCAGGAATAGGGGTTGCATCTTGGCCGACTTCTATCAGCAATAGCTCATGGTGAGTCCGTCCAGAAGAGAAAACCGCGGCTTGACTCCCAATTTTCGCTACTTGCCGCCATCCAAGCAAATCACCGTAGAACCGTCTTGAACGCTCAAGGTCGCGCACATACAATACAATGTGTCCGAGTTCCTTAACTTCCATGATAGTCAATATGTCAGTTGTTCCCTATTACAGTTATCCTGAGCGTGCTAAGTTGTGAACTGCGGTCTAACTGAAAGCATCTTAGGCACAGGCGTCTTCAAGAAGGGCTTCGCTTGGTTTGCTTTCCTCACATGCTCGCCTAGCTCAGCGACTGTCATCTCTTTTATGCCTGCTTGCACTCTGTCTCTGACAGTGATCTTTGTGGATGAAGCCTCTTTCTCGCCGAAAACAATGATGTAGGGAATCCACTCGCGTTCTGCTTCCCTAACTCTTTTGCCCACAGTTTCTTCCCGGTCATCGATGTCGACCCTCACATCATAGGATTCGAGTTCCTTAGCTTTCTCAGCCGCACGCTCCGCGTATTCTTTGCCTACAGGTATCAACCTGATCTGAGTGGGGGTGAGCCACAGTGGTAAAGATGGCACTTGCTTGGATGCAAGTTGGTGGTGAGCCTTCTCTAAGAGGGCGTAGATGCATCGTTCTATGGCTCCGCTGGGAGAGTTGTGGAGGATTATCGGATACTTGGATGCGCCGTCAGTGTCGACAAACAGGATTCCATACCGCTTGGCGTTCTCCACGTCAATCTGGTCTGTTGAGAGGGCTGAGGCTTTGCCTTGGTTGTCGATGAAGTTGAACTCCCATTTCAAGACGAAGTAGAAGAACCTCTCCTTCCACATTTCTACGAATGCAGGTCTGCCATGCATCTTGATCACCTCTTTGATGAACGTCTCGTTCTCCCTGTAGAAGTCTTCGGTGAACCTTATGGCCAACTCATAATCCTCTCCGCCGAGGCCAATGTCGCTCAAAACGCTCCGTGAAAGCTGGAACCTCGTCAACAATTCGCCTTTAGCTTGATCTAGGTTGGCACAGATAGCGTGGCAGTCAGGCATAGTGAAAGCTCTAAGCCTACGTAAGCCTACCAGCTCACCGCTTTTCTCTCTTCTGAAACTATACCGCGTTAACTCGTAGAGTCTCAGAGGAAGATGCCGGTAGGAGATCTGAGCATCCTTTGCCATGAGGAATTGGCCGAAGCAGGCGCTGAACCTTAAGAAGAGGTCTTTGTCCTCTGACTTGATCTGATACTGTCTAGCCGGAAACCGGTGCAGGTAATCTGCTAACGCAGGGTGCTTCATGTCATACATTATGGGGGTCTCAACTTCAATCCCCCCATACTCCCTTACCCTGCTTGAGACATACTGTTCAAGCAGCGATTTGATCATCCTGCCCTTAGGGTAGAAGCGGAGATTCCCCGGGTCGGATCCCGGCTCATAGTCCACCAGTCCTAGTCTCTTCATCAAATCGACGTGTGGCGGCTGCTCAGCCACAGCCCTAACCTTAGTCATCTCATACTTAGCCAGCTTCTCCAGATTAGGGTAATCCGAGAAACGGAAGTCTGTCACAGGGATAAGCTTGCCATCTGGCGTAAGAACATGGTATGTGGAGACAAGCTTCTCCTCAGCCTTCAAAGCCTTGGAAACAGTTTCAGCTTCAGCAACCTGACCCGGAGCAAAGCTCTTCGACTGTTCAGCTAATGGGTGACCCTTAACCTTCAAGCTGAAGGCCTTGGTCCAGCCGAAAGGAGCTCTGTAAACCTCCAAGCCGCTGTCTTTGAAGAGCGAAGCAATGTTCTGCACAAGGCGGAGAGCATCAGAGGGAGAAGCAAGATTACTGCTCAAATGCGAATAAGGATAGACCAGTATTCTGTTCGCACCTATCCGTTTCAAAGACGCATTTACGTCACTTACTGCTGTGGAAACTAGAGTATCATCATCACCCTTCTCTATGCTCACGAAGAGAGCCACAACATCGTTAACCCTAGTTGCCTTCTCCTCTGCGGCCTCGGCTAGATCAATCTCTTTCTTCACAGGCTCATATTCGACAAAGTCGCAGTGTAGCTGAAGAATCCTCAACGCAAATCCATCTCTAAGAGCAGTCCTTAGAATCTAAGCCGGTCCATCTCTCTGCTCTTCTTAGTCTCCTTCTTCCAAACCTTGAAGTGGTCATCGCACAAGTAGGCTCGTCTACCATCTGTATTTACCTTCAGACTTGTAGAAGACAGGTTCTGCACACTCAGCGAACGAGTAGCAGGGTTACCGCAATTAGCCACAGAGCAGGAGACACCTTTTCCGACCTTACCCAAGACGAGTCTTCCCAACATTTCACCGTCCACCCCCTATATATATCCTGAATGATGAAGCCCCACCTGTAGACAGACGCTTGCTCAACAAGATCAGGCAAGCCGTAGAACCAACCATGGAGAAGATCGGTAGAGCCGCAGCCCTCACAAAGATCTCCCCCACAGGCTGGACCATCATAGGACTATTCCTAGCAGGACTCTCAGGAGCAACATACGCCAAAACTCTGCCAGGAGGACAGTTGTTTGCAGCTCTTCTCCTACTAGCATCAGGATTCGCAGATATGGTGGATGGCAGCGTAGCTAGGCTTACGGGGAAAGTGTCCTCTAAAGGAGCCTTCCTAGATTCTACCATCGACAGGCTTACGGAGATAGCGGTTTACGTTGGAATCATGCTGGGAGGCGAAGTGAACCCCGTCAATGTAGTTTCGGCTTTGGCCTTGTCTATGATGGTGAGCTACTCTCGAGCTAGAGGCGAAGCACTAGGCGTGAAGATGGCCGGAATAGGTGTCGGTGAACGGGCTGAGAGAATACTTGTTCTAGCAGCGTTGAGCTTAGCCAACATGGTTGACATTGGAGTGATTGTTGTTGCAGTCCTAGCTGGGATTACTTTTCTGCACCGGATGATTCATGTGGCGCGTATGGTGACCTAGTTTCACTAGCATGTTAAGGGAAAAAGAACGGCGTTTGAAGCACTTTTCTTATCTGAGCCGCCGCTCACTTTTTGCACGTACGTTGACGAGTCCGTAATGGACGGCACAGGAAATGCAGTAGTATTTTATGGTAATAGGGGACGCAATATAGGCTCCCGCCGACCTAAGTTCTTTGGCTAGGGTGGGCTCCACTAAGGATACTCTTGAGGTGAGCTTCTTGGCTTTATCTCGGGGGACCAGGGATCCGCATCTGCTGCAGTGCACGTAGTCGGAGTGGCCCTTTCCACCTTTGGCTCTTCCTCTGCTCTTCCTTTTCTTCGACACTCGGGCTCTCCTAACATTCCTCCAAACTCACTTCTTTAAAAGAATGCCCCTTGGTTGACAGGCGGAGCTGTTCTCTATGGCATTGGTGCGCCTCATAATCGCAGGCCACATCGTTGTTGACACCGTAATAAGGATAGAGCAATCTGAGACCCTGCTCGGCGGTCCTCCTTGCTACGCTGGTCTCGCCGCGAAGAGCCTTGGGGCGGATGTCGCTTTAGTCACAAGGTTCGGTGCAGATTTTCCTGAAGCGTATTATCTGTGGCTCGTTAGAAATCAGCTGAGGTTTGGGTCTGGTGCACGGTCGTTGACTCATCCTACAACGCGGTTTAGGATTGTATTACAGGGCGATGGGCGAACTCTCTTTCTTGCGAAGAGATGTGAGAACCTAGGGTTAGAGCAGATCACGGGTTTGGAGGCGGATGGGGCGATTGTTAGCCCTGTGGCGGGGGAGATTTCTATGGAGTTCTTGGAGGAGGTTGGGAGAATGTTTTCTATAGTGTATGTTGATCCGCAGGGGTTTCTCAGGGCGTTTGAGGAGGATGGCAAGTGCGTTCTTCGACAGGGGAGTTTGGAGAGTTTAGCTTTTGCGCAGATATTGAAGGTGGATGAGGAGGAGGTCTATGCATATACTGGCGTTCGAGATATGGTTGAGGGATTAAGGCTCTTGGCTAAAAGGGGGCCAGAGATTGTTATCGGCACTAGGAGTAGTGAACCCGTTTTGCTGCTTCATCGTCAACATATGTATGAAATCCCTGTGAAAAGGGTCAGTAAGGTGGTGGATACTACGGGTGCAGGAGATATTTTCGCTGGCGGCTTCATGGCGGAGTATGTGCGTGAAGGAGATGTTGTTTGGGCTGCTTGTCTGGCGGGAGTGATGGCTTCCTCTGGTTTGGACAGAGTGGGGTTGGCTAAGGTTCCGAGTAGGGGTATGGTGACGGAGGAGGCTGAGGCGCTGTATGCAAGGGTAACTGAACTTGAGCTTTAGCGGATGGTTCTGAAGATTCTTCTGGGTATGAATGTGGATCTCCCCCTTCCAGTATAAGCCGTGAGTATGACGTTCAATATCTCAGAACCATCAGAATTGCATAAGGGTCTTCGCATAAACAATTTTAAGCCCGTTGTCCGAACCGGACTGAAATCTGGTCGAGAGTATTTGGAGGAATTTCGCGGTTCGCTGAGCGGAGTCTGCCTTTAGAGGCTCTTCGGCCCGTTGAGTTTTGGTGCATGTTGCGATGAGTCGAAAGGATCTGGGTGTATCGGTTAAGAGGTCTGATGATTTCTCAGAGTGGTATACTCAAGTGGTTTTGAAGGCTGAGCTGGCTGATTATGCGGCAGCCAAGGGCTTTATCGCCCTAAGACCCTATGGGTACGCGATTTGGGATCAGATCAGGCAGGTCTTGGATGAACGGTTCCGTGCAACTGGGCATGTAAACGCCTATTTTCCTACTCTTATTCCTGAATCCCTGCTCAGGAGGGAGGCAGAGCATTTCGAAGGCTTCACCCCTGAGGTTTTCTGGGTTACACGTGCGGGTAACAATGATCTCTCTGAGAAGCTGGTAGTCAGACCTACTTCGGAGACAATCATCTACGACTTCTACGCTCGTTGGGTTAGGAGCTGGAGAGATCTTCCTGTGTTGATTAATCTCTGGAATTCTGTGCTGAGGGCTGAGATCAAGTCTACGAAGCCTTTTCTCCGCACCTCTGAGTTTCTGTGGCAGGAGGGACATACGGTTCACGTCTCCAAGGAGGAGGCTGATGATGAAGTGATGCGGATACTGGAGATTTACAGGGAAATAATTGAAGAATATCTGGCCATCCCCACTCTCAGGGGAACGAAGTCTGACAAAGAGAAGTTTGTCGGCGCGCTCTACACCACTACTTTGGAATCGATGATGCCTGACGGTAGGGCTCTGCAAATGGGCACTTCACATAACTTGGGGCAGAATTTCTCAAAGCCCTTCGGAATCAAGTTTCTAGGTAAAGATGAGAAGGAGCATTACGCGTGGCAGACTTCTTGGGGGGTTTCCTGGAGGCTGATCGGTGCTTTAATTATGACTCATGGCGATGACAAGGGCTTGGTGATGCCTCCGAGGATGGCGTCGATTCAGGTCGTGTTCGTCCCTGTGTACTACAAGGATGACGTGAAGAACGCGGTGATGCAGAGAATCAAAGAGGGCACCGATAGGCTTCGCAAGCAGGGTGTCAGGGTGCATATGGATGATCGGGAAGAGTATACTCCTGGCTGGAAGTATCACGAGTGGGAGCTCAAAGGAGTCCCCCTGAGAATTGAAGTGGGTCCAAGGGACTTGGAGAAGGATCAGTTTATGCTTGTCAGGAGGGATACAGGAGAGCGTAAGACAGTGCCTAACCAAGGTTTGGAGGAGTCAGTCAAGAGCATACTGGAGAGCATCCAGAAAGCTCTCTTCGACAAGGCATCTGCTACGCTCAAAGAGATGACCAGGAGCGCGAAGTCGAAGGAGGAATTGAAGAAGACTATTGAAGAGAAGGGTGGGTTTGTGGAGGCCCAGTGGTGCGGCAGCAGAGAATGTGAGGAGAAGGTTAAGACAGATTCTGGTGCTGACATTAGGTTGATTCCGTTTGACTCGCAGGCTTCTGGATTATGCGTAGTGTGCGGCAATCCCGCGTCATCAACGGTCTACTTCGCTAGGGCCTACTGATACACACCTGTGTTTTGTGATGACACCTCTGGTCTTGCTTTCAACGGTTATCTTAATAATGCATAGCGCGGTCGGGCGGAGCGTTCAAGGAGAGTAGTAATCTTTGGCTGGACTTGAAGTAGAGCCCTTAATTTGGATTGCGTATCACGTGGTTGTCATACCTCTGATACTCATAGATCTCTTTGCAGGTATCAGACGCGGACACGGCTTGACTGCCAATGAGGCAGCGAAATGGGCGTTGCTTTGGGTCGTTGTTGGTTCAGGATTCGGGTTATTCGTCTTGCTGCGGTTCGGCTCAGAGGCAGCTGCAATTTACTTCGCTGCTTACACACTGGAATACACTTTGAGTGTAGACAACCTGTTTGTCTTCGCGATCATCTTCATGTATTTCGCCACCCCCAGCCGAGCTCAGCCTGTCGTTCTGTACGCAGGTATTATTAGCGCCATCGTAATGAGAGCCACATTCATAGGTGCAGGCCTATGGCTTCTCGAAACCTTTCACTGGACCGTCGTCATCTTCGGCGTCATCTTGCTCTACTCGGGGATCAAGCTTTGGAGAGGTGGAGCGGAGAAGGCTGAGCTTAAGGATAATCCGATTGTCAGATGGGCCAAGAAAGTGTTGCCGATTACAGAAGAATACCACGGCTCCAAGTTTATTGTAAGAGGATCTAAGTTTGCCTTCACGCCTCTTATCTTGGTTCTCCTAGCCATAGAGAGCAGCGACATAATGTTCGCCTTTGACTCTGTACCCGCAGCAATAGCCCTAACCAGAGACTTCTTCATCGCATACACCTCTAACATCTCGGCTGTGCTTGGGTTAAGATCGCTCTACTTCCTGATCTCCCTCACCATGTTCAAGTTCAAGTACATCGGAAAAGGTCTTTCCTTCATACTGGCTTTCTTGGGCTTAAAGTTCTTCGTCTCCGCACTAGGCATAGAAATACCTATGATCGCCTCCTTGGGTATCGTCTTCGGAGCCCTTGCAACGTCTATACTCGCGTCAGTGTTAAGAAAGCAGGCAGGCGCATCAAGCGAGAAGTAGAAGCCTAGCTCATCATGTACGGTAGCGACTGATCTCTGCTACTCATGGGCTAGCTAGGCGGCCTGAGAATAGGGCTAAGTTGACCTAATGATTAGAACAGGCTTCTTAGCGTGCTGAGAAACCTTGGTAGATACACTTCCCAAAAGTAGAGCTTTCACTCTTCCCAGACCCCGGCTTCCGATCACGATAATGTCATGGCTCTCTGAAGCCTTCAGAATCTCTCCCGCAGGATCCCCTGTGACCAGCTTGGTGTCAACCTTCAGGCCTTTCCCGACTAACTCTTCCTTCTCCTTGGCCAACAGCTTC
>JACPCU010000027.1 GCA_016184315.1 Nitrososphaerota archaeon
TATGGCAGAGGAGCTTCGCACACTGCAGAAAGAGATAGTCAAGACGAGGAAGCATTTGTCCAGCCTAGAGACCAGGTTCCAAAAGGTTAGAACGAAAGTGTATGCCAAATCAAGAGAACAGAGGCTTGCGGAAATTGAACAAGAGTTCAAGGCCAGCTACCCGAATCTGCCTGTGAGAAGGGAACTCCTCGCTCTCGTCGGTACAGAACCCTACAACCCTCCTTCAAAGGACAAGGAGATTACGAGACAAATCGTAGCTGAAAGGTATGACTGATGGACGCAGGCGAATACTCGTAGACATCAACATCTTCATCGACATCATTGAGCGAAGGATGAACTGGCAGAACAGCCTCGCGGTCATAAGCGCCGTTGACAGGAAGATCTTCGGGGGATACGTGTCTGCTGCAACAAAACTGGTGCTGGATTTCAGGAGGGCCAGAATCAGAGGCGACGAGGCTGCAAGAATAGAAGTCAAAGACATTCTCAAGTCATTCAGAGTAGTGCCTTTAGACGAACCGGTTCTCGCAAGCTCCTTCGCGGACAAGAAGTTTGATGATGTTGAAGACGCGGTCCAGTTCCATTCAGCGCTGAAAGTCGCCCAGATAATAGTTACGAGAAACAAGATCGACTACAAACAAGTTGCAGGAGAAATCGAGGTGCTGAACCCAGAAGAGCTCATGGAGAAATATGCTAAGGCAAAAGGGAAAACGTGGTGAGCGTGATGGGGACAAAGTATCCTACTCCCTTCTCTTTCCGTATTCAAGCATCTTGCCGAAGATCTCGGCCTGTTCAATAGCGTCGTCCAGCGCGTTGTGAGTATGTCTTCGCCCTGATAGAAATCTCTTGTCCATTTTTCTCTTCACGGTTTCGCCCCAGCTTGTGTTGAGCATTCCCATGTAGTATGCCTTGATGTCCAGACCGCTTATCCCGAATGGGTTGCGGCCGAGGAATCTGTGGAAGTAGTATGCTACGAACATCCAGTCAAAGGTTGCGTTGAAAGCAGTAAACACGGGTCGTTTGCCATTTGAAGCTGAGTTTATCCAAGCCTCGAAGTCAAGCATGGCGGTTGTAGGTTCGCTTCCTGTTTCTCTGAGTTTATCCAGCGATAAGCCGGAGACCTCTAAATGCTCTCTGGACATACTTGTCGGTAATCGGCTTGATTTCCCTGTAGAATGTTTTGGCTGTGTCGCCTACTACGCAGGCGCCGAGCGAGAGCATGCTGTATTCCCCTGGGATGGGGCCTGAAGCTTCTATGTCAACTGAAATGTATGCTTCTTCCTTGGTCACGATACCCTCTCCGTTATCTAATCTTCAAAAGTGCTTTAGCCTCCTTCAAGAATTCCTCCGCACCTTCAACAGTTTCCGTCGCACCTTCTTCAGAGAACTTCATACCGTAGTCCGCTTCCTGACTCTACTCCATTCCTTCCTCGAACGTGTCAATGAGGTTTCCGAGCTGCTTGCCCAAGAGGACTCTAATCGCGACAAGAAGAGCGTATGGCTCGGCTTCACCCATTCTCCCTTTCCTTTTAATGGGGTCGGCTGCACCTAAAGTGAGACAGAGTGTTCTCAGGCTTGCGCCGATCTCCTTGCGCCTCTCTTCTTTCGCTTTTTCAGACGCTTTGTCGATGCAGGTCTTCTTGATGTCTTCGGCTTTTTCTTTTTCCACCAGCCGCGTGGCTGAGGGATTGGACTGTTTCTTACCCATTCGATGAAGTTGGTGCAATCATTGCTGTCTAGCGTGTACGTCAGAGTGTAAAGTGTTATTCGAAGGCGGCTGATTTGGACTGTGAAAGTCGGTGGGTCGGAATCGCAGTCAACAGTGATAGTCGCCGTAAATTCAACTCTCGCAATATCTAGTCTGAGCCTCTGCAGGATATCACGCAGAGCAGGGACTCTATCCGCGAGTCTAGTGAAATCGGCAACTGCGTTTCCCGTGAGGGTTGTTCCGTCTTGGCTTCTTGTAACATTGGACAGCTGAATGGGCGATGGGTCACCTCCTTGAAGGGTCACTGTTGCAGTATCTGTATCAGTCCTCTCGATTGTCACATCAATTCTTCTCTGGCCGTTTTCTTCTGTGTAGACGGGGAAGTCGATACGGTTATCTGGCATTGTATCCAACAAGGCAATGGAAGTATAAAACCGATTGGCAGGTCAGGGTCTGTTTCGCTGGTTTATGACTGTGCGTGGCTAATACTGCGAATAATGAAGGTGGTATAGGTATGTGAAGCTGTGCGTATAGGATGGAGCTTGTCTGTGGAAGGCTTGGTGTAAGGCTGGTCTGTTTTCTTGGGTCTTTTTTGTCGTAGCCTATTTTAGCCATGGGTTTGACTGTGGTTTTCAGGGTAGAAGATGGTTTCGCGGGGGGCGGAGATCCGGGAGTTGAAGCGTATTCTGTATAGGCGGGTGAAGATGTTGGATTCGATTCTTGATTCGCCTAAGCTTTCTGCTAAGGATAGGAAGGCGTATGTTGCGCTTCTGTTTCAGGCTGCTCCTTCGTTGGCTCGGCTTTTGTTGGCTGAGAAGGGTCTTGGTCTTGTTAAGGATGGTACTTTGGCTGAGGTTTTGAGTGATCTGGGTGTGTCGTTGAAGCTTGATGTTAGGTCGGTTAAGGGTGAGGCGGGTGATAAGGTGTCGAAGAAGACGGTGAAGAGTGTGGACGTGTTGGAGGCGGCGCTGCTGGTCTTGGTGAGTCGGCTGAGGGATGAGAACGTGGGGTTGAAGGCTGTGTTGGAGCGTGTTTCGGTTTGAGTGTCGTTGATCCTGTTCTGTTCAGTGGTAGGCTCCTAGGTTTCAAGCCTTTTGACTATCAGGAGGCTTTGCTGAGGGACGAGTCTAAGAGGATCTGTGCGTGTATGGGTAGGCAGACGGGTAAGAGTACTACTATTGCTGTGAAGGTTTTGCATTACGCTTTTACTCATAGGGGTGTTACGACGGTGATTGTTTCGCCGACGCTTAGGCAGAGTATTTTGATGTACGATAAGGTTGCTCGGTTCGTTGATTCGAGGGATGTTTTGCGGGCTTCTGTGCGCAGCCGTTCTAGGATTAGGCTGGAGTTGACTAATGGTGCGTCGATTACTGCTTTGCCGTGTGGTAGGTTTGGTAGTACGCTTAGGGGGTATAGTGTTGACTTGGTGATTCTGGATGAGGCGGCTTTCATCCCTGAGGAGGTTGTGAGTGACGTTGTTTTTCCTATGACTGCTGCTACTTCGGGGTCTGTTTGGATGTTGAGTACGCCTTGGGATAAGGGGCATGTGTTTCACAGGTGTTTTTCTTCCCGGGAGTGGTCTGTGCATCATGTTCCTTCAGGTAGGAATCCTTTGGTTTCGAAGCAGTTTCTTGATGAGCAGAGGGTTTTGCTGGGAGAGGAGAGGTTTGGCAGGGAGTATTTGGCTGAGTTTCTTGATGATGTTGACACGTATTTCCCTATGGATCTGATTAGGGGTTGTATTGGAGATGTTTCTCCTGTGGGTGAAGGCGGTTATGCTGGTTATGATCCTGGTGGGAAGAGGGATTACGCTGCGTTGGCTGTTGTCCGGGTGAAGGGTGATGGTTTGGAGGTGTGTTACGTTGAGCAGAGGCTTGTTGACTCGTACACTGATTTCAATGTGCATGTGCTTGATCTGCATAGGGAGCGTAGGTTTGCCAGTGTTCTGGTGGATGTTACTGGTTTGGGTGGCCCTATTCTGGAGCATCTTAAGGAGCTGAGTGTCCCCGCGGAGGGGCTGCAGTTTAACGGTAGGGTGAAGGAGGATTTGATGAGTAATCTGAGGCTCCTGTTCGAGCAGGGCAGAATAGTTATTCCTGATGACCGGGATTTGATGGCTTCCTTGAACTGCGTGGAATATGAGAGGACTAGGACTGGAGGATACAGGTTTACTCACAAGGAGGGTAGCCACGACGATCTGGCTGTTGCTCTGGCCTTGGCTTGCTGGTGTGCTAGGACTGGTCGAGGAGAGATAGTAAGGATATAGTTATGACCCCATGCTGTGTTGGGTAGCTATTCCGCCCTAAAAATGGTGGATAAAACAGATGGGTTATCGGTGAAGACACGCCCAAGAAAACTAAGAGCAAAGACGGAGACGTTGAGGTATTAGACACCATGATTACATCACTAGCTGAGCTCCTAGAAGAGAAAGGCGTAATCAAGCAAGAAGAATGGGAACAAAAGATAAAGGGTAGGCTTAAATCCTGACTAAGTATAGGGAGTAATGTAGCGTTGCCACTGGAACGGGAGGGCTTTCTGGTACCAGATGGAAAGCACACACGTGAGTCTTTTCAACGATGTCTAATAGACGAATACAAACAATTGTTTCAACCCGCAAAGAAAAGGAAATGGATCAAAATTCACGGCGTACGTACGAAGGCTGATAAATGGCAAGAACACCTACAGCCTTTTCTTAAGAGGAAAATGGGTCAATTCTGGCATGTCCAACTCCCCATTTCTGGACAGGACTCGGGAAATCAAACAGTCGATTTTTACGTGTGCAATTATACCCCAGAGTTGCTACTCTTCTATACTGCTTCCACTGATTGGGAATATGAGCGATCGCTGAGGATATTCATAGAAGAAACAATCGGGCTTGGGAGAATGTGGATAGGGCCGAAAACATTTGAGAACCTAATCCTCTTCTTTGTTGACCGATACCAGCCAAGTATCGAGAGATTCTTTGCACGGCGAAACAAGTGGGACAATTTTCCGTCGAAGATCAAACGAGATGTGAAACGCCGTGTTGACTGGGGCGCAGAAGACTCATTTGAGACAATGTTCGAACTCCGTGATCAGTATGGTATTCGTCCAACAGCTGTTTTGATGAGATTCAAAGATGGCAAGATTCAGCTGAATAACGACGGCGTATTCGTTCTTACGCGAATCAACACCAAGATGTTCGAGGCATTCGAGGCAGCTCTTAATTTCATAGGTAAGGAAGAATCATTTCTGACCACCGCTTCCCAGCGTGTAGAGTTGCATTTAGAGAAGGTCGGAACTGAAGGGCGAGAACTCGTTGTCCCTCAACTGATTTCAGGCGCAATCTCCCTCAAAAGAGCAAAGTTGGCAGATGTAATCGTGAATAGAATCATGCAGGGTGAGAAGTTCGACTTCATCGACAGCGCAACTCATGAGGGCTCGTTTAGTTGGGTTGCGACAGCAATAGACAAGGACAAGAAGAGTGTATTCGGGGTGAACTCTAACGAGAGTGTGATCCATCTCATCCCACAATTCCAAGTCACCTTCGAGAGCTTCCTTGATTTCTATCGTGAAATCCTCGAAGAGATTGACTCAACAGCGTCCTTCCAGACGCTCGGTGGAATTATTGGATGATGAGTCGTTTCTCTCCCAGATAATCTTTCCTGACCTTAAGAAGCAGTATGCTAGGAGAATTAAGGAGGCACTGAGGGAAGTCAATAGGACGTTTGGAGACGAGTCCGTTGGGCTTCAATCAACCCACGAAAGCCACATAGAAACTGACCGTGAACACGACGAAGCTATTGACATTTGTGTGTACCCTTTCGTTGACCGCTACTCAAGTATTTCATCCCTTGGGTATCGATTTATCAGGGCTGCGCCTCTACTCGAACTTGAGACACAAAATGTTGACTTTCTCATTTACAAGCGTGAAGGAACGAAACCAATAGCAATCTTCGGTGAAGCGAAAAGCAGTATCACGAACTATTCAAGAGTTCTTACCGAGCTTGCAGAAAGGAGGAAGGCAATCGAATCAAAGCTGGACTACGTCAAAAGTGAGTGCCTGAAGACTGACTCAGACCCTATATGCGAATACGTCTTGGCTGTAAAAGGCAGTATCGCAATCAATGCTAGAGACGCAATATTGGACAGTGGCCAACAAGTCATACTGTGGATAGTTGATTACCTAGACAGGAGGCTTTCGATGGGTCAAGCACCGAACGAACAACCGCAAAGACGCATGATGACCCACAGCGATCCCATACTAACGAAGACGCTTGGAGAAGGCGTTTCTTCTAGTGCCGCTACATTCGCATACTATCCACAAAGTCACACTGCTACCAGACTGAAATCGGTCTTACGTTGCTTCGAAGAGACCGAACATGGTCTGATAATACCACTCCTTCGTTTAAGACAATTTATCGATACGCAACTATTCTACTTGAGCGAGGAAGAGAAGACGAACCATATGGATGGAATCATCCGCGAACTTCAGAAGATAGGTTTCGCAGTTAGATCGGAAGTTAAGCCTGAATTGCACGTTCTCTCACGACACAGAAAAATAAGGAGCCTTGAAGAAGAATTGGTTTCGAAATGGATCAAGCATAAAATAGAAGAAGAGAGGAGCCGACGAATCGAAGCCCGAAGATCACAGCTTCAAGAAGAAGTGCTGGCAGAGCAGAGTCGGCAACCGACTCTATTCTAGCTTTGTGCAAGAGAGTTTACAATACCAATTTTCAAGATGTTGTTCAGTAGCACCGCAGAGTTATCAGAATCAGTGTTGCAAACAGTTAGAACTCTCTTAAAGTGTCTTTACCCTTGGATTGGGAAGGTTGAAAGAGGAGACTGCTCAAGCTACTGTCGAAGGTCTAAAGGAGGCGGGCGTCAACTTTTGGGGTTCTGTTGCATTTGTTCGGGATTAGGTTAAAGATCACACTTATTTTGGTCAGTCATCCCGAATCAATGCAACAGAATCTAGATTAGGGATATTTAGATACACCATAATTCTGAGTCCTCCAGATATTTGCTTACTTCAAATCGACTGCTCCTTGTGTGGAAAACCGCAAGAAGAAGTTGAAAAGAAACTAAAAGGGGAGCGGTGTGCTGTGATTGGCAATCCATGTAGTCATTTAGACTAACGTAAGCGAGAGACTAGAAAACGCCACATACAGAGCGATTCTTTGCGATTTCCTGATACTCTTCCACATAAGTGCCTAGTAGCGATTTGAATAGCTTTCCGTGGTTTGGAACCTGAAGATGCAGGAGTTCGTGTACAATGACATATTCAGAGAACTCACGGTCTTCCTGGAGGAGATCTGAACTGAAGGTTATCCTACCTGATGTCGAGCAAGATGCCCACTTATTTTTCATTGGCCTGACCTGAATCGTTGTGGGGCTTACACCTATTTTTCCTGCCCATTCGATAACCTGCTGTTTGAATGCGTCGGCACTCCACGAGTTTTGTTTCTTATTTCTCATAGGCACACCTGCACTATTTCCTCCTCAATCTCATAATGTTGTCACTCAGTCTTTTAGCCAATTCTATGTCTTTACCCAAGGCGTCTAATAGTGTTTTGTACAACTCAGTTTTCAACGCCCGCATCTCCATAATGTTCTGTTTGAAGTTTGGAAACTTGACGAATAAACCATCGATTCGCGAAGCAAGCAAATCTGCACCTTGCACCTGATTCTTTCTGAGCACCCAGTAAATTGAAAACATATTGACATCAAACCCTTTCTCTTCCCTCTCCTTCTGCGCTTGGCTATACTCTGCTAGCAATGTCTCAAGATCTCTGAGCGCTTCCCGCGTGCTGATTTGTCTATCATCGTAATACTCTAGGATGGTCTGCGCTCGTTCACTTATCGGGATCAGGTAGGGTTGTTCATCAGATTCTTTTGAGACAGCTTGCATCAGGCTCTTGCTTAGGTTGATGACTTTCACATTGTCTGGTGCATCATCTTTTTTGAGCACGTTGAGTGTATGTTCGTCGATCTTGTACAGGGAGAGTGTTCTTTGAAGTCCCTCGGCCGTAACCACTTCCTTAACGAATTCTTCGGTCTTATTCATCAGTTCCTTTGTTACAAGTATTCGCTTCGAGAAGGCGTTTCGAACTATATTGTAGAGCACTGATAATCTCGCATAGTCATCAATGTATTGTCGAAGGAAGGCGTCTGGCGAGATAATTTCGTAAAGCATTTCTAACTCTCTGAACAACTTGAAAAACGCTTCACGCTTGTCTTTATCACCGAAAGCGTCAACGGCTCTCTCCACCGCCTTGTCATCGATCTTACCACGGGTGAACTCTAGATACTCAGGTGCACGCTCCTTCATAAGCGACTCGAAACGAGTCTTGAGAACATCGATGTTCTTTATCACACTGGCAACTACATCGGAGTCGAATGCAAGCGCTTTCTCTAAATTATCGAAGATACCGACGAAATCGACGACGAATCCTGATGGTTTTTTCATTCCCTCTTCGTCTTCATATGGGCGGTTTACGCGGGCTATGGCCTGAATGAGCGTATGGTCGCGCATCGGTTTGTCTAGGTACATGCAGTAGAGGATCGGAGCGTCAAACCCGGTCAACAACTTCTCAGTCACTATCAGTATCTTCGGCAGCTGGCTACGGTTGATGAAGGCCTTGCGAACCTTCTTCTCCTCGTCTTCCGTTAGATAGTGGGCTTTCAGTTGTTCAGAATCGTTATGGGCCGGCGAGTAAACAACTTTGGAATATTCTTTTGGGAGAATTTTGTCTAAAGCAGCTTTGTAAATGGCGCAGGCATTACGGTCCACACCTACTAGGAATGCTTTGTAGCCCATGGGTTCAACGTTTTCCTTGAAATGTTTTGCAACAAAAGCCGCTACCTTTTCTACTCGGTCGTTAGATTTTAGGAATGTCTTTAGTTTCACTGCTTTATCGAGTATCTTGTTCAGTTCCTCGATGTCGCTGATTCCCTGTGCCTCTGCCAGATTGAGAAATTCTTTTTCCAGAAGATCTTTGGGCACACGGATATCGTTAGGTGCGAGTGTGTAGTGTAGGGGGACGGTCGTCCCATCTTCGATAGATTCGGCTATTGAATACTTGTCGAGATAGCCCTTATCATCATCTTTGCCAAAGACTTTGAAGGTTCCCTTACCGTAGGCGATGCGATCAATCGGGGTTCCGGTAAATCCTACGAATGTAGCATTTGGTACTGCGGCAAGAAGATAGTTCCCTAAATCGCCAGTAGTAGTTCGGTGAGCTTCGTCTACTAGGACGAATACGTTCCTGCGGGTACAAATATCTGCGGGGATACGGTCGAACTTGTGTATCATTGAAACGATCAAGCCTCTGTAGTCTGACTCCAATAGTTCCCTGAGATGCTCCTTGCTTTCCGCGATCTCCAGTCCTTTACCTTTCTCCAACCCGTAGGCGCTCAAGTTTCCGAATAATTGGGTTTCTAGCTCGTTGCGGTCTACGATCATTATGACCGTCGGTTTTTCGAATTCAGGTCTGTGGATCAATTCTTGCGCAACGGTAATCATGGTGTAAGTCTTGCCTGAACCTTGGGCGTGCCAGATCAACCCTCTACGTTTCTGCCGCTCTAATGCACGGACGATGATCTTCTCTGCTGCCCTTGTCTGATGCTGGCGAAGAACAACTTTTCGAAGTTCGTCGTCTTTCTTCAGGAACATTATGTAATCGTGAAGCACCTTCAGTATTCGTTCTCGGTCAAAGAATCGTTTCACCTTCTTTTCGAAGTTGCCTTTTTCTTCATCCTTCCAGTTGAAGAGGTTTTTCCTGTCCATGTTCCATGTTACACCGTAGTAGAAATCTAGAATGTTGGGGACATCGTAGAGTTGCGGTCTAACAACCATCTCCGGCGTTTCGTTATGGTAGCGTCGTATCTGCTCCATTCCTTTTTCGATTCCTTCTTGAATATGGGCTGCTTTGGTTTCAACGATTACAATGGGGATGCCGTTAATTAGGAATACAACGTCAGCCCTGTTCGTGTACTTTCCGTTCGTATACTGCCATTCCTCAGTAACTTGGAACGTATTATTGTTTAGATTTTCGAAATCGATAACTCTGACGTTAAGCTCTCTTTTCTGCGATTGGTCATATACAGATCTTTGCTCTCGAATCCAAGCAAGCACCTCGGCATTTCCTTCGATGTTGCTGCGGACATTCTCGATTCTTTTGATAACGTCGCCTACGTTACTGTTGTTGAGGATGTGTGGATTCAGAGCTATCAGTCGCTCTGCAAAAATATCATAGAACATCACCCCGGCTTCACCGCGGCGATGCGACAATGCCTTTTCTTGCTGTACGATCTCCCAACCAATCTCCGATGCGTATTTGACCAGGGGCTTCTGAGCCGTTCTACTTTCGGTAAACGGGTTAGACATGTGCAGGAACCTCCAAGTCTTTTACTCTAATCTCTCCGCACATCAGCTTGTGAAGCGTTGTTTTGAAGAGTTGTTGAAGTATAGATTTTCTCTTTTCTTCTGCTTTAATCTTCTTATCTACGCTTTGAAGTATGCTAACAAGTTGTCTCTGCTCTGTAAGCGAAGGTAATATCACCGGTAAGCTTCTTAGGACACTCAGATTGATGACTGGAATCGATGTGCCAGTCTTCCTATGGTTAATTAGCATCTTTACTAACGGTGATGAAAACCAATAGAATAGGAATAATGGGAGAGCCTTGTGTTCATCAACCCTTGCACGAAGTTGTTTGTTGGAGATAATGTACTTTGGATAACGACAGTCCTCTGGAATAAGTCCTACCTGACCTAGAGTTCCAGCAGCAGTGAATATTAAATCATTAGGGATGGCGGTACATGATTTCAATTCTTCGGCCTTTTGCTCGGTAACGAATACAAAGCCTTCGTCAATAAAGCGTTTCTCCCCCGAACCAGTTAGATTATTTCCCCGTATTACGGGAACTCCTCTATCCACAAAAAACCGTTTTCCTATATTAGACCCAAATGGACCTGATACAACCGCTCCTTTGATGCCGACCTTGATATCATTGATACTGACAACTCCCCAACTTTTAGGTATCCGCCCTATCTCGCTATCCTTAAACTCAGTATGCCCAATCCCTTCCCTGAAGAGTTTCCGCATCAACGATTTTTTCAGGTTTCTGGTTGTCTCGATGATTTTATCCTGCTGTTCTATAGCTTGCTGGATCTTTGAGAGCGTAAAGACAATTTTTCTTTGTTCCGCCTTAGGTGGGAGAGGGAACAAATAATTCTCTAAATCTCTTCTTTGAAGGCTTGGTAACGTAGTCTTGGCATGTTCACCGGAAAGTTTCTTTACACCCATAAAATAGAACAAAAATTCAGGAATAAGCTCTTCTCCATCAAACTCCAAATAGAAAGTTGTGTCAGACGGCCAGCAGGGCTCTAATAACAGTTGGGCGTACCCCGCGGTTCCCTTTCTTCCAACAATAACAGTGGTTTTTCGTACCAGCGGTTTGTCTGTCCATCCATAGATCCCTCCTGAACCTATTACCGGAATCTTGCCTTCGCTCTTCGGCCTTGCTTTTCCGTATCGAATTCTTGCAAAATCGTATAACCTAACTATTCTCCAATCTTTAGGAACCGGCTTATCTTCGGGTTTGGCTTGCATGGTTGATGTAACCCCCAAATCCCATTTTTCTCAAAATTGAATCTAGCTCAGTGTCTATTGCCTTTTTCTCTTCCTCCGCTTGCGCTAATTCGACTAAACTTTCATCTATTGGTATAAGTTCTTCTTCGCTATCCGTTGCCACATATCTTGAAGGGCTTAAGTTGTAGTCATTTTTCACTACTTCCTCTACTGTTATTACCTTGCTGAATCCTTCGACTTCCTTCCAGTCATTGTATGCGTCAACAATCTTTCTAATCCCTTCGGCTGTGAGACAGTTCTTCGGTTTCTCTTTGACGAATTCTTTGGAAGCGTTGATTATGAGAACCTGTCTTTCATGCTTCTTGTACTTGTTTACCACGATGATGTTACCTGGTGCGGTGGTGTTGTAGAAGAGGTTCTCAGGTAAAAGTATGACTGCTTCAACATAGTCGTTATCGACAAACTTCTTCCTGATCTCCTTCTCCTTGTCACTCCCCTGCTTCCCACTTCCTCTTGAAACTGTACCTGTATCTATTACGATTACGAGTTTGCCTTTCTCTTTTAGTGAGGAGAGCATGTGTTGAATCCATGCCCAATCTGCTGTGTTGTTCGGGGGTATACCGAAGAGGAACCTATTGTAGGGATCGTTTTCGTAAAACTCAACATTGTACTCCTTTTGATTCCACATCGGATTAGCGGCAACAATATCAAATTTTTTCAGGGACGAGCCATCCAGAAACTTTGGATTTCGGAACGAGTCCCCAATAGCTATCTCGCCTTCCATATCGTGGATAATCATGTTCATTCTTGCGATTGCAAAGGTAACATGGTTGAGTTCCTGCCCGTGCAGTCGGAGGGGCACTTTGATTTCTTTTTCCCGTTCTTTTAGAGCCAGCTGACACTTTATGAGCAATCCGCCAGAACCGCATGTGGGATCATACACGGTTTGACCTTGTTTCGGATCAAGGAGATAAGCCATAAGCCAAGCAACTTCTTTAGGCGTAAAGAACTCACCGGCGCTCTGGCCTTGTCCTTCCGCAAATTTCCTGAGAAGATACTCATAGGCGCGGCCCAGAATATCCGGTTCAACATCATTTATCCCAAGTCGATAACGAGGATCACTTAGAATTCCAATCAGAGCGGACAGCCGGCCATCATCGATTATACGTTGCCCGCTAACGGTTGCGTTAAAATCAACTATGTCAATAACACCTTGAAGTGAAGGATTTTCTTTCGTGATGCCGCGTATGACATCCGTCAGTCGCTGTCCTAGCCCTGTGGTGGTCTTGCGGATTTCAGACCATTTAGCATCATCAGGAATGAAAAAACGGACCAGACTATGATCAGCTTCAACAACCTTTATCGCGGTCTCCTTATCGCCGAATTGCTTTGCCAACTCGGTGATTTCGTCATCAAAAACATCTGAAAGACGTTTTATGAATACGAGAGGCAGAATGTAATCCTTGAACTTCGGAGCATCTACTGCGCCGCGAATGGAACATGCGGCCTCCCATAGCCAGTTTTCTAGCGCTTTTATGTCGAGTTTGGATGCCTTTGATTTCGGGGCTTGCTCAAGATAGTTGTCTATCGATTGGGCTGCCTTTGAATTACCCAAAGCGTCCCCCAAGCACCGTCATCGATCCGATATTCGAGGTGCTATTTCAACTGACCGTTGTTTCGCGTATGGTGGTTACGTTAGAAGTTGTTCCCATCGGGAGGTGTTCGCTAGCCGCTATAATTCTCCAACTGAAAGGTCCATCCCAGTCCCATGTCAGCCACTCTTGCTTGAACTCCTTCCATTTTTCGGGCAAGATTACGCCTCTGTTCTCTAACGTTTTGGAAGGAATGCATCGGCAGCAAGATGCTTGGCCGGTATGTTCGCAACCCTGTTAAACTCTAAGAGATCCGCGGTCAAGTCATCTGGAAGCTCATTCTTGTTTTTGAGGTTTTTGACCATATATCCCAAGGGGCGACCGACGACACAACCCGGCATGACATGCATCAATCCTTCAAGATGTGCGCCCATGAGCCATAGCGAGTAACGTGTATCTCTTGCATAGAGATTCGGCCAGTCAAGATAGTACAGAGCTCTGTAGACAATGACTGGCCAAAGTGTATAAGGAATCCCATTTCTTTCCTTCCAATATACTGGAAAAATATCCTCTAACAATGTCCAAGCCTGATTCTTCTTTTCATTCTCGATAAGCCAGCATAATCTGTCTACAAGAACCAATTCCTTTTGGTTCAGGATATTGTGTGCTAGGTCGAAGATAGTCACATATCGTTCTGGGGAGTACTGAGTCAAAAACTTTCAGTAGCTTTAGCCAAAAGCAAATGGACTTCCATCCGTATTGCGTTCCACCCCAACGAAGCGGTCATAAATGACCATCAATTCCTGTTTTCCTGTAACTTATCTGGAGATAGGTCGATCGTTAAGGCCCATCCCATAATATGCCCCATTAGGTAAATCTCCCTAAGAGTTACTAGAAGGAGTGTTCCGGTTTCCGTCAAGTTCACCAGACATGAGTCATGTCGCGTCTTCAACCGTGCCCATAGGACTTGACAGACCCCTCCCAAGTTACCAATCTAGGGACCTTCTGGGATAAGAATCGAATTGATCGCTTTGATCCAAATTTACCGAAGCTTCTTCCTTTCCCTAGTACAGCTAAAAAACGTGGTGGTAGGTCGGGCTGGACTAATCAACCCACCCACTCACATTTTCCTATGAAGTCCTTCCAACCTTCAATCGAGCTCTAGACGATGGCTCCTCAAGCCCTAGGATTGGACTATTTCGGGTAATCTGTGATGATCTCACTAGAGATATTTCTACCCTCCGTTACTCCGGTTCTCCCATGTCGATCTAGATGTTAGACACTGGATGGCACTCTCCCATTTGCCCTTTTCGAACCTTGCGTCTTTTCGCTGTAGCCTATGGTCCAACCTGTTAAACACGCTTTATGGCACAGGAGCCCGAGGGGCTCTGTCAGTCGACCGTCAAGCACATTCTGCACACTATAATTGGGTTAATAAATCGACAGTATTGTTATGCTATAACAAGGCTTATGAGTTGAAGGACATGTTATAGTATGAACTCATGCTGCCGCGAGAACCAGCACCTAAACATCTGCAACCTAGGCATTTGAAGTGCATAGTAAAAACGATTATTACATAGCAAATAATATAAGTGCATAGTAAAACATAGATTCAGGGTTGATTGCATTGAGCCTGACAAAGGTGACCGCGAAAAACCTGACATCAGTCCCCTCTGAGATCAGGAAGAAGCTTAGCATTGAGCCGGGAGACGAACTTGAATGGATAGCGTTTAACGAAGAAATCGTGGTCAAACCCAGGAAAAAGAGAAGAGGTGATCCCCTCAAAGAGATAATAGGCATAGTCCAAGACGAACCCACAGACGTAACAAGGGACCACAACAGACTGCTCTATGGGACGAAATAATGTTCGTGGTTGACACGGTCATATTAGCCGCAGCAGCACTTAGACGGGATGCCCGTCATGAAGATGCATCACACATAATATCCGCCATAGCAAGTGGCAAGGCTGGGAAGTGCTTCTTCACCGATTACACCCTAGGCGAGACATTGACTCTAATACGTTTCCATACTAGGGGTGGTTTAGAGGCCTCTAACAGAATGTATGAATTGCTTCTATTCTCCAAGAACTTGCAGATGGTTAGGCTAAGCGATGGCGAGCTAAAGATCGCTGGAGAAATCTTCAGAAAATATCCAAGATTGAGCTTTGTAGACTCCGCCACCGTAGCCCTAATGCTTGAAAGAAGGATCAAGGATATGTTATCATTTGATAACGGATTCGACACGGTTCCAACTATCAAAAGACATGAAAGATTGTCAGGTGTAGTCATCTAAGTAGAAGAAAGCTAAACATTTCAAAGATATCACGAACCACAGGCTTTTTGACGTTCAACGGAATTTATGAACGTTCAATGCAATCTAACAAAATGATGACTTGTTCCACCTACTTACGCTGAACACCCGGTTGCAGTATGGACATCAGATGCAGAAGCCACTTAGCGGCCCAAATCTGCCCTATTCAGGCAGGCAACTGGAACTCCTTCTACTTTGTTGTCTCCAAGTTTCCAAGAAGCCCTCTTGGACCGTGGTGGTGGATACGGCTTTACTCACAGTGAGGGTAGTCACGACGATTTGGCTGTTGCATTGGCCTTGGCCTGCTGGAGTGTCAGGACGGGTCGAGGGGAGATAGTAAGGATACAGTTCTGAGCCCATTAATTATATGATTTTACAGTGATCGGTAGGACAGGGGTAGAATACGGATGAGGTGAACCGTTCTACATGAGCCTAACCTAGGAACGATTCTGATGGTGGAGAAGGCCATAAAAGAATCTGGATGAATCGGTTGATCTTCGCTCTAGAATAGATAGGGCTTGCTTTGATCGGCTCGTTGCACATTAAGGGGATAGGCAGAAACATCGCGACAGCCGTGGTTCATATCTGTGATGAAAAGGACAGGTACGGTCTATGGAACAACAGGACCGAAGAAACGTTGAAAATGTTGAGAAGAGCGCCTATTCCTGCGCCAACTCCTAGTGAAACTTACTCCCGAACAAACTTGGAGCTAAACCAGCTCAAAAAGGAGCTTGGAACTAACCTCATGATACTCGACTGTCTCATGTGGTACATACGTGAACGTGTCAAAATCATTGGAAACTAAACGGTTGAGGTATCAGGATTGGTACAAATCGGAAGTATCTAAAGACCTTTGCTCCAAGCTTCAAATCTAGGAGCGTAATCCTCCTCACTCCAGCCATGTGAAGCTCTCTTTTGGGCAATAGGTATCCACGCAAGCATGGAATTTAACCCAAGCTTTCTACTGGTCAGTTGTCTCATCTCATATTTAGCGTATGACACGTTTGAGACTGAACAATCGCCGTTTTACATTCGGATGGAATTCAAGATCGGTTCTCCCAGGAAAGAGTAAGGTCGGAAAGTAGTTACCTTGATAGAACTCATCCATGAAACGTTGTTCCTTCTTGCGTGGAGTCAGTAACCGTTGAAGCCTAGCTGTAGTCCATTTTGAGGCCTTGACGACATCGAAAACATCGCCTTCCGAAAGGAGCCTCCTGAGATCATTTTCAAACCGTTGCCTTGATATGGATATCCTTATCCCCCTTTGCAAGACCTTGCGAAAGTCATCTTTCAGTTCTAAGCAACTGTAGAATATCACGGACTTCCTCAATAGAGATAGATCTACCTTCTCGTCAGACTTTAGAAATGTATATACATCAAACAAATCTCTTGGAGTTGATCTTTCAATTAGAGCTTTGATCTTCGAGGCGTACAGTTCTTCCGTAGCCAACGTGTTAATACTGCAACGAATCCTGAATGGGTTGTTGATGCGCGTCTTTACAGGTCGTGTTAAGGGTATTCGCATAGCGACGTAGTTTATCTCGACCTTTGTGTGATCTCTGTTGCCTGAGAGATTATCGTAGGATAATGTAAAGGAATCGAGTGCATACGGTTTGAATAGCTTGACTTGATACTTCTGGAACCTGAATATTGAAAAAAGATGTTGATTGATAACCGCTCTTGCAGACAGCATATCCGGTCTGCTAGTTACCCCAAAGATTACCAGATCAATGTCAACTGACAGTCTTGGTATCCGTTTCTTGCTGAGGTTGATAGCGGTACCGCCCCTTAAAGCAAGGTGCCTTGAAGCTTCTAGTCGCGAAATCTCATTCAATAGACTCAGCATTCTGAACGCTTTCTCTAGTGTCAGCGCTGAGAAACCCGTCTCCGAAGACAGGACGTCAAAATACTGCTTTGAGGGAATCTCAGGCATCTTCGAATAGCTCTTGTGTCTGTGCAGGTACTATTATGTTCCAATCCTTTACGAGTTGTGGTTTGCCAGTAATTGGGCCAAAGTAGTAGAACCTTTTCCGCAGTTTCTTTTTGAGCTTCCTTAGATGGATGTCCTTAATGTCCCAGCGCTCCCTAACTTTTTTTCTTGAGAGAAAATAGCCGACTCTGTGGAATACGCTCGCTATGCCAAGCCTATTAAGGTAGTCAAGAACGCGCTCTATGTCAACTGATGGAAATTCCATTAGACTCATTATTGTCTCCTCAAGGCCTCCTGCAAGATTGGGTCTGCGTATGCAGTCTACCAGCGTCCTCTCTCTATCCGTGACAATAATTTCATCATTGCTCCACAGTACTTTTTCCACTCCGAAGAGGTTTTTTCTACTCATCCATGTGTAAAGTATTGACTCATACGAGAATGGCCTAAACTGGTTTGGAGAGGCTATGAGCACAAGACTGAATAGAGGTGAGCGCGCGACTCCATGAACCTCTAGTGCCGTATGATAAGAAAGGCAGTAAGGTGATACTACCTTGCTAGCTAGGAGAATCTTATCTACACGCGGCAACTTTTCCCTTCCAATATACTTTATCGGCACTACACGGTATAGTCCTCTTCTTACGCGTATGATGTAACCGTGTTGACGCATCTGCTGCAGTCGCTCCTTGGTAAGTTTGGGGTTCTTGTCTACGTCCTTTGCCTCACTAAAGGTGAAAAGGTCTTTGTCACTGAAATGAGAGTACAGCTTTGGCAGAGGCAATAACACTCACTTTTACGATAGTACTATAGTGAATATGTCCTATGTAAAATATTCGGTAGCAAACACTTGACACCTAAAGATACTATCCCACACTTCCAATTATTTTACGCAATTACTATGAATGCACCCACTTATGTAAACATAAACGAGAAGAATATCCGGCCTAGCATTCACAAAAGAAAACAGAGGTTGGCCATACAACAATAACTAATTGCACATAGATTGACTTTCCAAGATGATACTAAACTGAATGTGATTTGAATTGTAAAAGGGTATAAACCTAATGGGAATAATGGTTGGCTAAGGTTCGGAGGTTCCCATACCGTGTTAGGTATGTTTCTGACCAAAAATATTACCGGGTAGAATTTAAGGGGTGTCGCCGGTTTTTACACTCAATTAAATTCAAATTGTCAGCACGGTTCGTGTCCGCGAGTATATGCGATTCTATGGTGCGAAGACAGATGAGGTTAACCATCAGATGGGGGCGGTGAGACTTTTCCCCAATGCAAAGAGTGTAAATTGATCTTCTCACATATTTCTGTGCTGAAAGAACCAAGGTTCATCACACCGCTTCCAGCATAGTTATCGAGTAACCTCCCTTTCTATCAGTTTCATCTTTTGTCTGATAATACACATCTTCCATGACTTTCGATGGGAAGTAAGTGGAACTAATGAAGTCAAATAATTTTTCTGCCTTTCTTCCATTCATAGACGTCTCCAACGACCCTTCCTCGAAAGCTAAACGGTATTGTTCAAGTTCGGTCAACTTTTCTCTCTCAGCCTTTGCATATTCGACGCGGACACAGATACCTCCTCTTTTCAGCAAACCGCGAAAGTTTCTTGAAACAACCTTTCCGCCTAGTAATGAGTTCAATAACATCTGAGCATCACCGGAAATCCGTTTATCTTTCGCGTTAGGCTTTCGCGGAGCCGCTAGAAACTTAGCTACTTCAGTATCCTTCTCATGCCTATAGCCATTTTCATCATAACGTTTCTGATCAGAGCCCCAAAGAATCTGAGGAAAGCAGAAAATTACTACACTAGCTTTTCCTCGTGGCAGGGTAAAATCGGGGAGTTCAGTCTTGATTAATCTTATCTGTCCTGACGGATTTGTGCCTAGGCGTGCGAGCCTCTTTTTGGCAAGTCTTAACATAAGGGCCGATACGTCAATTCCAATGAATCGGCAATCAGGAAAAAGCTCAGGTAGGCGCAGAAGCAGGTTCCCTGGGCCACACGCGTAATCAATAATAAGACTAGGATTGTTTTGTAGGAACGAACGAACATAGTTTGCTATGTTGCTGTACGCATGGGCATGAAACCTATCGTTGGTTTGTTGGCCCCACCACCTTCCGACCTTTCCGTCATATGCTTCGCTCGTGAGTGTTAGCTCTTGAATAAAGTCTATTTCGTCCCATTTCATGAAGACAGATCTCCTATGCCTTGGTTTCCCTCAGAGAAAAGAATTCTCTTTCCTTCAGGTGCCGCATCATCCTGGCCTTGACCAGAGACGTGGTAGGAGATTTCTTGGATGAGATATCAACCTGAGTACGTGAAGATGGCTAAGGAGAAGTTGTGAGATGTTCTGAATTGACTCAAGCTAATAGACTGTCGAAGCAGTTGTTTGATTATGCAGGCAAGAGGCGTAAAGAGGTGGTTTATGATATGGCTGATACCATGCAAGGTTACCTGAAGGATTATCTTGATTCAAGTATGCTGTTTTGGGTGGAACGAATAATTCTGACAAGAGGCGGGGAATTGGCCAAGGAGTACGTCGAGACAGACCCGAGGTATCAGAGCAGGATTGATGGGTTTGCTTGAGACTCTGCATATCTATTTATAGTTGAAGTATGAAAGTTATACTGGTGAGAAAATGGAGCAGGAACCCGAGATAGCGGTGGTGGGGACAAAAGGGCAGATAGTCATCCCCCAGCAACTGAGGAGAGAGTTGAAGATAACACCAAAGACCAAGCTGGCGGTATACAGGAAGGGGGACAAGCTGGTTGTGACAAGGCTCAAGGTTCCGTCTTTAGGCGAGGAGCTGAAGGATTTATTCAGGGAGATAGACGAACAGTACAAGGGAAAAAGAAGGCCTACCGAAAAAGAGATCCTAGAAGAGATTCAGGCATACAGGCGTGAGAAGCGAGCCCGACAAGGCGCATAAAATGGTTCGTGCAGTCGTTGACACAAACGCCCTGGTGTCTGCTCTTATAGGTCGGGGGAAGCCTAGAAAACTGGTTCTTGAGCTGCTGGAAAAACATTCGGTAGTGCTGTCTCCGCAGATGCTGGCTGAGCTGGCCGATGTTCTCTCAAGAGAGAAGTTCAGGGAGATTAGAAGCTCCCAGACCGACAGGTTCACAGCATCACTTGTCAGCAAATCCAAGATAGTGAAAGTCAGGTCACGCTTCAAGGCTGTCGCCGCAGACCCTAGTGATGACCTTATCCTCAACACAGCATACAGTGGGAAGGCTGACTACATCGTCACCGGTGACAAGCATATGTTGGCCTTGAAGGAGTTCAAAGGGATAGAAATAGTGAAAGTCGCCAAGATGCTTGAAACCATAGGACAATGACTGACGATGACTAGAGCGTGTTGAAACGGCCTCAGAGAATAGATGAACATGCAACTCCCGATCTTAAATACGCAGAGGAGAAATAGTATAATAGGATAGCAACAAAAGGTGAGCAGATGTCCCAAACAGAGTTAATGAAAGAGCTGGCGGAGATACTGAAGCTCAGGAGGGAAGACCCCTCAACCGTCCTAGCCAAAGCCATCAGAGTCGGTTTGAAGGAGCTGCTCAGGCAAACTGCTGTGGACGACTACTTAAGGAAAAAGATTTCACGCGAGGAAGCTGTGAGGCTGGCTGGTCTGGACATCGTCAAGAGGGCTGAGAAAGAGAGAAGGTCTGTCATAAAAGATGTCAAGTGGGGTCTAGGTGCTTAACGCAGTCTGCGACTCTGGGCCCCTGATACATCTGGCTCAGATAAACCTTCTAAAAACCTTCAAGATATTCCAAGAGCTGACCGTTCCTAGAAGCGTCTTCGACGAAGTAACCATATCGGGCAAGCCTGGAGAAGTTGAAATAAGATCTCTTGAAAACCTGACGACTGTTGACATCAGCAAAGACGAGCTCAGGCAGATAACGGTGCTTAAGAGAAGATTGAAGGGATGGAAGATCAGTCAACCCGAGCTAGAAGATCTATCTTTCAAGAAGAACAAACAAAATGTTTCTGACCGATGACCTGGACGCAAGAGAAGCTGCTGAAAACATCGGCATAGAAGTGCATGGCTCTGTCGGGATAATCGTCAGAGCCTTCAAGGAAAGGATGTTGACTCTTGAAGAAACTATCCGCAGCTTGAACGACATTCACGACAAGAGCAGATTGTTTGTATCCAAAATAATAATCGATGAAGCCATACGGGCTGTAAGAAAACATAAGCAGAGTGGATAAGGATTCTGGAGACAGGTCGATCAAGCCCACCTCATAATACGTCCCATTAGGTAAATCTCTCCGAGAGTTACTAGAAGGAGTGTTATGAACAGTTAAAACCTTCCTAAGGCGTCTCCACTCAGGACTGGTAAGATTGAAAGAAGAGACTGCTCAAGCTATCGTCGAAGGGCCTAAAAGACGTCAGGTGAATTAAGCTACTAGTCATAGGCTGATTCTCTAGGGCTGATTTTGAAGATCAGGATCTCGTCTGGCTTCAAGATGGTGTAGAGGATACGGTAGTCGCCGACTCGTAATCTGTAGGAGTTGGAGAGGCCTTTCAGTTTCTTGCATCCTGCTGGATATGGAGTGAATAACAACTCCGAAATCTTGGATTCAATCCTATGTTTTACATCTAGTGAGAATTCGTCTAGAGTTCGTCTGGCTCTTCCCGAGAAAAAAATCTTCAACGCTTGCGTGCCCGTGGCTTAGTGAAGAGAAATGTCTTGCCTTCTTTATGCTCCTTAATTGCCTCATTAAACGCCTGCCTATCATCATCCGAAACTTCTTCCGCCAGAGCTTCTTCTATCGAGTCCAAACGCTCTCGAATCAATCTTAATTCCTTTTCAAGCACGGTCTTCGACATCGACGCAATAAACCTGTCCTAACGTAAATAAGTTTTTGGACTAAAGGGGGACTCTGATACTCTCAAAGCTCCTCGATGCTGACAGAGTCAGAGACTCAAATGCTTGCAGGAACAGGATAGTTGAGTGAAACTTTCTCATAAATTATCGGGGGATAGGTCAATCAAGCCCATCCCATCACATGCCTCATTAGGTAAATCTCCCCAAGTTACAAGAAGGAGTGCTATAAACAGTTAAAACCTTCCTAAGGCGTCTCCACTCAGGACTGGTAAGATTGAAAGAAGAGACTGCTCAAGCCATTGTAGAGGGGTTGAAGGAGGGAGGCGTCAACTTCGTGGTTTACATGCCTGACTCCTTCTTCTACGATGTCATCACCAAGGTCAAAGAGGACCCCGGTTTCACCAGCATCTCTGTCCCAAATGAGAGCGTAGGAATGTGTCTATGTGCAGGAGCGTGGCTCGGCGGCAAGAAACCAGTCATGATCATGGAGAACACAGGTCTCTTCGTAGCAAGCAACGCTATCACCAGGTTCCACCAGCCCTTCGGCATCCCCGTCCTCATGCTGATCAGCTACCGTGGCGATGCTGGAGACGGATGGTGGATGGTTACCGCGATAGGCCACGCCTTTGAACCAGCATTGAAGAGCTTAGGCATCACATATGAGCTTGTAGACAACCCTGAGAAGGCTAAGAAGGCTATTCAACTGCTCCAAACGTCTGCAGAGGTCTCAGAGGAGCTCCAAGCAGTAGTATTCAGGAAGGAAGGAGTATGGTGACAAGATTCGTTCTGCTTGAACGACTGGCGAAGATGGTCAAGGATGAGCTAGTCGTCACAAATCTCAAGGGCACAGCCCATGAGTGGCACTACTTGTCTCCAAAGGACTCCAATCTACTCTACTTGGGGATGGGTATGCCTACCCCCGCGGCTCTAGGGTTGGCTATGGCTCTTCCCCACAGGAGAGTTATCTCATTAGACGGTGACGGAAGTATCCTGCTGGATTTGGCTGGGATTCCAGCTGTAGGTCAAGTCGCCCCGAAGAATCTGACGGTTATAATATTCGACAACCAGTGCTATGAAAGCAATGGGGCTCTGCCTACTCCTACGGCCAACGGCACGGATCTAACAGGTATAGCGAAGGCCTCAGGCATACCCAAGGCTAGGACAGTGTTAGATGCAGATGAGTTTGAGGACGCTGCCAGAACAGCTCTCACCACCGATGGACCCCACTTCATAACAGCCAAGGTCGAGAGAGGCACGAAGAAGGTGCCCATAATCATGACTTATGGCCGATACAACAAATACGTGTTCGTCAAACATGTCGAAAAGACTGAGGGAGTCCAGATCCTTAGATCTATAAAGGCCAGTGGTGCCGGCTATACTCCTAACAAGGAGTACTTCAAAGACTAGCTTACTCCGGAGACGAATTCTAACTCGCCAAGACTTACTGATTCTCTTCGGGTGCAGAAATCACGGTGAGTTCAAAGTCGAAGACCTGGCTCTTTTCTCTCCAAGAACCCAGCATCTCAGTAAGAAGATTGCCAAGGTAAATGGCATCCACCCAGCTTGCCTTAGGAGAGAAAGTCAGCTTAAACTCGATCTTACGGCTCTCGCTCATAAAATATCCCCAGAGTAATGCGTATGGAGCCCTTGAAAAAGGCTTCGGGTCTAGAGCATAGAGCATAATCAGTTGAGCAAGTTTCTGCACACTAAAGACTGAAGTATCTGCTGATCTTCATAACGTTGAACGCCAAGAGCTTCGTATCTCCGTTCCCAAAACTTACCACTGAGACAGAGCCGTTCCCAATCCTAAGACCCTTGATGACCTCTGGATCCATTCCCAGTGCCAGAGCAACAGCTCCTTTAACAGGATGATAGTGGGAAACCACGATTACATTGCCATTCGGGTGGCGACCCGATATGTCGGCAGCTCCTTTCTCCACCCGCCTCATTATATTCGAAAACTTCTCCACACCGTACTTCACATAGGAGTCTGAGTAGAACTCCCGATGCCAATCTATATCCTCGCCGTATACTTGCTGAACATTTCTTCCTGCAAGGCTGCCGAAATCTGTCTCCGTGAAACGCTCATCTGTAGTAAACTTCACACCCAATGCATCAGACAGTATCTCCGATGTCTGAACTGCTCTCATTATGGGACTGGAGAATATGGCTTCGAAAGGCAGTCCCTTCAAATCTTCGCCTAGATCAGCTATCTGCGTGCGGCCTTTCTCAGTGAGAGGAGCAGGTATCACTCTTCCAGTGAGGATGCCCTTAACATTCCCCTCGGATTCGCCGTGCCGTATGAAGAATACCTTGGTCAACGGTGCTCCCGTTAATCCTCGCTGTTACCCTGAGCCTTCAAACGTATAGCCATATTCTTAATCAGCTTCTCCAAGTCTTCAACGGTCATCCAATCGGTCTTCAAATAGTCCCGTATTGCAGATACTCCCAACCCGAGTCTCAACGCCTCATTCGTAGCGTTTCTGAACGCCTCAACCTCAGTCGGCCTATCCACGTACTCGAAACGCTTGTCGTAGAGAGCCTTCCCCTCCCAGAACTGTCTTACGTGAGTAAGCTCATGAACAGCATCCAGATACAAAGTAAGATCATCACCAGTCAAAAGATGAGGCCGCCCCACAAGTATCCTGCCGTCATCGTCACTCACCCTCATATACCGCGGCCTGTCAACACCTATCTCCACGATCACCTTCCCCAATACACCTGACGACACTTCTCTTCTACCGAAGATCCCTGCAATCGCAGGAGACTTCTCCAAGCCTACAAAGACCTGTCCAAGCCCATAGACACTTGGAGGCAACTCCCTGTTAGCTTTGAAGCCGTCCACGAAGCGTCCGTCCAGCAGCCTCAACGAGCAGCCCGCCTCCTGTTGGACAAATAAACGTAGAGGTAACACAAGGATCCTCCCGCATAACACGTCAATCCGAAGATCCACGCGGAGAAAAAGGAGCCTCCAGCCAAATCCACAAGATAACCGAAGACCGGGGCAGAAGCAAAGATCCCTATGCTCGCACCAAGGTTAATGATGGCAATTATAGTCCCCGCCAACTCGCTGGGAGCAACTTCAAGGCTCAGACCCATAAGAGCTGGGAGCTGCATAGATGCGACCAACCCATATATGAGCAGAGTCGGCATCACCAAGAAACTAGTTCCAGAACTAAGAGTTGAAAACAGGTAGATCAAAGGAATCAGAACAATCGAAGTGACAGCCAAGAAGCGACCGCGTCCAAACCTATCAGCGAAGATTCCCCCGAACGGCGTGCCTACCACTCTCCCCAACGCCATCACCGAAGTGGCTATGCCGGCTTCCAGAGGAGGCATCAGACTCACCAAGTAGGGGTAGCCGTAGAAGCTCAGCCCCTGATACATAACTGCCGTAAGCAGTAGGCCCATAGTAAGCGCCAAAACATACTTGTTTCTCAGAGCGAACGACACGGGTAATCGACGTTCAGATGACTCCTGAGACGGTGCGCCTCCGATCACTTCAGCACCCTTAACGTCCCGAGGCTCATCCTTGACATACAGATACACAACCGGAAGAACCAGAAGACCCACAGCCGCAGGGAGAAAGAACACCATCCGCCAACCGTAACTAAAAACCAGTAAAGGCATGACAAGCCCCATGACGACCGTCGCAGCAGCCCCTGAGGCATTCAACATGGAGAACGCAAAGGAACGCCTCTTAGCTCCAAACCAACGCGAAAGAATCTTCATAGGGGGCACCCATGTCCCCATCTGACTTGCGCCCATCGCCAACCTAACCAAAGAAACCTGCAGAAAGTTTTGAACAAGCCCCGTCAAATAACTGAGAACAGTAGAAACAGCTATAGAACCATAGACCAGACGCTTAGAGCTGGTCTTATCAGCCATCACTCCCGCAAGAGTCTGAAAAGGCGCGTACCCAAGGTAAACCATCGTCGCAGACACAAAGCCCACCTGCCAATACGCAGTCAGAATCCCCTCGCTCAGCAGAGACGGCGCAGCGTAAGAGAAACTATACCTCTGCACCATAGCCACAAGGTAACCTATGCACAGAGCTGTCATGACTATCCAGCCGTAGCGCCTCGAATGCTTACTGCTCAGAGGCCGGGAATGCTCTTCACGCAAAGCGGAAAGAGGCTCCTCAAACCCCTGCTAATAACGCCTCCCCCAAGCCTCCGGCCTATTAGTTATCCAAATTATTTTTATAGCGTCTATTTTACGTAGTTTTTACAGATGTCTGCTCAGTTCGACGCCATCGTCATAGGTGCTGGGCACAACGGACTCGCCTGCGCAGGTTACCTAGCGAAGAGCGGAATGAAGGTTCTTGTCCTTGAACGCAGGAACATTGTCGGAGGAGCCTGCACCACAGAAGAACTCATCAAAGACGCCCCCGGATTCAAATCCAACATCTGCGCCACAGACCACATCTTCATCCACCTTAACCCCGTAATCCAAGACCTGCAGCTCAAATCCTTCGGACTAGACTACATCGACATAGACCCCATGTTCTTCATCCCCTTCCCCGACGGCAAACACCTCTTCCTATACAGAGACGTAGACAAAACCGCCAAAGAGATCGAGAAACTCTCGCCTAAAGACGCAAAGACCTACAGCAAGTTCGCAAAAGACTGGATAGCAGCAGCAGAAACCTTGGCGCCAGCCTTCTTCGCGCCACCAATCCCAGTGGAAAACCTCACCGAACTCCTCTACAAAGCCGGCGACGGAGAGTTCGCCCGCAACCTCATGACCAGCGTCAAGCAGATGGTTGACGAAAACTTTGAGACCGATTACGTTAAAGGCCCAGTATCATGGCTGGGCTGCCAAACAGGATTCTCCCCAACAGACCCTGGAACAGGCTTCATAGCCGGGCTCTTCATGGCTATTCACCAAGTCGGCCTCAAACGCCCCAGAGGAGGATCAGGGATGCTCCCCATAGCATTAGCCAGAGCAGTAGAACATTTCGGAGGCGTCATAAGAACCGACGCGCAGGTCAAGAGAATTCTAGTCAGAAACGGCCAAACATACGGAGTCGAGCTGGTAGGAGGAGAACAGATCATCGCCAAAACAGTAGTCTCCAACGCTGACCCCAAGACCACCCTCCTCAAGCTCGTAGAACCCCAGCACCTAGATGACGAATTCAGACGAAAAGTTGAACGCATCAAGGTAACAGCATACAAACTGAAAGTTGACTGCGCAGTCAAGAATCTCCCCGACTACATCTCATACCCAGGCAAGAACATCCAGCCAAACCACAAAGCATCTCAACTAATATGCCCCTCAGCAGACTATCTAGAAGAGGCCTACCACGACGCAGCACTGAACGAACACCTGTCATCCAAGCCAGCCATGTGGGTAGCAACCCAGTCAGCCGCGGACCCTTCCCTCGCGCCTCCCGATAATCACACTCTCTACATGTGGGCTGCATACTTCACCGTGGAGCAGCCTAAGAAGAAGAGCCTACAAGAACTCAAAGAGGAAGCAGCAGGAAGAGCCCTCGACACCCTCGCAGAATACGCGCCCAACATCTCAGACTCCATCATAGCCATGGAGACCAAGAGCCATGCCGACCTAGAACAGATGCTGGCACTACCCAAAGGAAACTCCATGCACGTAGACCCCAGCCTGAACCAAATGTTCTCCCTCAGACCCCTACCCGGATGGGCCAACTACCGAACACCCATAAAGAAACTCTACCTGACAGGCGCGGGAACCCATCCCTTCGGAGGAGTAAACGCCATCCCAGGATACAACACGGCCCACGTTGTCATAAGAGACTGGAGCAGAGGATCCTAGACGAATCTCTGGATCTTCACCGTCGTAGACTCGACCATAGGCAACAGCGCAGTCAAAGCTGTTGACATTCTGAATCATAGATGCAGACGCCTATACTGGCTGCTGAATTCCCGTAGCCCCAATTTCCGCAAACTCAGAATGGACGACAAGGTGGTCTTCTATGCAGGTGGCAGCGAAGGAGGCTTCTTCCGAGGAACCTGCAGACTCGCATCCGGGCCTATCCGCTTCCCACCTGAAGCTAAACGCTACATCATCGAGGATCCTCAAGACAAATTCAACTACTTTGTTAATCTGAAGGAAGTAGATCTGTTCCCTTCACCTAAGCCTATAGCAGCCTTGTTGGATGACATGAAGTTCATCACCAACAAGGAGAATTGGTGGAGGAATCTCCAAGGCGGCATCATCAGCATCCCAGGAGAAGACTTCTACAACATAGTGAACAGCAAGTAATCGGGGAAATGCTTATCCTTCCGCCTCTTTGCCTGCGGCATCTAATTTGGCTAGTTACGGCTTACTCTTTGCCTTCATCACAGCCCTTCTCTACGGAATTGTGCCCCTGCTGATCAGGATTTCCTTGAAGAAGGTGGAGGCAGACGCAGGCTCATTCATATCAACATTCTCTATGCTCCCCATGTACATTACACTAGCCTTGGCTGACGGGGAGATGACCGTTCTACCGACATCAGGATACTACTTCCTCCTCATATTCGCAGCTCAAGGACTGATCCATTTCGTAATCGGAAGAACCCTGAACTGGAAGAGCATTCAGCTAATCGGGGCTGCAAGAGCATCTCAGATAAACAAAACCGAAGCCATATTCACAATGATCCTAGCATACCTGATCCTGTCAGACCCCCTCACCCTCCCCATAGCCATAGGCGGACTAGCTGTTATCACCGGAACCCTGATCATCAGCAAAAGCGGCGACAGAGGAACATCATCCAAAACCACTGCCGGAAACTTCAGAAAAGGCGTAGCCCTAGGCATATTGACAGGACTTTCATGGGGCTCTTCTCCCCTCCTCATACGCGAAGGTCTCAGAACACTGAGGCTACCCCTCGGAGGAGGACTGATCGCCGCGGTGTCCGGTGCACTGGGATTAGTGTTAATGCTGGCAGCAACAGGCAGAATTAGCAAGCTGAGGGGCATACCCTTGTCTTCCATGAAATACGTGCTGGCTGCTGGCGCGATCTTCTCTGTTGCCACTGTCACCCGCATCCTCTCCTTAGTGGAGATCCCGGCCACGGTCTTCGCCCCCATTCAGGCCACTTCTCCTCTATTCTCCATTCTGTTTGCCTATCTTTTCATGAGGCGCAGTGAATCACTGAATATTCTGGTTGGGCTGGGCGCTGCGTTCACTGTTGGAGGAAGCCTCTTGATAATCCTAGGCTAAACGAATCCAGCTTCTTCGATGCGTCAACACTTTTATTCCTACCGATCACGAGTCAAAGCCATGAGTCTGAATCTATCTGGCCTTCTGCAAGCTCTTACGAAGGGCAAGATCTACGATCTTGAACAGGCCCGTTACAACGACATGCCCTACTTCATGACTCAAACCCCAGGATACCACTATTTCCTGCACCGCCGCCACTCCGGTAAACCTCCGGGTCACCACGGCGGCCACGGTCATACCCATGGAGCAGTTCCTCTGACAACAACATCAGGCTTGATCAACTCTACTGATCACATGGGGACTCATATCGACGCACTGTGCCACTGCGCTCATGAAGGCACGTTCTACGGCGGAGTCAAGGTTACACCAGAGATTGAAAGAGAGGACGGTTACACCACTCTGGGCGCAGAGCAGATCCCGATGCTCATCACAAGAGGCGTCCTCATCGATCTGCCCCTGATCAACGGTGTGGAGGCTCTTCCTGAGGGATATGAAGTTACCCCAGAGGACTTCGAGAAATGCTACTCCACGGAAGGCGTTGAGATACGCAAAGGAGACACTGTTTTAGCTAGAACGGGTTACGGCCAGTTCTGGTTCAAGGATCCTAAACGCTATATCAGAGCTGCAGGCGTCTCAAAGGAAGTGGATCTCATACTGGCTGACAAAGGGATTGCCGCAGTGGGCTGCGACAATACGGGGTGGGATCACTCCATGGCTGTTCCCCCGAAGAAGGAACGCAACCACTTCGCTCATGAATATCTCTTGGCTCAGAAAGGCATCTACATCATCGAAAACATGAATCTGGAGTCTCTTTCCGCGGACAAGTGCTACGAATTCCTCTTCGTCGGACTACCCCTGAAGTTTCAGGGCGCAACTGCTTCGTGGCTTCGACCTATTGCCATCAAACTCTAGCAACTTAGATAACGCGGACAACGCGTTCCGTGGGTTACTGGAAGGCTTTCGACTGGCTACGGCGAAGAAGGGTCTCAGACTTTCCGTACGCTGCAGGGTATGCCTCTGTGGGGCACCGAGCCGCTTATGGGGTCGACTAGATCGTTCCCTATTACCAAGTTGAAGTTGGCTCCTTTTTCGCTAAAGGGGTCATAGGCCGGCAAGCCTAGTGCGTCGCATCCCTGCCACCACCCTTCTTGACCTGCCACTACTTCTGGGAGGAGCCCGTCGTAGATCTCTGCTTTGGCTCTTACAGAGCCTCTCGGCGTTTCTACTGCCACCCAGTCGCCGTCGTTGACAGCGAGTTTCTCCGCTGTCTGCGGGTGGATTTGCAGCATGGGTTCAGGGAGGCGTTTTCTGAGGCTAGGTATGGACCGGTAGGAGCCGTGTATGAACTGAATTGGCTTATAGGCGACTAGCAGCAATGGGAACCTATCTCTGTCCACTCTGTGGTCTAGGGGCTGCTGGTATCCAGGTATAGGTTCGTATCCGTGGTCGGCGAAGGTCTTAGAGTATATTTCTATGAGGCGGGTAGGTGTGTCAAACCCTACGATCTTGTCTGTCTCATGGTCTATCTGCTTGTGCTTCTCAGGTGTGAAGACGAGGGGCACGAGTATGCCGTCAGGCTCCGCTCGAACATCTCCCACGGTCTTGCCTAGGGGCTTGAGCATATGGTTGTATCCTGCCCACATGTCTCCTCCGAAGAACTGTTCTCCTAATCCGAGTCTGACTGCTAGTTCGAAGATGATGTCTAAGTCTCCTCTCCGCTCGTATTGAGGATCCACAACCTTTCTTCTCAGCTGCACGTGACCCTTGTCTCTGAACTCGTACTTCCCTACGCACTCAGCTTCCCATGAGGACGCTGCCGGCAGAAGTATGTCTGCGAATCTAGAGGTGGGATTCTCATAGAAGTCTACGTGCACATAGAAGTCAAGGTTCCGGAGTGCTTCCATGCCGCGCAGCGTATCGCCGTTTGAAATAATCAGGTTTCCCCCGAAACTCATCAAAGCATGCATCTGATAGGGCTTCCCAGTTAGAATCGACTCGTAGAGCTCGTATGCCTGAACAGCTCCATCACGTATCGCAACGCCTGCTGGTCCGAGCGGATGCTTAGATGACCCTAGACGCTTCTTCTGAACATCAAGAGGCATCAGATTGAATCCTGCCACAGAGTTCAGGGGCATGTCCGGGTAGAGCACATTGCCTCCCTTCCGGTCGAAGTCTCCGAATAGGCTGTATAGGATGCATACCGCTCTATTGATCTGCATAGCGTCCGTGTGCTGCTCTAATCCGTTGTAGGTGTAGTAGCTGAGGGGGCGTGAAGACGCTATCAGCTCAACGGTCTTCACTATGGTTTCTGCTGGGACAGCAGTGATCTGCTCAGTCTTCTCAGGGGTGAAGTCTGACGCGGCTTCCTTGAGCTTTGCCAGAACTGTGGAACAGGTCAAGGTCTTCCCGTCTTTCAGTTTGACTTCGGCTTCTCCGTCGAGTAGAGGCTGAACTGTTTCAGATTCATAGGAGACTTTGCCAGCGTCGTAGAGGGCGGCCTTGTTCCTAGCTGTGTCCCAGACAACATATCTGTTGGATGAGCCTCCGTTCTGGAGAGCTTCTTCAGTGAGGAGCTTGCCGTTGTCGCTGCGAACCAAGAAGGGCGCGTTCGTCCATCTTGAAACGAATTCCTTGTCGTAGAGTCTTCTTTCGATTACTTGGTTTATGAGCCCCAAGGCCAGTGCAAGGTCTGTGCCCGGGCGGACATAGAGTTGGAGAGCAGACTTCTGGGTCAGCGGAATCTTCTTGGGGTCTATGACTATGACTTTGGCGCCTTTCTTGACCGCCCTGTCTATGGAGACCGCTTCCCTGAGTGCAGTGGCATGGGGATTGGTGCCCCAGACCAAGATGCATCCAGAGTTCTCGTAGTCCGCCTCCGGTATGCCTACTCCATAGGTGTATCGGGAGCCATTGTCCTTATGCCAGTTGCAGATATGAGTAGTCTTAACGTAATTCGGGGTTCCCCAAACGTTTGTCAGTCTGAGAAGCCAAGGCTGATAATCATAGGAGGGGCTTCCCCCCATTGCTGGCCTGTAAAACGCCACGGCTTCAGGTCCATACTTGTCACGGATCTGCAGAAGTTTTTGGGCGATGGTGTCCATGGCTTCCTCCCAAGAAATGCGCACCCAGCCAGGATCGTGGGCTGACTTGGGGTTGGTTCTCTTCATCGGATACTTGAGACGAGTAGGATCATAGACGAATTCTGGTGCTGAGGCTCCTTTGACGCAGAAGGTTCCTCCCAGAGGATGCTGAAGATCCGGGCTGACCTTGACAAGCTTCCCGTTTGCAACTTCACATATAACTGGGCAGCGGACTGAACACATAAGACAGTAGGTTTTAATGGTTTGACGCGCCTTCGGCGTCGATTCCAACTGGACGCCCATAAATCAAACGGAATATAACGCGGTAATAAGTGTTTACGGACCACAATTTTAGTGGGGTTGAGTGAAAAGGCGTTCTAATTCTTCGAAACGTTTTACACCGATGGTTTTTTGGAACTCGGGAAACGACAGCATAGGTGGTCCTCCGACTGCTGTGCCCTTCTCCTTGATGTTTCGAAGAGTCTCCATAGCGGCTCTGGTTGCGCTGAGTAGAGCTGACAAGGCGAAGACCATGATCTTGTAGCCCATTTCCTCGAGCTGCTTCGGTGTGAGAAAGGGTGTTTTGCCTCCCTCAATCATGTTGGCGAAGAGCGGTGTGTCACGGATGCTCTTGGCGACGCGCTCCATTTCTTTTACGGAAAGAGGTGCTTCAACGAAGATCACGTCTGCTCCTGCTCTGCTATAGGCAAGACCTCTTTTGATCGCCTCGTCCACGCCCAGAGGCTCTCTGGCATCGGTTCGAGCAACAATGATCAGGTCTTCGTTTCCCCTAGCGTGGATAGCTGCCTTGATCTTCTGCACATGCTCATTCGTAGGTATCACTCGTTTACCTTCGAAATGGCCACACTTCTTGGGCCACTCCTGATCCTCCAAGATGATGCCTGCAACACCCATGCTCAAACACTCCTCCACGGTGCGTACAACATTCAGCTCATTGCCGTAACCCGTATCGGTATCGGCTACAACAGGGATGTTCACCGATCTGGCTATGTGGCGCACCCTGTCGAGGGACTCTGTCATAGTCATAAGGCCCATGTCCGGTAGACCTAGGGCTGAGGCGGCCAAACCGAATCCTGATGTGAAGACCGCTTCAAAGCCTACTTGCTCAGCTAGGCGAGCGGTAATAGCATCGTAGATACCTGGTACAACCATGATGCCCGGTTCCTCTAAGAGGGTACGGAGCTGCTTTGTTTTGCTCATAGAAGCTCTTTCGAATGGTTCAAGTAGGTTGGATTAAGGTTTTGGGGATCATTGTTCATTAACAGTAGTTTTGCCTTTGATTATCATTAAGAATCGATTCAACAGAAATGAACTTCCCATGTTCACGTTGCCTGTTAGATAATTCAAACAGCCCGTATGTTTGGTGTGTCAGACAATCTGCTCTTAGAGTTTGCATGAGTCCTGGCGTCAGAAACGGCTGAGCATGCACAAGATGCTCGATCTGTGAACAGATAGGTCTACATTCCACCGGCTTACCTTGCATCGAAACTAGTGTGGATTCGGAGTCGCAGCGTCTGGTATCTAGGGAGGCTCTGATGGAGCTTCAGCTACTTCTTTTCGAGTGCAGCTAGACTGGACTTGAGAGCCTGCAGAGTTTCGAGGCGGTTTTCATGAGCCTTCCTAGCCCGTCCCACCTCTTCCTTCAGTATTGGGGCTACCGCATTGAAGATGTTTATCACGGTATCAGTCGGGTAGTCCTGCAGTTCGCGAACCTCGCTTCCCTTGCCAGACTTTACATGAAGTATCCCTGTTCGGTCAAAGACTACGCCGTCCTCTTCTGAAAGCTTCATCTGGGTTAGATGCTTGTACAGGGAAGACGGGATCCCTACGGACTCGACTTCAGCCTCCTTCATTATCTTCTTGAACAGGTTTACAATCTCTACCTGAAGCTGTGCAATTACCTCCTTAGTTGCACCAATCTCCTCCACGTCTTCAACAGCTAACTTCAGATGCTGCACCACGTTAACGAATGCGACCTCAGCCGTGGCGGTCATTGGCCGTTGAACGTAGACGCTCCCTTAAATATCTGTCTGGGAACCGTCTGCCAAGTTCTACGACCTGAAGTATTCAACGACCGCCTCGTCAGAGAAAGGCTTGTAGATGTCGCACTCGTAAACCTTGCCTCGAAGAGCGTCCTTGACCCCTTGGCCCAGCTCGTCCAGCCGTTCACCCACTATGAAGAACGAGAGGTTACCGTAGTTCAAGAGCTCGTTCAACACTCCTCCGATAGACTCATAGTCCATGATTCCCCCGTCAGTCAATATGAACGTGGTCTGTCTGCCTATCTCGTCAGCACTCGCAAGAGACGTGGCTAGGGCCTCAGCCATCGTCGATCGACCTGAAGGCTCGACGGCAGACACCAAGTCTTGTAGAAGATCGTATCGGTTAGAAGCTATTCGAACTAGGTCAGGGTCCACCTGCGATGAGAAGGGGATGAAGCTAACGGTGTCATTCTTTCTTTTGGCGGCTTCGATCAGGAAGAACGCTATCTCTTGGCAGTAATGTATCTTACCACTGATAGCCATGGAGCCAGATACGTCCAAGAGTATAGCCATGTTCGACGCGTGTTTTCCAGAGACGAGCTCCCTTTTCCTCACAGCCAGAACTCCTGGCGCGAAGACTCCGTATATTCGGTAAGTGTCAGGTATTGAAAGCTCCTGAATGGGGTCTCCTAGGTTCCAGACTGTGGGAGGCGGATTGAAGCTTGTTCGTGTCCCACGCAGCTTTTCGGAGACATCTAGGTAGAGCTTTACGCCTCTGGAGGTTAGGCGAACCCGCACCAGCATTTGGATAAGACCCTTCACTTCCCTTTCGGTTAGCCTCATATGTCGCCCTTTGACTGCTCTCCACACATCCTGCATGTGTTTCTCACACTCAGCAAGCTCCATATCAATGAGTCGCGCGGAGGCTCTTGTCTCTAGATCTACCTGAAACTCTCCTAGGAGAGACCTTAGACCCAGAATCTGTTTGACAGCCATGTTCTCAGGCAGCTGCGACAAACGTCTTAGCTGCTGGACACGGTCCTTCAAAAAGCCGTCCAGTCTTCCGATCATCCCCCTAGGCTCAATTGATGACGCGAGGTAGATGTGAGCCTGTGAAATGAATCTCTGAATATTTTTCATGGCGACATCCGCTGCCAGAATAGAGCGTAGGGCCTTTTCCAGCATGTCTGCGGACAGGATGTATGATGATCCCGTCTCCGAAATAGATCTGTCTTTGCCAGCTTTTACTGATGCAGACGTGGCAGATAGTAGGCTTGCGACCCGCTGCACTCTTTTTTCGTATTCAAAACCGGAGTCAAAGATTGTATGATAGATCCTGGAGGCTAGATCCGACAGCCCGACTTCAGAGCCGTGGACGATTGCCCTGAAAATCTCGGTGAAAACCATAGATTTATGATCCAACGATTCTAATTCATCGATGGCGTTTTCCAAGTATTGACGATATAACCGCGGGTAGCTAGTCAACAGTTCTTTGTGTACCATGGTGTCTGAGACTAGGCTCATGACATTCAGCGGCTCTGGATGCCCTCCAGCCCAAGCAGCGTAGGCCCAGCTCACCAGCTTATCTTCTTCCCCGGGGAACCGAAGCCTATGGGCGCACTCATGTAGAACCAATCCGCGCAGTATGTCAGTGTCTCTCTCAAGGTCCCCTTTCAGAAGCGTTATTGTGTCCCATCGCATCGGATCTGGGAGATCATCGCCTATCATCAGTTTTAGCTCGAAGCGTGACTTTTTGGCCTGTTCTTGGAAGACTTCCGTAACGGCAGCTGTTGGGTCGGTCATCTTGATCAAGCATGTTGCCGCTCTTGCTTAGCCGCGTCAGGATTCATAGCCCATTTTTGGAGGGCTACTATCGCTACATCGGCAGGGTTTGACAGTTTTTTTAAGGCTTCTCCGTCACCGTTCAGAGTGGACTGAAAAGAGGTCATGGCTTCTGACCAGAGAGTCTCCTTGCTTTCAAGCGCCTCATTCAGGCTTCCGATGACCCAGTCGGCTTCGTTGACGAACTTCTCGAAGTTCCTCTGCTTGAGCTCAAGCCTATGAGGAAGGATGTAGACAAGGTTTCTCCTTATGTCTGCGCGCGTTACGCTCTCTCTTCCTTCAAGCCAAGCGTTGGCCTTCGCGATCTTGATGGCCGACTCTGTCCACCTGTGACCCAACGGCCTCTCGAGCTGGCTGCAAATGTCGCCGTTGTATCTGCAACCGTCGCAGATGAGCCTGTACCTAGGTGAGCTTATGGACCTGTCAGCCCTTATGCACTCCCTGACAAGCATGGCTATCATCGAGGATGATAGCATAACATCGTCGCTGACACCAATCTTCTCAACATCGGCCCAGATTTCCTGCATCTGCTCTGTGCTCAGAGCGTGATCCACCAATGTCCGCAGGTCCTCCACGTGCCTCTCCTTGTACTTCACTTTGAGAAGTTCTTGAGTCTCCTTCATGCCCAGATAACGAATATTCAGGAAATAGTCGATCCTGTCGAGCAAAGCCTTCACCAAACCCACTGTTCCGATATCATGCGGATTCTGGTCAAGGAAGCACACATAGTCAGGAGTCTCCGCCGCAGTATCACTGAAGTGAACAGTCTTGTCGGCGAAGAGGATGAGCAGTGAATTCTGGCATTGAACGTTCAGCCTTTGAATCTCGTTCAGATACTTGAAGGGAGCGGTGATGAGGGGCCTAGGCGCAACAGCGCCCACCTTGGCGTGCAGGAACTTATCGATATCAAGGTTCCAAAGTATATCAAATGTTGTCAGCTCCTGATGGCATCGAACCAGTCCGACGCTGTTACCGAAGAACATCTTCGCCGCCATTTCAACAAAAGTGTTCTTACCCGAACCGTATCCGCCCGATAACAGGGTCTTGGAGTTCCTAGCGACCAAGGCGCAGCTCAATATCCGCCGCGTTTCTGCATCTGTCAGGAACAAGGAGAAGAGCTTGTCAAGGCCCTCTAGGAATTCCTTACGATGCACAAACGTGGGCCCTGAAGAAGCCAAGGAGCATGGCTATGCGCAGGGGTTGCCAATAACGTTTTGGGCCAAGGTTACCTGAATCCTTCATGCCCAGTTTTCGGTTCCAGATCTGGTGTCACAGCCAGATAGCTTGTCTGTATACTAAGCTACACCTGACCGCCTTAATAGCGTATTAGCGACACGCGGAGGTCGCAACAAGGTGCAGGCCAATGTCGTCAAAGAACTCGGCAAAGATTGAGGTGGAAAGAACACTGTTCTCCAGCATCAATTTCGCTCCGGACTCTGACAGGCCGTGGGGGAGAGGGATACGCATAGGAGCTCCCGGATTGCTTTCGAGAAACCCTTCACCCAGCAAGAGTACGACCGTTAGGTATGTCTACCGCCTTTTAAGATCCCAGCAAGGCGTAGACCAGAGACAGCTCACAGAATCCTCTGGGCTTCCGAGTACGACTATAGAGGCGGCGCTGGATTTTCTTAAGGAGCAGGGGTTTGTTCAAGAAGTGTCAGATTCTCCAAATGCTGCTCAAAAGAAGTATAGCTCCAGATACTAATCAGAACCAACCTATACATCCTGAATTACTCATATACGGTATTGTATTGAAGCCGTGGGAGAAGAATACCTTGTTTCTTTGGTTGCAAGCTGGTTCATGTCGCAGGATTTGTTTTGTGGCTGCTGTGTTGGTGTCACACTGAGAACCCGTCTGCAGAGATAGTGTAACCCAGGTTCCGAATCGCAGGAGGCAGCCTTCTCATCTTGGTGACCCTCAGAACACCGTCCGGAACCATTCTCTGCGACGGTGCCTCATCCAGCTTGAACTCAATGACTCCGTCCACAAGGTTTGTCAAAATAGGCAGAGCGTCAAGGTCGTATATTCCCGAAATAGACACGACAAAGTGGATGCCACCGTAGACTCGGGTGGCCATAGTTAGAACCTCGATGAAGTACGCTATGTCCTTCAAGTCGTGCATGAAGTAGACACTTGACAAGGAGTCTAGAATAATCCATCTGCCCTCAGCCATCATTTTAAGTGCGTCTGAGTGAAGACGATCTAGGACTGAGAATGCTTGCTGAGTGGGCATTTGTGACCCGGGCTTTGTCTGCGTGCCACGATGCCTGAGACTGTAGAGATCCCCGAAGACCCAACGGCCATCCTGCACCAAGGGTTCCAAGGTCCAGCCGTGGACAGCCATGTCCTCCTCAACATCCTTTGAACTTCTCTCCACTGTAAGATACCCGATTTTGCCCCCTGAAACTGCTCGGTTGTAGAGGATTTGCTGAACGAGGGTTCTGCTGCCTGACGCTGATGAGCCGTGAACTACGACGATGCTCATATCGGGTATTCCTCCGCCGAGAAGAGTGTCGAACCTAGCCATGCCAGTTGGATGCGTATTCGGCGTGTACTTGGAGGGCAAATACCATCCCTAAGCCTACCGCGTCCAACCGTATTCAACCTATTTGTGTCTTGTAGCTCAAAGATGGGGTTCAACCCTAGTCCCCTTGTTCAACCTAGTCCTCAACGACTGCAACATAACTCACGGAGAAGAATTTGATGGGAAATACGACAATCCAGTGACAGTTAGAAAAGGCCGTGAAAGAAATGATGGGGGGAGAAGGCGCAAGTCTACCTGAATGGTGTCCATACACTCATAAACACTACCATAGCTAAGAAACCACATCTGTCTTAAGGCCGAGCTGCGAATCAGGCGAAGGAGCAGAGCCCTGCCTTCTGTGCAAGCGTGAAACCGCCAAACCGTAGCAGAAAACTTTCCGCATACCAAGCTCGCACATTACGTACGCGTCTCCATACCAACCCAAGAAGGAAGGAGGCACGTGTCGGCCGTAACCCTCCTTCTGTTCTAAGCGGGATTTCGCTATGCGGCCTACCCGGACCTCAGGCAGAAATTCACAGGCCCCTGTTTGGCCTTGCTCCGCGCGGGTCAACCGTTTCACTCCCACACCGGAAACCTCAGAGTTGCCCCATCACTGTGCACCCCGGTTAGGATATCGTTTCTGTTTTGTTGCCAGCGGTCTCCCGCCACGCCTCTCGGCGCCACGCCTCCGCCCGGAGAGAGGAGTTTCCTCAGGAGTAGCCCCGAGACCCGCCCTTCCGACTCGTGCCCCAATATCTTAGCGTGGAAGCTTAGTTAAAAACGCTGTCTCGTAAAACTTAACTAAGAGCCCTGAAAGACCGCTCTTCGAGATTACTTTGGTTAAGCAGGTTGCATTGATCAGGGGAGACGGAACCGGCCCGGAGCTTGTTGACGCTATGCTTACGGTTCTAGAGGCTGCTGGTACACGTCTGAAGCTTGTTCCGTGTGACGCTGGAATGGAGTGGTGGGAGAAGAATGGAGGAGACTCCTTTATTCCGCCGGAAACTTGGAAGCTGTTGGAGAACTCTATTGCGTGTTACAAGGGTCCTACTACGACGCTTCCTATACCTGGCACGCCTAGGAGCGTCGCGGTGAGCATTAGGCAGAAGTTCGGTCTCTATGCTAATGTTAGGCCGATTAAGACTCTGCCGAATATGAAGGGTCCTCTGGGTGACGTGGATTTTGTCTGTGTGAGGGAGGCTACGGAGGGTCTTTACAGCGGCATCGAGTACCGGTTGACTGATGATGTGGCTATAGCTATAAGGAAGATCACTAAGACGGGTAGTGAGCGTGCAGCTGAGTATGCGTTTAAGCTGGCTGAGGACAAGGGGTGGAAGAAGGTTGTCGCCATCGGGAAGGGCAACATCCTGAAGATTACTGATGGCTTGTTCATGGACGGTGTGAGGGCGGCTGCTAAGAGGCATCCTAAGATCGAACTTGAAGACTACTTTATTGACAACTTTGCTCAACAGTTGGTTAAGAACCCGCAGCGCTTCGACCAGAACATTGTGTTGAGTACTAACTTGTTCATGGATGTCTTATCCGAGGAGGCTTCGGGTCTTGTGGGAAGCATAGGGTGCATATATTCAGCCAACTTGGGCGACAATTACGCGATGTTCGAGCCTGCCCATGGGAGCACCCCGAAGTATAAGGGTCAGAACAAGGTGAACCCCACGGCGACGATCCTGTCAGGAGCATGGATGCTCGAATACGCGGGGGAGAAGAAGGAGGCTAAGGCTATCTTCGACGCAACCTTCAAGATCATAGCTGAAGGCGAGCGGGTCACATACGACTTGGGTGGAAACGCTAAGACCCCCGAGATGGCCGAGGCTATCGCAGCTGAGGTCAAGAAGAAGCTTCGCTAAAGCGGGATTCGGCGCATACGCCTCAGCGCCTTGATCAGGCTTGCACCCACAACCATAGCTGCTAATGCAGTAGCCAGTCTCTCTATTGGGTAGAGCCAGAAGATCACCTGCCACCTCAAAGCGAATGCTGCAGCATCCATAGTCCTCGACACCACTCCGTAGACCCATTCGAAGACAAGTCCGCCGACCAAATGCTGGAGCAAAGTGCCTATCAGTGAAAAGATGAACAGTCCTTTCACAAGGCTCTGGGCTGAGCCTTCCTGAACCCATTTAGACGCTTTTGCTCCCAGAGGCGAAGCCAGCACAGCTATCCCCGCTGCGTGAAGCCATGAAAACGGGAGTAGCAGATCAGAGGAGACAAAGGGAACCCTGACGAAGGTTAGGGTAAAGGGGCTTATGGTGTAGAGCACCAACACAATCATGTTGAAGGCTAGCACCAGTATCCTTCTACCCTTCATCAGCATACCTACTGCCAAAGTGTTGGACACCGCGGGTAGAAAATCTAAGCCAAGGAAGATCATAGGTCTGCCCAAAGCCACAGAGAGAAAGGTTCCCAGTAACACGCTTGCGCCGCCTACATACGGTCCTAGGATTACGCCGTAGACTGGGGCCAGAATGTCAGATGCGGGGAAAGTGGCTCCGGCTACGCCTAGGAGAGGATAGAGAGGGACAAGTCTGAGGATAGCGTAGAGGGTTGCGAAGATTGATGTCAAGGCTATCTTCTGCAGGCTTTTCCTTTCTTCGCGGTTCTTCTTCGGAGACTCCGATGTGGAACCTGTTGTTGGATCTCCGGTGTTCATCTGCTCATCTCTGTAGGTAAGCTGGTGGCGTGGGCGTTTTGGCAAACATATCTAATGTTTCCTGTAGCAAGATACGTGATCGTTTAGGGTAGGATTTAGCCGACGCGGAAACAAAGTATAGTCAAACTTAAAACGCATGGCTCTGCAAGGAAGATCCTTATGAGCTTCACCGAGGAGGAAGTCAGGCGCGCCGCTGAGCTCAAGCAGTGGGCGGAAGGGAGAATAGCGGAGATGCAGTCAGAGATCGATAAGCTCAAGGAAACCCTTTTCGTGGTTGACGCTGTTCTCCGGAAAACCAGCTTCAAGACTGCTTCCGAGCTGCGGCCATCTCCTCCTGAGCGTGCGGCGCCGCAGCCTGCTCAGCCTCCTCAGAAGGTAGCTGCTGCAGAGTTCAAGGAGGTGAGGCCCATTAAGAGGAGCAGCGACGGTAAGATCTTGGCTAATGTGTATGTTTCTGAGGGTGAGGCAGCTATTATTCCTGCGAGTGATATTCGTCTTTCTGCTTCTACTCCGCCCTTCAAAGCCTTCTTTGTGGGTCGTATCATTGAGGGTATGAAGGTCAAGGATCAGCAGGAAGTTAGCAGAGGATCTATTCGGGAGGATCAGGTCATCTACTGCCAGGTGGATGAGGAGAATGGCATGATATCTAAGGTGATGATCAAGAATTACCGTGACAAGAATAGGTTGAATGAGATTGTTAATTCTGTTGCTTGGACTTTCACGAGGATGCTTGAGAAGAAGTCTTGATTCTTCGAACCTAGGATCTGTTTGGAGTTGGATGCAGAGGAGAAGGATACTGTTATTGTGCTGGACTTCGGAGCTCAGTATGCTCATCTGATCGCTAGGAGGGTCAGGGAGTGCGGAGTGTACTCTGAGCTGGCTCCGTTTGATGTTTCTCCTGAGGCGTTGGCTGCTAGGTCTGCGAAGGGGATCATTCTTTCAGGTGGGCCTGCTAGCGTGTACGAGGCTAATGCTCCTGTGTGCGACAAAGGGGTTTTTGAGCTTGGTATACCTGTCCTTGGGATCTGCTATGGGCTTCAGTTGATGGTGCATCTATTTGGCGGTGAGGTTGTCAGGAGCCCTAAGAGGGAGTATGGGAAGGCTGAGCTCAAAGTTAAGGATCCTTCTGACTTATTCAAGGGTCTTGGCGGTCAGCTGACGGTTTGGATGAGCCATGGCGACGCCGCGGTTGAGCTGCCTGAGGGCTTTGAAGCGATTGGAGTGACGTCGAATTCTCCTTATGCTGCTATCAGGGATATGGGGAGGAGGCTCTTTGGGGTGCAGTTTCACCCGGAGGTGGCTCATACTCCCCGTGGCATGGAGATCCTTAGGAACTTCCTTGATGTCTGCGGATGCGCTTCTTCTTGGAGGATGGAGGCTTTTGTGGATAGGAAGGTGGAGGAGATTAGGAAACAGGTTGGCGGCGAGAAGGTTCTTTGTGCTTTGAGTGGAGGAGTGGACTCTTCAACGGCTGCTGTTCTGGTTCACAGGGCTGTTGGAGACCAGTTGACGTGCGTCTTCGTGGATCATGGGTTGCTGCGGAAGAACGAGGCTCAGGAAGTTTTGAAGGCTTTCCGGGATCATTTCAAGATGAGGCTTCTGCACGTTGATAAGGCTGCTCAGTTCTTGGGTCGTCTAAAGGGTGTTGTTGACCCTGAGGAGAAGAGGATGATCATAGGGGAGGAGTTTGTTAAGGCTTTCACGGAGACTGCTGGGGAGTATGGTCCTTTTCAGTGGCTTGCTCAGGGAACCCTGTATCCTGATGTGATTGAGAGTGCTGGGACAGGTAGCCCTGCTTCAAGGATTAAGACGCATCATAATGTTGCGGGGCTTCCTGAGTGGATGGCGTTTAAGCTGCTGGAGCCTTTGAGGGATTTGTATAAGGATGAGGTGCGTAAAGTGGCTTCTATACTTGGGATACCTGACACGATTGTGAAGAGGCATCCGTTCCCCGGGCCGGGGTTGGCTGTGAGGATTGTGGGCGAGGTTACGGGGGAGAAGATCAGTGTTTGCCGTGAAGCCAGCAGTATTGTTGAGGAGGAGTTGATGAAGAGCGGTCTGCATGGGAGGGTTTGGCAGGCCTTCGCAGTGGTTGGTGACGATAAGGCGGTGGGTGTGCTGGGTGATGCGAGGAAGGTTGGCTACATTGTGACTGTCAGGGTTGTGGAGTCTGTTGACGCGATGACTGCTGACTGGTCTAGGATTCCGTATGAGGTGTTGGAGCGGATAAGCAACAGGATTACGAACGAGGTTCCGGGGGCCACTTGGGTGACGTATGCGGTTTCAAGCAAGCCTCCTGCGACGATAGAGCCCCAGTGAAGATCGCTGTCTTAGAATGCTTAGACCCCCCTTACAATATAAATTTCAAGTTTGCTCTGAATTTCAGAGGGTTTAATCGGGCTGCTCGGTTTTTCCTTTCTGTGTCTCTAGGAAGTCTGAGACTTCTGTTTTAGTCGGAGCTTCTGCAGAGGGATTCGAAGCGTATAGAGACGCAGCCATGTTTGCTAAAAGAAGCCTAGCATCTGGTCTGATACCGGCGAGATAGCCGTAGAGATCAGCTGCGTCCCAAACGTCCCCTGCACCAGTAGCGGTCACTTGGTTGATCTGCGGAGAAGAGGCATAGTGAACCTCGCCGGCGAGGGCTGAGGCTGAGCCGATAGGAGTGTGCAGATCCACTGTAATAGGGAGTTCTTCAGAAAGTTTCTTGCAGGTTACGGAAACGTCTTTCAGCGAGTAGTCAGACGGAATCTTGTTGACCGACAACTCTCTGCTCAGGAGCCTAGATTCGTTTTCGTTGATGCTTAGGTGGGTGACCAGCCCCTTGTCTGAAGCCTTCTTGATGAATCTTGTGAATTCCTCTTTTCTGTTGGAGAAGTCCGCTGGATCTATGAATCTGACGGCGTTCTTCTTAGCCTTCTTGAAGACGAGTTCCGCTAGCTCTGTGCCTCTTCGGTTTGAAGCCCAGTTGACCACAGCGATTACGGAGGCAGACAAGACTGTTTCTACTGTCTTGGCGTCGAGTTTCTCTGGCCCTATTGAATCCATGTGACCAATATCGCTGAGCATGACGTTCACGTGACCGTTCTTCTCAGTGAATTCTAGAGCGGTTGTGTAGCCCGGGTTTCCTTCTATGATCTTCAGGGTGACTGATCTTAGGTGCCTGAAGCTTTCTTCAAGGAGAAGCTTGGACTCGCCTCTGGCCAAAGTTATGAGATCAGTTTTGACACTTAGTTTGCCTAGGGCATATGCGAGGTTGACTGCGTTTCCACCCTTTACCTCTACTTGACGTATGTTGCGGATGCTTCCTCCGCCGGCCTTGATCTTCTCCTTCAACATAGCTGTGAGCTTAGGCAGAGGTGGAACGTAGACGATTCTGTCTATGAAGTAGTCAGGCATAACCACCACTCTAGAAGCATCTAGACTGGTGTGGAATGCTCTTCTTACTTCATCTATCGTAGATAGGCTCATGCTTGCCGCTGGTTTCGACGAACATCCCAGCCTAAAAGGCTGAGGGGGCTTTACTCTGCTTACTTTACGTAGGTCGGCACGTTGATCTCAGTCGGCTCCCAGTCTTGAAGCTTGTGATTAAGGAAGTCGTCGTAGGCCTGCAGGTCGAGTAGGCCGTGGCCGCACATGTTGAAGGCTATGACCTTCTTTTCGCCTGTCTGTTTGCATCTCAGTGCCTCATCAATAGCGTACTTCACGTTGTGGGCTGTTTCGGGAGCAGTGATCAAGCCTTCCGTCTGAGCAAGTGTCTTAGCTGCTTCGAATACTTCGTTCTGATGGTATGCTACTGACCTCATGTATCCCTTGTTGATCAACAGGCATAGGGAAGGAGCCTTTCCGTGGTATCGCAGTCCCCCTGAGTGGATAGGGGGAGCAGCATACTTGTGGCCCAGAGTGTACATTCTAACGAGCGGCGTCATCTCTCCTGAGTCGCCGAAGTCATAGGTGTAGATGCCTTTGGTGGTTGAGGGGACAGCCCTGGGTTCGCAGGCGACGAAATCTGTGTTAGTCTTGCCCTTCAGCTTATCCGTCATGAATGGGTAGGCGAAACCAGCGAAGTTGGAGCCTCCTCCGATGCATCCGCAGATCACGTCGGGGTAAACATCGATCATTTCGAACTGCTTCTTAGCTTCAAGCCCCACGATGCTCTGATGGGTCAAGACATGGTTTAGCACCGAGCCCAAGCAGTACCTAGTCTTCTCATCCGTCAAAGTGTCTTCAACAGCTTCGGTAATAGCTATGCCGAGAGAACCGTGGTGTTCAGGATCTTTTTCGACGAGACTTCTACCGAACTTAGTGTTGTTGCTGGGCGACGGAAGCACCTCTGCTCCATAAGTCTCCATCATGACCCTTCTGCCGGGCTTCTGCTTGTAGCTGATCCTTACCATGTACACTCTGCACTTCAAGCCGAACAGGGCGCTAGACATGGCCAGCGAAGAGCCCCATTGGCCTGCACCTGTTTCGGTTACGACTCTCTCGGTGCCCTGCTTCATGTTGTAGTATGCTTGAGCAATAGCCGTATTCGGCTTGTGGCTGCCGGCAGGGCTCAGATACTCGCACTTGTAGTATATCTGGGCAGGTGTCTTCAGGAAAGCTTCGAGGCGCTTCGCTCTGACTAGAGGTGTGGGCCTCGGAAGGCGCAGATAGGCGTCAAGAACCTCATCGGGGATCTTGATGTATCGTTCCGTTGAAATTTCCTGCATGACCAGCTCCTGCGCGAAGAGCCTCAGCATCTTCTGAGGGTTCACTGGCTTCATGTCCCCTGGATCCAAATAGGGGTCTGGAGGCGCAGGCAGATCCGGGAGAATGTTGTACCAAGAAGTCGGGATCTCGTCAGGGTTTAGGAAGACCGTGTGCTCCTTGACGCTCTCTGAAACCTTCATTCTGAGTCAGTTTTATGCTCCCGCGCAATCTTATATACCTTCTTGCACAGATACCGGCATGCCTTGTGGCCTCAGATAAAGGACCGCCTAGCAAAGCAGCCTGAGAGGCTCAGCATAGTGCGGAAGATGGTTGAACTCGGCATACGAGTAAGCGAGGACGCAAGGTTCTACCTCGGTGACGTGGAGATCAGCGACACAGCCATCGCGCGAGCTGTAAATGTGGATAGAAGAGTGGTAAGGAGCTCCGCTGAGCAGATTCTCCAAGACGCCCAGCTGAAAACCATTCTGAGCAAGCTTAAGCCCAGCGGCGCGAGTCTTGTTGACGTCGCCCAAGAGCTCGGCTACCAAGTTATTGTGATTACTGCTGATCCTCATAAGCCCGGCGTCATTTCAGTCGTGACTTCTATCCTAGCTGAGTACGGAGTAGTTGTAAGACAGGCTTTGGCTGATGACCCTGATTTGACTCCTGAGCCTAAGCTCACTCTTGTGCTGCAGGGAACAGTGCCTCCTGAAGCACTTGTTAGGGCTAGATCGGTTGCTTCTGTGAGCAGTGTCACTCTCAGATAGTTTTAGCGGTAGAAGTCTTTCTGCTCTGTAGTTGCCTTGGCCGCTGGCTTCTTGAGCAGCTCGGGGGGAACCTTGATTCGTGAAACCGTCTGGGTGTTTATGATGTAGTAGGGGTCTCCGTCGAAGGTGAACTTGTCTGTTCTAAGAATGCTTGTGACTTCAAGCTTGATTCTTAGTAGGCTTCCGTCGGAGAACTCGTAGATGTTCCACTGTTCTGGCCCTACTCGCTCAAAGTCTACTGGCGAGACGTTGAAGTCTTTGGGGTCTGGTGAGGTTGGAGGAGGCATGGATGGTGTTCCTTTCATGGTCTTCGGACATAGGGTTGAGAATAGGTTCTGTGAAAGCCATGCGTAGATTGGCTGTCCGCTGGTGTCATACTCGTTCATCTTGACTATCTTCGTTACGATGAGTCTGCCGAAGAGGGTGGTGCCGTCTTCAAGCCTATATTTTATCCACGGCTCGCTCTTCATGGAGAACTCTATGGCTTCTCCTTTGCTGAGATCGTATTGGGCTTGCAAGTGGTCTTATTCCCCTTTATCCGAACACTGTCTGCACCCGTCATTCTTCTTTCAGATAAGTGTTGCAACGGTTTTACAGTGAAAGATAGGGTGCTGTTTAACCATCGGGACTTGCCAGATCCCCGAGTCCTCGCGTAGGATTGTTCTAGGGGGGTTATATAAAGTGGGTAAGGCGAACACGCCCTGAAGTTTGAGCAGAAGCAAACTTGGTCAAACCTTTTAAGCAGAATTATAGAACGAAGGATTGTCTACTCAGGTTGGTGCGCAGGGAAAGCCAAGCTACCGTTGAAGCAGTCAGATCCTTCGTCAAGAAGCTGAATGATGAATGCAGCAACGGAGCCATTGTCGTAGTTGAAGGACCCAGAGATGCCAAGGCGTTGGGAGCAATAGGTTTCAACGGCAGTCTTATCACTCTCTACGGAAACCGCCTCACGAAACTTGTGGCCAAAGCCGAGAAGCATAGTCGAACCATACTTCTCTTCGACCTCGACCAGGAAGGAAGATCCCTCACCAAGAAAGCAGCCCTGATACTGGAAGGAAAGAAGCAGCCCATAGACCTCTTCTTCAGAAGAGAACTTGCTCACGCCACAAAGGGGCATGTAAGACACGTCGAGGAACTAGCAAGATTCAAGGAATACTTGACATTAATACCCGTAGGTTTATAAGCTGGCTAAACAGCCCTCTACTCTGTTAAAATTACGTTTAACTCTGTAAACAGGTAGGATGATTACGCAATTGCCCGAAAGCAGTATTGTAAAGTATATGGTAAGGCTTCGATTTAATATCGAAGGAGTAGTAGAGAAAGCAGACATCATAGGCGCTATATTTGGCCAGACAGAAGGACTCTTCGGCCCCGAGATGAATCTCAACGAGCTTCAGAAGTCCTATAAGCTGGGCCGCATAGAGATCAACCTAGACTCAAGGGAAGGAAAGACCCACGGCGAAGTCCTGCTGCCCATGTCCACAGACATCTCCACAGCGGCGCTCATAGCTGCAGCTGTGGAAAGCGTCGACAAAGTAGGACCTTGCGGCGCAAGGTTTCACCTCGATGCTATAGAAGATGTCCGATCGACGAAGAGGAAGAGCATCGCTGAGAGAGCTAAATCCATTGTGAAAGACTGGTCTTCTAAGGTCTCCAGCGAGGGAGAAGAAGTGTTGAAAGATGTGATGGAGGCCCAGAAGCGCGGCAAACTCATCAACTTCGGAAAAGAAGGGCTTCCAGCAGGAGTAGGCATCTACACCTCTGACATGGTGATACTCGTCGAGGGGAGGGCTGACGTCATCAACCTCCTCCGAGCAGGCATAGAGAACTGTGTAGCGGTGGAGGGAGCCAAGATCCCCGAGTCCGTAGCCAAGTTATCCAGAGAGAAGAACATCATAGCGTTCCTTGACGGAGACAGAGGCGGAGACATCATACTAAGAGAACTTGAGCAAGTGGCAAGGATCTCCAAGGTCGTCAGGGCTCCGAACGGCAGGGAAGTCGAAGACTTGACTCCGGTAGAAATTTTGGATCTACTGAGAGAAGTGCTCCCCGGAGCTAAAAGAGAAGTTATCCCTGAAGCCAAGGTTGGAGGAGCAATAGCTGACAAGGTTCGGGAGCTTCATCCCCAGATAGGAGGCACACTTGAGGCGGTCATCTTGAACAACGAGTTCCAAGAAGTCAAGAAGGTGCCCGTCAGCGAGCTGATACCTGCGTTGGAAGGCGGAGACAGCATGAGACACGTGATCTTCGACGGAATAGTGACTCAGAGGCTTGTTGACGCATGCAGCAAGGTCGGAGTAAACACCCTTGTGGGCCATAGGGTTGGCAGCCTAACTAACCGCCCCGAGCAGCTGACCATACATACCTTCAGAGACTTCGGCTTAGACTAAGGGTAATGATAATTCACAGCCTGATCCCCAAGTCAGGCCTAGTAGTGGTTACACCTGAGGATGTTAACGATCTTTGGCGTCTCAGACGCTTGATAAGCGTGGGAGACATAGTTGCCGGCGAAACCACTAGAGTAGTTAAGGGCCAAGGATTCTACACAAGGCCCGACAAAGGTGAACGCGTCAAAGTCAAGGTTACTTTGATCGTGGAGAAGGTGAAACTGGACAGCACCTTTGGCAGCCTAAGGGTCACTGGGAAGATCGTTGATGTTTCAACTGACCTGTTGTCAAAAGGCTCCTTTCATTCTCTTCTTGTTACTCCTGAGCGTCGCCTCGCGGTGAAGAAGGAGAAGTGGGGCGTGTTGGAGTCTAAGCTTGTGGGTGAGGGTGAAGTCTCGATTGGCTGCGTTATCGCTGCGCTGGACGCGAGGGAGGCGGGTGTGGGTGTGCTGAGGGGTACTCATCTGAAGGTGTTGACTACAATCGCTTCAGGGTTTGGTGGGAAGAGGTATGAGGAGGGTAAGGGCAGCTATCAGAGCTTCTTCAACAAGGTTGAGGAAACCATGAGAACGGTGTATGTTGAAGGTGACAAGGTGTTTATGGCGGGTCCGGGGCAGGTCAAGAACCAGTTTGCTAATCTGGTAAGAGAGAGGTGGAAGGAGGCCTCTGCAGGCATCCATCTGATCGACGGTGTGGATGTTACTGGGGAGGACGGTGTGTTTGCCACTGTCCGTTCATCGGGGTTCAGGAAGATCGTTGAGGACAGTGTCATCGCTAAGGCTCACAGCGTGCTGGAGGAGGCTGTGAGAAGAGTGTCGTTGGGGGATACTAGGGTTGCAATGGCGTTCCCAGATGTGTCTAGGGCTGGTGAAGCTGGAGCCGTTGAGGAGCTTGTTTTGTCTGACAGGTTGTTCGAATTGGGGATTCTGGAGGATGATCTGGTTGCGCTGCTGAATACTGTGGAGAAGTATGGTGGGAAAGCATACCTGCTTGATTCTTCTACGGATATGGGTAGGCAGGCCTCTGGGCATAGTTGCGCTTCTGCGCTACGCTGTCTAAGAGGTAGAGGAAGTGCCCGTGTGGCGCTTGAGGGTGCTCTTATACGGGTAGGCCTAGGGGGTTCACGTATGGTTGGGGTTTGTCTCTGGTGCATTCAAAAAGGTGTCACCGCGTTAACAATTATAGTCTTGACTCATTCAATCCTTCGTAACTGGACCAGTGGTGAGATTCTCTTCAAATCCAGTCCGTTGTGGTGGACTTCGTTGCGGGAAGGAGCGTCGTGTTTGGATGAATCAAGAGTTTCGTTCTGGCCCGAACACTCTTTTATGTGGATGTATTCTCTTGGTAGAGGTGTTAATGGTGCTTTAACCTTCCCTTTCCTGTAGTAGTTTCTCCAAATGTGAGGGGTTGCCGTAAGACTTAATTCTTCGTAAGAGTTACCCACAGTATGATGCAGTAAATGTCTTACTCTAAGGTTACGAAGAAAGGTCAAGTGACTATTCCGTCAACTTTGCGGAAGAGGTATCGGATGGAGGGAGGCGTTACGGTAAAGTTCGAAGAGGCAGGTCAAGGCTTGGTGATTAAGCCCCTGCCGGATATTGTCGATTCGGCTGGCAAACTATCAACGTACGCGCGTGTTGAAGAGGTGTTGAAGGATGTTTTAAAGGAACGCGAAGAGGCGTTCAGGTAGAGTGCCCGAATTCCGACTGGTGCTCGATACAACCTTCTTTATCCTCCATTATTTCTCAGCCGATGGGACGGTTCATTCCAGAACGCGAGAGGTACTCCGCAGGTGTAGGAAGATCGGAAATAGAGGACTTCTACCCACCATAGTTTTATCAGAATTCTATGCTCAAGCAGCAAAGCGCGTGGGAAGTGAAGAAGCAAAACGAAGATTCTGCGAGGTAGCCGAGTCAGGTCTCGATATCATGGTTCTAGATACTCGGGTAAGTGAGCAGGCCGGAGTACTCCGCCATAAGTATCGTGAGAAGGTTCCTTGGGGAGACTGCATAATAGCTGCTACCGCCATCATGGCGAGAGTAAACCTCATACTCTCCGAAGACCCTCATTTCACAATGATACGTGAACTAAAGACCAAGAAATTGAACGATTTATCTCTATGAGTAACTAACTGCCTCTTCTAACAGCTTCTATGAAGCGGTCTATTATCCCGCAGGATTTGTTCAAGCACTTCGTGCGGTGGGGTTTAGGTTCACACCTACGTTCACACTTTCTATCGCTAATGTAGCGGTGGAATAGCCATTTTCTGCCTATTCTAGGCTTCCACCTGCGTTGTTTCGAGCCTGTGGAAAGATCTTCAGCTCATCTCTGTTTAGCCTCAAGCCGCATGATTCTAGTCTGCTGCCTGTCAAAGGTCTTCAATTCCAAACCGATCTCCAGAGCAAGAGAGACAAAGATCGCGTCATAGATGGATACCCTATTTCTCGCGGCCATTGCATATGATCGCGTCAAAAGTTCTTCATCTGGCTGCACTATTCGTATTGCTCCTGAGTCTACCAATCCGTAGAGTATCGACACATAGGGTAGACCGTCCTCCAAATCCTTTAGGATATATTGATGCTTCCAGATGGAGTTGGTTACCTCGTAAAGGGCTAGAGCAGGTGTGAGAATCTCGTTCTCTTCAAGTAGATTCTTTCTCTTAAGAAGGCCCTCTGCGATGAAGCTGCTGTCAGCAACTATCAGCGGTTTCTGTCCTCCTTTATCAGTCTAACTTCCTCCAGTGTCGTAGTCTTTACAGGGTTCTTCCGTTGAAGCTCTTCGAGATTATGTAAAAGTCGCTGGGACTTCTTGACATTGAGGTAGAGTCGAAGAGCTTCCCTGATGGAGTTGGAGAGTCGCCCATATTGAACCAGTTCCTTCTTCTCCTTCTCCGAGATTCTAACACTTATTGTCGGCATGTCCTACTTATCGTAGGACGCTGTGTATGACTTAAGACTTTCGGAGCTAAGAGATTTATTCTGCACAGTCTGATCTCGGAGCGCGTTTTGTATCCAGACTAATGCTGCTCGCCTGCATATGATTGGAGTCTGCATATCATAGAAGTGCGCCATAGTGCTGTGGGTAGGATTCGAACAGGAGGAACCTCCTGAACGGACAGGGATCTGTTACTGCTTTCAGTAACTGCTGCTTTCAAACGCTTCGGAACATGTACAGGAGCCGTATCATTTATGGTTTGGGTGCGGATCAAGTTGGTGATGAACTTTTTGTCACATTGAGGTGGAAGAGCGTATCTACTTGGTAGATTCTGTAAGCCACTTCAGGTATTTTGCGCCAATCTTGCTTGGAGCTACTTGGATAAGCTCAGGAACATCGTAAGGATGCTTAGAGGAGATAGATCCCATCAGTTTCGACGCTTTTCTGCTTGTGGTTTTGAATATGACGATGCTTTCATCGGTCTCCTCTATCTTGTCTTTCCAAGTGTAGATGGATCTTACTTTGAAGATGTTTGCGCAGGCTGCTTCTCTCTGCTCTACGAGACGCTTAGCTTCCTTCGAAGCAGTTTCTTCATCCGGATAAGTGGTGAATACTAGCCTACCGGCCATAGGTAGAGGGCGTGATAGGTGGTCATTAAGGATTGAGGCTACAGCTTGATGGGTAGAAGATCGATGTAGGGGACGAGGAGCGTAGCCAGAATCAGGACCAATATGGCTAGAGCGACTACTATGGTTATTCTCTTGATAGCCTGATCGCTGAGGCGGCCTTTCGAAGCGGTTTTCAATGCTCGCCTGAAGACTTGTCCTCCGTCCAACGGGTAGATGGGTAAAGCGTTGAAGACGCCTACGTTGAAGTTTACGAACCATATCCAGTAGAGCAGGTTGGCAACAGGATAGAAGTACGGGCCGATGCTCGAAGTGTAAAAGCTGTACAGCACGTCAGAGTAGGGTATGTCGAAGGGTCTGATCGTGGGCGGAACCATATAGATCATGGGGAAGATGGTTGACGCTCTCTGGTAGGCTTCCAGCCTGAAGTCAAACAGAGTTATCTCCACGCCGAGGAAGCTTCTGCTCTTATTCCCAGGGTTCTCCGCCAAGATCATAGGGTAGGTTTCCTTGGAGCCTCCTCTGACCACCCCTACGTCAACTCTGTCTCCCGGCTTCGACGGAGCCAGCGCCACAGCTAGGTCCTCTATGCTCGGAGTCGGAATATTGTTGACGGAGATAATGATGTCTCCCGACTTTACTCCAGCTTGGTAGGCAGGGAAACCCTCGAAGACCCCTATCACACCAACTCCCTTAGCCAGTGGGGTCATTGAGCCAACCGTGAGGATCAATAGCACTAGGCTTATCGCCGCTATGACCATGTTGCTCCCCGGCCCTGCGGCTAGAACCCTTCCCGCGCTCTTCAGAGGAACCTTCTCCATTTCTTTCTCGTCGACTTCTACGAAGGCGCCTATAGGCAGACCTAGGAGGAGCAGTAAGCCGGCTGACTTGACTGGTAGACCTAAGGCTCTTGCTTGAACCCCGTGGGCTCCCTCGTGGATTACGAGGGCGACTACCAAGGCTATCCAACCGTAAACAATGGGGATGAAGGGGTTGAGTCCAGGTATCAGGAGCGAGGCTCTCGGTGAGACCTCTCTTCCAATCTCTCTGACAACGGGGTTAGAGAAGTTTGCCACGACGGCGGTCAGGAGGAGGAATAATGCTGCTGCTGCGAAGACGGGCAGTGCGTAGAGCAGGAACCAGCTTAGAGGCTTGATGAGCCTGAATCGTCCTATTGTGTCAAGGAGGCTTAGACCTCTCTTGGTCCTAATCATGATGATGGGGAAGTGCAGTTCCACTGTCTTGGTTTTTTCCTGTTCTGGCTGAGTCACCTGAATGCCCCTTTTTTTCCTGTTATTCAGTCCCCGTAAACCTATGCCTTAAAATGTGTTACCTTAGACGGTGCTTACCTGCTAATTCCAGAGTGTCTTAAATGGTATCCGAAGAATTGGTGCTAAGCGGAGTGCTGAGCGTCAGCCTTCTGGTATTGTTCGCCAAGATTCTTGCAGGAATGTTCTCTCGGATCGGGGTTCCAGCGGTGCTTGGAGAGCTGTTTGCGGGAATAGTCTTCGGACCTTACGCGTTGGGTTCACTGATAGTCATCTCAGGTCACAAGCTGATTGAGATCAGTGAAGTTGTTCTTGTCTTCTCTCAAATTGGCGCTATCCTGATTCTGTTTACTGCAGGTCTGGAGATGACTTTCGCCGAGTTTAGAGCAGCTGGCTTGAGATCATTCATCGTCGGAGGGTTAGGTGTGGCTATCCCATTCTTTTCCGGATACTATCTTACCCTTTCATTAGGATACCCCTTTCCAGCCGCACTGATTGTTGGAGCAGCTCTAACAGCCACTAGCATCGCAATCACAGTAAAAGTCCTTGAAGAGCTGGGGCATCTCAATGATCCTGATGCTAAGATCATGGTGAACGCCGCAGTAGTTGACGATGTCCTCGGTCTTGCTGTTCTCTCTGTTATAGTTTCCGTAATAGAAAATGGTGCGATACCCCATCTGTCTGAAGTTGCAATAAAACTTGCAACAATACTTGCACTCTGGTTTACACTTCTCGTCGGAGTGGTCTTTACTGTACCAAGGTTCTTGAGATTACTGCCCAAATGGAGGGTGGAAGGTACTGAAGAAGCTGCTGCAACAGTAACCTGCTTCGGATCCGCATCACTAGCACTAGTATTGGGCCTCTCACCGATTGTCGGTGCATACGCCGCAGGGATGGCCCTTGCAGGATCACATACACTAACAACGATTCGGAAATATATCGAAAAGATCAACTTGATATTCTCGCCGATCTTTTTCGCTGTGATAGGAGCCTCGCTAAACCTCACTAGTCTTACTTCCGAGGTTCTGATTCTGCTAGCAGCGTTGTTTCTCATTGCAGTCTTAAGCAAACTGGGTGGCTGTGGACTACCTGCGGCAGTTCTGACGAAAAGCCGAAAATCCGGATGGAAGATCGGGGTAGGCATGACCTCTAGAGGAGAAGTAGGACTTGTAATAGGCGGCCTAGGTCTTACCGCTGGAGTGATTGGGCAGGATGTCTACGCTGCACTGGTAGGAACAGTAATACTGACCACTATCTTGTCTCCAATTCTGCTAAAATCAGCCTACAAGAATCCGCAATCGACTTCAAGTAAACCCCAACATTAACTGCCAAAGAATAGGAAACGAATATCGGTTTTGCTGCGTTAGTTTAAGACAAGATAGCAGCTAACCATGACTCATACTTTTCCATGTATTACTCCCGCATCAATGGAACAAAACCGCGAAAGCGAACACCTAATAATCCTAGTAACGAAGTGTGTCTTAGCTTTGGGTTCACCGCAAAACTGCATAAAGTGTGGAGGAAGAGCAGTCTACACTAGGACTTACTCGGGAGAACGCCTCTGCAAGGATTGTTTCACATCATCCATTGTGGAGAAGACTAGGAGAACCATATCGAAGTACAGGATGCTGAGGCACGGAGACAAGGTTGCTTTAGCAGTGTCAGGGGGAAAGGACAGCCTCTCAATGCTACAGATCTTGAGCGAAATATGTGGTTCCCACGGATCTAAGCTCTACGCTGTCACGGTGGATGAGGGGATTAAGGACTACCGCGAGGAAGCAGTTTCAATGACTGAGAGTTTTGCGTCTTCCCTCAACGTAGAGTTGAAGGTTCTGTCGTTCAGAGACCTTTACGGCTACACCCTTGACGAAGCCTTAGAGAAACGTAACGGTATGAAGATCACCTCCTGCTCTATCTGCGGGGTGTGGAGGAGGAGAGCCATCGACGTAGGAGCACGGCTCGTAGGAGCCAACGTTGTTGCTACTGCGCATAACTTGGATGATCTGCTTCAAACCTTTCTGATCAACCAATTCAACGGCGATATTACAAGGTTAAAGTGGATTGACCCCGGGTGGGAAGGTAAAAGCGAATTCGGGTTAAGAAGGATCAAGCCTTTCGCCGAGACCTACGAGGTTGAAATCGCGTTCTACGCCTTCCTCAAAGACCTGCCTTTCCAGAGCGTCGCGTGCCCCCATGGCGAAGAAGGAGTAAGATCAGAGATCAGGAACTTCATCAATTCCATGGAGACAAAGCACCCCGGAGTAAAATACAGCCTGCTGAAGACAGCCTTAGACCTCGCTAGAAGCATACAGGTGGAGGAGAAGAATGTTCAGAGATGCCAACTCCGTCTGCAGAACAGTCAAACTCATAACCAACAAGGCTACCAGCGAATAAACGGTTCTACGTTCATATAACAGGCGTCAATGTCAGGAGAAGCGGAGGAGATGTTCTAGATGTCTAAGATCGTTTTTGGCCCTCAGCTTCCCACGGCTGGCCGCTTCGCCTCTATCAACGCAATAGCTACAGCTGCCACACAAGCTGAGTCCCTAGGCTTCAAGGCAGTGTTCATGAGGGATCACATTGAGCGGGACATGGAGCAACACCTCAACCATACGACCACCGGCTTCTGTGAGGAAGGCTTGGACCCCGGAGACCCGAACATCTACGAAACCCTGATCACTATGAGCTACCTCTCCGCAGTAACAAGAGAAGTGAAGCTCGGAGTAATGATACTGCTTCTCCCCCAGAGGAACCCCATACTCGCAGCCAAGCAAATCGCGACCATCGACGCCATGTCAAACGGAAGAGTCATAGTCGGCGTAGGCGTGGGAAACGTCGATCACAAGAAGGAGATGGAGATCCTAGGAGTAGACTACCGAATAAGAGGAGCCATGGTAGACGAATACATCAGAGTCATGAAAGAGATCTGGACCAAACCCGTAGCGTCATTCAAAGGCAGATTCGTAAACTTCTCAGACGCATACATCTACCCGAAACCAGTCCAGAAACCTCACCCCCCCATCTTCATAGGAGGCGGCTACCACCTCCAACCCCGCATCCTCAGAAGAGTCGCCGAGTTAGGAGACGGATGGGTGCCCATTGCACCACCGGGGCACTACAAAGAGGGCTCAGCAGCCATATCCAAGATGGCTGAGGAATACGGGCGAAAAGATAACGATTTCAAGTACATGGCGTATCTTTTCACCAGCATCGCACCTACACGGGAGGAGGCGGAGAATAGGTATGAAGCCCTCCTGAAGAGCCAGAGCGTCTTCCACAAGAGGCAGGACAGTGCTCAAATCCATGAGGATGATTTCAGGTATAGAAGCCTGATCGGTGCTCCTGACGACATTATCAAGCGTATTCAGGAGTATGTTGATGCTGGTGTTACACATTTTGAGCTTCTCTTCGGCACATCCACTCTCGAAGAATACCTGCAGCGAATCAAGCTCTTCGCCAAAGAAGTCATCCCATCATTCTAGGCAGAGCCACAGCCAAAATGTTCAGCGCAAGTGCATGCATATATTGATCATAGCTGGAACACAGTTTCGGCGGCAGGGAAGGCTGGGGGGCTAGCCGTCCCCCGTCCTGAAATCGGCTACACGCAGGAGCCGGTAATCGCTGGGTAAAGCCAGCTGTCCGAAGCACTTGCCTTCGAGGTGAGGATGAACCCACGCCGTGGTTGGTGGTCGCAAGAAGCGGGCCTTCCGAAGGGAGGGCTTTGACTTTCAACCGTCGAATCGAGCGAGGTCCGGGAGGGAGCAGCTCTAAGGCGGGGCGTCCACGCTTCCACGTCTACGTAGGCGACTATGCCATGGAGGAGATGAGGGTCGGACGGTAGGTGAACTCCGGTGAAGCTGCCGCCACTTCCAACAACTTCTTGACATATCTATCTGAATTCGGCTTTCGCCTAAAGCTCTCCTGTTAGAACACACTGTGTCATGAGCCTTTAGCCAGCTTCTCAAGCAGATCGTAGCTTCTAAGAGCATCCTTCTCCTCTACAACAAGGACCAGCTCGGGCACACAGCTCATGAACTCAATCATGTTGATCCCATTCATAGCTAGCTCAGTGGTTACCGTTGAAACCACTCCCGGCGTGTGCTCGGCCACCTCTGATAGTGAAACAATGATCTCAGCTAAGTTACGCACAACCTTCAGAACCTTGCTCTTAGGGATTACGTGTAGCTTGTCCAAGTTCTTCTCGTCCACAACAACTCTGATCGATTCGACTCCTGCCACGATCCTGAAGGTCTCACCTCTGCTGTAATCGATCTGCGAAGCAATCTTTCCTAGAGCCGAAGGGATCTCAGGATCATTCATAATCGAAATGTCAACAATCTTGTTCCTCATAGTAAGCTTCTGCAGGAGCCTCCCGATCCGCTGATGAACCTCTACGCTTTCCTGCACAGGGTATCTTCTAATCGCACTGATAATAGCGTCCAGAGACGTCACCTCCCCTTCTTCCCCAACCCTTTGCTGGACATAGCGAGCAAGAGCACGAATATTGATGAGGCCGCGAGCAAGATCATTCCTTATGGCACCATCCCGCTCTATGACTACCTTAACGGAATCGGAAATATTTGTCAAATCTTCAACATATATGTCATAACAGGTATATTTACTTTAACTGTGTCACAAGGCTTTTACGCTAAACCAAACATTCTCAATACAGAAATGCTGAGCACAGGACGCATCGTCGGCGAGGATGTCAGAGAAACCATCGACCCTGCACCGGAAGAAATGAAGAAGATCTACACACTCATGGTGCTAGTTAGAGCTGCAGACATACAAGCAATCACGCTTCAAAGACAGGGACGAATAGGATTCTACGTGCCCTGCCAAGGAGAAGAAGCATCCCAAGTCGGATCCGCCTACGCTTTGAAACCAGAAGACTGGGCCTTCACCGACTACCGAGCCCCCGGAATAGTCATCACCCGCGGCATGAGCCTCAAATCCTTCTACGCGCACCTCATGGCAAACTCAGAGGACAACACAAAGGGCAGATCCATGCCCAGCCACTGGGGAAGCAAAGCCCTAAACATCGTAACCCCCTCAAGCCCCATCTGCACCCAGCTGCCCCACGCAGTAGGAGTAGCCCTCGGAGCCAAGATGAAGGGAGACAAGATCGCCACCATAGCCTACTTCGGAGACGGAGGAACATCAAGCAACGATTTTCACAGCGCACTGAACTTTGCCGGCGTCTTCAAAACACCCACAGTGTTCTTCTGCAGAAACAACGGATACGCTATCTCCATCCCAGTGAGCAGACAGACAGCCTCATCATCTTTGGCTGTCAAAGCAGTAGCCTACGGAATAGAGGGAATACAGGTAGACGGAAACGATGCCCTAGCAGTATACTCCGTCACCAAGAAGGCCCTTGAAAAAGCACGGAACGGAGGAGGACCCACACTAATAGAATCAATCACATACCGCATGGGCCCCCACACCACCTCCGACGATCCTAAACGCTACAGAGATGACGGCGAACTAGAAGAATGGAAGACCAAAGACCCGCTAAACAGACTGCGCAGCTCCCTTGAAGGCAGAAAACTATGGGGCAAAGAAGACGAAAACAACGCCCAAGAATGGGCTCAACAACAAGTAAAGGAAGCCATAGCCCACTCTGAGAAAATCCCGCCTCCGCACCCACGAACACTCCTCGAAGACGTCTACAGCCAACCAACATGGAACCTCCAGAGACAACTCCACCAGCTATCCGAGGAACTCGGTGGTTCCTAATTGCCTTCCCTCACCCTCGTCCAAGCCATCAACACAGCCCTCAGAGAAGAAATGCAGCGCGACGAACACGTCCTAGTCCTAGGAGAAGACATAGGCAAGAACGGAGGAGTCTTCAGAGCAACCGAAGGCCTCTACAACGAGTTCGGAGGCAACAGAGTAATCGACACCCCCCTCAACGAATCCTCCATAGTCGGCGTCTCCATCGGACTGTCCCTCTACGGATTCAAACCCATAGCGGAGATCCAGTTCCTAGACTTCATCTACCCCGCCTTCGACCAGATAGCCTCAGAACTATCCAAACTCAGATACAGATCCGGAGGCGAATACAAAGCCCCCATAGTCATCAGATCACCCTACGGCGGAGGAGCCAAAGGCGGCCCCTACCATTCTCAGAGCCTTGAAACCTTCTTCACCCACATACCCGGCCTCAAAGTCATCATCCCATCGAATCCCTACGACGCAAAAGGCCTCTTGAAAGCAGCTGTCAGAGAAGATGATCCAATAGTATTCTTGGAGCCTAAGAGGCTTTACCGCTCGACGAAAAGCGAGGTTCCTGATGAGGACTACATTGTTCCGATCGGTAAGGCCAGGGTTGCACGGGAAGGCAAAGATGTCTCAGTCTTCGCCTATGGTGCAGTTATTCCAACTGTTCTAGAAGCATCAGAAAAAGCCCAGCAGGAAGGAATCAGCACAGAGATAGTCGACCTGAGAACACTGGTACCCCTAGACCTTGAAGCAGTCCTAGCATCGGTGAAGAAGACTGGCAGAGCAGTCATAGTCTACGAGGCTCCGAAGTTCATGGGCTACGGAGCAGAGATAGCGGCCCTAATAGCTGAGGAAGCCCTAGAATACCTAGAGGCACCCATAGCCCGAGTCGGAGGCTTCGACACACCCTACCCCTATGCCCACGAAAACCTGTACATGCCTACGCCGACACGGATACTTAACGCCATCAAGAAAGTCGCCAAATACTGAGCATAACCAACCACAGGAATAACCCTGACACCGCAAACAAATATGTAGCATCTTCAAAAATGAATCATCATGGCTCAGAGGCAGTGCCCCATCTGCCCGAAATGCGGCTCAGCCAAATTCACCGTAGTGAAAAAAGGCACTCCAACCGTCCTACAATGCGTCAAATGCGCATGCAGGGTTTCCTTAAACTAAACCGTATGGAGGACGTGATGTATCTTCCTCCTTGAAGTCACCGGGAACTATAGGTTTACGGCCCATGAATCCTTCATGCAACCCATGCCAGAACCTAACCCTGTCCTCGCCCATCCTCCAACACAGCCAAACTTCTTCACCGTTCCTCAGACCCGGGAAATCCAGCAAGCCGTCTTCATCACTCTTCAAGACACAGCCCAAGGATTCAACATTCTCCACAGACCTCCAGTAATCTGCAAGAACAGTATCCAACCCCCTTTTCACCTTCACATACTCCAGCATACTGGAAGTAGATTGCAGCTCAGCTTGCTTCACCTGCATCTTCCTCTTGTTCACAGAAACCTCTTCCAACAGCTTCTTGATCTCCGGTAGAAGCTGATCCACATCGCCAGGAGTATAGTAATCTTTCTCCAAAGCTGACGCCGGTTCTGATAGTGGCAATGCAGGTTTATTACACTGTTTCTCTACAGTAATGCTTCGTGGCCTCGAATCAGTCCGAGGAATACAGCGTTGAGCTGGTAGCCACAGGCAACGAACTGATCTACGGTCGGATCGTGGATACGAACTCTTCATGGCTTGCAGGCAGAATCTGGGAGGAGGGCGGCCAAGTCTCAAGAATAACGCTGGTAGGAGACAGCAAGCCACTCATATCCGATGTTCTGCTAAACTCCTTGAACAGGCATCCCAAGATGCTGATTGTAACTGGCGGCCTAGGTCCAACCTTTGACGACATAACCGCCGAGACCGTCGCAGAAACACTGGGTAGGAAGCTGACTGTTGATTACGGCGCTCTGGAGGCTTTGAAGCGGAAGTTTGAAGTCATGGCCAAGGAACGTGGCATAAACTCTGAGATTACACCTCAGAGGAGGAAGATGGCGTGCATAGTTGAAGGAGCCACGCCTATCCCTAACCCCGTGGGCTTAGCAGTGGGTATGATGATCCCTGCAAGCAGCAGCATAGTGGTGCTACCCGGAGTTCCGAAGGAGATGATGAAGATGTTCGACGAGTCCATTGCACCAGTGATCAGGGACAGTACTCCCTTCGTTACTAGGGCGAGGAGCCTAAGAGTGTGGATGAGGGGCTACGCTGGTCTGAGTCCCATGGTTGAGGAGATTATGAAGAGGCATGGAGGATCTTTTCTGAAGACCTATGCTGGCGACATAGATGGTGAGAGGGGTATGAGAGTGGATGTTATTGTAAGAGGAGCCTCGGATAACACATGCACAGATACTATTGCTGCGATAACAGAGGATCTCGACAAGAAGCTGGCAGACATAGGTGGAAAACTCGTCAGACATCAACCTTAGGACTATTTGTATGTGACCCAGAGAAGCATGCCGAAGCTCAGCGTCTTCAAAACACTAAGCGCCAACACCTGCAGTTCAACATCCGCTGGGTAAAGAGGCATCATCTTGAATTGCAGGAATATGGACATTGATGTTTCCAGCAGGAAGATTATGACGAAGAGCATCAGCGCTATGGTTATTGATGATCTGGTCTTCTGAACGTTCCTTGCCGAGGGGTAAAGTAGAGCCCCCAGTAAAAGGACGTTCACTCCTGAGAAGATGAGGGTGGCGTCCATGATGATGCTCATTAGCTATGCCTCGTCTTGCCTGCTTCCCTTATTAGGGCTTTTTCCATATCTCTTCCAAATCTCCCTAACATAATCCAAGTGGTGCTCCATGAGGGGAGAGAGGAAGTATAGCGAGCCATATGCTCCCTGCTGAGGTGTCTCTATCAGCCTGTTCTTCAAGAGGACATTGATGTGGTGTTGAATACCTTTGTAATCAACATTCAAATCATTAGCAAGCTGATTAGCGTTACTCGGCTTCTCAGCCAAAGAAGTCACAATCCTGAACCTCATCTCAGCCCCTCTTGAAAAAGCGAAAAGGTATACTAGGAGCTGCTTGAGGTAGGAGTCTTGAGCCAACTTCTCTTTAGTTCCCTTTCCTTGGGCATTAACCTTTTTGGAAGATATTTGGATATGATCTGGAAAAACGGTTTAACACTACTTCAAACGGGTCTTTCTTCGAAGGAACATGGTTAATTCATCGACCATCTTAATGGCTTCAGCCGTAGTTGCACTGGTCATAGGGGGAGCAGCAGGCTACTATGCGCGAGGAAGCGAAGTATCCGCGCTCGAAGCAAACATCGCTAAGGCTGTGGAAAGCAAGAAGATGCTTGAAGAGGAGGTGAAAGCAGTCCAAGCTGACGCCACGAAAGCAAAGGAGGGAAAAGCCATGCTGGAAGCAGAGCTCAACGCTAAGACAGTTCCTGTCCGGCTTAATGCTGAGAAGGGTCAGATGGCTCACGACGTATGGCTACTCGTAGCACCCGTTGCTCAAGGCAAGTACGCAGTAGCTCTTCGAGCCGAAGGATTAGAGTCTAAGGGAGCCTACATTGTTGATGGAGTAACCAGAACAGAGCCCATGCAAACATTGCCCATAGCAGGCAAGATCCCTGAATCAGAGTTCATAGCCGATGAGAATGGTAATGGTCTCTATTGGCTGCTACTCGACAAAGACCCTCGCGTCGCCTTCGAAAAGATAATTATTCTATACCTCCCCAACATGCAGATGGACAAGGCTGTGGTAACAGCTACGGCCATCCTGAGCTAGAGCGGACGCAAAGTGGCCATCGTCAAGAACTTCATAGTAGGGCTTGTGGCAGGAGCCATAGCCCTCACCCTATCTTTTTTGCTTAGAGTGTTTGCAGGAGGCGTGTTTGTCCCTGAGCTGGCGGCTCAAACCCTTTTCTCTCTTGTCCCCGGTGAATTAGAGGCGCAGGCAGTCGAAACTCTGGGATCACTAGCCAAATACTTGGCTTTAACAGGAGCCACTATAGTAAGCCTAGCTGCCTACGGTGTCATAGGCGTAGTTAGTCTCGGGGGACGCGTCAGACTGGGTGAGAAGGCGTCTAATACTGTTCTTCGGCTCTCTGTTTCCGCCTACACGGTGTTTCTGCTAATAGCTGTCTTGCTTACGAGGATCACAGAAATCACTACACAACTTGTTGCCATCGAATTCCTGGCAGCATATCTCCTGCTTCCCCACGTAGCCTTCGGCTTAGCTGCCCAATACGTGTCCAACAGATTTGTAACTGAAACCAACATCTCCTCTGAAACACCGCTTACCGCGGAGACCACGATTGATCAGAGAAGGAGATCGTTGATTCGATTAGGCTCAGTGGGGATATTCGCAGCGATAGCCCTATTCTTGGGGTTACAGTCAATAGCTCCTAAGCCAATTAAATCCTCTGCTAACCCGGCTTCTCAGCCAGTGACGTCACCATCGCAGAGCGTAGGCATATTCGCGGACCCCAGAATAGCACCTATTGTTGCTTCCGAAGTAACATCTAACGACGCTTTCTACAGAGTAGATGTCAACATCATCACGCCTACAGTTGACGCCAAGAATTGGAAGCTCATCGTCAAGGGCTCTGTGGACAATCCCATGTCCCTCAGCTACGATGACCTGCGATCCTTGCCTGCAGTCGAGGAATATGCAACACTGGAGTGCATCAGCAATAGCATAGGAGGAGACCTGATCAGCACTGCTCGGTGGAAGGGAGTTTCACTCAAAACCATCTTGGACAAAGCCCACGTCAAACCTGACGCCACATTCATTGTATTCAGATGCCAGGACAGTTACGACGTAGCAATACCACTGGAAAAGGGGCTCAGAGAAGCCACCCTTCTAGCCTACGATATGAACGGGGAAACCCTTCCCAGAGATCACGGGTATCCCCTCAGAGCCATCATACCCGGCATCTACGGCATGATGAACGCTAAGTGGATAACGGAAATAGAGGTTGTAAACACCGTTTACAGCGGCTTCTGGCAGAGGCGGGGTTGGAGCGGAACAGCTGAGTATCAGACCCATTCGATCATAGTCTTCCCCGGCGACAACGAGATTACAAGGCGCTTCGGAAACGCGCATTCTCCCAGAACCATTCCCAACGGCAGAATACCGATAGCCGGCATAGCTTTCGCAGGAGACCGAGGAATAGCCAAGGTCGAAGTCAGTACAGACGGCGGCAGAACATGGGAACCAGCTATCCTAAAGGAACCACTTTCAAAATACACATGGATCCTATGGGCATATGAATGGAGCCCACCGGCAAAAGGAGAATATCGACTCGCCGTTAGAGCAACAGACAAGACTGGGCACATCCAAATATCTGAAATAAACGATTCCTTCCCAGATGGAGCAACAGGTTATCACCTCACGAGCGCAAGAGTCGAAGAACAAGCGTAGACATACGCTCGACGGAACCGGTGAACCGCTCTCTAAGTGGGTGAAGTCCTTCAATGAGCCTTTCTGCTGTTGAATACTAGGTTTTTTTCGCGCCCATGTGGCCGCCCACTTTCAGCAGTTCTGATTGGGCTTTGAGTAAAGACTTCTTCCCGAGGTTTATCGCGATGATAGCCTCATAGCCTTCAGGCTTAGGCGGCCAACCCTCCTCCATATATCGCAGAAACTCTTCCTTGGACTTCACTTTCAATGCCGCATTAGTTTGCTTTTCGACGCCGATAGTCGAGCTTGTTCCGCCCTTCAAATAATGGTGGGCTCCAACGTGAGCTGGGTGAACCGTTACCTCATCTGGAAGCTTCAATATCTTTTCGTGCAAGCTTCTGTAGAGAGCTTCTGAGCTTCCCCCTAAATCGGTCCTACCTACGTCACCTATCAGCAGTGTGTCTCCGCTCAACAGCTTCTGCTCATTTATCAGAATGGACATATGGTCGTAGGTGTGACCCGGTGTGTGGACCGCCTTAATCGTAACGTCATGGAGATCGATCTTGCCGCCATCTTCAATGGGGTTGAAGCTGAACTTGGCCCTGCTTTCCCCGCTCAAGTAGAGCTTAGCTCCTGTCATCTTAGCGAACTCTCTTGCTCCTGAAAGATGATCCGCATGGGTGTGGGTCTCCAACACCAAGACAGGCTTGAGCTTGGAAGCCTTAAGCTCGAAGAAGAATCGCTCTGAATCCATTAGGGGGTCGACTACGGCGCAGACTCCTCCTTCCTCTGAACCTATGATGTACGAGGCGCAGCCATATGCCTCCCGTACAAGTTGTCTAAAGAACATTCGACGCCTAGACTAGAGTTGTATCTTAAAAGATTTCTGTCAATATCTTAGTTACTACTACGGGCAACCATCTAGTTTTTGATGATCCATCATCGTTAGTGCTGGTTTAATTTAGATATCTATCTAATGACTTTTGGTAAGTACTGATGATTGTCAGATACGAATCATATTGGCGCCACCGGTCAGACTCGGATCAAATATGATTCTAGTTTCGTACTCGCATGGAACTTTACAGGTTCTAGGTGGGTAAAGCGAAAAACATAAAGTAAAGTGTTCCGGAAAACATATGATGAATATCCTTGAGTACAACAGTCAAGCTAAGCCGAAAGAACCAGATTGTAATCCCAAAAGAGGCAAGAAAGAAGCTAAGTCTATCCCCGGGTGACGAGCTAGTAGTAGAAGTCGAGCTGGACAGGGTTGTTATGAAACCAAAGCCGAAGAGCTACACCGAATATGCCCTTGGGCTTCATAAGAAGGTATGGAAGGGTGTTGAAACAGAGAGATATCTCGAAGAGGAACGCGAATCTTGGAAAGAAAAGGACTGATGGCTCAGAGTCTGATGAAGTACCGTATGGTTGGAATAGATACGAGTCCGTTTATCTACCATTTCGAACTCCATCCGACATATTCCTCGGTGACGAGTACGCTCTTTGAAGCTGTTGAAAGGGGAAAGGTCAAAGCTGTTACGTCAATGATTACCCTGATGGAGATACTTGTTAAGCCCAAGTCGATAACGAATGAGCAAGCCGTCAAAGAATACAAATTTGTGTTGGAGACCTTTCCTAATCTCACACTGGCAGCGGTCGACAGAAATGTAGCTGAAGCCGCGGCTGAATTAAGAGCAAAGTACCAGCTTAGATCCCCTGATGCCCTTCAGATTGGTACAGCCAAGGCATACAATGCTGAGGCCTTCATAACTAATGATGAAAGGCTACGAAAAGTTAAGGATGTCAACATTCTGCTACTGAAGGATTTTGTGCCATAGCAGCCTCATCCCGCCTGAGCTCTGAATCCGAGTAGGAAGATTCAACCCTAGAACATTCCATGTACTAGCAAATCCATGCGCGTTACGATGAGAGTTAGAAGTCTGCTGTTCTTACTTTTAGAAGAAAAGAAGTCTCAACTGGGCTTTAGTGACCAGCAAAAGCAATGAATTGGCGCCGCCGGACCGACTTGAACGGTCGACCAGCTGGTTAACAGCCAGTTGAGCCCCAACTGGATGGGTCTGCTCTACCACGCTGAGCTACGGCGGCTCGATTGCTACGGCCTATGTGTGTTCTATATAGGTTTGATTATGATTTCGTTTGACGATGGTACAACATATCACATCTGTGGTTGAAACATTGAAGAACCTGAAGTTGGAAAACTACTCAAGAACTTTGCAGCGAGAAATGTAGATTGAAACTAATCTGCGGCTGCTCTGCGGCAATACTTTTATAATTTATGTTTTGACGCCAACATTGAGAAATAAAATGTATGGCTGGAGAGGCAGGATCGGAATAGTTGTAGCTGCTCCTAACGGCGTGGTGGAGAATGAGTCTTTCCGGATGCTCCCCGAAGGAGTGTCAGTGCATTTCGCCCGTATACCCTACGCGGGCACAGGAACCGAGGAAGCGGAGAAGAAGATGCTGGAGAACCTTGACGTCTCGTCAAAACTACTGGCAGGATCCCCTGAAACCATTCAGGTCAACGTGATCGGCTTCGCCCACGGATCAGGAACAGCCTTCGGAGGACCAGGCTTCGACAAGATGCTTAACGAAAGGATAACCAAGACCACCGGCGTCCGGGGCATAGCCATGACCACCGCAGTGGTGGACGCGTTGAATAAGCTGGGCGCAAAAAAGGTCTCCGCAGCCTCACCTTTCCACCAAGTTAGAATGCTAGACGGGTTTGTGAATCTACTGCAGGGATACGGCTTCGAAGTCAAGGCCCGGCGAAACCTTGATCTGAACAGACATGAGCTGGTAAGTGGTTCTCCCCCTTCAGTAGCCTATAACTTGATGAGGAGCGTTGACCGCGATGACATTGACGCCATAGTTCTGAACAACCCGAACATTAGAACCCTAGACATCATTGAGCAGATCGAACATGACATCGGTAAGCCTGTGGTGACGGGCAACCAAGCCTTGATCTGGGCCTGCCTCAGAGCAATAGGCGTGAGAGAGCCTCAGCAGGGACTCGGAAAACTCTTCCGGATATAGACCGCCTAGTGATAGGCATCTTACCTACGCCGGACAACGGTGTCTGTCACCCCCGAGACACAAACAGGCTTATCACTCCCGCATACAGTTATTGCGCGACGGATGTAGAGGTAAGTAGGTTTATGCAAAGCTATGGTCGCTCCAAGAGCTTCAACCTCGGACAAGGCCGTGAGTTAAGGGAGACGTTGGAAGACAACAGTCTGTTCGCATTAAGATTCGACACCTTCAGCAACATAGAGGACGGCCTCGTCGACGTCTTCGGCCAGAACACTGCGGAGGTAATCATCTTCCAAGCCGGAAAGTCTGCTGGAATCAGATACTACGATCGTATCCTAATGAGAGCCGGAAGAAAAGAAGCAATTCTGGATGCGATCGGCCCTCTTAAGGCGACGCGTAACTGGGGAGAGATCGCATTCGAGAACCTCGACTCGGAATCAGCGAAAGGAAAAATCATCGTCAACGGATGCTTTGAGAGGAGAGGAGAACCAAGAATAATGGGATGCCCATTCTTCAGAGGATACCTAGCGGGATTCCTCTCCAGATACTTCAACACCGAAATTGGAATCACTGAAGAGGTTTGCAGCCCCGAGAAATGTGTATTCCTCTTCGCGCCAGAGCAGAACGTCTCCTCCACGCAGGCCAAGTCCTAGCTACACAAGGTAGCAGGCCAAAAGCAGAAGCGAATCAACTGTCACTAATGATGGTCATTGCATATACACTGTAATTCACATATCTTGATATTCCTCGACTTCCTCACTCAAGACAACAAGATCGATCCCGCATTTCGCGAACATGTCCCTAGTATCCTCAGCTGCGTGATACTTTTTCTCGCAGACAACCTTCCTGATACCGGCGCCGATGATGCTCATCGCGCAAGTCCTGCACGGCTCCATCTTACAGTAAAGAGTCGCGCCCTGCAGCGACATTCCGAACCGCGCACCCTGAATGATAGCGTTCTGCTCAGCGTGGATGGTCCGCATGCAATGCTTACTCGTCTTCCCATTCTCATCCACCACCTCCCTGAGCAGGTGACCCACCTCGTCGCAGTGAGGTAAGCCCGGAGGCGAACCAACATAACCCGTGCACAAAATACGCTTGTCCTTCACGATAACGCAGCCACTCCTACCCCGATCACAAGTAGAGCGTGAAGCAACATTGTGAGCAAGCTGGAGGAAGTACTCGTCCCAAGTAGGCCTCGTCATGACCCTGAACACCGTTGAACAGGGTCTGCCAAGCATTATATAGTTTCAACCTAGTAACAGATGGCCATGGATTATCCTAAGCCTCGTTACCCTCAGATCAAGAAGGATGCCAGTGACGAAGAGCTGATGTATTACGCTAGATACCTCGCCAACGCAAAAGAATACAAAAGCAACAAAGTCGGCTTCAGCGCCTACGGGAACACCAAGCCCGGCGACCGCGTACTGATGGCGGCCGAAAACCTGATTGAACCCCGAATCGTAGCCAACATAACTCAGGCTCTGAAGGAGAAGGGCGCCACAGTAGACCAGATGATACTAGACTTCGGCCAAGACCGCGAAGTAGAGGAAATGGATGAGATCAACTTCTTCATAGGCGGACCCGGAAGACCGGAACCTGAGATCGTTAGAAGAATGCTGGTGCCCTGGATCTACGCGCTGGCAGGCCAGATGAAGTATGACCTGCTTATCCAAGGCAACGGAGGCCCATCAGCTAAAACAGTCAAGAGACACGCAGGCATACCTTGGCCCAGCGTAGAAGTCTTCGCTTCTGAGACAACTACCTTCCCAGCTGAGCTCAGCGAGTTGATCAACAGAGTAACATGGGACATGATTTGGACCAAGGGCAGGGGAGGAAAAGTCCATCTCACCGACGCCGAGGGCACAGACCTAACCTTCACCCTTTGGGAAGAATACTACGAGCGACCCGACTCATACGGGTTCGCCAAGGAGCCCCGACTGGGCCACCTGTTCTGCCACCCCGTCCAACCGCTAATAGACAAGGCCGACGACAACGGAATCCTAGCGGGAACCACAAACCATGTCGGCAGACCCTTCCCCCACCTCAAAGTTCACTTCAAAGACGGAGTCGCAGTGAAAGTGGAAGGAGGAGGGAAATACGGCGAAGAGTGGAGAAAACTACTGGAGGAGACACGGGACGTGCAGTACCCTGGTCACCCCCGCCCAGGAATGTTCTGGCTATGGGAAGTCGCCCTAGGAACCCATCCTAAGGCCTTCAGACCCACCAACTTCATCAAGAGAAGCTCATGGGCGTCCTTCTGGGAACGCTACAGGTCAGGCATGATCCATGTAGGAGTAGGCACATGCCTCCCCGAGATCTACGCGGACACTGATACGTGGGCCATGAAGAACGGCAAACCCTACGGCCACATCCACGTGCACCTCCTATTCCCAACCTATGAAATAACCACGAAATCAGGAGAGAAGATCAAGGTCGTCGACCGAGGACACCTGACAGCCCTAGATCACCCTGAAGTAAGAGCCTTCGCAGCCAAATACGGTGACCCTGACGAAGTCCTCAAGATACATTGGGTGCCCGCTCTGCCAGGCATCAACACTCAGGGAGACTACATGCAGGACTACGGCAAAGATCCCGTATCGTGGATGAAGAAAGAGCTCAGCAACTACAAAGTAATCGAGCCGCAGTAGAGACAACGGCAACCAATACAGTAGTTTAATGGTGCAGCCCAGCTACGGCGCTGCCTTCTCCACCTTCGCCAGCAAGCAAGAGTCCACTGCGCATCCCACGAAGTCCATGGTCTCTTCATCCAAGGTTAACAGAGAGTTGAAGTCTGCGCCTTGCACAACCTTGTGCTGAATGGTGCCTATGACTTCAGGGTGAACCCTTTCAGAGAGTCTTACTACGGCTTTGCCCTTCTTTCCCTGCACAGTTTCTATGAGCACCGCGTCACCGTCACGGATCCCTTTACGTGCAGCTGTCTCAGGATTCATTATCACGCAGTCTAAACCGTGGCGATTCACCAGATCGAACAGGAGAGGATTAGATTTGCCGAACCCATGAATCTGCATAGGAACCTTGAAGTTGGTTACAAACAGGTCGTATTCTCCGCCTTTCTTGAGATACGATGAGCACGGCTTCCAATCTGGGACAGGCTGATAGTCAGAGGTGTCCCACGACAAGCCCAGCTCCTTGGACAGCCTATCAACCTCTTTGCCTGCCCTCAACATAAATTCAAAGTACAGATGGATCCTGCCCTTCCTTTCCATCGCCCGATAGATCTCGTTCATCTTGGGAGACCTAGAGATCAGTCCACCGTCAGCAGTCATCAGCCAGTCAATCCCCTTCTCCGGGCCGAGCCAAGACTTGAGCCTCCTGTCGATAAGATCCATGTAGCTATACTCAGCGTCAGGGTCAAGCTCATAGCCTGTTCCCTCCAGACTCCAGAACTTGTTCAGAGCCTTGTAACACTCATCTAAGAACCCTGCTCTCTTAGCGACTTCAAGGAAAATCTGGTCAACTGCAACTATCTTATCATAAGGTGGTTCAAACGGCGGCTTAGTAGTAGGCTTAGCTGCATACCACAGCCCCGGCTCATCCACGTACAGAGGAACGCTTTCAGCCAGTCTCTCCAAGTGATGCAGATCGGGAAGCACAAGGTCAGCCATCCTACTCGTTTCATCCATCTGAGACGTAACAGACACCAAGTAAGGAATCTTCTTGATGGCGTCAACCACCATGCTGGGCGAATAACTGTTGCCGACAAAATTGTTCCTGTAAACAATCATCAGGTCGGGTACTATGTCTTCGTTAAGCCCAAATTTCGAGGGCTGCAGGAGAGTAGGTATGACCATGGCTCTGGAAAACGTAGCCACCGGGAAGAGCTCCAAGAGATCTGGCCGCGAAGGTTTGGTCACTGGCCGTGGCGGATAGGGTCCGCCCCAGTGGGAAGACTTCACAATATCGATTTTCACAGCCATCAGCCCGTCTTCCGTCACATATTCGTAGGCATGAGGATTGGATTTAATGGCCCCGGGAACCTGGATCGCCCCGAGCAGCGTGGGCAGCATCATAGCTGCCATACCAGCGAGATAGCTATGCCTGTGAGCACTGAGCCCGCGGTACCAGACTACAGATACAGGTCTGTAAGGCATCTTAACTCCGTCTATGGTTATCGTCTGGCCTATGCAAGCTGCTTCACCGATCTCCTTCGCTGTTCTCCTTATGGTTTCGACAGGTATGCTGGTGGCTTCTGAAGTAAACTCTGGCGTATACTTCTTCACGTAGTCCTTGATGAGTTGGAACCCTGGTCTGCAGGGGACGCCGTCGATCGAGTAGCTGCCTTCCAGCGCATAGTCGTTGACTGTGGGGTCATCAAAGGCTTTCGGAGTCCCATCCTCTGAGTCCCAGATCAGGGGCTTGCCTGTCACCGCGTCCCTCATGTATAAGCCGTCTTCACCAATGAGATAAGGAGCGTTAGTAGAGGCCTTCAGAAACCCAGCATCGTAGATCCCGTATTCGTTGACTAGGAGGTTGACCAATGCGAGTAGGAAGGCTCCGTCGGTGCCCGGTCTGATAGGTATCCATTCTTCTGCTTTTGACGCCGCGAAGTTGCAGACAGGGTCCACGGAGACAACTCTGATGTTTCCAGGTCTCTTTTCAGCGATGCGTTTCGCCGTGTTCATGGTGTCATAGTGGACTATTGATCCTGCTTGAGCACCTATCAGGAGAATGTATTTCGCGTATTCAGCGTCAGGAGTCGTGTCGAAGCCTCCTGTGTTCAAGTATGAGTGCGGGTTCACAGCGTTGCCGCAGAAGCAAGGCGAGCTCAAAGAGCCGTAGAAGGCTTGCATGGCCTCAACCCAGCCCATGAGAGCACCGTAGTAGCGTGACCAGAGGTCAAAACTTATCAGATATGTTTTGAATTTGAATCCTTTTGGGTTAGCCCTGATCTTCCTGACTTTCTCGGTGAGAATATCTACGGCTTCTTCCCAGCCGATCTCCTTCCACTCTGGTTCGACGTCTAAACCTTTTTCTCTGTTAACTCTGAGCAGAGGTCGTGTTATCCGCTTAGGAGAATAGAGGTTCAGGTGAGCAGACAGACCTTTAGCGCAAACATGACCGTGGCTGTGGGGGTTCTCCGGGTCTCCTTCTATCTTAACAACCTTCCCATTATTTGTGTGCACCAGAAGTCCGCAGAAATTAGCGCATAAACTGCATGCAGTTCTAACTACTTGAATCCTATTACTGTTTTCTGGAACAGTCGACTGCACAAACCTAATGATTTCCAACCGAGTATAAATGCTTCTCCCGATACGC